>JAJFFO010000010.1 GCA_021776615.1 Robiginitomaculum sp. | reverse complement strand
TGAAATACTGGATTTATGAACATCCAAACCTACATAAAGTGCCTCACTCATATCGCCTCCTGATTGATCGTTGAAAACATGTTGGAATATACCAAACTGTTCCCTCAAAAATCAGGATAGCAAAAAGTCATGCGGACTAAGTTACAAGGTTTATTGGGCGGAGAGCTGGCGAGCGCATAATTAAGGTAGAGAGTGAGATGTTGAATAGCGTCAAAAATACCACGTTGGTGCAGTAAAAAAATTTCCATTTTAGAAATTATTTTACGAGAGACGCACAAATTAAAACCGTTTTAACTTGACATAAATGAAAATTTGATACCATTTTTCCAAAATGGAAAGTGGGGAAAAATGTCTGTATTCGTAACTATTTTTGGAGAAAGGGTTGATTTATCAGGCATTTCTGAGAGCTTTTCTCTTGTTTTGAGCGATGTTTTAACACTCTGCGACAGTGACACTTATGGTGCAGACATAAAAGAGGAAGAGAGGGCAAAGGTTCTTGACGTTCTCCGAGCCAGTTTCTTCACGATTATTGAGAGGCGCACTGTAAATCCATATGAGCAATTGCGTATTTTAAGGTCGTGCATTGGGAGCATTTATCGAGATGCTTGTTATCGTATTATTATCGGGCGGTGTGATTGTTGGGCGGAAAGGATAAGTATTTTAAAATCCTCAACAAAGAGGATTCTTTTTGACTGTTATCTAAACCAAAAACATAGTTATAAGGCTTTTGCAAGCCATGTCGGATTATCGAATTCCACTCTTAGTAAAGCCATAAGTTGGCAAAAAACGGACAAAGACAACGGCTCCGATTTTGGCCTATTTGGACACAGCGGAATATCAAACCATAGTCTTTCAGAGGCTTTGAATATTACCGGTGCATTCGTTGGTATTGTAAATACCGAATTACCACCTGGGAAGTTTATTGATCGTAAGTCAGCTGGAAAAGTGGGGTTGGATTTGCGTCGTGCTGAGCCATCAGTGCGAGAGTATTTTTTGATTTCATTGACCGCAATGATTTCTAAAATTTTTCCCGACATTCACGTCGAAGAAAATAAATGCAAAAAAATTATCGCGGCTAATCTCAGTGTTGCATTTGGTATAGGGCAAGCGGGACATCTGAATGTTCTTGTTGATAGAGTGTTTGACATCATCAGCAAGACTCAAAGACTAGGGGTAGGAAGTGTTGAGTGGCATGTGTTGCAAAAGCCGAAACAGGATGAGGAAGAGGGTTGTTATAGCCAACCTATGCCGAGTCTAGCTGTTGGAAGTTTATGGTCAAACCAAAACGGTTCAGAACCATTTCCACTGTTTTTTCCGCTTGGGCAGGGTGTTGAAGGAAAGGGTAAATTCAAAGTTAGGTCTCCTGATGTGGAACGCTCCAAATCTAGACAATTATCCCACTTGCCTAGGCAAAATGAGTTTTGGGAATCCGTGGTGGAAGCGGTGCATGGGTATTGTAATGTTTATCTAGATGAAGAAGAGAGGCCAGCGAAAGTGATTCCGTTTCGAAGAAAAGAGACCGGTAACTCCAATGAGAAACCTCCCGAAAAACTTAGAGGGCCTCTCAACCTCGTAGCGCAGATATAAAGAGATTGAGCGGCATGCAAGAGACTATTAGGATTACGTTTTACGCGTATAAAGGCGGAACTGGGCGAACCTTAGCCCTGACAAACGTTGCGCGTTATTTAGTTGAACGCAAAGGGTTTCGCGTCGGCATTGTGGACATGGATTTTGAGTCGCCCGGGTTGCCACATGAGCCAATAAGCGATGTTCTTGATGGTATACGTTCAGAAGATAAACTGGCCGCGATTAAAAAATTCCATGAAACTCTCGAGAATAAAGATGGGTTTTTAGAGCTATTCAATAAAATAGACGGTCAGCAGCTGGACCTTGAAACAATCCACAACATGGTAAAAGGGGCGACTACAAGCTTTAGGGCCCAAAGTGGTGGCTCTCTTCACTTTATTCAATGTGGTCAGAATTCTTCATCTCCAGATGAAAAATACTCTAAAGAGTTATTGAAATTCAACCGAATTGTCTCGAAAGAGGGTGACCATAGCGAAGAAGCCGCAGCAAGTAATACAGAGCAAATACTGAAGGCGTTTTCAGACCTGCATCACCTAGATTACATATTTATGGATGCCAGAACCGGAAACGGGGAATTTAACGCCATCAACACAATCAGAGCCCCTGACGCCTTGGTGCTTTTTGCCGGATTGAATCTTCAAAGCTATACTGGCGCAACAAAAATACTCCTAAAGCAAACTAAGGATCGAGTTCCAGATGGAGTTTATGCGCCCTCATCTGGTCAATCTCCCGTTTTTTTAGTGGCGAGTCATATTCCAACAGGGGGGTCAGATCGGTTTGAACAACGTTTGGATTCAATAAAAAAAGAATTGAAATCTATTTGTAAGAATAGAAAAGAACTGCTTAAAAAGGAAGGGTCAGAGGAAACAAAGCCCTGTCAATTCCGATTTACCTTACCAAGCGAACCGAGCTTTTTCCTACCATACAACGATATTGCCGCATACGGTGAATGTTATTTCGTTGATAGATATCCAAATTCGTTTTTGGCTCACGAATATATTAATATAGCGAAAGGCATTGAAGGTCTTCACTTGCCACGGAAGAGAGCGGTTTTATTCGACGAATCTCTGGGAAATCAGGAAGATGTGCCGCCTCGGTTGAGCCAAACTATTAGCATTGCTGTTGAAGATATTAATTTAGCCAGATTCCAAAACCTTCTAGGCAATGATTTTACAACAAGCCCGTTTAAATGCGGTTCTGATGAGGCGTACCAACGTGGTAGTTATACCAATGGCAATAATGAACTTGATCTTCACTTTATCCCCATAGATTCACCGATTGCTCCTTGGAACTATCCAGAAAGTGTTGGCACATCTTTATCAGTTTGTGGCAGTTCAAACCCGCAAGAGGCAAGTAATGGTGATGATGAAGTTGTTGCATTCGACATAGTGGCGCTTCCGCATAGTTGTGTCCCAGGCATTACTGACAATCATACTCAACAAAAATTCTATAATTTGAGGGAGACTCATCGAATCGAGGGGACATTAAAGCGTCTTCCCCTTTTATCTGGAGCCTATATGGATGAGTGGTTTCCAGGTTGGCGAAAATGGTGCTTTTCTGGGGATAAACAAATCGGGATTCCTTTTTCGATCAATGTGCCTCTCCTTTTTGTCAATGGTACGTGGGCAGGGCAATCATTGCCCAAAGACAAAAGCGTTTTTGAAGCAATAGAAGCGAAAATTTCAGATTACAATAAAATACCATTGCCGTCGAATTGGGATGGCTATCTTCAATTTATCAGTAAGAAACCCACGGAAGGCTCTCCACAGATTGAAACACCGTTTGGTCATGCCACAACCGATGATGCATATTTTTATGAATGGACCGCTATCGCTAGAAGCTTAGGCGCACTTGAGATGGAGATGCATGAGGGGCGTGTAAGAGGAGCGGTATGCTTTAATTGCGAAGCCTCTAAGGAAGCGATGACGATCTATCTCAAGATATTAGACGTAATAAGTTTTGCCGTAGATGAAAGTGAACAAAACGTCAAATTGATTGATGCGCTAGATGATTTTGGGTTGGGAAAATCAGGTACTTTATTCGGATTTACCGATTCTTTTTTGTTTAAAAATTTGAATATTTTTGAAAGTGAGCAAGGAAATGGTGATACTTTTCCGTTCATGCATATATTGCGAAAACCATCAGAAAATAAAAGGCATGATGCCCATCCAAACATTGATGTTCGAATTCGCAAACTTCCAAATAGCGCTCTTTATCAGGCCAACCCACTTGTAGAGGGTTGGGTGTTAGCATTTCCAAAAAAAGGGAGTCAGGGCAATCCGTCAGAGGATGCGCTTAAATTTGCAAATTGGCTGTTGTCACCATCTATTCAACGAAAAATGCTTAGAGAAGGGTTTCCTACTTCAAGCTTAAAGCTCCAAGAAGAGCAAATAAAAATATGTGGATCACAATTAACCTCTATTCGATCAATTCAAGAGCAATTATGGGACTCAAAGAATGTTGCTGTGTTGGAGTCTTACCGAGTATTTTTGGAAATTTTGAGCGATGCGACAAAATCCAATGCACTTGCTTCAGGGTTTTCCAAAGAAATTGGGCAGGCTGTTAGGGAATTCGTAAAGGGTGCACAAGAGTACTCAAGAAATAAAGGCAAGGATTTTAAAGGATGGGAAGATTATGTTGAAGATAAGATTGAAGGCTGGCATGCTAGTTTAAACACAAAAATATCTAATTTTGATTAAAGCAACTCCAACCATAAATGAAATAGGCGCGCAATCATGTTCAAAAAAATAAATAAAACTATTGTTTTTTCTTCTATTGCATTGGTGGTTGTGTTTTATTTTATATTTTCAAATGCACCATTCTTTCGTGAAAACCAAACAGTCAAACTTACAGTTATAGGTGAGGATTGGGCACCACTCCAAGCTGTTGAGGCCATATCCGCTGAATTTGAGGCAGAAAATGGCATTGAAGTTGACTTTCTTAAATTTGATTTAGTGACCCTAAGAAATAAGGTGTTATCTGACTTTTCTTCAAAGGCTGGTCGGTATGATGTTGTAATGGGGCCAAACTGGGAGCTTGGGTTATATGCTGAAAACAATTGGGTAGTTGATATCGATGATTATTTAGAAACGCATCCATCAATTAAAGATCCCAATGTTGATTTTGCGGATATTCCGCAATCTGTAATGAATATTACAAGCCGCTATCAGGGCAAGCTATATGCCCTGCCAATGACCACACAGGGTATGTTCTTGTGGTACCGTAAAGATCTGTTTGAAAGTAAAGACGAACAAAATGCCTTTTTGTCCCGCTATGGCTACGACCTACCAAAGCTTACACCAGAAAAATCTATGACATGGGCTCAATATAGGGATGTTACTGAGTTTTTTACGCGCAAATCTGGAGAGATGGCTGCAGGAAAAACTCTAGAAACGGATTTATTTGGCACAGTGTTGCAAGCTAAAAACCATGTAGCAATGTGGTTTGAATTGAGTAATTTTTTTAAATCATTTGGAGCAAATGTTTTTGATCCAGAGACCGGTCAAGTGGCTATTAATAGCCCCGAGGCGGTTGAGGCTCTTTCGTATTACATTGACCTTCAAAAAGCAGCACCACCTGGTACAGTAAATTACACTTGGGACGAGGCTGTGGCAGCATTTTTCAATGGGCAAGTTGCCGTTGCTTTGATGTGGAGTGACTCATTATCGGCGGCTATTGATAACAATGAGAATAAGGTGGCCAACCAAACAGCTTTTTCCGCTATTCCGACTTTAAAGGTAGAGGATACGCCTGTCTCTTTTTCAGGGTCATGGGGTCTCTTTGTGAGCAATAATTCAAAACACATCGATGCAAGCGTCAAATTTCTACAATGGATAAACCGACCTGAAATTCAAGTGAAGCTTTCAGCTTTAGGGTTGTTGCCAGCTACTGCAAAGGCTTATGGGCAAGCTCCTTATGGCTCTCAAGCTGGAACTTTAGCGCAAAGAGCCGCTCTGGATCATGCTTTTGTTTGGAGCAATAAGCCTTATGCCACTCGCATAAGTGATCTGAGTCAAAATGACCTATCTGAAGCAATTGTTGGTAAAATATCGCCTGAAGAAGCATTGTCGCGTGTCGCAACGAAATTGGAACAGTTGGTGTCGGATGACGATTAGGCAACAAAGCATAAGTAAAAAGATAAAGTATACGCCTTCAACGTTGACCCATCCTGTAATTTGGCTTGCTCTTTTTGTAATTTTTGTGGCGTTTTTTGTACCTTTTTTCCTGAATGTATGGAATTCATTCATACATCTTGACCCAACCAATCCGGCCACATTTGGACAGTTTGCGGGAATAAAAAATTATTCAGAAGTTATTAGAAGCGGTGAGCTCTGGCTTGGCCTTGATCGGTCAATGGCTATGCTCGCCATAACGTTCTTACAATTTGTAGCGTCTGCCTTAATTGGGGTTTTATTATTTACACTTTGGGGTAAAAAATTGCAATTCGGGATGTTAATAGCTGCAATAATTCCTGCTTTAACTTCACCAACGGTGGCTGGGCTAATGGCGCGGTTTTATTTTAACGATCAGCTAGGTCCAGGAACTGAATTTCTCAGATTTTTCGGCCTTTTAGGCAATGATCAAGCTCTGTTAGCCTTACCATACGGAGCTTGGGTTGCTGTTGCATTGATTGATTTTTGGCAATGGGGCCCAATCTGCGCTATCGCGATATGGTACTTTCTTACGACAATACCTACGCACATATTCGAGATAGCAAAAATAGAGAAAATTAAGAAAATCAGACTTTATTTGATGATAGCATTTCCAATAATATATAAAAGCATGTTTGCTCTTTTAGCATTTCGGTTGTTCTGGTCATTTCGTAGTTTTGATATCATCCACATAATGACTGGTGGTGGCCCAGGAACAGCAACCTTGACATGGACAGAAAACCTCCAACGTGTATTTTTGGTGCAACAACAATATGGTGCTGGCGCGGTCTATATTTTACTTTTTCAATTGCTCTCCATTGTTGTGGTGCTGGCGATTAGGCAGAAGGCATTCACTGCCATCAAGGTCGTGGGATAATGAAAGTTATAACCAAGATTTTCTTTTATATATTTACTATGGCCCCGGTATTTTTTTTCTCGCTTTATAGCCTGAGTCCCGCCGAACAAATTTCCGGCTTAAAGCAGTTTGGTACAGTATTAGATTTAGGGATATATGCAGAAATTTTCTCTGATTTTGAAATCCTATCGTCGCTCCAGCAGACGCTTATATTGTCGGCAACATCATCTTTTTTTGGTGTTTTTCTTGCTCTAATTACAGTGCATGTTTTGTTTTTTTATAAAAGTAATTTTGTGAACTATTTGCTCGATATTTCAATATTTACCTGGTTGGTTCCATCGGTCGTTTTTGCTTTTCCTGTCTACATATTATTAGATACAATCGTGCTTTATGATACGTTTGTGGGGCTAGTCCTTATGCATACAGCGGTGGTTTTTACAATGGCCTGCTTGTTTCTTATTTTCATATATTCCCGCACTGAGCAGCGTTTATATGAACTGATTTATATTGAAAAGCATCCAGTTGATTTGGCATTGTGGCGTATTTTTTGGCCCTCTCTGATTAAGATTGTTGTAGGCCTATTGTGCCTTGGATTTATATTGGTTTGGAATGATTTGCTATATGCGATGTTTCTGACTGAGCGCAACGTAGAGCCATATTCATTGGAACTCGTTAGATCGACAACGGGAACGAGGCTGGACTGGCGGAAATTGGCGGCGTTAGGAACATTAGCTCTATCTCCTATTGCACTAGGGCTGTTTTCCTTTTCTGGGTTTTATATATTTAAGCTGTTTTATCCAAAACGTCGACTAGGCGGTGTCCATGTTGCATATTAGGTCAATATCAAAAGCCTTTGGTGGGCGTTCCATACTGAAAAACCTTTCCCTTTCATGTGATGAAGGCGCGCAAGTCGTAATTATAGGAGAGTCTGGCTCTGGAAAATCCACAATTTTACGGATTCTTGCTGGCCTTGAAGAACAAGACTCTGGAGAAATTGAGCTCAATGGTAAAGATATCAGTGCCTTCCCACCCGGAGATAGAGATCTAGGGTTCATTTTTCAGAACGGAAATGTTTATAGCCATTTATCCGTGCGGCAAAATTTAGAATTGGCAATTTCTAATAAAAATACTGGAAACGATTTCATAAGCCAAACCTCTCACTTAATGCGAGAATTTGGCATAGATCATGTGCTTGACCAACACGCCTCATCTTTAAGTGGAGGTGAAAACCAACGGTTAAGCTTGGTTAGAGCTCTTTTACGCCGTCCAAAAATGTTACTGTTGGATGAGCCATTTTCAAGCTTGGATTCTACCAATAGACGGTCTGCTCGAGCTTTTATTTTAAAGCAATTAAATGTGCTAGGCATAGGGTCATTACTTGTTACACACGATCCAGGAGATGCCAGAGATTGGGGAGATCAAGTTTTCTTTTTAGAAGCTGGTGCGATCATCCAAACAGGGCATTGGCAATCTTTATTTGAAAGACCAAACTCGACAACAGTAATGAAAATGCTCTCTTATTTTGACCCTATAGATATTGAAGGTACAATTCACTCAAAAGAAGAATTATTATATTTTCAGGCTGCCAAACTTCCATTAAAAATCCCTTTACCACCGCACCTTATCCAACGATTTTCGCTAAGAAATGGAGATCGAGGCAGCCTGTTTTATCGCCCCGAGCATTTACCTAGAGGTCAGGAAAATAGCGCAAGCTCAACTACATCGTTAAGCGGTAAAATAGAGCGCATTACCGGGCTGGGCGTTCAGAGTTTTGCCAAAATTAATGTGGATAGTTTAGGCATAATCTATGCGCCTTGCAGCAGCGCATCAAAAATCGGTACTGCTTTAAGCGTTGATTTTTTAGAAGCAGGTATTTGTTACTGGAAAGCAAAATGATTAACTAAATGTCTTATTGAGCAGCTGATACCATTTTACTACCCTGGGCAGGGAAATCTGAGTAACACCTTGACCTTTTTTCGGAGTCTCTAAATATGTTGCGGGTGAACATAGGAGCGGCCAGTCCTCATTTTCTCCATTTCTGTTTTTTTTCTTATATTGACTGAGAATCCATTCCTGACAAGCTTTCCGTAACGGGGATACGTTTCCTTGCTGCCCGCAATTTTTGTGTTCTGGATAAGATAGCCCACAAAGGCACCTATCATCTCTATCTTCATCATCCCTGGTAAAGCGTGATATTTCAAATTTATCTGGCTCGTCTTGGTTGGAGGTATATGACAAAAGTATTGTGGGCTGAGGCCCACAGCCATGATTTTTCATTTCAACTATTTTGGGAGGGAAGTAGCACAGATAAAATGGAGGCACCCTGCCAGCCACCTCAATCGTAATTACATTAGTCTTGCTTTCATAATTGAGTGACATTCCAACTCCATGCTCGACGTGACTGACAGCACTATGGTAAACACTAGGCCTTTTTAGCCAAGTTTCGAAAGTACCATCTCCATCTGCCCAGCTCAAATATCCGTCTAGCAACCGAGTGTTATCTGGCTCTAGAATGTTCTGAGCACCAAGCGATAATTCAAAATCCTTCAGCCATTTACCTATTGAGTAATTCTTATCCTTGTGAACAAACTCCCACTTTTTAAAGCTTCCTTTGAATTGCGGCGGTGATTCCTCTGAAGCGGTAATGAGCCAAGCGCAACTACCCGCTGGATTTGAATCATGCAATTCAATGATCATCGCATACTGCCTAAGTGATTTAGCAATATCCCTTATAATTGTCGTTAAAGCTTGGGCTGTAAGGTCCTTTTTGCAATAACGCTGCACAACAGAAATTTCCCAACCACCCAACGGAGCATCCTGCGAAGGACAAGAGCTAGAATGTTCCTCTCTTCTTCCCTCTCGCTCTGAAAGGCCCTTGATATCCTCCCATATCCCAATTTTTACTATTGGATTAAAGCTATCATCAATTTTTATTTTTTTTATAATCTGATCTATCTTGGCAGCGTTTATATCTACTATAAATCTTGGATCATCTTTGTTATTTTCAAAATAATTTGAAATATAGGGTGGTATAATGGATGCGAATTTTTCGTGTATATTTTCGTAATTATCTTTAAGCGCCTTAGCGCTTATAGCAACTGATATCTGTTTGTTGCTGTCATTTACAAACAGGCACCAATATATTGAGAAGCCTTCCGAATTTTTGAAAGCAGCCTCAAAATCATCCTGTTTTGGTATAGCATCCATCTTCTCTAGTTTTATTCCTCTACAGATGGTGTTGCCGGTGGCAAATATTGATCTACCATGGCTGCAAAATCATCGTCATATTCCTTTTTGATTTTTTGCCACCCTTCGCCGACAGCAGGGCATTTCATTAATCTTTTTAATTCAGCAACCCATACTTTCCAAGTTTTTGCATCCAATTTCTTATTAAATTTTAAATTTTCCATTATATGGTACTCTTCAGAGAGTAGGTTATAATATTTTCGAAGAGATATCAAAAATTCCTCTTTCTTACCGTTAGTAGAAATATCGGAAAGTTTGGTTTCTAAATATTCACTACCTCTAATTTTTTCAGGAAATTCAGCAATGATATCATTGTATCTTTGAGTAAACGCCAGAAAACCTTGAAGCCATAATTGACGATAAATACTTCGTGCACTTATCAGTATGGCAGACAGGGTAATTATAAACCCAAGCATCCCTAAAATTAACCCTAATTCACCGACAAGTTCTTGAGAAAAGCCAGAAATTGGACCACCAGCAGCAAAAGTAGCATCCTGATGATTGATAATATGAATATCGCATTTCATGATAAGTCTCCACTTGGCATTGTACCTGAGAAATAACACAACACATAAATGACTATTCAGATATTGTGAAGTTAAATTGACGAGCATAGGAGTGATCACGCAAATCTGGAGATTTTTACTGCCTGCGCATTAGTCCTTGCGCCCAATTTCTTGCGGGTGGCGCGAAGGTGCATACTCACAGTCTCCGGCTTCAACCCAAGCTCATATGCAATTTCTTTGGTGCGATAACCAGACGCAATGAGATCAAGAACCTGTTTCTGACGTTTTGTTAGCACAACAGGCTTTTCGCCGTTAGGCGTAAGGTAAATCCAGTCTCTTTCGGGTGTTTGCGACATAATAGTCGTAGAACCCGGCCAGGTTCAACCACTGCTTTGTCATGTTATAAATATGGGTATTAATAAGCCCATTTTCAAGATCACCCCAGAACGAGCTGGTGCATTTGATCTTTGTGCTGAATCTGTTTTTTGACCTTCTCAGCAATAGCTTTCTCATAGCCAAGTTTGTTGGTTAGACGTTTGATTGACCGTGCTTCACGTTTTTCCAACTGTTGCCTGGTGGTTGTTTTACGTTCTAAGCGAACCTGTTCCAGCTGTTGCATTTCTTGCAAATCGTACAGCTTATCTTCATGCAGTTTTGACCTGCGCTGATCCTCAAGATGGTGTTTCCACCTCAACACCATTTCAAAACCGAAGATTGTCCGTAACTGTTTGATTACGCCTTGCGGAGGCTTTGCATGCCGTTTTCTCATTATTTCGGTTGTTTCAGATTGTTGTGCTTGGGTAAGGCAACAGCGTGTCGACATATTCAAAGAGCTAGATGTCATGCAAAAAGAGAAACAGCAGCGTCTCAATGCCAGCAAAGATATTGGTAAAAAGATTTAGGCACTCACCATTGGCTGAACAGTTTTTTGCAATTCAGCAAAACGATCCCGCTTGGCAATGCGCAACTCATAGTCCTTTTGCAGATTGAGCCAAAAACCATTGCTCATATTAAAGAACAGGCTAAAGCGCAGCGCCATATCTGCCGATATTGCCCGCTTGCCATCAATGATCTTTTTAATCGCGGCACGATCAACACCAATCGCTTTGGCGAACGCACCGGGCTTAACGCCCAGATCATCCAAAAAGTCCTCTTTCAGCATTACGCCGGGGTGTTCAATCTCAATTGTTTTAGCCACCATAATGCTCATCTCACTTAGGTTAGTTTTGTAA
>JAJFFO010000009.1 GCA_021776615.1 Robiginitomaculum sp. | reverse complement strand
CGGCAAACTCGGCAAAGAGAATGTCTTTGATGCGGTCCAGTTCGCGCCTTTTACGCGCCGGTAAATGCTGTAAATCTGTGTTCATACGCATCGGCCATAGTCAGCACACGATTGATCCGTGCGCAAGGCCGGGACCGGGGCCGGGGGTTCCCGGGTGATATATTTCGAGCTTGGGGCGAAACGTGATAAGATCGGCGGTAAGTTATGGGGGAAATCATGATTAGAAATATTTTTGCCATCATTGCCGGTGTGTTTGCGGGCGTGGTCTTGATCGGGATGTTGGAAATGGCCGGTCATTCGGTTTTTCCGCCGCCTGAGGGTGTCGATGTGAAAGACCCGGAGGCCTTAAAAACCTTGATGAAAGACATCCCTTTTATGGCCAAATTTATCGTCACGCTGGCCTGGGGCATAGGCAGCTTTGTGGCGGCGATAATCGCCATTAAAATTGCGCAAGACAAAGCGTGGCCCGGCTGGGTTGCGGTTGGATTGTTATGGCTGGCGGGCATATTCACCTTGTTCCAATTACCGCATCCGTGGTGGATGGTGGCTACCGGAGTGGCCTTCCCGTTAGCGGCGGGCTATGCGGCGACGCGGCTGTTCGCGAAGCGGTAGTGCGAAAATACATGCGCTCAAGCAGCGAAGCGATAGCGCAAAATATAAACCAACACTTTAAGCCAAGAAGGCGGATGTTGGATAAGTTTGCGGAATGCCATGGGCAAGCGCCGCCTCCTCTCCTTGGGGAGATAGAGGTGAGGGGCTGTGATAGGTAAAACCTGAGCCACCTTGCCGCATTCTTCAGGTTCGCCTCCCCTCATCCCAGCCTTCTCCCCATGGGAGAAGGGGGAGCATTTGCACACATTCATGGGGATAAGTGGGTTTTATCCTCGGCTTTGTAAGTAAGGGTCAAATGACCTTCGTGCGATGCCCCTTAAATGTCCCTCATTCGTCCCTTATGTCGCGCTTATGGTGCATTTTTCGCCGCTAATGCACCGCTAAAGTTATGCTTTTTGTCCCTTATTGCGCCTGTAAGGTTCGCTGCTTGAGTGATTTTACTCGCGCTACCGCTCCGCTACTTGAGCGCAGTTATCCCCACCCCTTCACCTCGGTGTAAAATCGTTCAATTTGAAAGATCGTCGTTACCGTGCCTATAGGCGATAGCACGAAGAAACCCGTGCTCAAGTAGCGGGCGACAGCACCGCGATAGCACTACAGGAAAGCACTAGGCGCGATAAACCCCAAATACCGCTTAGCCGCCTTGCACTTTCCGCATTTCACGTTCCATCGCGTCTAAAAACCGCGAGCGGTCGGCTTTGGAGAACGCCTTGCCGCCGCCTTGCATAAGCGGGTTGGCGGAACGCAGGTCAGTCATTAAATCCCGTGTAGCGAGGATGTGACCGATATTTTCAGGCGTAAAAATTTCACCATTATGGCGCAAGACCTGCGCGCCAGCGCCAATACAGCGGCTGGCCAGCGGAATATCGCCGGTGATCACCACATCGCCTTTGCTGGCGCGCTCAGCAATCCAGTCATCGGCCACGTCAGGGCCTTCGGGAACAATGATATTCTCCACCAACGGGTGGTGGTTTGGCCGTAGCCCGCCATTGGAGACGATATACACTTTGCGCCGATGCCGGTCGGCAACGCGCAAGACCTCGTCCTTAACCGGGCAAGCGTCGGCGTCGATATAGATGGCGGTCATAAGGCGGTCCGTGTATGGGTGGAAATCGGCCTTAGCCTTAGCACCGGCGTCGGATTTTGCCCATCATCAAATGGTCGAAAAAGGGGCTGTAGAGGCGGGAATAACGCTTAGGTTTCGAGTTTAACCGCGGCTAGGATTATGCCGTTGCCAACTTCTTGCAACAAAATGGCGCAGCCGCCCTGCACCGGCATCGGCAAAACCATATGCACTTTGCCTTGCTTCCAGTCGGCCAATTTGTCGAGACCGGAAACCATATTGACCTGGACAATTTCCTTGCCCTTATTCTTGCCACCCTCGACCTTCACGGTTTGCAAGCCGGGCGTATAGGCCACAACCCACAAAGCCGCATCGACGGTAATCGCGCCATCAATATCGAGCACTAATTGACCGTCAGCATTGAGCGTGGCGGTTAAAATCGGGGCGTCCGTCAGCTTTTGCTGGGCCGCATATTTGGCGTCAACGGCTTGTTTTACGACGTCTTCCTTATAGCCCATATAGGAGCCAGTGCCATTGATCACCATTTGCGGTGTATAGACACGAGGCTTGCCCAAGGCGCGCCCATATTCGATCTGTCGATTGGTCGATACCGGTGTGGCAAACGTGTCCTGCCAGCCAAGATAGTCCCAATAATCAACCGCGAAACTTAGCGCTATAATATTTTTCTGCGCCGACAATTCCGCCAAAAACTTATTGGCGCGCGGGCAATTGGGGCAACCTTGTGAGGTAAATAGCTCGACCAATACCGGACGACCGTCTGCCGGGCTTTGCGGTCCAACAGGTATCTGTTCGGACGCTGCCCTGGGTAGACTGGCCACGATTAGCGAAAACGCGCCAACGGCAATAAGAAGTCGTGCGATCATTTTTTCACCCTACGCAAAATCGCACGCATTACCAATCAAATGCACGTGAAGCCCCTAACCAAAGGGTTACGCGCTGGCAAGGTTGCGCAAAACATAGTGCAAAATGCCGCCATTGCGGAAATATAACAGCTCGTCATCGGTATCGATACGCACCAGCGCGTCAAACGATTGCGTGCTGCCATCCGCGGCAGTGACATCCACCTGCACTTGCGATTGCGGCGCTATGGCATCGAGACCGGCAATGGAGATGGTTTCATCGCCCTTCAGCCCCAATGTCTCGCGACTAACACCGTTGGTGAATTGCAAAGGCAATACGCCCATACCGATCAAATTGGAGCGGTGAATGCGCTCAAAGCTTTCAACTACCACCGCACGAACACCCAATAACCGGGTACCTTTGGCGGCCCAATCGCGCGACGAGCCGGTGCCATATTCCTTGCCGCCAATGACCACCAACGGCACGCCCTCATCGGCATATTGCATGGCCACATCAAAAATCGGGGCCACCGCACCATCGGGGAAATGCTTGCTCATACCGCCTTCAATGCCGTCCAACATCAGGTTTTTAATGCGAATATTGGCAAAAGTGCCGCGCATCATCACATTGTGATTGCCGCGCCGCGAGCCATAGGAGTTAAAGTCGATGGGCGAGACCTGATGTTCGCGCAATAACGCACCGGCCGGGCTATCAGATTTAATCGCTCCGGCGGGGCTGATATGGTCAGTGGTGATGGAATCGCCAAGCAGGCCCAGAATGCGCGCGCCCTCAATATCCTCCACCGGGGTGAGGTCCATGGTCATGCCCTCAAAAAACGGTGGGTTTTGAATATAGGTGGAACCGGGGTTCCAGTCATATGTTTCGCCGCCGGTGACTTTGATCTTCTGCCAATGTTCATCGCCTTTGAATACATCCGCATAGCGCTGCGCAAACATTTGCGGGGTCACGCTATCGCGCACCACTTGGGCAATCTCTTCCGTGCCCGGCCAGATATCGCGCAAATACACCGGATTGCCGTCCTGGTCATCGCCAAGCGAATCGCGGGTGATATCAATATTCAAATTACCGGCAATGGCATAGGCAACCACCAATGGCGGCGAGGCCAGATAATTGGCCTTAATGTCCGGACCAATGCGGCCCTCAAAATTGCGATTACCCGAAAGCACTGAGCACGAGACCAGATCACCATCTTTAATGGCTTTGGCAAATTGCTCCGGCAGCGGCCCGGAATTACCAATACAGGTAGTGCAACCATAGCCGACCAGATTAAAACCCAACGCATCAAGATCGTCCTGCAGGCCAGCACGTTCCAGATAGTCGGTCACCACTTGCGATCCCGGCGCCAAAGAGGTTTTTACCCATGGCTTCACCTTAAGGCCGCGCTTGACCGCATTGCGCGCCAACAACCCGGCACCCAACATCACCGAAGGGTTGGAGGTGTTGGTACACGACGTAATCGCGGCAATGAAAATATCGCCATGAGTAACGCTGAAGTCTTCGCCATCGACCGCCACCTTGCGGGCCACATCATCGGCTTTACCAAACACCTTGCCCATATCATTGGCAAAGGTGTTGGCGGCGTTTTCGAGCAAAATCCGGTCCTGCGGCCGTTTTGGCCCGGCAATGGATGGCTTCACCTGCGCCAAATCCAATTCCATCGTGTCGGTAAAAGCCGGCTCGCCATCAGCGCCCCGCCACAGGCCTTGTTTCTTGGCATAGGCCTCGACCAACGCCACCCGGTCGGGATCGCGTCCAGTAGCCGTAAGATAGGTCAAGGTGTCCTTGTCAATCGGGAAAAAGCCGCACGTCGCGCCATAGTCCGGGGCCATGTTGGAAATCGTCGCCTGATCTTCCAGCGACAGATGGTCGAGACCATCGCCATAAAATTCGACGAATTTACCGACCACGCCCAATTCGCGCAGCATTTGCACGACGGTAAGCACCAAATCGGTCGCAGTTGCGCCCTCCGGCATGGCGCCGTGCAATTTAAACCCGACAACATCGGGGATCAACATAGAGATCGGTTGACCCAGCATGGCCGCTTCTGCCTCGATGCCGCCAACGCCCCAACCTAAGGCTGACAAGCCGTTGACCATGGTGGTGTGGCTATCGGTACCGACCAAGGTGTCGGGATAGGCCACAGTCTCGCCATCTTGGGTGTTGGTCCAAACCGTTTGTGCCAGATATTCCAGATTAACCTGATGGCAAATGCCAGTGCCCGGTGGCACGGCGCGAAAATTGGTAAAGGCAGTAGAGCCCCAACGCAAAAATGCATAGCGCTCCAGATTGCGCTCATATTCACGCTCTACATTGCGCTCAAAACTATCGCTATGGCCAAAATTATCGACCATCACCGAATGGTCGATAACCAGATCCACCGGCACTTGCGGGTTGATCAATTCAGCATTAGCACCAAGGGAGACCACGGCGTCGCGCATGGCAGCCAGATCAACCACCGCCGGAACGCCGGTAAAGTCCTGCAACAATACCCGCGCCGGGCGAAAGGCAATTTCATGGTCGGAGGAGCGTTTGGTCAGCCATTTGGCAATGGCTTCAATGTCGCCCTTTGTCACCGTACCGCCATCTTCATGGCGTAATAGATTTTCCAATAAAACCTTGAGCGAAACCGGCAATGCAGAAATGCCGGACAGGCCGTTTTTCTCTGCCAACTTAAGATCGTAATAAGTGTAATCCTTGCTGCCTACTTTTAAGGTGGCGCAGCAATTAAAACTATCGAGAGAGGCCATTGGCTTGTCCTTTTTATTCACGGCTTGAGTTTATTCACAGATCATTTCAACGGGAGTGCCATCGGCGAATCGCACCGAGCACCTATTGCCTGATTATATAGTCAATTATTTGTACGCCGCACATTGCCACTGGTCCATTACAACCCATGGCTTTTCACTGCGATTGACGCGCTTGTGATGGCCCGTGAATTTGTCTTGTGTCAGCATTGGCGACCGTGACCATATGATCGCTGCCCTTGCCAAGAACGGTAGCGCGCGCCACAACAAGCGCACTCGCCATAGGAGGCCTGACATGCGCCGCTTAGCCGTTTCTATCCCGGTTTTACTGACCATCGGCCTATTTGCATTTTTTATGGTTATGACCCTGCGCGGTGAAAAAGAACCAACGCAATCACGGCTCATCAGTCACCGCACACCCGCCTTCTCCTTAGCCTCACTGAGCAGCGATACACCGGTGTCGTTGGACGATTATAAAAGCGGGCCAGTGATCGTGAACTTCTTTGCCTCCTGGTGCACACCATGCCGCGCCGAACATCCGGTATTGATGGATTTGCAGGCTCGCGGCGTCAATATTATTGGCATTAATTACAAAGATCAGCCTGAATTAGCGCAGGCATTTATTGACGAATTAGGCAACCCTTTCATCGCCATAGGGCAGGACAGCAATGGCCGCACGGGCATTGACTTTGGCATTACCGGCGTGCCGGAAACTTTTGTCATTAGTCGCAAGGGTGAAGTTTTAACCGGATGGGCCGGACCGCTAGATCGGCGCATTTTGAACAACAAAATTCTCCCCGCTTTGCAAGCCGATGAAATTGCCAACACCTTTTCGCCAGCAGATTAACTTTGCGATAAGGCGTTATGCTTATGGTTAATCTGCATTAACCATAAAGGCGCCAGAAAGGCGATAATGACATGAAAGTCACCGGCCAATCCTCTTTAATCGCGGCACAAGCCTTCGGAGCACAGCGCACCAATACCGACGCCAAAGCCGCTTCAGCGGCATTTTTCGCCGAGCTTAAAAAATCCACACCTATGGCCAGCCAAAGCGCCATAAAGTCGGGTGCAACTTCAACCGCAACAGAACGCAAGGCAGAAACATTCACTTCTCACACAGAACGTTCAACACCCTTGCGCGAAGCACCCCTGCGCGCGCAAAATGCCGGCGCCGTTTTGCCGCCCGGCTCCTATCTCAATATTGTGGTTTAACGTCCCGGTTTTTCCCGCGCTTTTTCTTTTTGTCCGCCTTGGAGTCTGTCGGCTGGCTGGCTTTGATCAACTTACCAAGCACTTTAAGAAAATTGTCCCGTTGCTTTTTTGGCAAAGCATTCAAAATCGCAATGTCTGCCGTGCTGGCCGCCGCTAATGCCGCCACATATTGCGCCATTCCAGCTTCGGTGAGCGTGACGCACTTTACCCTGCGATCATGAACGGCAGGCTGGCGGCGCAAAAATCCTTTCTGGCTCAGGCGGACAATAAGTTCGGCCAGCGTCGAGCGGTCAATTCCGGTGGCTTTGGCCAAGGCAATTTGGCTATCGCCATGGCCGTCCTTAACCGCGTGCAGCAACACAAATTGGCGCTGGGTCAAAGCACCACCATTATTGGCGTGGCTAAAGTTTTCGGCGGCAATTTGTTGCGCACGATGCAGGAGTTGCCCCGGCGAGTTGGCCAGCGAAAAGCTGTCCTCTCCCGGCATTTTACACCTCTCCCTTTTGGTCCTTTGGCTCATCTTGGCGCATGTATTTAAGCATTAGTGGCATGTTGGCCAACGCAAACCCGAAGGTTAGCGGCAAAAACCCGAACACTTTAAAACTTACCCATGTGCTTTCTGAAAAATTGCGCCAAATGGCTTCATTGAGCAGCGCCAATGCGACAAAGAATGCGGCCCAGCGCCATGTTAGCGTCCGCCAAATAGCATCAGGCATGTCAAACGCGCCATCGAACACCACTTTGAGATAATATTGACGAAACAGCGCGCCGCCACCAAGAGCCGAAGCAAACAACAAATAGATCGCCGTGGGCTTCATTTTGATAAAGGTGGAATCTTTGAAGTACAGCGTCAAACCACCAAAAAACATCACCAAGACCAGCGTTATTACCGGCATGATCCGCAATCGTTTTTCGGCCATATAGCTAAGGCTTAACGCTGCAATTGTTGCCACCATAAAAATGCCGGTCGCCCACAAAATTCCCGCCACTTTATAGGTCACAAAAAAGATAATCAGTGGCCCAAGGTCAAACCATAACCGGTTGGATTTCATACGCTCATTTCCCTTGCACTTAATTTTCCAAACCGGCAATTGCGCCAGCAAAACTCTCGGCATCAAAATCTTCCAGATCGGCAATGCCCTCGCCAATCCCGATATAATGGATTGGCAATTTGTGCTTATCAGACACGGCGACCAAAACCCCGCCCTTGGCCGTGCCATCCAATTTGGTCATCACCAGCCCGGTAATGCCCGCGGCCTCCAAAAACGCATCCGCTTGGCTGAGCGCATTTTGGCCAACCGTGGCATCGAGCACCAAAATCACATGATGCGGCGCATCGGTGTCCTGTTTTTTGATCACGCGGACGATCTTGCGCAATTCTTCCATCAGTTCTGTTTTGTTTTGCAAACGCCCGGCGGTGTCCATGAGCACCACATCCACACCATCTTTTTTAGCGCTTTGCAGAGCGTCAAACGCCAGACCCGCAGCATCCGCGCCAATTTCACGTGCCATTACCGGCGCGCCAGTGCGCTCGCCCCAGACGTTGAGTTGTTCAATTGCCGCCGCGCGAAACGTGTCACCGGCCACCAGCATCACGTTTTTACCCTGATCTTTCAGCTTCGCCGCAATTTTACCCAATGTGGTGGTTTTGCCCGAACCATTGACCCCGACAAACAACACCACTTGCGGCTTAGCCCCGGCGCGCAAGCCCGCATCCAGATCCAGTTTCTTCTGCAAGGGATGCAAATCATCGGCAATAAGGCTGGCAAGTTCTTCGCGGATTTGTAGCTCATCAATATCCTTATCAAAGCGATCCTTAGCCAAAGCGGCGCTAAACCGGCTGGCGATAGACGTGCCAAGATCGGACGAAATCAGCAAATCTTCCAACTCTTCGAGTGTTTGCGCATCCAGCTTGCGTTTGGTGAAAATCGCGGCGACGCCCTCGCCTAATCGCGATGAAGAACGACTTAGGCGCGAAGACAGGCGCGCGAATAAACCTTTTTTCTGCGCCGCACTTTCAGGCTTTTCGCTGGCCGCCACAACAGGGCTGGGCGAAGAAGGTAGCTCTGGCTCTGGCTCTGGCTCTGGCTCTGGCTCTGGCTCTGGCGCTGGCTCTGGCTCTGGCTCTGGCTCTGGCTCTGGCTCTGGCTCTGGCTCTGGCTCTGGCTCTGGCTCTGGCTCTGGCTCTGGCTCTGGCTCTGGCTCTGGCTCTGGCTCTGGCTCTGG
>JAJFFO010000008.1 GCA_021776615.1 Robiginitomaculum sp. | reverse complement strand
ATATTGTTTATGGACCTCTAACAAAGTACCCGGAACGTAAAGAGGATTACGCCGTATTCGTCTCTGCGAACGGAGATATTTTATCGATACTTCCCAGATATGCATATTTCGGGTTTTGATTTGCTTCTCGCATTCAGAGTTTCCGGTACGGTAAAATCAGTTTTTTTTGCGATTCTCCTGAATGCCATACTCACGGTGAACGCTTCGGCGTTACTCTCCAAAACCCGACGGGGACTTGTCGCAGCTAACTAAGCTATGATCTGGCTTCGCTGACCAGCCCGGTGGACTTTGACTTTACCAATGATAATGCCGGGCGGCTGATCGGCGAGAGCATCATTATCTGCCCAACCGTATTGGCTCCATCGTCGGCATGGTCGATGGTGCTGCCGGGGCAAACTTCGGCGTGCTGACCGACCAATATCTCTACTCACCGTTCGGCGTCGAGGAGCCGCTTGCCGGTTCGGGCAATCCCTACCGCTATACGGGTCGGTATTATGATGCGGAGACCGGGCTGTATTACTATCGGGCGCGGTATTATGACCCGGGTGTTGGGCGCTTTGGTAGCCCGGATAGCATCCTCTATGACGGTGGCTTCAACCTGTACAACTATGCCGGCGGCGACCCGATCAATAATGTCGATCCGAGTGGGAACGAGGCTGTGGCTGTACAAATTGACTTTGACCTGTTCGGTATTCCACTCTTTGGCAGTCTCATACCAGCTGGTGGAGGGGTAGCGGCTGGTGTTGTAGTCGGTTTTGAACCACGTTTTCCAACTTTTGGTTCAATTATTGATGGCTTTAAAGATCATCCAACAAACCCGTTTGCTGCAGCGCTTGATTCTGTCACAGACATTACAGAAGTGGGTGTCATAGGTGGTGTCCGTGTAGGTGTTGGATTAGACATTTCTGCAGGAAGTGCTATAGAATTTACAAATGGCACTGCATCAGATTTTGCTGGAACGTCCACTCAATTAGAGTCAGGCTTAGGGCCGTTTGCGGGAACTGTATCAGTCCTTGATGATGGAGAGGGCAACTTGGTTGTACCGTCTCCGTCTGGTGAAGGTACGATCGGTTTTGAAGTGTCGGTAAGTCCTTTGCCTTTTGGAGGGTCTTTAAGCCGGGAAAATACTGTGGTGAAGACAATAGATTTGCGGAGATCAGACAATGATTAACGGAAAATTAAACAAGAAACAAAAGAAGGTTTTGTTAATAACTTTTATTATAAGTATGGTGGCCTTTATAATAATATTTATATTTAAGCTGTCTATATATTTAGGCTTTATTGCTCTTTTCGTGCATCTAACTGCATTTCAATTTTTTAAATAAATTTCCCACCCACCAAACCATTGTGTGAAGATTTCTGGTCAATACGGCGGGATTCTCACAGACCAGTGTCTGGGCGGGGCACTGTTAGAGGAAAACCCTGAATACTTGAAACCGTGTGGATTCGCGTGGTCCGATCCAAAAAAACCTTGAGAAATCAATGGTAGCCAAATGCCAAATTTGCGTTTGGGTAAGTAATTGTATTTCCTCTGACAGTGCCCTCCGGCGGGTTAACCGAAGATTTGGCCTTCATTTATGATGGTCTTGGCCGGGTGTCGCAACGCAAAAGCACGGTGACGCCGACCACCGGCGATGCGGTGGAATACACTCAGGCCATTGCTCTTTATGATGCGGACGGTTTGCCACTGACCCTGAATTATAGCGCCTGCCAGTTGGGTGTTTGCGCCTCGGCGGCGAGCATAGACACCATCTATGATGCACTTGGCCGGGCCACTACCTTGGCCTTCTCCGGCTTCATTTGATCCACCGGATCAAATGATCGCCTCGCGACCGCCTTCAAAGTATGGCGGGGCCAATGCGGCGAGCTCTGCAGTGTCGATGCTGTATGCCTATGCGGCTGATGGCGATATGACCCAGCTTAGCTATGATCTGGCTTCGCGGCCCGGCGATCCGGTTACCTTTGATTTTACCAATGACGGGGCCGGGCGTTTGACGTCGGAGACGATCTCGGACCCGGCCTGGATGTGGCAGCCGACCACGGAACGTAATGTCACCTATGATGCGGCCAACACGCTGGATCAGCTGACCGGCTTCACCCGCATTGAAGGTGTGGCGGCGCCGGAGGTTAGCCCAGCGTGCTCAGCAGGCCATCGGCATCATAGGTGTAATCTTGCACATAGTCCGTCACTTGGCCGCTGCTCGGCGTCACCGTGCTGGTGCGCTGTTCTATGGGGACGCAGACCGTAAAGTTTGAGGTAGGCTTTGATGTTGGCCCAACTGGCAAAGGAGCGGCTGCTGGGAGTGTCAGGTCAGGCGTAGTGGTTGGCTTCGATAAAAAAGGAAGATTTGGCGCTTCATTGTTTACAACAGTCTCAGGGGGGGCGGGACAAGGTCGTGCGACCTCCATTGGGTTTGCAGTGTGTGGTACATGTGCTATTGGAAAATTATCCGGGCAAAGCCTCACTGTAACTGGTACCGCTGGACCAGCCTCATTAAACGCAACCATCGTGCCGAGTACGGGAGACGTAGAAGTGGGTGGCGCTCTTGGTGCTGGGGCTTTTGTAGGGGCAACCTCTGACGTTACAAGTGAGGAGGTTATCTTTGTGGTTCCGGAGGATGCAAATCTGGGTACAGATATTAGTAGTGATCAAAATGGAAATGTAAAAGTGTCAACAGGTTTTTCATTCACATCGCCGACGACAGAAGAAAAGGTAGAAATAAAACTATTTGATTTTTTAAAAAAAGATGAATTGGAATAACAAAATGAAAATATCTGCATATTTATTTATATTTTTATTTCTACCATCTGTTTTGTTGGGATTTATTTTTTCTATTGTTTTTGATGACGTGCGTTTTTTTAACATACCAGCTTTAATTTCGTTTTTTATAACATTTATTTTTTTGGTTAGAGACATTCCTCAAGAATACTCATGGGAAAATTTTTTGGATGAGCTAGAAAAAAATAAGCCATGGCAACAAGGTAAAAAAAAAGATGGAGAGGAAGACCAACGCCTTAATGACGATTAAATAGTAATTTCTGCTCTGGGGCATTGGCGTCGATGATCGGGTGGCCATGGTCGATATGTCGGGCTCAACCGCCACCGCCGTGCATTATTATCTGCCCAACCGCATTGGCTCCATCGTCGGCATGGTCGATGGTGCCGCCGGGGCAAACTTCGGTGTACTAACGGATCAGTATCTCTATAGCCCGTTCGGGGTGGAGGAACCACTTGCCGGTTCGGGTAATCCCTACCGTTATACGGGTCGATATTACGACGCCGAAACCGGATTATACTATTACCGGTCACGGTATTACGATCCGGGTGTGGGCAGGTTCGATAGTCCCGATCCCATTCTTTACGATGACCAGTGGAACACCTATGCCTATGTCGGCAATAATCCGATTAATAACATTGACCCAACAGGGGAAAATGCAAAAATTCTCAAATTTGGCTATAAGGTCGTTAAGAAGCGTGGGAATGTAGTTGCGGCAGCAAAGGAAATCGCTGATGAGATAAGAGCCTCGATTGAGATCATTCAATCAACAGACGATTCAGTAACTTTCAACGACAAGATTGATGCTGCGTTTGAACTGATAACTGGTATACCTGCCCCATCGGGCGCGACGATTACAACGAATGACTCAAAAGAAAAATCAGAGTCTGGGCCAAAACTAAAAGACTTGAAGAAAATATCGAAAGGGAGAATTAAGGAATTAAAGAAAGGTGGTTTTGATGCAGAAGATGTAAAAGAAGGCGAGAAAATGGGGGGTAAGGAAGATCTTTTCATAGATAAAGATGGCAATATATTTGTTGGTGCTAAAGGTGGATTCGGAGAGGCAACCCCTACGGGCGAAAACATAAAGGATTTTCTTGAGTGAAAGTTGATAAAAATTCTAATAAAGTAACTGAAAGGATGAGGTATGAATTGAGCGCTCATCTGTTCATAGGAGGGTTTGATTGCACACCATCGGAAGTGAGCGAGCGCGTAAAAGTAAAACCTGTCAAAACGTCTGATACTCCGTTGAAACGCGGTGCAAAAAGACCAGAAGGTTGGAAAACATGGTCATATAAAAATAAAGAATCAGACGACCTTAGCTGTAGAACAGTTGAAGAGGGTATTGAAAGTTTATTAATACCTATTAGTGGACAGTCGGATCGATTTGCCTCTCTACCTGACGAATGGGTTAAAGAAATAGTTGTCACTTTATTCACGAATGATAGTGGACCCCGAGTCCAGCTATCAAAAAGCGTGATGTCAATTATACAAGACTTTGGCTTTGATCTCAGAGTTGCTCTTTATGTGATTTGCGACGAATGCGAAAAAAGGGAAGAAAATCAGGCGCCATAATTTCTCTGATTGGCGAGAGTATCTCCCGGCCCTTCGAGCATAGCTCTTTCGGGCGTTTGTCGGGATAAAGGTCCACAGGACCTTTATCTGACCCTCCTCACCCCTCATGGCTGTGGCAGCCGGGCACGGCACGGCAGACCAGCTATGATCCGGCCAATACGCTCGATCAGCTGAGCGCCTATACTCGCACCGAGGGCGTGGCCACGCCAGAGGATGTCACCTTGTGTTATGATGCGTCGGGCAATGTCTCCGGCCAAAGCACCAACACCGCCAATGTGTGCGGGGCGCCGGTGCGCGCCTACACCCATGATGCACAAAACCGCATGACCGCCGCCACGGACAGCGTCACGGCGATGAATGCATCCTATGTCTATGGCGCCGAGGAAAGCCGCATCTACAAGCAATACGGTACGTGATCTTTGAGATACACACGCTTTTATTTTATAACACCCAAAATGGGGGGAAGGTCTTGGTTTTTTGGTTAGGACTCTAATTTAGTAGGCGATCAAATGTTTCCCTTATGCTTCCCCGCTAAAGGTTGCATCATTCAACATTATTTTAAACCATTGAAATAATGGTGCCGGCAGAGAGACTCGAACTCCCGACCCCCTGATTACAAATCAGGTGCTCTACCAACTGAGCTATGCCGGCGTTCTGGCCGGAGGGGTGACCCTCACGGAAGAACTGGAACAGACTGCATAAAGAAAAATCCCGGCACGTAAAGTGCCAGGATCAGTAGGGGTGCTGGGGGGCAGGGGTTTATGGTGTTTTTATTAGCACCTGTGTCTTCGACAGGCTTGGGCGTAAATTACGCCATAAGCGGACTGAGGGCGGCAGCGACGGAAACACCGATCGTTGCCAGAACTGCGGTGTACATGACCACACCAGCGATTGATTGAAAGGCGTTATTACCAAGGCGTACCATTTTGTTTTCTCCTCATTGCCCTTGTGGGGCTAACCGTTTGGCCTCTAATCGGGCCTGTTGTGTTTGGGCGGGTGCATCCCGTCCATGTCGATAATCAATAAACACATATCGATAAACAGTCAATAGAAATTTATCGTAAAACAATGAATTTTTCGTCATAAACAATCATTTTTGTAATGTGTAGATACTTAACATATTGATTTTATGTGATTTTTGTATCTCAAAAATAATTGTAAATTTCTGCAATTATTATCACTGGCGTGGGTAAATAATGAAGGGGAAGGATTGTATGGCTGGCAAAATACGCTTTTCATCGCTTTGAATTGCCATAGAATCACATTGGGGGACTGAAAAAATCATGTTTGATATAAAAATACACGGCGGAACCATTGTTGATGGCAATGGCGGAACGCCTTTCACCGGCGATATTGGCATTGAAAACGGTGTCATTACACACATTGGCGAAGATTGTGGGCCAGCGAAGCGTGAGATTGATGCCGATGGTGCCATCGTAACGCCGGGCGTTATTGATGTGCACACCCATTATGACGGACAGGCGGTATGGGATGCGGACCTCGCACCGTCCTCCTGGCATGGCGTCACAAGCGTTTTAATGGGTAATTGCGGGGTAGGATTCGCGCCCTTGCGTCCCGGCGATCAACAAAGACTAGTGAGCTTGATGGAGGGGGTGGAGGAAATTCCGGGCACCGCGCTGCATGAGGGACTGGATTGGAAGTGGCAAAGCTTTGGCGATTATATGGATCGATTGGACGCCATTCCGCATGCCATCAATATCGCCGCGCAAATTCCGCATGATCCGGTGCGGCTTTATGTGATGGGGGATCGTGCCGAAGCGCGCGAAACGGCAACGAAGGACGATGTGAGGGCCATGGCCGCTTTGGTGCATGAAGGCTTGAAGGCGGGCGCCTTTGGCTTTTCTACCGGGCGCACCGACACGCACCGCACCTCGGACGGCTATGACACCCCGGCCTCGATTGCCGAGCGTCAGGAATTGGAAGGGCTGGCGGCGGCGTTTCGGGGGCTGTCATATCGCTTTCTGTCTGCGGTTTCTGATTTTGACATGCATGACGGGCCGGAGCGCTTTGATCCGGAATTTGATATTTTGGAGGCCATGGCCCGCATTGCCGGTCGCCCGATGACCTTGTCGACCATGCAGCGGTTTTTATATCCGGAGCAGTGGGAGCATATTGCGCGCCGTATTGAGAAAGCCAATGCCAATGGTCTGAATATGCGCATGCAGGTCGCGCCGCGCGGCGTTGGGGTGTTGCAAGGCTTGCGCACTACGCTGAACGCCTTGGTTGGCAAGCCCAGCTATCGCAAGATTATGGATTTACCGTTCTCGGAGAAACTCAAGGCGCTCAAAGACCCGATCTTGCGCGCCAAGATCCTGGGTGAAGAACGCATTCGTGTTTCCGATATTGATCCAAGCGCCCCGCCACAAATTGACCAAGTGCTTGATAATCTCGATTTCCTGTCGGCGCGCATGTTCCCTCTGGGCGATCCGCCAAATTATGAGCCGGGCCCTGAACACTCCATTCACGCACTGGCGCAGGCGCGCGGCGTTGATGTGCTTGAGGAGCTATACGATCAAATGCTGGTCGATAATGGCGAAACGATGATCTATTTCCCGATTTTCAATTATAACGATGGCAATCTTGACGTGGTGCACAAGATGATGACCCATCCGGCCGCGCAATTAGGGTTGGGCGATGGTGGCGCGCATGTTGGCACTATCGTTGACAGTGCCTGGTCCAGCTTTTTTCTGGCCCATTGGACCCGTGATCGGGTTAGCGGGCAGGGCGATCGCATCCCCATCGAGCGGGCCGTGCAGATGATGAGCGCCGATCAGGCAGATTTTATGGGCTTGCATGATCGCGGGCGTTTAAAGCTGGGCCTTGCGGCGGATATCAATGTGATCGACATGCAGCGTCTTAACGTGCGCCGACCCCAC
The DNA here is from genome assembly GCA_021776615.1 of Robiginitomaculum sp. Lineage (GTDB taxonomy): Bacteria > Pseudomonadota > Alphaproteobacteria > Caulobacterales > Maricaulaceae > Robiginitomaculum_B. Next base: position 107,903 of record JAJFFO010000008.1, on the reverse strand, counting down.
ATGGTTTATGACCTTCCGGCGGGCGGCAATCGGTTGGTGCAGAAGGCGCAAGGCTATATCGCCACTGTGGTGGGCGGCGTGCCGGTGCTGGAGAATGATGCGCTTACCGGTGCCCATCCGGGGCGTTTGCTGCGGGCAAGTTAAAAAAAAACGGGGAGGGCAAACCCTCCCCGTATTTAAATTTGCGTATTGGCTTTGGTTCAGTCGAAGAATGACCAAATGGCCGCGACCATGCCATAGCCAATTAAATGGTAAGCGCCGTTAAGATAGAACAGGTCAACCGAAGAGCCGCCATAAATTGGTCCATACGCTTCCGTAGTCAGGACAAAGCAGAAGGCAACAATTAGGCCGTATTTTACCGCTGTGACCAGCTTGGAAACATTGAGCCATTTAAGCAAAAGGCCAACCCCCAAAGACGCAATGAGCGTATTTATGAAGCCCATCGCCATAAGCATCATATTCGGCTCACCACCAGCGGAGGCATCCATGCCCATCAACGTCATCCATTTTTCCATGAATAAAACGCCATACCACAAATAGCCGAGCAGCCAGAAAGCAACGCTGGTCGCCAATAGTCCAAGTAGATTTAGTCCAAAAAGTTTAGGCATAGGTTTCCTCCCCATAAGTGCCTCCATAAGTTTTGGGCGAGGTGATGCGCGCTCTTGTCAGCGCGGCATCGCCCCATTAGTCAGGTTGGCCATTAGTTATGGTTATGGTTGGCCCCCTACGAGCAGGCTAGCGTGTTTTGCGGCAATTTCCCAGTCAGGTAAGAAAAATATGAACCGAATTCTGATTACGTCTGCGCTTCCCTATATTAACGGGATTAAGCATTTGGGAAATCTGGCTGGTTCAATGCTGCCTGCCGATGTCTATGCACGCTTTCAACGGCTATCGGGCAAGGACGTGCTGTATATCTGTGCCACCGACGAACACGGCACCCCGGCCGAGCTTGCCGCCGCCGCCAAGGAGCAAAGCGTTCGGCAATATTGCGATGACCAATTCGAGGTCCAGCGCGATGCCTGCGCCGGCTTTGATCTGTCTTTTGACTATTTTGGCCGCTCATCCAATGCGCCCAATGCGGCCCTGACTCAGCACTTTGCTGAAGTTTTGGAAGATAATGGCCTGATCGAGGAACGCGTATCAGAACAAGTCTATTCCATTGATGATGGCCGGTTTTTGCCCGATCGCTATGTCGAGGGTATCTGCCCGCATTGTGACTATAACAAAGCGCGCGGCGACCAATGCGATGATTGCGGCCGAATACTGGACCCGGTGGACCTGATTGAACCACGCTCGGCCATTTCCGGCTCGACCAAGCTCGAAGTGCGCGAAACCCGACACCTTTTCCTCATTCAATCAAAAATGCAGGACACCGTGCGCGATTGGGTCGAGGCGGCAATAGACTGGCCACCTTTGGCGCGCTCCATTGCGCTAAAATGGCTCGATGAAGGCCTGCAGGACCGCGCCATCACCCGCGATTTGAGCTGGGGCATTCCGGTGCTGCGCCATGGCAAACCACGCCCCGGCTTCGAGAATAAAGTTTTCTATGTCTGGTTCGATGCGCCGATCGAATATATCGGAGCCACGCAAGAGCGCGCTGAAGCTACCGACGCCGAATGGCAAAGCTGGTGGCGCACTGATCAGGGCGCCGATGATGTGACCTATGTGCAATTCATGGGCAAGGACAATGTGGCCTTCCACACGGTCAGCTTCCCGATAACAATTTTGGGCTCGCAAGAGCCATGGAAAACCGTCGACAAGCTCAAAGCCTTTAATTGGGTGACTTGGTATGGCGGAAAATTCTCCACCTCGCAAAAGCGCGGCATCTTTATGGATCAGGCGCTGGAGCTTGCGCCCTCTGACGTATGGCGCTGGCATTTAATGGCCAATGCCCCTGAAAGCTCGGACGCGGCATTCACGCTTGGCCATTTTCAATCTGTGGTGAATAAGGATTTGGCCGACGTGCTTGGCAATTTTGTCAACCGCATCACCCGGTTTAGCGCCTCCAAACTTGGCGGCAGAGTGCCCGATGGCGGTGTGCCCGGTGCGTTGGAAGAAAAACTGGCCGCACAGCTAAAAACCCGGCTGGGCGCGCTCACCGGCTATTATGAAGCGATGGAATTTCGCAAAGCCATGGCCGAAACTCGCGCTATCTGGGCCGCAGGCAATGAATACCTCGCCGAAGCAGCCCCGTGGACGGCAATAAAAACCGATGCAGATACGGCGGCGCTTTCAGTGCGCACTGCGCTTAATCTGGTGGTGATATCAGCGATTATTGCCCAACCCATTATTCCGGCGGCGGCGGGCAAAATTCTGGATGCTATGGGCGTGCCGCAGGAAAACCGCAAATGGCCAAACGCCGAAGATGCAGGACTGCTAAATGCGCTCCCCATCGGTTTAGAGTTCTCACAACCGGACGTGCTGTTTAGCAAAATAACCGATGAAGAAATCGAAGAATGGGGCGAGCGCTTCGGGGCTGAGGATTAGGGGCAGGGCCTTATTGGGCACCGCTACCAATCCCATCCCTCAGGGCCTTACCCCTGTTCTTGCAACTCCACGAACAGGGCGTCCATGATGGCGTAGCCGCCGCCCCAGCCGTTATCCATACCGGCCATCGCTTTGGTAAAGCACGCGATTTCGACGTCGGTGGCATCAATCGGCACTTGCGAGAGGCGCACATGGGTTTTGTCGCCTTTGCTTTCGAATGTCACGGTTGTTAGCAGCAAGCTTGGCCAATCAGGCATCATCGGGTTGGCGGCGGTGTTCCAATCGGAATCAGTGGAAGAATAATGGTGCCAGACCAGTTTTTCCGGCTGCTTCACGTCTTGAAAAACCATTTTGCTGAAAAAGGAGCTGCCGCGCATTTTCATTTCGTTGAGCCATGATCCGCCGGGTTGCAAGTCAAATTTATGGATCACCGTCTCAACATTGGGACCATACCAACGGTGCAAAAGTTCCGGGTCGGTCCAGGCGCGCCACACCATTTCGCGCGGGGCGTCAAACACTCGGTCGAGACTATATTCTGGTAACTCACTCATTATTGCTTTCCTTGTCCTTGGATGGTTTCATACTGAGAAGGACATCATCCAGCTGATCGAAGCTTGTCCCCCAAAAAACTCTGAATTCTTCAAGCCAATCGGCAGCCATGGCCATATTTTCGGCATGTAATCTTGCCGGGCGGCGTTGCTGGTCTTTATCCCGCACGATTAATCCGGCCTGTTGCAGCACCTTCAGATGTCTTGATACCGCCGGTTGTGACATTTCAAATGGTGCCGCAATCTCGTTTACACAAAGCTCTCCGTCCGCCAGCCGGGATAATATTGCCCGGCGCGTGGGGTCAGCCAGCGCGGCAAAAACCGCGTCGAGATCTGATGGTGATCGTGTATAACCAATTTGTTCCATAACTATATTGTTATATATAGAATGCGCCGTGTCAACGCATTACAATCGGTCTCCATGTCATGGGCGCATAAGTGTAGGGAATTGAATGGTTTTTGACTTGACGAGCTATCACGCGTCGCCGCTAATACCCCTAAAGCCGGTCGCCACCACATAGGTTTCCGGGCTACCGGCACGGCTGGATTTTGGTTTGACGTGGCGTATTTTTTCAAAATGCTTTTTGAGGGCAATCAGCATTTCGCCTTCGGTGCCGCCTTGAAAAACCTTGGCAATGAACGAGCCGCCCGGGTTTAAGGTTTCGAGGGCGAAATAGGCGGCGGCTTCGGCCAACGCGACCACTCGCAAATGGTCGGTGGTTTTATGGCCGGTCGTGTTGGCCGCCATATCAGACAATACCAGATCGGTTTTGCCGCCCAACATTTCCAACACCTTTGCCGGGGCGTCTTCGTCCATAAAATCCATTTGCACAAAGTCTGCGCCGGTAAGTGGCTCAACCTCCAGCAAATCAATCCCGATAACCCGTGACGCGCCGCGGGTGAGGGCGACTTGCGCCCACCCGCCGGGGGCTGCGCCCAGATCGACCACCCGGTCATTGGGCTTTATCAACGCAAATCGATCATCAAGCTCAATCAGTTTGAACGCCGCGCGCGAACGCCAGCCTTCTTCTTTGGCCCGTTGCACATAAGGGTCGTTTAATTGCCGTTGCAGCCAAAGCGTCGAGGACAGCTTGCGCCCTCTGGCGGTTTTAACACGTTTGGACAGACCGCGGCGGCGCTCGCCTGACCCACCATCCTTATCGCGCTCGCCGGTCCAGCGGCGTTTGCCGTCGTCCTTGCCCTCATCATCCGCCATTGGTATTTCCTTGGGCCTGTGACCCATTGGTGCGCTTGCTCATGCCGCGGCGTCTGGCGCTGCGTTGATCAGCGCTGATCATACCAAGCAATAGACCTTCGCGCAGGCCACGATCGGCAACCCGAATACGCGGTGCCGGCCACACATCTTGAATACCCGCCAAAATCGCGCAGCCCGCCAACACCAGATCGGCCCGCTCGGCCCCTATACAAGGCTCCTGCGCTCGTTCATCAAGGGTTTTGCCCAATAGCCGCGCGGTCGCGGCGTCGGTGTCATCACGGCTTAACCACATGCCGTCGACTTTGGAGCGAATATAGCGCGACAGATTAAGATGTACGCCGCCGAGCGAGGTTACCGCGCCGGAGGTGCCAACATAATGTACTTGCCCTTGCGCAAAAACCGGCGCGAATGCCGCGGCACCCTCATAGGCAGTAATTTGATCGCGGGCATAACTGCGCATGGCTTCAAACCAAATGTTGCGATCACCTTCCTCGGGAAAACGTTCCGCCATATTGACCACGCCCATGGGTATGGAAATGCTGGCTTTAACCTCGTGGCGCTCGTCGCGACTGGCGCCATTGGCAGGAAAGTCAATCCAGCTGAGTTCTGTCGAACCGCCACCAATATCGATTACCAAAGCCGCATCGCATTTAGTATCCAACAGGTCTTCGCAGCCACGCACTGCAAGCCTGGCTTCTTGATCGGTAGAAATGGTTTGCATGCGCAATTCGGTTTGTTGGCGCACCGTCGCCAAAAATTCCGCGCCATTACTGGCGGTTCGGCACGCTTGCGTGGCCACACACCGTATCCGGCGCACCCGGTGGCGCTGCAATTTTTGGGCACACATACTTAGCGCCTGCATGGCTCGGTCCATGGCCGCCTCTGATAACCGACCGGTACTGGAAAGGCCCTCGCCCAAGCGGACAATTTGGGAATAGCTATCAATAACGCGAAACCCGTCTTTTGCCGGAACCGCGACCAAAAGGCGGCAATTATTCGTGCCTAAATCGACCGCCCCATAGAGCGTGCCGGCCTTATTGGATGATTTCGACGCCCCTTGCCCACGCCATTTTTTACGATGACGCCCCTTTCGAGCAGAAGACGGCCTGGTGCCGTCTGTCATAATTCAAACCCTTCTGGCGTATCAATTTCGATAAATTGCCCGCCGCAAATTTTAGGCGCGCGAGATGGTCACGCCCGTTTCGGTGCCGAGCATAGCTCTTTGCATCGGGAATCCCAACCTAACAAACTGCAACCAATTGTCCTGCGCGCATTTGCCCATCCCCAAAGATAAAAAATCGGGTTACAATAGGTCAAACAAAAATGGAGAGGCCAAATGGACCCCATCAGCATTTATGCCGACGAGCGTACCAAAAACGCCCGAGACGATTTTACCATTGATCAAAACTGGGATCAGTTCACCCCCGAAGAACATGGCACGTGGGATATTCTTTATCAGCGCCAGATGGAATGCCTGCCCGGGCGCGCCTGTGATGAATTCATAAATGGCTTAAAAGCCCTCAATTTGGGGCGTGGCGGGATCCCCGACTATGAAATTATCAATAAGGAATTGATGAAATTGACCGGTTGGCAAGTGGTCGCCGTACCGTGTCTGGTGCCTGATGATGTGTTTTTTGAACATTTGGCCAATCGGCGTTTCCCGGCCGGGAATTTTATTCGCAAGCGCAATCAACTCGATTATATTCAGGAACCGGATGTGTTTCACGATGTTTTTGGTCATGTGCCAATGCTGACTGATTCGGTATTTGCCGACTATATGGAGGCCTATGGCAAAGGGGGGATGCGCGCCCTTGGCTTTGACCGGTTAAAAGCGCTGGCAGCGCTTTATTGGTATACGGTGGAATTTGGCCTGATAAACACCCCTAAGGGCATGCGCATTTATGGTGCGGGCATTGTCTCCTCCCACAATGAATCGATATTTTCTCTCGAGGCGCGTTCGCCAAATCGCATCCATTTTGATTTGGAACGGGTTATGCGCACTGATTATTGCATTGATGATTTTCAGCAGACCTATTTCGTCAACGCCTCGTTTGAGGAATTATTCCGTGCCACCGTGGAGACTGACTTTGCGCCGCTTTATGAACGGCTTAATCCGAGCTCGGATTTTACCCCGACGGCAGCCATTGAATCTGACCGAGTGTACACGCGCGGCACCCAGGAATATAGCCGGGCCGGTGGGCGAAAACGTGGCATTAAAGCAGTTTAATCTTAAGTTTTTAGTTATTGATTTGAAAAGGGTAAAAGGCCGAACCTAAGCCCAATATGCCGGTTAATTCATCAAGCGCCTGACGGCCTTCGAGCAAAAGCTGTGGGTCGGCAAGGTCGGCGGGTGCCAGGGTTTCGCGATAATGCTTTTCGATCCAGCGGGTTAGCTTTGCGTATAAATCATCACTCATCAGCATATTTTGGTTGGCTGCCCGGCGTTCCTCTTCGGTCAACACCACGCGTAAGCGCAAACAGGCAGGTCCACCGCCATTGCGCATGGATTGGCGCACATCAACGAATTCCACTCGGCCAATCGGGCCATTGCCTGCCACTAGCTTTTGGCAAAACCGGGCAACATTCTGGTTTTCCTGGCATTCCATCGGCGCAATCAGCACCAAACGCGCTTCGCCCGGCCATTCTACCAGCATGGAATTGAACAAATAAGTGGTTATGGCATCGGCCAGCGGTACATCTTGGGCGCTAACCTGCACGAATTGCGGTTCAAACAAATCCTGCGCAGCGGTGCGAATGGCCCTCAAAGTCGCTTCGGTGTCGGCGAAAGCGTCTTCGTGAAAGAAAAGGCAGGATTTTGCGCCAACACAGACCACATCATTGTGAAACGCACCGGCTTCGATGGCCGTTAGCGATTGTGCCGCAAACACCGTGCGGTCGGCGCGCAAGCCGTGGCGGCGTGCCAAAGCTTCATTCGCTTCCAAGGTCTGACGCGCGGGGAATTTGATATTTTGGTCAAAGCCGGCACGGCGGCCATGTACAAAAAGCTCAACGCCCGGCTCTGCGTGGGCGGCACACAGGCGCACATGATTAGCGGCACCTTCATCGGCGAAGGCTTCTTGCGCGGGCAGGGGCGGGTGCACCCTAAAATGGTTTTGCGCGGCAAAGGCAGCGCGCAAAGTGCGTGCGGTCTGCTCGCCTTCAATGGAACGGTGCAACATGGTGACCAAATTGGCGGCGCTGGCGTGTAATTTTCCATCCGCCGTGTCCGCCGAGGGGCTTATGGTTGCTGCATTGGCTGCCCACATTGCGGCTGATGCAGAGGCAGCCCCCAATAAGCTGGGCGACGTTTTTGCGACAGCTTCAATAATTTGTTTGTCAGTGCCGGTAAAGCCCGCGGCGCGGATAAGCGGTAAAAACGGCCGCTCATGTGGTGGCAAAACGCCCTGCACCAATCCGCAATCGTGCAGGTGCTTCATTTTGTCTAAACCTTGCAACGCCGCTTCGCGGGGGCGCGATATCAGGCCGGTATTTTTGGCGCTGGCAAGGTTGCCAGCGGACAAGCCACCATAATTGTGGGTCAGCCCCACCAAGCCATCATAATTTGCTTCAACCGCCTTCATAAAGTCCTCTTAACCCAAGCCGGGGGCGGGGATACTGGCCGGGGCCGGGGCAATCTGGCTGGCCATTGGCCAAGCACAATAATCGGCGGCATACCACGCGCCGGGGCGAAAATTACCGCTAAGACCGGGACCGCCAAACGGCATGGTGCTGGCCGCGCCGGTGGTTGGCCGATTAAAGTTGACAATGCCTGCGCGGATATCACGCGTAAACACGTCCCAAAGGGCCGCATCGTCGCTAATCAAGCCAGCCGACAGGCCGTATTTACTGGCATTGGCCCGCGCAATCGCGTCTTCAAAGCTTGGGGCACGATAAATTTGCAATAATGGCCCAAACACCTCTTCATCTTCGGCCTCAGTATCGCCCATCTCCAGGATGCACGGCGTCAATGCTGACGACGACCATTCCAGCCTTTTGGCCTCACGAACCAAATTTGCGCCAGCCCGAACATGTGCTGCCTGCGCCGCCAGCACCATATTTGCGGCACCGTCGGAGATAAGCGGTCCCATAAAGGCTTCTGGTGCATCATCCCACGGTCCAATGCGGATGCCGTCGGTTTGTGCGCCAAGGGCTTCAACGATCGCATCGCCTGCAGCGCCCTTTGGCAGGATAAGGCGGCGGGCGCAGCTGCATCTTTGCCCGGTTGTGGCAAAGGCCGAATGCAAGGCCAGATTGGCCACGGCTTTGGTGTCCTTGGCGTCCCACACCACCAGCGGGTTATTGCCGCCCATTTCCAATGCCAGAATAACTTCCGGTTGCCCGGAAAATTTGCCATGTATGAAGGTGCCTGTTGCGGCGGAACCGGTAAACAATACGCCATTTAACGTCGGGTTATCCAAAAGCGCACCGCCGGTTTCACGCGCGCCTTGCACCAGATTAAGCACGCCCGGTGGCAATCCCGCTTCTTGCCAAAGCCACGCCATAAAGCCGCCGACCGCCGGTGTCAGCTCGCTGGGCTTAAACACCACGCAATCACCCGCCAGCAGTGCCGGGACAATGTGCCCATTGGGCAAATGACCGGGAAAGTTATACGGCCCAAGCACCGCCATAACCCCGTGGGGGCGATGGCGCAATTGTACGTGGCCGAAGGCAGCTTCCTTACGGTAACTGCCGGTTCTGGCGGCTTGAGAGTCGATAGAAATACCGACCTTGCCAATCATGGCACCGGCCTCGCCGCGCGCCTCCCACAGCACTTTGCCGGTTTCCTTGGCAATCAAAATTGCCAATTCTTCCTTGTTATCTTCCAATTTGGCTTTGAAGCGCAGGGCAATTTTGGCGCGGGCTTCCTCGCTGGTTACGCGCCAATTATCGAAGGCAGCGCTGGCGGCGGCGCAGGCGCTTTCAACTTGCGTGGGCGAGGCGCTTTCGCCTTGCCAAACAATCGATCCATCAGAGGGGTTGACGGAGGTGAAGGCCGGGCCGTCGCCTTTTACCCATTTGCCATTTATGAGATTTGCTGTTTGCCAATTCATGAATTGTCAACGACACGCACGGTGTCGCCCTCCTTGACCTGTAAAGCATCGAGAGTTTGCGTCTCGACAATCACTTCATTGCCTTCAATTTGAACTTTGGGCCCGCACGCCCTGAACCCGGCAATACGATCGTTGGAAAGGCGCATATAGCTGCCATTTTCGACCTCACCCTTGCGCGCAATCAGTTGCTGACTTTCGCGCAGGGTACGCAGGCTATCACGCGGGGCAGCGACCAAAGGGCCACCGTCGAAAATATCAATAATACGTTCAAAAACAAAGCCTTCACGTTCCAATAATTTTTGTGCGCCAATGCCTTCCTCGTGCACTTGGCCAATCACTTTACGGGCTTCTTCCGGCAATAGGTCGGCGTAGATCGGGTATTTGGGCATCAGGTCGAGGATGAATTGCTTATCGGTGGTGCCGGAAAGGAAATCCGCTTCGTTAAAATCCATATGAAAAAATTTACGCACCATGAGTTCCCAAAACGGGGAATAGCCATGTTCGTCGACCACACCGCGCAATTCCGCAATTATGGTTCGGCCAAAGCGCTCTGGTTCTGCGGCAATCAATAAATAGCGCGATTGGGCAATGAGGCCGCCAGTGCCGCCGCCTCTGGAATCGGGGTGGACAAACAAGGTGCCGACCTCGGTGCTGCCATCATATTCATTGACTAATATCATTACATCCAGCTCGAAACGCCGCGCCGCCGCCGCCGATGCCTGGGCAATGCTGAACATACGAAAATTAAAAAACGGCTTGCTAAATCCAACGCCGACTTTAACCGCAGAGGTGCCGACCACCTTGCCGGTTTTGGTATTTTCCAGCACCAATAAATAGCCTTCTTCTTCGGGGGTTTCTATGGCGGCGGCGAAACTCTCCAAAGACTTCTCAACCCGGCTTTTCAGCAATGCCGGGTCGTCAGGCAGGCTGGTAAAGCCCGGCCCGGAAAGGGCGGCTAACGTGGAGAAAGCATCAAAGTCTTTCGCTTCAATCGGGCGAACTACATACATTGGCGAATCCATAAGAGTTTATTTGTCTACTGTTTTAAGCGATTTTGCGTCGCATTCACCAGAGGCAAATTTGAGCAACATAAGGGCGCTGAGTTGGGCGCGTTCCACAAAACTGGACAATAACGCAAACTCTTCAGCAGAATGGATATTGCCACCACGAACCCCCAAGGTGTCAACATTCGGGCAGCCAACGGCCCACAAATTATTGCCCTCGCAGACGCCTCCCGTGTCGCGCCAGCGAATGTCGAGGCCAAGGGCAGCCCCGGCAGCACGGGTAATTTCGAAAAGGCGGGCATTGGCCGGAGCCATGGGTTTTGGTGGCCGGGTAAAGCCGCCAGCAAGGGTTGCACTTATGCCATCTAGCGCATCAATTTGCGCGGCAATCTTGGTAAATTCACTTTCCACCCATTGCGCGTCTTGCGGCAAGGATAGGCGCACATTAAAGCGCACAATAGCCAAATCTGGCACCACATTATTGGGGCCACCGCCCTCCAGCTTGGCCGGGTTTATGGTCAGGCCGTCGCGCTGGCCGCTTAAGCCAGCCAGCGATTGGATGGCCTGCGTCGCCGCGACCAATGCATTTCTGCCCATATGATGTTCGCGCCCTGCATGGGCGGCTTTGCCGCGGACGATCAGCGCGAAATTGCCCGACCCTTTACGGGCACCGGATAATGACCCGTCGGCCAACGCCGGCTCATAGGTCATGCCAAGATCCGCCTGCGCGCCATATTTTGCCAATAAGGGCGCGGACGCTGGCGAGCCGATTTCCTCATCAGGGCTAATGATGACCGTATAGCCAAGGTTGGCCTTGTGTGGGCTCTGCTCCAACGCAGTTAAGGCCTCAAGCATCACCAAAAGCCCGCCTTTCATATCGGCGGTGCCGGGCCCATTGATGGTGTCGGCGTCCAGCATCCGCCATTCCTGAAACCCATGATCGGCGCCAAACACCGTGTCATAATGGCCGGTAAGCACCACCTGCACGGCGGCTTCTGGTCTTTGGCGTAACACCAAAGAGGGCGCAAAAGCACGTTTGAGCGGTTCTCCATCTGATGTGATTTCAACCACATCGGCCAGGGCAACTTCTTCAAGCTGTCCACCCAATGTCGAAAACGCGCTGACGAGCGCCGCCCTCTGACGATCAAGGCCGGCCGGATTGGTGCTGCCCGAATTGATCGCCGACCAGGCTTTAACCCGCTCAATCATAGAGGTTTCGCGCAGACTTATGGCCTGCAAAATTGCCCGTTCCTCGGCATTTAGCAAAAGTGCTGTCGGTTTCATGATCTAAATTGCGTCGAGGGCTTGGCCCAAATCAACCAATAAATCATCAATGTTTTCAATACCAACGGAAAAACGGATCAAGCCCGGCGTGTACCCTTGCGTATCGCGAGTGGCCTGCGGCACGCCCGAATGTGTGGTGGAGCCGGGATGGCACATCAAGCTCTCTGTGCCGCCAAGGCTAACCGCCAATTTGATCAGTTGCAGCGCGTTGAGCATTGTGAATGCCGCCTTTTCGCCGCCTTTGACATCAAAGGAAAAGGTCGAACCTGGAGATAGCCCCATACGGGAGAAGCGCTCTTTCTTTGCCGGATCATCATCCAAATGTCCAAGATATCGCACGCGGTCGACTTTGGGATGGTCAGCCAGAAAATCAGCGCACACACGTGCATTTTGTGCTGCCGCATTCATGCGCAAGCTTACGGTCTCCAAGGAGCGCATGAGCAGCCAGCAAGTGTGGGGATCAGGAATTGCGCCGAAAACAGTACGCATGGGGCGCACGCGGCCAATTGATTCTGATGAACCAATGGCGGCACCGGCAATAAGGTCAGAATGGCCGCCAATATATTTGGTCAGGGAGTAAAGCAGCAAATCAACGCCATTGGTGATGATCGGTGTTTGGCCGATTGGCCCAAGCAGGGTGTTGTCGACCATGACTACCGGCCGACTGCCTTGCTTCTCGCCAAGCTCATCAGCCAGTGTCACGCACAAATCCAGATCAACAAGGGCAATGGTTGGGTTGGCGGGAGTCTCGGCATAAATGCAAGCCACTTCGCCCATGCTTTGTGCTTTGGCAAAGGCCGCCCGCACTTCGTCCTCGTTGGCATCGGCCATGAAGGAAACACTCTTTACCCCAAAGCGAGGTAAAAAATCTTGCAAAAACATCTCGGTAGGGCCGTATAATGGGCTGGAATATACAAACACTTTTCCCGGCTCGGCATAAGCCATAAGCGCCGTGGTAATTGCCCCCATACCGCTCGCAAAAGCCAAAGCGGCTTCCGCACCATCATACAGCGTCAGGCGATCCTCAAGAACCTCCAAATTGGGGTTGTTAATGCGCGTATAGGCCAGCCCGGGGTCTTCAATATCGCCGGGTTCAGCTTTGCCACGTGAAAGCCTGAAATATGCGGCGCCATGTTCGGCGGACTTAAATACAAAGGTGGAGGTTTGAAAGATGGGTGGCTTGATTGCGCCCTCGGATAAATGCGGGTCATGACCATAGCCCATCACCAAAGATTCCGGGCGCAAAGGGTGGTTGCCAATATTGCGTTTTCGGTAGGGCTTATCAATTTTGCTCATAGAAAGTCTCCGCTCATTTTTTCCAAGATTCGTGGCTGATCTTGTGCTGCTCATATGTCGATATTGTTTAAGTCTGCACCCGTTCTGCGCGTATGGGAAGTAGGCTTCCGCAAAGACATGAGGGGGGGACGGATAAAGTGATTTGGGCATAAAAAAGCGGCCCGACAACTTGGTCGGGCCGCTAATTTAAAATGATCAAGTGCGACTAGCGAACTTGAATATTCACCGCAGAGCGACGGTTCAACGGCTCGCGAGCACCATCAGGTGTCTGAACAGCTGGGTTGGATTCGCCCTTATAGTCGGTGGTGATCAAGCTTGCGCTAACACCGCGAGACACCAGAGCGTCCCGAACGATTTCCGCACGACGTTTGGAAAGTTTCTGATTGTAGGCTTTTGAACCAGAAAGGTCAGTATAACCCGTCACAGAAGCCAATGTTACCGTGCACCGTTGCGCTCTCGAGGCGGCGGCGGCGATCTGCTGCGATGCAGCAGCGGTCAGATCAGACTTATCCCACTCAAAATACACCGTGAATGCCACATTTTCACAAACACGCGCCGGAGGTGGTGGCGGAGGTGGCGGAGGTGGTGGCGGAGGTGGAGGTGGAGGCGGAGGTGGCGGAGGTGGTGGAGGTGGCGGAGGTGGTGGTGGAGCACCAAACTTGTACCGGATCTGCGCAAACACATCATGAGATTTATAGCTATCGCCATCTAGGATGGAGCTCGCAGCCGGGAAACCATTAAACCCTTCATATTGCTGATGGCCAGCTGAGAAATAACGGTAGCCGAGGTCGAAGATGATGTTTTGGCTGACTTCAAAGCCAACACCCGCTAGGAGGTTAAAGGCGATGTCGCCTTGTTCGTCCTTAACAGCACCAAATGGTCCAGAAGGCAATCCATTTGCGAAACCATTTTGAAACCCAGAGGCGCTGAGGTGATTTTGGGAATACCCAAGACCGGCCCCAATGTAGGGTACAACGGCGCTACCATTGTCAAAATCATAAATCAGATTGACCATGGCAGATAAGGAGCTGGCATCAGACGAGCTATGGGCAAAATTGCCAACAGCACCAGTTTCGTTCCAACGCTGTGTTAGATCGAAGTCAACACGCCAATTGCTGCCAAAATCATAACCCAAGCCTAAGGTCGGGCGAATTTCGCCTTCAGAATTGATCGTGCCGTTCACGGTGCCCGATAAATCCATACTGTCGAGGCTACCATAACCCACGCCTGCACGAACATACCAACCTTCATCGCCGGCAAATGCTGAGGTGGTTGCCCCAAACATTGTCGCAGTTGCCACTGCGGTTAGAAGTAATTTCTTCATAATCCCCTCCTGAGGAGCCCCTCGAAACATTAAACAAATAGGGCTTGAAACAACCTATTCCAAGCACAGTAAACTTCGCAGTTGATGATGATTCCCAACTGGAACGTCCCTAACTATAGGACAATAGCGAAAAAAACTAGCTGGGAAAGATAAAAAAAGCCAATCAGCAAAGCGCTTATTCGCTTTTCAATGATTTTGTTGTGCAAATGCAACACAAACCATAAAAAAACCCCTAATTTATGGTCGTTTTGCTCCTAGGGGGCGGGTTTCATCGCGCGGGCAACTTGCGGCGGCATATAATTTTCATCATGTTTTGCAAGAATACGCGAAGCTATAAAAACGCCTTCAGCATTTAAGCTCCCATCCGCAACAACACCTTGGCCTTCACGAAACAAATCCGGCAAAACTTTATTATATTCAACCAAAACACTATTTTCGAAATCGGTAACCCGAAACTGTATTTGCAAGCCTTCGCCGCGCTCAACACTACCATCCTCAACCATGCCGCCAAGGCTTATTTTTTTCTCGCTAGAGACTGATGTTTGCAGGAGTTCCGTCGGCGAATAAAAATAGGCAATGCTTTGTTTCAATGCCGATGTTACCAGAAAGGCGGCGGCTATCAGCGCTACGCCCCCGGCGCCAATGGCAAACAAACGGGTGTTTCTCTTTTGAGGTTTCACAATAAGCTCACGGTCCAATTTCAAATAGTGCCTTACCATAAAACGGATTGGGCGCGGGGCAAATGCCTAAATCACATATTCGTGGGGTGCACCGGATCAAAATTGCCGATAGTAAGATGGCATGAGCGCTGAACTTGGATTTCTCTCCCTTTTATTGGCTTTGGCTTGTGCCTTATTGCAAAGCGTTGCCGCCTTTCAAAAAAATGGAGCGCGCCTGGCCATAAGCGCCGCGCGGGCGCACGCATTTGCGGTCGGTACCGCGTTTTTGTTTTTGTTGGCCGCCTTCGCTGCTTCTGATTTTTCTGTTGCTGTGGTGATTGCCAATAGTCATTCATCCAACCCGCTATTTTACAAAATATCGGCCGGTTGGGGCAATCATGAGGGCTCGATGTTGCTGTGGGCGCTCATTCTTAGCATTTATGGCGCCGCTTTTGCCCATATTCACGGCAATTCAGGCGCGGATTCCCGTTTTGCCATTGGCATTCTTGGCATATTGAGCGCCGGTGTTCTGGCATTTATTGCGCTGCTATCAAACCCGTTTTGGCGGCAAATTCCGGCATTGGCAGACGGGCACGGCTTCAACCCGCTGCTGCAGGATATCGGCCTTATTATTCACCCGCCAATGTTGTATCTGGGCTATGTCGGTTTTGCGGTGCCATTCGCCATGGTTATCGGCGCATTGGCCAAGGGTAAAGTCGACGCTGCTTGGGCAAAGCGGGCTCGCCCATGGATGTTGATTGCCTGGGGGTTTCTCACCTGGGGCATCGCTCTTGGATCATGGTGGGCTTATCGCGAACTTGGTTGGGGCGGTTATTGGTTTTGGGATCCGGCAGAAAACGCATCGCTTTTACCGTGGCTGGTGGGCGCGGCATTGGTCCATTCAACACTGGTGTTGGAACGACGCGGCGGTTTTCCGGGATGGACGGCATTGCTGGCCATTATCACATTTTCTCTAAGCCTTATTGGCACCTTTATTATTCGCTCGGGATTGATCACCTCGGTGCACGCCTTTGCTGTGGACCCGGCACGCGGCTTGGCGATTTTGGCGTATTTGATCGTGGTCATTGTTGCCGCCATGGCTCTATTTGCCTGGCGCGCCAAAGATTTGGAAGCCGATATTCAATTCACCCCGGCCTCCAGAGAAGCCATGGTGTTGATCAATAATCTGGTGATGAGCTCGGCAGCGGCGACGGTTTTTCTGGGCACGCTTTACCCGTTATTGATTGACGCGATTGGGGCTGCCCCCTTATCCGTTGGTGCGCCATTTTTTACTTCGACCGCTATTCCGCTTTTCATTATTGGTATGTTGGCAATGGGGTTGGCGCCGTTGGCCGCATGGCGCAAAGGCTCGTTAATGCGGGTTTTGGGCCAAAGCCGTTTTGCTTTGGCGGTCGCCATTATTGGCGCGCTCATTACCCTTGCCCTTAAACCGGGCGGCTTTATGGGGCCGCTGGGCGTTGGCGCGGCTTTGTGGGTCGGGGCGGGCACGCTGACCTATGGCGTGCAGCGGCGCAAAGCCAAATGGAATATGGATCAATGGGCGATGGTGCTCGGCCATTTTGGCTTGGCCATTGCCGCCCTTGGCATGGCCGCAACGGCATTGTTTTCAACCGAAGTCAGCAAAGCGGTGATCCCCGGTGATATTGCCAAATTAGGCAATATTGAAGTTCGCTTTGAGGGGATAGAAAATATGCGCGGGCCTAATTATATAGCGGATCGCGGCGAAATTAGTATTTTGGGAAAAGATGGAACCGTCAAAAACACCTTATACCCCGAGCGGCGGGTTTACCCGGTAAGCGGTATGCAAACCACCGAAGCGGTTTTAGCCTCGACACCATTGGCTGATTTGCATGTCTCGATCTCGGCATTGACACAGGGCAATGGGGACCAGGCGGTGGTCAGTGGTTGGGCCGTACGATTGTTCCACCGGCCGCTGATTGGCTGGATATGGTTTGGCGCGGCCTTGACCGGGTTTGGCAGTCTTATGGGCGGCTTTGGCATTTTGTGGCGTCGACGCACACCAATTGCTGACCCGGCTTTGCAAAAGGAGAAACCGGCATGAGGGCGCTCTTTATTGCTTTATCTGCATTTGTTCTGTGTGCGATGATGGCGCCGGAACAACCATTGGCGGACTTGCAGCAAGAGGCGAGGGCGTTGGATCTGTTCAAAGAATTGCGATGCCCGACCTGCATTGCCCAATCCATTCATGATTCCGATGCCGATATTGCCGTGGATTTACGCGGTATTGTGCGCGAGCAAATTCAGCAAGGGCGCAGCAATGAACAAATCAAGGTGTTTCTGGTGGCCCGCTATGGCGACGTTATTTTACTGCGCCCACCTTTAAAAACGGCCACTTTGCCACTATGGATCGCGCCGTGGCTTATCTTTTTATTGGGTGGATTGGTGGTGTTTTTTGCCATACGCCGCCACGGTGTGAAGTCGGATTAAAATGAGCGGTTCATCGTTTCAATCTATGGCATTGCGGGCGGATGAACTTGGCTGTGACCGCGGCGGAAAACCTGTGTTTAGAGGCGTTAATTTCACATTGGAAACCGGTGCGGGGCTGGTATTGCGCGGCGATAACGGGGCCGGAAAATCAAGCCTGTTGCGCCTTATTGCCGGTCTTACGCCCCATAGTGAAGGCGATGTTTATATTCGACATGGCAATCAGGAATGGCAGCGCGGCAATGCCGCCGGGCACGTGGCATGGCAAGGTCATGAAGACGCCCATAAACCGGCCCTGAGTGCCCGCGAAAATTTAAAGTTTTGGATCAATATCCACCACAGCAAAATGGCGCTGGCCGAAGCGTTGGAACAAGTCGGGTTGGCACCATTGGCAGACACACCGGTCGGTCAGTTTTCCGCCGGGCAAAAGCGCCGCTTGGCCTTGGCACGTTTAATTGTGCAATGCCAACCCATTTGGCTGATGGATGAGCCAACTGCCGCGTTGGATGCAAAAGCTGCGAAATTGAGCGAAGAGCTGACCGCCGCGCACCTCGCTGCCGGTGGCATTGCCATCATTGCCACCCACAATGTCTTTGTGCCGCAAGGCCGGGTGAGTGAACTTAATCTGGTGGCCGCATAGTGTCCTGGCAGGCCACATTGTGGGCGGTGCTTGCGCGCGACTTGCGACTTGCCCGCCGCGCCGGGGGCGGTTGGGCGCAAGGAGCAGTGTTCTTCTTATTGTTTATTTTGCTGGCGGCTTTCGCCATCGGTCCGGAAACAGGTTTGCAAAGCCTGATTGCCCCAGCATTGGTGTGGTTGGCCGCGGCTCTTGCCAGCCAATTATCGCTTGGCCAGTTATTTAATGGCGATATGGAAGACGGTTCGCTGGATATATTGACCGCGGCCGGGGCATCGCTTAGTGCTGTCGCCATTGGTAAAAGCCTCGCTCATTGGCTAACCAGCTTTGCGCCGATCACGTTATTATCGCCATTGGCGGCCATTATGCTGGGGGCCAAGCCAGAGGTGCTTGTGCCGTTATTCCTGTCTTTGCTTATTGGTGGCCCCGGCTTTGTGCTTTTAGGGGCCATCGGCGCGGCGTTGGCCGCTGGCCGTCATGGCGGCGGGCTGTTGGTGATGTTGCTGTCCGGGCCATTACTGGCCCCGCCGATTATTTTTGGCGCAGGCGCCATCAAGGCGGGCGTGTTGGATAGTCCTGATCTTAAATTTTTGTTAGCTAGTACCTTGTTTGCTTTGGTATTTTCACCAATCATCTGCGCTGCCGCCTTGCGCGCCCATATGGAATGAGGTTTCTGCCCTGATGTTTTCGTTTTTCGCAAACCCGGAACGCTTTCAAAGCTTGGCCAAGTGGCTGGGGCCGCCGCTGGCCGTGCTGGCGATTGTTGGCATTGTTGGTGGGTTGGGGGCCGGGCTGTTCCTCGCGCCGGAGGATTATCAGCAGGGCGACGCCGCGCGCATGCTCTATGTGCATGTACCCGCCGCGTGGCTGGCTTCCTTCTCTTACGGGTTTTTGGCTATTGCCAGCTTTATCAGTTTTGTTTGGCGGCATAATCTGGCTGACTCCGCCGCTGAGGCCGCCGCGCCGCTGGGGCTTGGGTTCACGTTTCTGGCCCTGTTTACGGGAGCGCTTTGGGGCAAGCCAATGTGGGGGGCTTACTGGGTGTGGGATGCACGGCTGACCTCAATGCTGGTGCTGTTATTTTTGTTTTTGGGGTATATGACCATTCGTAGCGTAATGCCCGACAAAGTCCGCGCCGCGCGCCTTGGTGCCATTGTTGCCATGGTCGGCGCGATTAATCTGCCAATTATCAAATTCTCGGTGGATTGGTGGTCAACCCTGCATCAGCCATCAAGCTTGTTGCGCGCCGGAGGCCCGGCCATAGAAAACACGATGTTATGGCCGTTATTGGCGGCTATTTTGGGGTATACAGCGCTTTTTGGCTGGCTGGTATTGGTGCAAATGCAAACCGAACTGGATGTGCGAAAAATCAACCGCATACAACGCCTGCATATTGGAACCCGTCTTTCGCGGCCCGAAGCCCCGCAAAAGGATATTTCCAATGGCTGAATTGCTGGATATGGGGAAATACGCGGCGTTTATTTGGCCTTCTTACGGGGTATCGCTCATGGTGATTGGCGGGTTTATTGTTTGGTCCCTTAGGCGGCGGCATAAGGCGCGGGCGCTTCTACGCCAAATTGAAGCGGTTGAAAAACCGGCTGTGGGCTCATGAGCCCGGTTTTTTTAGCCCTAGGGTTTTTCTTAACCCTGGCCATCACCATCATGGCGGTTTCCGGTGCGTCAAGAAACACCAAGCTGTTGTTAATCAGTGCCTTAGCCGTTATTGGTTTCACGCTCGGCAATTATGTTCTTTTGGGCAGGCCTGACCTGACCCGGCCTCATGCGGCATCACCCGAAGCATTATTGACCCGCGCCATTGCCAGTATGGATGAGGCAGGAGCGATGCTTTTGCTCAGTGATGATGCCAATGCACAAGCCTGGTCGGACCTTGCGCAACGCTTTTTATCTGCCGGTGAGAAGCAAAAGGCGGTCACTGCCCTGGCCGAGGCCGCTAAGGTCGCCTCGACCCCTGAGGAACGCGATTTGATGCTGGGCAATCAGGCCCAAGCTATCATTGAAGCCAATGACAGGATTGTGAGCAAGGAGGCGCGAGATATTTTTGCGCAAGTTTTGGAACGCAATCATGACGATTTACGGGCGCTTTTCTTTTTGGGGCTGGCCGCGGAACAGGAAGGCAATCAAAGTGCCAATGCAATTTACTGGGGCAGGGTTTTAAGTGTAGCCCCGGAAGGCTCACCTTTACGGGCAAGCTTGCAGGCGCGTATGAGCAAAATTGGCGTCGATACCCCCGCCAATGACACCGGCCCGGCCATACCGCCATCTGGCCCGCAACGTGAAATGATTGAAGGCATGGTTGCCCGCCTTGCTGGACGACTGAACGAAAATGGCGGTTCGGTGGAGGAGTGGTCGCAATTGGCAAAATCTTATGTGGTTTTGGAAAATTGGGGCGATGCGGTTAAGGCCTATGAGCAGGTTTTACGTATTTCCCCGGACAACCAAGAGGCGAAAAATTCCCGTGAAGAATTGATCAGCCGGGAATAAATTTCCTGATAAACTCGATAAAATTTGAATTAAAATGTGTGCAAATTACGGATATTTAGAAAATTTAACCTGGTCGGAACTGGCCCGCCTTGCCGGATTGTTACCTTCTATTTCGGCGTTAAATTTGCCACCCTTTGAACGTTTCTTCCCGTCAATGATGGCACCGCTGGTGGTCAATCGCGGGGATGGCCGAATAGTTGAACGTATGCATTGGGGGCTAATACCGACCTTTTGGCATAAACCTATAGAAGAAAAACGTTTTTCAACCTTTAATTTCAATACGCGCGCTGCAGATTGGCTGGAAAAACCAACCTTCCGCGAGGCCATACGGCAAAGGCGGTGCATCATACCGGCAACATTTTTTGCTGAATACCAAGGTGAAAAAGGCGCTAAACAGGCCGTGCATTTTGGACGGCCAGACAGGTCGCCATTTGCATTGGCAGGCGTTTGGAGCGATTGGCAAGGTTCGGTCAAAGGCGAGATCGTGCAAATGGGCACGTTTTCCATATTAACCACGGCTGCTAATGCGATTGTGCAACCGGTACACCCAAAGGCAATGCCGGTCATCCTTGATTGGGAGGATATAAGCTTGTGGATAGAGGGTCCGTTCGAAGATGCAATTACGTTGGCACGGCCTTGCCCGGAGGACGAGTTAATCCGCTTGCAGCCAAGATTGGCCGCGCTAAAGGCAGCCTTGCCGGATGAGCGCAGGGTGTTGGTAGAGCAAAAAGCCAGTACCGACCCATTGCTTGAATCGCCATTTTTAGAAAAAACTCTGATAGAAGGAACGTTCTGAGCAGCGCATTCCAGTTTGGCATAATGTCGCGATTACACGCGTATTATGACGCGAAAATATAATCAACTTCCCAATACGCGTGCTTGCATTGAGGCAGGACTGGAATTCTGCTAGGGGCGTAGTGTTGCGGGCGGTGACCATATCGTGCGCACACCATTTGCTAATTTATCCAACTAAAATACGGGCATTAAAATGCAAAAGATATTACAGCTAACTTGCCTCATACTCCTTGTTTCCACGCGCTCATTTGCCGCCGATGAAGGTGTGGTTCCTGCGCCAAAACCGACCCCCTATAATGGTATGGCCGAGGTTAGCGGCGTTGCGGCAACAAAGACCGGGTATTTACTGGTTGGTGATGACACCAATGATCGAATTTATGCCACCGACGCTGGCGATGTCTTGTTGAAAACAAAATTTAAAGGCTTTGAATCGATTGATGTTATTTCATTAGAGGGTAGAGAGGTCGCGCTCATTTTAAGCGAAGATGATCGCACGATTTTTGAAGTCGATTTCGCCAAACCCAAGCGCAAAAGCGGTGCGCATCACAAGTTTGACGGTAATTTATGGGCCGAAAATTGTGGCCGGGGCTTGGAAGGGCTGGCGGTCAAAAAAACGGCCAAGGAAGGCGTCCTGCGGGTGGCGGTGCTGTGGGAGGGCGGCTATGCGCAAATTAGAGCCAGAGGTAAAAAGAGCTGCCCGTTCAACACCGCCGCCAACAATCTGCAGTATCCACGAATTGGCGTATTTGACTGGCAGGTCGGCAAAGGCTTAATCGGCGCTATTCGCAAATATGAAGTGGCGACGCCGGTGCCCGGCGCAGTCAACAATATCAACATCCATCAGCAATTTAGGGCGACGGATCTGGTCTGGTATGGCGATGCACTTTTGGTGATGATGGGGACCACCCATATTGGCGGCATTGCGCCCTATAAAAACAACTGGTTACAGGCCTATTGTCCGGGCAATGGCTTTGCCTTCCCAAATGGCGGGCCGGAAAAACTATATGCCGCCGATGATGGGATTAGACGTATCAAACCACGCAATTGGGAAGCTATGGATTGGGATTATCAGGGCAAAAATTTAGTCTTGGGCTTTGACAATGGCAGCATGAAAAAGGGCGGCGAATTATACACTTTGGCCCCCGCCAAGGCGCATGTTAATACCTGTAGCAAGGTATGGATGCCATAAGCACAACGGATTAGCGCCTAAAATTCCGCACGCCACCCGCAAATCTACATACGAAATACGCCAAATTGCGTTTCTTCTTTTGGTGCATTGGCGCTGGCGCTGATCGCCAAGCCCAAAACTCGCCGTGTGTCGGCCGGGGCAATAATGCCGTCATCCCATAGCCGGGCCGTAGAATAATACGGCGAACCTTCTTGCTCATAGGTTTGTCGGATCGGTTCCTGAAACGCTGCCTCCTCGGCTTTGCTCCATTTTTCGCCGCGCCTTTCCATGCCATCGCGCTTAACCGTGGCCAGAACGCTGGCCGCTTGTTCGCCGCCCATGACCGAAATGCGCGCATTTGGCCACATGAATAAAAATCGCGGACTGTAGGCGCGGCCACACATGCCATAATTGCCCGCACCGTAAGAACCACCAATAATGATGGTGAATTTGGGCACCTTGGCGCAGGCCACCGCCATCACCATTTTTGCCCCGTCTTTGGCAATGCCGCCTGCTTCGTATTTGCCACCGACCATAAAGCCGGAAATGTTTTGCAAAAACACCAGAGGAATATTGCGCTGACAGCATAATTCAATGAAGTGCGCGGCCTTTTGCGCCGATTCTGAAAATAAAATGCCGTTATTGGCGATAATGCCGACGCGCTGGCCATAAATGCGGGCAAAACCGGTGACCAGTGTTTCGCCATAGAGCTTTTTGAACTCGTCAAAGACACTGCCATCGACCAGACGGGCAATGATTTCGCGCACATTGTAAGGCGCACGCACGTCTTTGGGCACTACGCCATTGAGATCGCTCACGGCGAATAGTGGCTCTTCGGCTGCTTGCGCCGCACTTGCCGCTTTTGGCGTGTCCAGATTGTGCACGATGCGTCGCGCCAGAAACAAAGCGTGTTCGTCATCATTGGCATAATGGTCGACCACGCCGGATTTGCGCGCATGCACATCGGCACCGCCCAAGTCCTCAGCGGAAATGATTTCACCGGTGGCGGCTTTTACCAAAGGCGGACCGGCCAGAAAAATAGTGCCCTGATTACGCACAATAATGGTTTCGTCCGACATTGCCGGTACATAGGCCCCGCCCGCCGTGCAAGACCCCATGACCACGGCGATTTGGGCAATGCCCTTGGACGACATAATCGCCTGATTATAAAAAATACGGCCGAAATGTTCGCGGTCGGGGAACACTTCCGCCTGATGCGGCAGATTAGCGCCGCCCGAATCGACCAGATAAATGCACGGCAGATGGTTTTCCAGCGCAATTTCCTGCGCCCGCAAATGCTTCTTCACCGTCATCGGGTAATAGGTGCCGCCCTTTACCGTGGCATCATTGGCCAACACCATCACTTCGCGGCCTTCAACCCGGCCAATCCCGGCAATCATCCCGGCACCATTAATCTCGTCGCCATACATGCCATTGGCTGCCAACGCCGAAATTTCCATAAATGGCGCGCCGGGGTCCAACAAGTGTTCGACCCGCTGGCGTGGCAAAAGTTTTCCACGGCTTAAATGCTTGTCCCTGGCCCGTTCTGAGCCGCCAAGGGCTGCCTTGGCCGTGTTTTCGCGCAATTCATCGACAAGTTTTCCCATGGCCTTGGCATTGGCTTTAAATGCCGCGTCTTGGGTGTCGATGTTAGAATTCAGGACCGTCATACTTGTTTTCCTATTGGCACGAGACTCACCGAACTTCCTACCCTATGACTAAAGCAGGTACCAGCGTCTGGCTCAATCTCTTGCGCGGGGTTTTGCGGGGGCGACCACCATATTTGCGAGAGGAAACATTATGACCGACGCGCCATTTCATCTTGTTCACACAGGCGGCGTTGCGCGCCTTACCCTTTGCCGCCCGACAAAACGTAATGCGTTGGGGGCACGGTTTTGGTCTGAGTTTCCAGAGGCGGTACGTGGGCTGTCAGCGTCCGGCGAAACCCGCGTGCTGATTATCGACTCGCAAGGCCCGCATTTTACCGCCGGTATTGATTTAGCGCTGTTTGCTGAAATGGCGGGCACCACAAACAACGCCATTGGCCGCGAAGGCTTTGTGCACACTTTGGCGCAAATGCAGGCCGGCTTCGACGCGCTGGAAGCGGCACGGTTTCCGATCATCGCCGCCATTCAAGGCGGCTGTATCGGTGGCGGTGTAGACCTGATTAGCGCTTGCGATATTCGCCTCGCCACCAGGGATGCATATTTTTGTATTGAGGAAATTAATGTCGGCATGATGGCCGATTTGGGCACATTGCAAAGACTGCCAACCCTCTTGCCTGCGGGTGTGGTGCGCGAATTGGCGTTTGCAGGCACCAAATTAATGGCCGAACGCGCTTACAGCCTTGGTCTTGTCAACACATTGGCCGACGATTATGAGGCTTTGCTGGTTCTTGCCGATGAGATGGCGGCGCGCATCGCGCAAAAACCGCCTTTGGCCATTGCCGCGTCAAAAGATTGCCTCAACCACGCACGCGACCACGGCGTTGCGCAATCCATGCGCTATATGCGTGCCGTGCAATCGGGTATTTTTAATCCCGACGACGTTTTGGAAGCGGTTTCAGCAAGGGCCGAGGGCAGGGTGCCTAATTTTGATAATCTCTCGGAGAATTCAAAACCTGTCTCGAAAAATTGACCTTCAGCCCCTTCCTTGCCCTGCATGATCGCCGTATCTTTAGGAAATGAGACAGATGATTCCGCATCCTGATATCTGTTCGTGTAAGAAAAGTGGCGGCTAGACTGTGGCTGACGCAAACTCCATGCTTGATGCAAGCGATCTGGCCAAGATTTCCATCCTCGCCGACGCCCCGAAAGGCGCGTTAAAGGCTGCGGCCAAGCAGGTGCAGTGGTTCTCTTTGCCCGGCGGCATGGCGCTTTTTCACCCCGGAGACCACGCCGATAGCATTTTCTTTATGCGTTCTGGTGTGCTTGGCGTATTTCGCCCTGGCCCCGACGGCAATCCGCAATTCATTGGCCATATTCGTTCCGGCGAGCCCATTGGCGAAATGGCTTTTCTGGGCGGCGCCACGCACTCTTCATCCATTTATGCCATGCGTGATTCAGAGATTATCAGCCTGCCGCGCGCCACCTTTGATATGTTGATAAAGCGCCACCCCGCCCTCATGCGCTCACTGGCCCAACTTATGGTGATGCGCAATCGCTCCAACCGGCGCGCCACGTCTGGCGGGCGCAGTGAACCAAAAGTGTTTGCCCTGCTGGCAACGTCTCCGACCATAAATTGCCTGCACATTGCTAAAGAATTATCCGAGGCCCTTAAGACATTGGGGCGCACGTCGGTGATTGTCGGTCCGGAGGCGGAAGATAGCCCCAGCGAATGGTTTGATGCGTTAGAGCACAAACACGATGTTGTATTGCTATATTCGCCGGTGCAGGACACCCATTGGTTTCGGCTATGCCTGCGCCAAGCGGATAGATTGTGGATACTGGCGCGGGCCGATGCCCGTCCATCGGAACCGTTATTGCCGCCTGATCGCTCGCCGGCGCGGGTGTTTCGTCTGGTTGACGTGATTTTATTGCATAATCAGGGCGAACGCGCTGTTTCCGATGGGTGTGATTGGAAACGCGCGGCCAATGCGGAACGCATACTCCATTGGCAGAATGGTTCAAAAAGCGATGCTGCGCGCATTGCCCGAACCGCTTCGGGGCGTTCCGTGGGGCTGGTATTGTCCGGCGGCGGCGCACGGGCATACGCCCATATAGGCGCTATTCGTGCTTTACATGAAGCGGGCATTGCCATTGATTTTGTCGGCGGCACTTCTATGGGGGCGATCATTGCCGCCGGTCTATCCTTGGGGTGGGATGATGACGAAATGGAGCAAAATATTTGCCAGGCCTTCGTCCACTCTAACCCGCTTGATGACTATAATTTACCGGTTATCGCCTTGACCAAGGGGCTAAAGGTCAACCGAAGGCTTAAACAGTTTTTCGGCGATACTCAGATTGAAAACATGAAGGTGCCGTTTTTTTGTGTGTCGGGTAATCTGACTACTGGTGCTGCTGCGATTCACCGTTCGGGATCGCTACGCACGGCCCTGCGCGCGTCGATAGCCTTGCCAGGCATATTACCGCCGGTGGTGATGGATGGCGAAGTCCATGTGGATGGAGCGGTGGCCAATAATTTCCCGGTAGATGTCATGGAGCTTTTTCACCGTGGATTGACAATCGGGGTGGATGTGGCGCGCCAAAGGGGCCTCAATACTTCTGATTTTGTTGACCCGCCCGGGTTTTTTCGCTGGGCGCTAAAGCACGGCCTGCATGAAGCACCACCAATTGCCAGCCTGCTTATGCGCTCGGCGACGGTTACCCACGGCAATACCGATGCGTCGCGCCAAAATGCGGATGTTTTGGTGCTACCGGACATTAGCGGAATCGAATTGCGTGATTGGAGCGCCTATGAAACCGCTGCCGAAGCCGGGTATCGCGAGATGGTGAAGGTGTTGCAAGATGGTGCTTTGGAGCGTTTATTGCCCAGCCGACCATTTTGAACAGCCGCCACCTTCAAAGTTTTCGCGGCAACGCTCAAGCATCCAAAATGCCGCAGGGAGAGCAAGGTGACTGTGCTCAGCTTTGGTGTATGTTGGCTGCCAGCCGACCGGGAACTTCAGGTTTTTAGATAATAACAGAAATTTTGAAAATCGCCCGGCAGAAGATTTGATTTTGGGAAACGAACATAAGCTTCGGTAAGGGGAATACGGTGGTAAAATCAATTTTGGTGGTTGGCGGCGGCAGCGCTGGCTGGATCACCGCTAGCCTGCTTAACGCATTACTAAATAAAAATGGCGAAAAGCCTACGGCTATATCGCTTCTCGAATCGCCAAATATTCCTAAAATTGGTGTTGGTGAGGCAACGGTGCCGACAATACGGCAAACCTTGTCGACGATTGGTGTTGATGAGCGTGATTTTATGCACGCTGCAGACGCGACGTTTAAAAACCTCATTCGCTTTAAAAACTGGCGTAAAGATTCGTCCTATGATCACCCGTTTGACCGCTGCTTTCCACAAGATATGGCGACCCAAACCCCCGCATGGTTGCAGCAAAACCAGCAGCCATCCACGGACAATGAGTTTGCCAAGGCATTTTCACTCCTCACGCATATAAGTGATGCCGGATTGGGGCCAAAAGTGCCGCAAATGGAATCCTATATGTCGCCCTTTCCCTATGCCTATCACTTGGACGCGGTGAAGTTTGCGCAATTTTTATGCGAACATGGCAAGAAAGCAGGGATTAAGCACCATCTTGCCAATGTCACGGATGTAGAGGTGAATGCGCAAGGTCATATTAGCCAAATAAAGACCGATAAAGACGAGAGCTATGAAGCTGATCTTTACATCGACTGCACCGGTTTTCGTTCGGTGCTGCACAGGCAGAAACTGAAGGTAAAAACCCGCGACTTTTCCAATTATCTCTTGTGCGATCGCGCGGTTACCATGCGTGTTCCTTACGACACTTACCGCCCCGCCACTCTTAAGCCTTTCACCACCTCAACCGCCCAGCGTGCCGGCTGGATTTGGGATATTGGTCTGCGTAACCGCCGGGGGACGGGGTATGTATATTCGAGTGCGTTCGAGACCGAAGATGATGCGGAAATGGTTTTACGGCAACATGAAGGCAAGCATGCTGACGCTATCGACGTTCAGCACATCAAATTCAAAAGCCAAAGCAATGAAAGCCCGTGGTGTGGCAATTGCGTAGCCATAGGTCTTTCCGGCGGGTTTTTGGAGCCACTTGAATCAACCGGACTGTATCTTATTGAATATGCTGCCAGAACCTTGGGTGAAACGCTTCCCAATATTGGCGAGGACATGGCCAGCGCCGCCAAGACCTTCAACCAGAATATGGATTTGGTGTTTGCCGAAGGGTTGGAATACATCAATATGCACTACTGCTTGTCCAACCGTGATGACAGTGCGTTTTGGCGTGAAGTGCAAAAACCAGAACATATTCTACCCGGCCTTCAAGACAAACTGGAGCAGTGGAAAACCAGGCCGCCGGGTGCTGTGGATTTCAGCCATCAGCCGTTTCTATTCGGTCTGCCCAGCTATGAATACATTCTCTTTGGCATGGGGCATAGACCCACACTTGCCGCCGATAATACCGGAACAATTCCTGACTTGTCGCAGGGTGTGAAAGAGAGCTTGCAAAGATTGCCAAAACACGAGGATTTATTGGCCAATTATTAGCGTCGGGATACTCGCCGCAATTTTTGACTGACCCGTGTACAGCGAGAACAGATACGTCTTCAACATAGCCCTTGTCAGCCCTCGCGGACCTGCTAGCCTTTCCCCTTGATTTGAGGATGATGGCTGTGTTTGCAGATCCAGAACTTGTAAGAATGACGTTAGTCTTGGGCATTGTTGCCGGGATTGTGCTGTTATACGCCTTCGAGCTTTATTCTATTGAGATCGTCTCCATTGGGGCGATTGCTGTGTTTTTGTTATTGTTCCACTTCTGGCCTACGCCGAACAGCGCCTTTGGTGCGCCGGAGTTATTGGCAGGGTTTGCTAATCCGGCGCTGATTGCCATTCTGGCATTATTGGTAATGGGGCAGGGCATGTTCCATACCGGCGCCATGGAAGGGCCATCGCGAACCCTGGCGGCCTATTATGATCGGCGACCGCTATTGACCATGGCCGGCTTGTTCGGTTTTGTTATGCTGACCAGCGCTTTTGTGAACAATACGCCGGTGGTGGTGATGTTTATTCCGGTATTGGTCACCATTGCCCAAAGGATTGGCACTTCTGCCTCCGGCGTGATGATTCCCTTATCCTATGTTTCTATTCTCGCGGGCATGACCACGCTGATCGGCTCCTCTACCAATATGCTGGTGGCCGATGTGCTGAAGCGCGAGCACGGTATTAATATTGGGTTTTTCGATCTTGCGCCTATTGGGTTGGTTCTTGCCTTTGCCGGCATTATCTATTTGCTGACCATTGGCAAAAGGCTTTTACCCGAGCGCAAAATTGGCGAAAAGCAAAAGATATCAGGCAGACAATATATCGCCCAAGTTGAAATTACTGCCGATAATCCGCATTTGGGCGAACAGCCTATCGCCGGCATGTTTCCCGAGTTGCAATCGGTGACGGTGCGGATGGTGCAGCGCGGTCGCCAGGTATTTTATCCGCCCTATGACGATGAGGCGACGTTGTGTGAAGGCGATATATTGACGGTTGCCGCAACCCGCAAAGCGCTTAATGATTTGCTTATTTCTGATCCCGGCGTGCTATCGGGTATGTTGCGCTCCGGCGCCGGCCATGATGATGCTGACCCGGTGGGGGCTCTGGCCATCACGGAAGCCGTGGTTGCACCCGGCTCGCGCTATGTTGGGCGGACCGTGGAGCAAATTAACTTGCGCGCCCGCACCGGCTGCATCGTCCTGGGCGTGCAACGCCGCTCACATATGTTACGCCAGGAACTTTCCACCATCCGCTTGCAGGAGGGCGATGACGTGCTGCTTTTTGGCTCGCAATTGGGCCTGCGCGAATTGCGTCATGACCGCAGCTTGCTGGTCCTGCTTTGGTCAATGAGCGATGTGCCCGATATCCGCCGCGCCACGCGCGCACGGATCATTTTTGGCGTGACTATTTTGCTGGCCGCCAGCGGCATACTCCCGATATTGGTGGCCGCTTTGGGCGGCGCGGTGGGGATGGTGGCGTTTAAATGTTTAAACCTCAATCAAGCCGCACGAGCGCTGGATTTGCGGATTTTTCTGCTGATTGGTGCCGCTTTTGCCATGGGCGCCAGTCTGGCGGAAACCGGCGCTGTTGACTTGCTGGCCAACACGGCGGTGGCTCTTGCCATGCCTTATGGCCCCGTTGCGCTACTGGTGGGTCTGTTTGCGATTGTTGCCATCCTCACCAATGTTTTATCCAATGCCGCCACCGCGGTTTTGTTCGCGCCAATTGCGGTGAATGCGGCGGTAAAGTTTGCCGAGACGCCAGAAATGGAGAGCAAATTGGCTATCGCCGCCGTAATGACGGTTATTTATGCGGCGAATTGTTCGTTCGCGACGCCAATTGCCTATCAAACTAACCTTTTGGTCATGGGGCCCGGGCATTATAAATTTATGGACTATTTGCGCGTTGGCGGCCCCCTTGTGGTGGTTCTATGGGTGGTTTTCGCGCTCTTCGCACCATATTATTTTGGATTATAAACGCCAGCCCACGAGTTGATAGAATGCTATGACCCACCCGTTTCCGCTTAAACAATTGCGGTTTTTCTTGACGGAACCGGCACCATGCCCGTACCTGCCGGATCAGCTTGAGCGTAAATTGTTCACGCATTTGAACGTGTTGGACGGCCCAGAATTAAATGATGCGCTAACACAAGTGGGCTTTCGCCGTTCGCAAAACATTGTCTATCGCCCCGCATGCGAAAGTTGTTCGGCGTGTCAGTCCGTGCGCGTTTTGGCGTCGGCATTTACGCCCAGCCGCACGCAAAAACGGGTGATAAGGAAGAATGCGGACCTTGTGCGCACCGTCGAAGCGGCTTTGGCCAGCGATGAACATTACGCTTTATTGTTGCGCTATATACGCGCACGGCATCCCGAAGGTGGCATGGAGGACATCTCTTATGCCGACTATTTGAGCATGGTGGAAGACACTGCGGCACGCAGTCAGGTGTGTGAATATCGAGACGCTAATGGCAAGCTTATGGCCGCCGCTTTGGTGGACAATTTAAGCGATGGACCGTCCTTGGTATACAGTTTCTTCGAGCCTGCGGAGGAAGGGCGCTCTTTAGGGGCGTTCATTATTTTGGACCATATTTTACAAGCCAGACAAAACCATAACCCCTTTGTGTATTTGGGGTTTTGGATCAAAAATAGTGAAAAAATGCGCTATAAAACCCAATATCGTCCCATTGAAGTGCTGAAAACTGGTGGCTGGGAAGTGATGGAGGGGGAGGAATGAAATGCGTAGCGCGGCTTTAGACGCAACGCACCATTCTTCAACCCAGCCAGTCTTTAGGCCGCTTTTAGGCAACATCACCCAGATTAGGGAAATACCTAGCCCGCATACGTTTGCAATAGGCGCTTAAGGTATCATGCGACAGGGCGGCGCGCTTTAGTGGCGTATCAAATGGCGCATCAATAATCGCGCTCAACTGTCCGTAAAGCGCGGCATCTACTGCTGTCGGCGTACTGCCAAACGCAAAATCTCGATCGGCAATGAAATCGGCAATGGCGGTCAAATCTTCCGCGCCCATGGCGTAGATCGTGGCGCGGTCGTGGCGTCCTATTCCGTGTCCGGTCATAGACTTTCGCACGCCTTTACGTAGCATATTGGGCACAAACATTCGAAGAATAAGCGGCATTTTTCCAAAAAACCGCTTCTTGATAATTCGCCAGTTTTTATCTTCCATCCACCGCGAATAAATCACGACCCAATAAAGGTGCTCATCGGCCAGACGAATGAACGCCAAGGATTGGGCTTTTTGATTGGCGTTCAGGCCCTCGAAAAACTCCACATTATACTCGCTTTCGAGATAGAGTTGAATGCGATCGCTATCGCCGAGCGCTGTGCCTTTATCCTTGATGTAAGGAATTTTGCCGTTGGGGCCGTTGCGCGGATTACCTTCCAGTTGGGTTTTGTAATCAACATCGGCCATTTTGAGCAATACTTCGAGCTTGATACAAAACGGGCTTGGATTAGCGGCGCCGAAACCAGGGGGCGGTTGAAACAAGGTGATCATAATGCTCTCTCTTCTCAAGTGGCGACGAAACAAAAGGGGAGCATTGATTTATGTTAAGGGCAAGAAAAAAGGCCCGGCAATTGCCGGGCCTTTTTCACAATTTGTCCGGTGTGGTCTAGCGACGCACGGATACGGAAATACCAAAGATGCGTGGCTCTTTGGCAAAGCCGGTAAGATTGTTGAAGTCGATACCGCCAATAATATTTCTCTCATTGGTGATATTGCGCACAAAGGCGGAGACATCGAGAGAGCCATCATTTTTGGCATAACCGGCGCGCAGGCCACCTTCAAAATTCCCACTGGTTCTAAATTCTTCAGATTGATAGAGGAAGAAATTAGTTGCGCCTTGAATTGACCAATCGGTGAAAGCGTAGACTTCACCCTCAGCACCAAAGGGTACGGAATAACGGGCGGTAAAGTTTGCGGTCACTTTGGGGGCCTGCGGGAAGGGGTTTCCGTCGATATTGGCATTGCCCAAGGCATCCAGCGGATCAAGCGGTGTACATAGGCCAGATCCACAAATTGGCACGGTCAAGTTAGGGTCTTTAAACTCGGTGTCATTATATGCGAAGCCACCGGTGAATACGAGATTATCCGTAGCCAACCATTCAAGGTCCGCTTCAAACCCATAACCAACGCCTTTTTTGGCATTGATAAGTTGGTTGAAATTGCCGGCACCACCAATGGCGGTAAGCTGCATGTTCTTGATGCGGTAATAATAAACATCCGCATTAAAACGCAAGGTGTTTTCAAGCAACTCAGATTTGAAACCGGTTTCATAAGAGTTGATAACTTCTGATTGTGCCGAAGAAGGCAAACCAAAGAAAGCAACGTCACGGCCCTGAATGGACGGCGCACGGAAACCGCGAGCGGCCCGCGCATAAACGTTTACATTTTCAGTCGCTTCATAATTGGCACTGATATCCCAGCTGACTTCGTCGTCTTCTGTGGTAACGCCGGGCACAGGGAAGTTTGTGGCAATGGAACCCAATTGCTTTTCATCTTCCGTGTAGCGGACGCCTGCGGTGACAGTGAAACGATCGGTAAAGTCATAGCTACCCTGACCGAAAACGGCCCAGGTGTTATTGGACTGTTTCAAAACGGTTTCAGGAACAAAGAACGGGTTGGTTGCTACGTCCAAATCCATGTTGAAATAATAGGTACCAAATTGCCATTTGAGCGGCCCGTCACCATTGCTGGCAAGACGGAATTCCTGGGTGAACTGATTGTGGTTTTTGATGGACCCTTCAGTTTGTGATGGGAAGGGAATAAAGCCGGGACCACTTACCGGCAAGAATACGGCACCAAAGCCGCCATCAATATCACCAACGCTTGAACCATCGGTAGAATTGATCGACGTGATCGACGTAAATGTCGCCAGGTCGGCTTCGTATTCCATTTTTAGCGTTAAGCCGGTTGCGTCTTGCACTTGGCGCTGATTTTGGCCTTCGTCAAAAAACACGGTGTCGCGAATAAAGTTTCCGTTCAATGCATTGCTGCCAGTATCGAAAATGTTGGCGCGGAACAAAGTCGCCGTATTGCCGCGAAGCGAACGAGCTTGTCCGCTCAACAAAGCCGTAAAACGATCAGTAGGTGTATACAGCAATTGAACGCGAGCGGCTTGGTCGGTGAATCCGCCAATCACATTGTTTTCGCCGGTGAAGCCATTATCGACCCAATCATCGCGCGTTTCATATAGCGCAGAAACCCGCATGGCCAATTTATCGGTGATCAGGCTACCGCCAACTGCACCATCGAGCCGCACGGTGTTAAACCGGGCCCAGCTTGCATTGCCAATAGCTTCAAATTCATGGCTTGGGCGTGTGGTATCAAATTTGACGATACCAGCCGTGGTATTGCGTCCAAAAAGCGTACCTTGTGGGCCGCGCAGGACTTCGACTTGCGCCACGTCAAACAGAGGGAAGCTTTTCAGCGCCACATTTTCCATCACCACATCATCCATAATGACCGACACCGGCTGAGAAGCGGCGAGGTCAAAATCGGTATTGCCAAGGCCACGAATATAGAAACGTGGGGCAGTACGACCATTGGAAGATTCAATGTTCAAACTTGGAATGCGCGCAGAAAGCGCTAAAATGTCTTCGCCGCCACTCAATAGGTCGTCGAGAGTATCGCCCTTCATGGTGGTGATCGAAATTGGCACTTCCTGGACATTTTCAGCCCGTTTTTGTGCCGTCACAATAATCAGGTCCAAGCCGTCACTTGCAGTGGCGTCTTGCGCCGCTGCGGGCGTGGCAAGAGCGCCCGAAAGGGCAAGCGCAAAAATGCTGGCCGTACTGCCAAGAGATCCTAGTGCTTTCTTTGATGTCGTAATCATTGGTGTTTTCCCAAGTTTGCTACCGACAATTGTCGGCAAATCACATTAACTGTATGGTCAACTTTTAAGCGCTGCGCCGTGCGGAAGCCAGTATTTGTGGCCTTGGGCACGGCATTAACATCCGTGAAGTGATATTTTGATCACATAAGCGAGGTCACATAGGGACTTTGGCCAAAATAGCTGTCCAATTGACCAGTGGAGTAAGCCTTTGGTATCAAAAATTGAGTAATTTTTCGTTTTCTCGGCGTAGGCTGGCAGGGCTCACAACCTTACCGTGTTCAAATCGAATTTCACCCCGGATAATCGCCTCCAAACAGGCCGGATAAAGCCGGTGTTCGGCCTCCAATACCCGCGTCGCCAGGGATTGCGGCGTGTCATCATGCAATACCGGCACGGCCGCCTGACCGATAATCGCCCCAGCGTCCATTTTCGCACTGACATAATGCACGGTGCAGCCATGCAGTTTTACCCCGGCCATCAATGCCTGATCATGGGTTGCAAGGCCTTTAAATGCCGGCAGGAGCGAGGGATGAATGTTGATCAGTTTTCCCTGCCATTCCTCGACAAAGCCAGCGCTTAACAGACGCATAAACCCGGCCAAACAGATAAATTCGACCCCAGCATTGCGTAAGGTCGCGCTCATGGCGTCTTCAAATTCCGTACGGCTGCCATATTTACGATGATCGATAATGGCGGTGGCAATCCCGGCTTTTGCCGCCATTTGCAGCCCCGCTGCGTCTGGCCGGTTGGCGATCACCAATTTGATATGCGCCGGAAAATCCGCTGGCACGCATGTCTGTATTAATTTTTGCAGGTTTGATCCCCGGCCGGAGATCAACACCCCGATAGGCAAACTCATTTTGCCGCATCCCTCAATTCGCCCGCTACCCACGCGGTTTCCCCGGCGGCGCGTAATTCTTCGACCACATTGTCGGCGTCTTCGGGTTTCACCACCGCCAACATGCCAATGCCGCAATTAAACGTGCGGCGTAACTCTTTGGTGGAAATTCCACCGTTTTCTTCCAGCCATGAAAATACGGAAGGTAAAACCCACGAATTATAATCAATCGCGGCTTCAAGATGCACAGGCAGCATGCGCGGTGGGTTTTCGATCAATCCTCCGCCGGTGATATGCGCCAATCCTATTATGCGCCCGGTGCGAATTTGGGGCAGCAAAGAGCGTACATAAATCCGTGTCGGGGTTAGCAAAGACTCGGCTAAGCTTTGTTGCGGTGCAAATGGGGAGGGGGCTGCCCATCCCAGTCCCTTAAGGTCGACCACCGCGCGGATAAGCGAATAGCCGTTGGAATGTGGGCCTGATGCGCCAAGCGCAATAAGCACATCACCGGCTTGCATGGCGTCTTTGCGCGGCAAAAGACTGTCGCGCTCTGCCGCGCCCACCGTAAAGCCAGCAAGATCAAAGTCCTCGCCCGCATACATGCCCGGCATTTCAGCGGTTTCGCCGCCAATTAACGCGCAGCCCGCGTCCTTGCACCCGTCGGCAATTCCGCCAATCACGGTTGCGGCTTGTTCCGGATCCAATTGACCACAGGCGAAATAGTCGAGAAAAAATAACGGCTCTGCGCCTTGCGCCAAAATATCATTAACGCACATCGCGACCAAATCGATTCCAACCGTGTTGATGTGGCCGCTCTGTACGGCCACTTTGAGCTTGGTGCCAACGCCGTCAGTGCCGGAGATTAATATCGGGTCTTCAAAGCCTGCCGCTTTGAGGTCAAACGCCCCGCCAAAACCACCAAGCCCGGTATCGGCCCCGGCGCGGCGGGTTTTTTTGGTCAAAACCCGCAGTTTTTCGACCAACCGATCTCCGGCGCTAATATCCACGCCAGCTTGCGCATAACTTAGACCATTATCGCCGGGTTCAGACATTACGTGATTCCCTATCCTTAAGGCGCACACAAGCCTAATGTGAGAATAGGCGCAAGAGGCGGCTTTCAATCGCGCCCATGGCACGTGTATATTAAGCCGCAATCGCATACAATGTTGAATGGATACTGTCATGTTCCGCCTGCTCGCCATCGCTTTCGTTTTTCTTGCCACTTGCCTGCACACATCTGCGGCGACGGCCGGTAATCCGTTTGAGATCAATGGCGTGCGCATTGATTCTCATGGGCAAAGCGTTCTCGCCGCGCGCGAACGCGCTATCAGCATGGGTACACTCGATGCTTTTTATCAGCTAATGGACCGGCTCACACTGCCACAGGACCGGGTGAATTTGGATCCACCCTTGGTGATTACCGAAGAAATCGCCGAGCAATTTGTTGCCGGTATTCAAATTGCCAATGAGCGCCGTAGCCGCTCACGCTATCTTGGCGAATTAAGCGTTACCTTTGATGCAGAACTTATTAGAAATTTTTTGAAATCCAGCCAATTACCGTTTGTTGAAAGCCAGGCCACGCAAATTCCGGTTATCGCGTTATGGCAGGACAGAGAAGGCGTGGTGCATTGGCAAGAGCAAAACCCCTATGCGCGAAACTTTGCCGACGCGGGCCATCAGAACAATCTTACACCGTTAGTGTTGGCCAGTGATAACGCTATCGAGTTCCTTGACGGTGATACTGACCCGGAAGCGGGGAAAGCCGTCACCGCCGATCAAGTTCGCGCCCGTCGCTTGGCCAATTTGGCACCCGGCGTTCTCATTGAAGTGGCCAATGCCAGTAGAGCCGATACCCTAATTATCGCCACCGGCCGCGATATCGGCACCGGTATTGTGCGCATTCGCGTCAGGCAGGTTGTCTTGGGGCAGAGCGGTGTCGAAACCGTAACCGATTTGGGCAGCTTTAGCGGTAATGCCCCGACCCAAAGTCGCCCGGCGGAATTACGCAATAGCGCCTTGGTTATTGCCACAACAAAAATGGCGATGGTGCTGGAAGACCGATGGAAACAGCAAGCCATTGTGCGCACGGATCAACGCCAAAGCATATTGCTCACCGCCCGCTATGAAAATCTGGCGCAATGGCTACGGCTTCGCGATGCCTTAGGGCGAGTTTCCCTCGTCGAGGAGGCCCGTTTGGACGCGTTAGGAAGCGACGGTGCTTTGTTAATGCTCACTTATCGGGGCAGCGAAGAGCAGTTGGCGCGCCGGTTTGCACAAAGAGGCATTAACCTGACCAATGAAGATATCGGGCTTGTTGCCCAGATCCGCTAAGGAGATTTCGGTGAAAACGCGCCAATTGTGGCTGGACCTGACGCCCAAGGGCGGTGCCTTTCGCCGCGAAACCTTTGTTGAAGGGCAAAGCAATGCCATGGCCCGTAAAGCCTTGGCAGAGTGGCAGGCGTGGCCCGGCGGATTGCTGACGCTTACGGGCCCAGCCGGGTGTGGAAAATCACATTTAGGACATTTATGGGCGGCCCAATCCGGCGCGACAGCCTGTCATTTGAACGAATTACCGCGCGACCTTTGCGGGGTTTTGTGGCTTGATGACACTTTGGCGCACTATGATGAAGCGGCGCTTTTTCGCCTCATCAATGCCGCGGCAAAGGGGCAGGTGCGGGCTTTGCTGAGCGCTCGTACGTCGCCAAGGCTTTGGCCCTGCACCCTGCCAGATCTGACCTCAAGGCTGGCGGCCATGCACACCATGGCCATTGAGGAGCCCGACGATGCGGTGCTGACCGGGGTTTTGCTAAAATTGTTTGCCGATCGACAGATTAATCCTGCCCCTTCGGTTCTGCCGTTTTTATTGCAACGCATGGAGCGTTCCACGCTGGCAGCGCTTGAAACCGTACAACGCATTCATGCGCTGGGCCATGACCGGCGACAGAATATTCGCCTGCCTTTGGTGCGCACAGTTTTAGCGCAGATGCAGACGCAAAACGGCGATGTGCATAAAGAAAATGATGGCTTGCAGACCCAATGCAAAGAGGCGGGGTGATGGCGAAGGTGAAACAAAACCGTGGGGCAATGCCAGACGCCACTGCTTTATCTCAATCACCGGCCAGATTTTTGAACAGAGAATTGAGCTGGCTACAATTCAACATGCGCGTGCTGCAAGAAGCGGAAAATCAAAACCATCCGCTTTTGGAACGCCTTCGTTTTCTATCTATTTCCGGCTCCAATCTGGATGAATTTTACATGGTGCGGGTTGCCGGCATTCGCGCGCAAATTCGCGCCGGCATTCGAACCGTCAGTCAGGACGGCCTGACACCATCTGAACAACTGGCAAGGATTAACGAAGAAACCGCCGGGCTTATGCGCGATCAACAACGCATTTGGCGCGAAATGCTGCCACGCCTGGAAGAGGCGGGCGTTCATATCGCTAAGGCGGAAAGCCTCAACACACAGGACCGTGCGCAGCTTCATGAAGCGTTTATAGCAGGGATATTCCCGCTCATTACCCCGCTGGCCATTGATCCGGCACATCCTTTTCCCTTTATTCCCAATCTTGGTTTTGCGCTGGTATTACGACTAAAACGTACCAAGGATGGCAAGCCGATGAATGCTTTGGTGCCAATCCCGGTCGGCGTGCCACGGTTTTTGGAATTGCCGGACGGAAATGGTGCAAAGGAAGGCATTACCGCCAAGCGTTTCATTGCTTTGGAATCGGTTTTGGCATTGTTTTTTGAAGATATATTTCCGGGGTATGTGGTTGAAGAAACCGGGGCTTTTCGCATTATTCGCGATAGTGATATCGAGATAGAAGAAGAAGCGGAGGACCTGGTCCGGCAATTTGAAAGCATGCTGAAAGAGCGCCGCCGCGGCGTTATTGTGCGCATAAAGTTTGATGCCAGCACACCGGAATCTCTGCGCCAGTTTATTGTCGAACATTTGCATGCTGAAAGACAGGATGTGGCACCGGTTGATGGCATATTGGGCATTAGCCAATTGGATCAGTTAATTGTGCCGGAACGCCGGGATTTACAATTTCCGCCTTACGAGCCACGCTTCCCTGAACGCATTCGCGATCATGGCGGGGATTGCTTCGCCGCCATTCGCGAAAAAGATATTCTCATCCACCACCCTTATGAGACTTTTGATGTGGTGGTGCAGTTTTTACGTCAAGCCGTGGCTGATCCGGACGTGGTCACCATCAAACAAACCTTGTACCGTACCTCGAAAAGCTCGCCCATCGTGGCGGCGCTGATCGCGGCCGCTGAAGCTGGCAAGAACGTTACCGCCCTGATCGAGCTCAAAGCCCGTTTTGACGAGGAAACCAACCTCAATCTGGCCCGCGCTCTGGAACGGGCAGGGGTGCAGGTGGTCTATGGCTTTATCGAGTGGAAAACTCATGCCAAGATTAGCCTTGTGGTGCGCCGCGA
This sequence comes from Robiginitomaculum sp., assembly GCA_021776615.1. Taxonomy (GTDB): domain Bacteria; phylum Pseudomonadota; class Alphaproteobacteria; order Caulobacterales; family Maricaulaceae; genus Robiginitomaculum_B. The sequence continues at coordinate 68,139 of JAJFFO010000008.1, read as the reverse complement.
GGGTGATCAATTGCGCACCTATACGCATTTTGGTACTGGCAATTATCACCCACAAACTGCCCGCGTATATACCGATTTATCCCTGTTTACGGCAGACCCCGCTTATGGGCGCGATGCGGTGCGCGTGTTTAATTATGTCACTGGTTATGCGCAGCCTGAAAAGCTGGAACGGATTGCCTTATCGCCGCTTAATTGTAAATCGACACTTTTGCGCTTGATTGCCGCAGAGGCCAAAAATGCCAGCGACGGCAAGCCCAGCGGCATATGGGTGAAGCTCAATTCTCTGGTGGATAGCCAGATCATTGATGCGCTTTACGCTGCTTCGCAGGCCGGTGTGCCAATTGATTTGGTCATACGCGGCATTTGCTGTTTGCGGCCAGGCGTGCCCGGGCTTTCGGACAATATTCGCGTCAAAAGCATTATTGGCCGGTTTTTGGAACACTCGCGCCTTGCCTGTTTCGCTAATGGCAAGACCATGCCTTCCAACACCGCCTTGGTGTTCATGTCCTCTGCTGACTGGATGCCGCGTAATCTTGACCGTCGGGTGGAGGTGCTGTGCCCGATTCAAAACCCGACTGTGCACCGTCAGGTATTGCACCAGATCATGCTGGCAAATCTACAAGATGAGGCCCAAAGCTGGACCATGGGGCCGGATGGGAGTTTCGATCGGGTGGATGCCAGTCAAAGCGATCACCCATTTTCCGCTCATACCTATTTTATGACCAATCCTTCGCTTTCCGGACGCGGCAGCGCGTTGAAGGCCGACCATCCACCGCTTTTCACCCCAAAAGTCGACGACATAATATGAGCAGTGCTGAAAAACGGCTAAAAAACCCTGCGGGCCTTATCGACAAAGCGGTTATCGATGTTGGCTCCAACTCGGTACGGTTGGTGGTGTACCGTACACGCGATACCTTTTTCCAACCGATCTTCAATGAAAAAGTGCTGGCTGGCCTTGGGCGCGGTGTTATGGAAACCGGAAAACTCAATCCGCAGGGCGTTATCGACGCCTTGGCGGCTTTAAAGCGCTACCAGCACATTCTCAAAGCGCGCGGGGTGCGCAATGTGTTGGCCGTGGCCACGGCGGCGGTGCGGGTCGCTCAAGATGGCGTAGATTTCATCGAAACGGTAAAACGCCAAACCGGCCTGAGTATTCAAATTATTCCCGGTGAAGAGGAGGCGCGTTTATCGGCGTTAGGGGTCATAGCAGGGGCCCCGGAAGCGGCGGGGCTTATAGGTGATTTGGGCGGGTCATCCCTGGAATTAGTTCCCATTGGCAAAGGCCGGGTAAAACGCGGCATATCCTTGCCGCTTGGGCCTCTAGCCATGCAATCTGGTGCCATGCTATCTGGTAATAGCACCGCGGAACGCCTTGCCCTGGCGGCACGCATAGATAGCCAATTGGATGCCGTCCAATCGGAAATTTCGGCCACAGCGAATGGCGATTTTTACGCCGTTGGTGGCGCATGGCGCGCCTTGGCTATTGTTCATATGAGTTTACGTGGCCATCCCTTGCGGGTGTTGCACCATTACACCATGAGCCGCGCAGAGGCGTTTGAGTTGGTGCAATTGGTAGAGACGCAGCGGCCAGACTCTTTAGGCGGCATTCCCGGGCTATCGGCGCGCCGGGCACCATTATTGCCCTATGCGGCACTTTTGCTGGAACGCATTCTGCAACGGCAACTTTTCGATAATGTGGTGATCTCGGCCTATGGGCTACGCGAAGGCTTGCTATACGACCGGCTGCGATCAAAAGAGCGCGCCGCACACCCAATGCTGGCCGGTGTGAAGGCGTTGGCGCAACAAAATTGGTCATCGCCACGCTTTGGCCCTGCGGTCGAGCGCTGGATGGAGCCGGTAAGCGGGAAAATGGGGATACCGTTCGGGAAAAAACGTACCGCGCTTCTTAATGCCGCGGCTTGTCGCCTTGCCGATGTCGGATCGCGCCTACACCCGGATCATCGGGCAGAAATTGCTTTTGATCTCGTGCTTTACGCTCCCTATCCGGGCCTCAGCCATGCGGAGCGGGCAGCGTTGGCGTTAAGTATTTTTTATCGCTATGCGGGAGAGCAGACGGCGCCGCGCGCTGGGTTAATTGGTCATTTACTGGGTGCCAAGGAGCAAAAATGGGCATTGGCATTGGGGCTTAGTTTGCGCTGTGCCGCCGCCGTATCCGGGCGAACGGCTAAGCTCCTCAAGCACACACATTTGGAAAAAGAGAATAAAAAATTGCGGTTAATTGCCTCGGAAAATGCTCAGGATTTACTAACCGAGAAAGCCCATAAGCGGTTACAAAGCATGGCCAATGCCTTAGGCCTGAAAACCAGTTAGCGCGTCTCAACAACCGCCTGCTTACCATTAAGAGTCAATGCAATTTCGCCGCGTTTTAGCCGCAGAGCTTCCTCGCCAAAGGCTTCGCGGCGCCACCCTTTTAGCGCCGCAATATCAGCATCATCATAAGCAGCAAGTTGGTCAATATCGGCAGAATTGGCAATCAAACGCGGCGCCACCCCCAAGCTTTCCGCCTTGATGCGCAACAACACCTTTAGCATTTCCGAGATCGGGCCAAGCCCGGCGGGCATGGCTTCCGGTCGCTGTATTTCTGGCGCATGCTGTTTGGGGTCGTCCATGGCTTCTTTAATGGCTTTAATAAGCCCCTGCGCCAGAGATGAGCGCTCAAAGCCGCGCGGAATAGCGCGCATTCTGCCCAAAGCTTCTTCGCTACGCGGCGCTTGTTGCGCAATTTCGTAAATTGCATCGTCTTTCAGGATGCGGCCGCGCGGTTTATCGCGTTCTTGCGCTTCGCGCTCACGCCACAGGCTCACTTTGCGCATTACCGCCAGCCATTGGGGCGTGTATTTGCGAATTTTCATCCGCTGCCATGCGTCATCTACATTGAATTGATAAATCTTAGGGTCGGTCAGCAGCGCCATTTCCTCATCGACCCAGCTTAGCCGATCTCTCTCCTCCAGCCGACCAATCAAATGCGGATAAAGGTCGCGCAAATGTGTCACATCGCCAATTGCATAAGAAAGCTGCTTGTCAGAAAGCGGTCGCCGCGACCAATCGGTAAAGCGCGAGCCCTTATCCACGGTGCGCCGGAGCATTTTTTGCACCAGATTGTCATAGCCTATGGAATCGCCAAGGCCAGCGGCCATGGCAGCCACCTGACTATCAAACAAAGGCAGGGGAACTTGCCCCATAAGTTTGTAAAATATTTCCAAATCCTGCCGGGCCGCATGAAATACTTTGATGATTTTTGGGTCGGCCATCACCTGCAAAAACGGCGCAAGGTCGATAGACGGGCTAAGCGGGTCAATAATGGCTTCAACATCGCCGCCGGCGACCTGAATCAGGCACAGTTGAGACCAATAGGTGCTTTCGCGCAAAAATTCGGTATCAACCGCGAAAAAGTCGACTTCGCGCAATTGTGCACAGATTTCTTGCAGGGCCGCCGTGTCGGTGATGACCAGTGGATTTGCATCTACCATGTATTTTTTATCCGCCTATAGGCCATGAAACCCGCAAAAAGCAGGCTGAAACCGGCAATGAGCCCGTAAGCAGTACTCAGCGGCAAGTCAGCACGGGTAACCGCGATCAACGCCATTTGCCCAATCGAGGCCCCCGCAGCATTCATCACCGCACCGCCAGCTAAAATGCGCGCGCGGCTGGCTTCTGGTGCGCGGTGTTGTGACATTGCCTGCAATGGCACCACAAAGACACCTGCAAAGGCTGACATGGCAAAGAAATCAAACAGCAGACGCCAGTTTTGCTTATTGGCAAAAAATACATCGAGGCCACCAAGCGGAGCTTCCACCCGGCCCATGCTGGCCAGCATAACGTCCGCAGCAAAGACCGAAAGCATTATGGCACCAAAAATGGATACCCATAAAATATCGCGGTTTTTGGTTGCCAAGGCGCAGGCCAGCGAGCCAAAGGCGGCTCCCAAGGTAAAAACGGCCATAAATACCGAAACTACGCTTTCATCCATATAAATCATGTCGCGAACGAATAGCGGCATTATCGTTACTGACGCCGCACTGGCGGTCCAAAACCACGCAACGCCGATTAATGGCCGCAAAGCCAAGGGTTCGGCAAACAAATTGGTCATTGTATGCCAAGTGCCGGAAAAGATATTCCAATTGAGCTTTATATCGGGTCGATCGGTATCTTTGGGTGGCAGTAAGCTCATCATCAACCAACCTAAAATCGCCAGCGCGACCAAAGTACCGCCAATAATTTCCACACCAAAAGGGCGACGGATGAACAAGATTCCCAGCAGCGAACCAGTTAAAATAGACAAAAACAAGGTACCGCTAATCATCGCATTACCGGGCACCAATTCCTTACGGCTTAAATAGTGCGGTAAAGCCGCCAATTTGGCTGGCGCAAAAACCGCCGACTGCGCGCCCATAAAAAACAAGGTGCCAAATAAAATTAGCGCTGAGTTAAAGATGAAACCAATGGCGGCAAAAACCATCAGAACAATTTCAGCTATTTTAGCATATTTGAGTATTTGGTCGCGCGGATAGCGGTCTGAAATCTGCCCGGCAATGGCCGAAAACAGGAAAATTGGTAAGGAGAACATGGTTGCCGCCACCGGCACCAAAACGTCGCGCGGAATACCATCAATGCTGAGCGCGCCGTAGGTCACTAATATGATCAGGGAATATTTGAATACATTGTCGTTAAACGCGCCAAAGGACTGAGCCACAAGCAAGGGGCCAAAGCGGCGCTGTCGGATCAATTGTAAGGCGGAAGAATCGCTCATATTGTACTATCCAAAAAACGTCGTACCGCCACAAATACCTCGTCAAACATGGGTTCAGTCAAGCGACCTGTGTTGGTGTTATAGCGCGAGCAATGATAGCTGTCGAATAACCGAAATTCGCGCCCCTCGCTATTCAAACTATGCTGCGCACCATGCCCAAACGGAAAAGCGGCCCGGCGCAAGCCCAAGGTAGAAAGCACATTGTCATGGGCAATGCGGCCTAGCGCAAACAAGGCCGTCACTTTGGGTAAATGCGCCAGACGAGAAATTAAAAATGGACGACAATTGCGGGTTTCCTCGCCCAATGGCTTGTTTTGCGGCGGCACACAGCGCACCGCATTGGTTATCATACAGTCGCGAAGCTTGAGGTTGTCATTGCCATTTTTTTCAAACTTCCCAATGGAAAACTTATGTTTTTCCAGTGCTTTATAAAGCAAATCTCCAGCGCCATCCCCGGTGAAGGGGCGGCCGGTACGGTTGGCACCGCCGCGACCGGGTGCCATGCCAATCACCAAAAGCCGGGCCTCAATATCACCAAAGGAGTCCACCGGCGCATTATGCCAATCGGGCTCAACGCGCGCGATATCCTGCCGATACGCGACCAAGCGCTGGCACAGATCACAATCACGCGGCGCTTCTGGCGGAATGGCGGTGCTCATGGGTTAAACACTGTCATGATCGCTATGGCGTTGAGGCCGGGCAATAAGCGGGGCCAGATCATCAAGTTCGATAAAGGCGTCGGCGACCCGGCGTAAATCGTCCGACGCCACGGGGGGATTGGAAACTGTCGTCGATACCACTGAAACCCGTACGCCCTTGTTTTGGATTGCCCGTACCAGCGGGCAAAAGTCACCATCGCCGGTACAAAGAATAATATGGTCCAGCCATTCGGTTGCCAGCAGCGCGTCTACGGTAAGGTCTACATCCATATTGCCCTTAGTTCGTTTTCGACCGCTGGCCGCGTCGGTATATTCCTTGGCTGATTTGGTAACGACGTTAAAGCCATTATAATCCAGCCAATCCACCATTTTTTTAAGCGGCGAGAAGTCCTGGTCATCAATCAGCGCCGTATAGTAATTTGCCCGCACCAGACGCCCGCGTTTGCGAAACTCTTCGAGGAATTTTGAATAGTCTATTTCTACATCTAGGGCGCGCACTGCCGCATAAAAATTTGCGCCATCAATAAAAAGTCCAATACGTTCGTCTGGGTAAAAGGCCATCTTTAAAATCTTTCTAAAAAGTGATTAATGCTCAAAAATGATGATTCATTCCTCTAACAAAGCGTATATCGCCTTTGGTGCCAACCTGCCTTTTGAGGGCAATGCACCAAAAACTACACTCTTAAAGGCCACTAATTCCCTGCAAAGTCGCGGGGTGCGGATGTTGGCGATGTCGCGCCTTTGGCAAAGCCCGGCTTGGCCAGACCCCAGCCATCCGCCATATATTAATGCCGTTGCGCAGGTGGCGACGACTTTGCCGCCATTGGCGCTATTGCGTTTAATACGTGCAGTCGAGCGGCAATTTGGCCGCATGCGCACAACCCGCAACGCACCGCGAACCTTGGATATCGACCTTATCTCCTACGGCAATGTGCGCCTTAACACCGGCACTCTGACCTTGCCACACCCGCGCGCGGCGATACGTGCCTTCGTGCTCTTGCCGCTTGCAGACATCGCTATTGAGCCAAATCTGCCAGGCACAAATATGAGCCTCGCGGTGCTGATTGGTGCGCTGCCGGAGAAGGATTTGCAAGAGACCTTGCCGCTAGGCTAGAGAAAAACACTGTAAAGGGTTGCTGGTATGCGGGTTTTGACCCTTGCACCGGCGCAATCACGAGGTTATGCACTCAAACTCTCTATCCTTTCCTAGTTTCGGAGTGACAAATGGCCCGCGTTACCGTTGAAGATTGCATTGAAAAAGTTGAAACTCGTTTCGACCTCATTTTGCTGGCGGCACACCGGGCACGCGCAATTCTTTCTGGCGCGCCTTTGTTGATTGATCGGGACAATGATAAGAACGCCGTTGTTGCGCTTCGCGAGATTGCCGATGAAGCGGTTGGTGTCGACATATTGACGGAAAGTCTGGTCAACAGCTTGCAGCGGGTTCTTCCTGAAGAAGAAAGCGTTGAAGAAACCGAGCGTATGGCGATTGAACACCAAAAAGCCGACGATGCCATTTCTGAAGTTGATATGCTTAAGGCGCTCACCGCAGACCGCGATGGCGCGCCTGACAATCGCTTTTAGAGATGGGAACGGCGACACCGTCGCCACATTCTTCGCCGCCCTCGCCAGGCGGTGCGCCGGTGCGAATACCCGAAGCTGAGGATCTGATTGCCCGCATCCGGGCTTACAATCCCGCTGTAGATGCTGCCCAAATAACCAAAGCCTACGCCTATGCTCGCGAAAAGCATGGCGACCAATTACGCGCCTCCGGCGAGCCGTATTACGGTCACCCGGTCAATGTCGCGCTGATTTTGATTGGCTTGAAGCTGGACCCGGCCAGTATCATCACCGCACTCCTTCATGACACGGTTGAAGACACTGACGCCACCTTGGAGGAATTGACCGAGAAATTTGGCGAAGAAGTCGCTCAACTGGTTGATGGGGTGACCAAACTTGGCCAATTGGAATTAATTTCCGAACGCACGCAGCAGGGCGAGAACTTACAAAAATTCGTATTGGCGATAACCAAGGACGTGCGGGTTTTATTGGTCAAACTTGCCGACCGTTTGCACAATATGCGCACCTTGAATTTTATCTCAAAGAAGGAAAAACGCGAGCGCATTGCGCGCGAAACGGCCGATATATATGCCCCCTTGGCGCGCCGGATCGGGATTCAGAAAATATGCGCTGATTTGGAAGACCTGTCTTTTCGCCATCTCAACCCGCCAGCATGGGTATCCATCACGCGAAGGCTGAAAACCCAGCGCGAAAGCACCTCGGCGCAAGTCGCACAAGTGTCGCAAACCATTTCTGAGCGGGTAATGGCCGCCGGTATAGAGGCGCGGGTTTTTGGTCGTGAAAAACGCCCTTTTTCGATTTGGCGAAAACTGGAGAAACAAGCCATCACCTTTGATGAGCTTGCCGATGTTTATGCCTTTAGGGTGATTGTTGATCGACCGGAAGATTGCTATCGGGTGTTGGGGCTTATCCACTCCTCATGGCGTTGTGTGCCGGAACGCTTTCGCGATTTCATTTCGGTGCCAAAGCCCAACCATTATCAATCCTTGCACACCACGGTTATCAGCAAAGATAATGTGCGCTTGGAATTACAAATCCGCACCGAGGAGATGGATCGCATTGCCGACGAAGGCGTTGCCGCCCATTGGCGTTATAAACAAGGCGGTTACGCGTATGACAGCGCCGTCGGTGGCGACCCGCTGGAGCTGTTAAAACCGTTATTGGATATTCTCGAATTTGGTGGCGATCCAGATGACTTTTTGGAACACGCCAAATTGGAAATGTTTCAAGATCAGGTGTTTGCCTTTACCCCAAAGGGGCGGTTGATTTCCCTGCCTGCCGGGGCCACAGCCCTGGATTTTGCCTATGCCGTACACACGGCTATTGGCGATGAATGTGTTGGAGTAACGATAAATGGTCGCGCGCGGCCATTGCGCACCGCGCTCAATAATGGCGATTCCGTTGAAATTATTCGCGGCGGTGTGCAGGAGCCACCCCATGGATGGGAAGGCATGGTAATCACTGGCCGCGCCCGCTCGGCCATTCGTCGTCACATCCGCGAGGTCGAGCGCCAGGAATTCGAAAAACTGGGGTTTGCGTTCGTGGAAAGGCTTTTGATCCGCGAGAATTTAAAAGGCAAGGTTGCACTCAAATCGGCGATAAAACGTCTTGGTCTGAAGAATACGGTAGAGCTTTATATACAAGTGGGCCGGGGGGTGTTGCGTACTGACAAATTGATGGACGCATTATTTCCGGGGCGCAAAGATGAGGGCACGGACACCATGCCCCAAAACGAATTGATCAGCGATAAGACGGCACATTTTTATGTGCGTGGTAAAGGGCTAGACCCCCATATGGCAGTGCATTTAGGCCGGTGCTGCACCCCCTTGCCGGGTGATCGTATTCTTGGTGTGTTCGAGCCAGGCATAGGCGTCAACGTGCATACCATTGATTGCGAGCGCCTGGAAAAGCATGAGGACGATGAAGACAATTTGATTGATTTAATCTGGACCCCGCAAGCCGGCAAAACTTCGGCATCAATTGGGCGGATTTTGGCAACCGTGGTTCACCAACCGGGCGCCTTGGCAGAGATTGCCGATGTGGTAGGGCGTTCCATGGGTAATATTATGGATGTGCGTTCGCTCACCCGGACACCCGGATTTTTTGAAATGTATTTTGATGTTGAAGTGGTGGACGCTAAACACTTATCGCATATTGTTACCGCCATGCGGGCCTGCAACAGTATTGTCGAGGCCAAGCGCGCCCGGGCAGGCAATGTTACCGAGGATTTGAGTAATGAACACCAATGACGTTCTTGACGAGTTTCGCCAAGCCGGGGCCCTGTTGGAGGGCCATTTCGTGTTGTCTTCCGGCCGCCACAGTCCGGTTTTTCTACAAAAGGCTTTCATTTTTATGGACCCGCAGCGCACGGAGAAATTGTGCAAAGCCTTGGCAAAGAAGGTGCTTGATGCCAATCTTGGTCAGATAGATGCCATTGTCTCGCCCGCCGTTGGCGGCATTATTCCGGGCTATGAGACCGCGCGGCATATGAATTTGCCAGCCATGTATGTGGAGCGGGTGGAGGGCTGTTTCAGCCTGCGCCGCGGGTTTACGTTAAAACCGGGAGCGCGGGTGTTAGTGGTCGAGGACATTGTCACCACCGGCCTGTCATCGCGCGAATGCATTGAGGCAATTGGCGCGTTAGGTGCCAAGGTGATTGCCGAAGCGTGCTTAATCGACCGTTCTGGCGGCAAAGCCGATGTCGGCGCGCCGTTAATCGCGTTGGCGCAGGTAGATTTTCCATCCTATGCGCCCGATGAATTACCAGATGCGTTGGCAGCCATTGCACCGCGCAAACCGGGCAGCCGGGATATAAATTCGTAATGTCTGGGGCGACTAACGACAACATCCTCCGTCTTGACCCGCGTCCTAGCTTACGTCTTGGCGTGAATATTGACCATGTGGCTACCATTCGTAATGCGCGCGGCGGTGATTATCCGGACCCGGTGAAGGCGGCACACATTGCCGCCAAGGCTGGTGCGGACGGCATCACAGCACATTTGCGCGAAGATCGCCGCCATATTACCGACCGGGACGTTGAGCGTCTGGGGCAGGAAATTGACTTGCCGCTAAATTTCGAGATGGCCGCCACCGAAGAAATGCTTGCGATCGCCCTAAAAGCCGCCCCCCATGCGGCCTGTATTGTGCCCGAAAAGCGCGAAGAACGCACGACGGAAGGTGGACTGGACGCCGCTGGACAGCACAATCATCTGGCGCATTTTGTCCGGGCGCTGAAGGACAATGGCTCACGCGTATCACTATTCATTGAGCCCTCAACCGCGCAGATCGAGGCGGCTTTGTCCCTGGGGGCGCCGGTGGTGGAACTGCATACTGGTGCGTATGCGGAAGCCTGTAATGAGGGCAATGCGGACGAGGCGGCCAGTATTTTGGAAGATTTACGGGCAGCGGCGGCCTTTGGCACCCGCGAGGGTTTGGAAATTCATGCGGGGCACGGCCTCACTTTTGACTCGGTGACGCCAATTGCCGCTATTGGCGAGATTTGTGAGCTTAACATTGGGCATTTTTTGGTCAGTGAAGCTATTTTTATTGGTTTTCATGAGGCGATCACCAAAATGCGTGCCTTAATGGTCGCCGCACGAAGCGGCAGCGGGCGGGGCGCATGATATTGGGAATAGGTGCTGACCTTTGCGATATTAAGCGCATTGAAAAAACCCTGGAACGCTTTGGCGAGCGGTTTACCAACCGGGTTTTTACCGATATTGAGCGGGCCAAGTCAGACCGGCGCAAAGAACGGGCGGCTTCCTACGCCAAGCGTTTTGCCGCCAAAGAGGCATGTTCCAAAGCCTTGGGCTCCGGCATGCGTTTTGGGGTGGCATGGCGGGAGCTGGGCGTGGTGAATTTGCCGTCCGGCCAACCGACCATGGCTTTATTGGGCGGCGCAGCCGCGCGACTGGACGCCTTGACCCCAAAGGGGTATCAGGCCCTCATTCATCTGACCATCACCGATGATTACCCACTGGCGCAGGCGTTTGTGGTGATTGAAGCCAGACCGTTACAATAACAAGGTTGATCGCATGACAAAAACCACAAATACGGGCAGCAGCGGGGCCGAAGTGGAAACCAAGCCCAGCGAATGGGGCGAGACCATTCGCATTGTATTCTGGGCACTGATTATTGCCGGGGCGTTACGGACCGTTTTCTATCAGCCCTTCACCATTCCGTCCGAATCCATGCGTCCGCAACTGCTTGTCGGTGATTATCTCATCGCCTCCAAATACGCCTATGGCTATAGCCGCTATTCCTTGCCTTTCAGCCCTAATCTGTTTTCCGGGCGGATTTTGGCAAGCCAGCCAAAGCGCGGCGATATTGTGGTGTTCAAATGGCCACGCGATAATAAAACCGACTACATTAAGCGCCTGATTGGCCTGCCCGGCGATACCGTACAAATGCGCAACGGCCAAATCATTCTCAACGGGCAGGCGCTTGAACGCGAACGTATTGGCGTGGAAACCATTACCGAGCATCGCGGTGGTCAAAGACAGGTCACGCGTTATCGCGAAACCATGCCCAACGGCCATAGTTATATCATCAACAAAATGACGGCGAGCGGGCAATATGATAATACTCCATCTTACAAGATCCCACAGGGGCATTATTTTATGATGGGCGATAATCGCGATAATTCTCTCGATGGTCGCGATTGGGGCTTTACACCGGCGCAAAACCTGGTTGGGCGAGGGGAGGCCGTTATGTTTTCAGTGAATCCCAAATTCCGCCTGACGCGGCCATGGACCTGGTATCAGTTCCGCCCGCGTGTATTTGTCAGCCTGCGAAAAAACCGGTGAGCGAACCAACAACAGAAGCCTTAACTGCCCTTGAAGAACGCCTTGGCCACCGTTTTACCGACAAGGCGCTATTGCTGCGTGCGTTAACCCATTCAAGCTATGGCGATGGCCGGGGCGACGCACCAAATAACGAACGTTTAGAGTTTTTGGGTGACCGGGTTCTGGGCTTGTTGGCCGCGCGCTTTCTGTTTTTGGAAAACCGCGGGTTTGACGAGGGCGACATGGCACCGCGCCTGAACACTTTGGTGCGCAAGGAAACCTGTGCTGATGCAGCTCGTTTGGCTAATCTTGGCGAAGCCTTGCGTCTCTCAAAAGCGGAAACCCGCAGCGGTGGACGCGACAAAACCAAGATATTGGGTGATGTTTGCGAAGCGGTATTGGCCGCGCTTTATCTTGATGGTGGCATGGAAGCGGCTTCGCATTTCTTTGAAACCTATTGGGCCGAAAATTTGCGCGATGTGATGGGCAATGTGCGCGATCCAAAAAGCCATTTGCAGGAATGGGCGCAAAGTGAAGGTGGCGAGCTGCCAGTCTATACCTTGAAGACTCGCCAAGGCCCTGACCATGCGCCACAATTTGTCGTTGAGGTGCAAGCCAAAGGCCAAAAGGCGATTGGCACCGCCAACAGCAAGCAAGAAGCCGAGCGCCAAGCGGCGCGAGAAATATTGAAACAAAATGGACATACCCATGACTGAGCAATCGCTCGAAAATAAAGCTTGCGGCTTTACTGCCATTATTGGCGCACCAAATGCTGGCAAATCCACCCTTGTAAACGCTCTGGTCGGTGCCAAAGTCTCTATCGTCACCCACAAGGTGCAAACCACCCGCTTTAATGTGCGCGGCGTGCTGATTGAGGACGCTAGCCAAGTGGTGCTGGTGGACACGCCTGGCATATTCTCGCCCAAACGGGCTTTGGATCGTGCCATGGTGCAGGCGGCCTGGAATGGTGCTGCCGAGGCCGACTTGATTGTGCACCTTATCGACGCGCCCGCCTTTGCCCGGGTTTTGAATAATGCCGCCGCCAAGCCCCAGGACAAAAAGGCGTTTGAGGACGTTGGTCGCATTATTGAGGGCTTAAAAAAACATGAATTGCGCGCCGATTTGGCCCTCAACAAGATTGATCAATTGGAAAAAGAAGAATTATTCATTTTGGCAAAACATTTTGAAGAAACAGGATGTTACAACAATACTTTCATGATAAGTGCCAGCCGTGGTTTTGGCTTAAAAGAACTCAAGACCGCCTTGGCAGAAGCTATGCCCGCCGGGCCATGGCATTATCCGGAAGACCAAATCGCCGATTTGCCATCACGCTTGCTGGCCGCCGAAATCACCCGCGAAAAATTGATGTTGCGAGTGCATGAGGAATTGCCATATGCAGCCAGCGTCGAGACCGAAACCTGGGAAGAACACCGCAATGGCTCGGTACGTATTGGCCAGGTCATTTTCGTGCAACGCGAAAGTCAGCGCAAAATTGTGTTGGGCAAAGGCGGGCAGGTAATTAAGGCGATTGGCGCGGCGGCGCGGCACGAACTTAGCGAAATGCTTGACCGGCAGGTACATTTGTTTTTGCACGTTAAAGTGCGCGAAAACTGGTCCCATGACCGCGCCCACCTTGCGCTTTTTGGGCTGGAAATCGAATAATGAACTGGACGGACCGCGCCATCTTGCTGATGGTACGGCCACACGGCGAGGCCAGCGCCATAGTCGAGGTGTTGACGCCTTCTCATGGCCGCCATGCCGGTCTGGTGCGCGGGGCAACGGGCAAGCGCCTGCGCGGCGTTTTGCAACCCGGCAATATTGTTGACATTGAATGGCGCGCCAGACTTTCCGAACATTTGGGCATGTTTACCCTTGAATTGGTCGACGCCCGCGCCCCGACACTTTTTGACGACCCTTTGGCGCTAAGCGGTCTTGGCGCGGCCTGTGCCATGGCTAGCCTGACTCTGCCCGAACGCGAGCCATCGCCGCATATATATCAGGCGTTTGATATTCTCATGGAACAAATGGCCCATATTGACGTGTGGCCGGCGCTTTATGTTCGTTGGGAAGCCGGCATATTGCGCGAATTGGGCTATGGGTTGCAGTTGGAGCAGTGCGCCGCCACGGGTACGCCAGAAAACCTTACCCATGTCAGTCCGCGCAGCGGCCAGGCGGTAAGTGCTGAGGCAGCACAACCTTATCTGGACAAATTATTGACATTGCCGGGGTTTTTGCGCGCTGCTGCCACACCATTTGAGAAGGGCGATGTGGAAGCGGGTCTGGCGCTGACCGGTTATTTTTTGGAACGCCGGGTTTTGTGGCCGGTGGACAAGCAATTGCCCGAAGCCCGCGAGCGTATGATAGAGCGTCTGCGCAGCACCGGACACCTGTGATCAACATCCTGACCCTAATGGCTTTCATGGCTTTACCTTGGCGAAAGCGCGCGGCATAGTCGCCCAGAAATCTAAAGGCGAATCTGAATATGTTGCTTTTTATCAAACGATTGTTTGCCTGGTGGGACGGCGCCACGTTTGGCACGCTGCTTACCATTATGCGCCGTGGCCACAAAATTGGCACTGACGACTATGGCAACCAGTATTTTGAAGAACGCCAACCCAGTTATGACGGCAAGAAGCGCCGCTGGGTGGTCTATCGCGGTTATGCCGATGCCTCGCGCGTGCCGAGTGAATGGCATGGCTGGCTGCACCACACATTTGCCGATGCGCCGACGCAAACACCGTTGCCGCACAAAGTGTGGGAAAAAGAACACCACCCCAATCTCACCGGCACCATACATGCGTGGCGGCCAAAGGGGTCTTTGACAAAGGGCGGCGCCCGTGCTGCCGCCACCGGCGATTATGAGGCGTGGTCGCCAGATGGAGCGAATTCCTGATGAAAGAACAATTGGTAGAAACGCTGGTCGGCCTGATTGTGCTGATCGCAGCGGGTATGTTTGTGTTTTACGCTATCGAAACCGTAGGCGAGGGCAAAAACGCCGGGGATTATACACTAACGGCCAAATTTGGCTCGATTGGCGGTATTGATTCTGGTGCCGACATTCGTATGGCTGGTGTTAAAGTCGGTGTGGTGCGCGATATATCGCTAGACACCAATACCTATGACGCACGCGTTGATATGAGCATTCGTTCCGGGATCCCGGTTCCAGAAGATTCCTCCGCCACCATCACCACCGACGGATTACTGGGCTCAGCCTATATTTCCATTGAACCGGGGGCTGAAGAGACACTTCTCGTAGAAGGCGAAGAATTCACCTATACGCAAGGCGCAGTGGACTTATTGGGCCTTTTAGGGCAGTTTGCCAACGGTTCTGCGAAAGAACCAACGGATTAATTGGCTGGCCATATTAATGCCACAACTATTTTGAAAAATGAGCCCATGCGTTTTTTATTGTTAATGCTCATCGCTATCCCGCTCGCCTGCGCCATAGCACCACCATCCAGCGCCCAAAATGCGGGCTCTGAAGCAGACATTGATCTGCTTTCATCGCAGCCCGGCACGGTGGCCGTGTTGCGTGGCTTGGATAAAATCAGTGCTGAAACCCGCGACTTTGAAGTCCCTGTCGACAAAACCGTGCGCTTTGGCACCTTCAATATTGCCGTAAACTATTGCCGTAAAACCCCGCCGGAAGAACGCCCCGAAGTCTTTGTCTACATGAATGTCACTGACAAGCGCACCGATGGCGGCGGCAATGCCGATCAGGATGAGGAAATTTTCTCCGGTTGGATGTTTGCCTCAAACCCCGCCTTAAATGCGCTGGAACACCCGATATACGATGTCTGGGTTCTTGACTGTAAAGGCTGAAACGCCGCGTCTGACCCGGTTTGATTGGGGACAAATGCACTGGTTAGTCGACGATATTAATCACCAAGAAGCCGGGCTTTCTGTCGCGCGTATGATTATTAATCCGAGTGCCTGTTCTGACCGCCATATGCACCATCAATGCAATGAAGCGCTCAGCGTGCTCAACGGCCAATGCATTGTGCATATGGGCGAACAGGCATTGACCTTACCGGCGGGCGAAACCGTTTTTATACCCCGCGATACGCCGCACGCCATTGAAAACCCTGCCAGTGACAAGCCGGTGGAATTGCTAATCTGCTATTCCGCTGGAACCCGCGATTACATCGCCCTATAGGCCTGCATCACCACGCAAATTGCACCAGTATAACGGGTTTTGTTCAAGCGAGGATAAGCGCGTCCGCGTGCAATTTTCACAGGGGCAATAAGCCTCACTTAGCCACAATTAAGGGGCATTTAAGCACCATATTTTGCGGCATAAGCTTCGCCTAAGGGGCATAGAAGGGACAATTAAGGGACACCGAACCAAGGGCAGGTGATACTCATCGGTTTATTACGAATTATCCTCTGATGCCACATAGTCGTATCGGCACTGGCTTTCGCAAATGCGGGATTACACAAACTTATCCATCACCGGTGCGGATGAGGTATTATTAAAAATAGGGAAAGTTCGAATTGCCGCATTTTAGGTTTTCTGGAATTTCCGATATGTTGAATTGTCTTTTATAGTATGCTGTATTCACAGATGCATTGGATAAAAATGTAGCATGGGTGGATGTGGATGCGATTGGTATTGTTGATTTTTGGCGGAATATTGGTTTTACAAGTATCCTTTCACTTGGTTTTTGGTGTCATAGAAATGGTGAGTGAAAGGTCATTTAAATTTCAGTCGCTTGGCATGATACTAGATGCAGATTTGGTTAGACTAACGGCCGGGCTGACTGCACTTGCAGTATCCAGACACCTATTTCATAAACCAAGCTGACGCGTAAGTGCGTAAATACATAAAGCCTGCAATAAGACCTTCAGACTCCGGCGAGACTTCTTGCTGGCTGGTCGTGCCTCCCGTAACCGGCCTTACAAAATAGAAAGTCTGAGGCTTTGAATTTCTACAGTTTTGCCAGATTCACGAAATCAGAGCACGGCACTGCGTGACCGGGCGGGGGGGCGCAATTGTCCTTATTCAGGCAATTGGGGCAAAACACGCTTTTGGCATGTAAGGTGCGTAATAAGGTCGGCATAGCACTTTGCTGGCCGACACTGGCACCGCCAAAATAGCGAACACCTGTCTCGCGTAATAGCGGCACCTGATCCAGATCATCCACATCAAAAATATACGCCATCGCCTTTTGCGTGTGCACATCTTCACAAAATTCTGCAATTTCTTTGAGATGTTGCGGCGTTAGCGATTGTCCGTGTTGCAGGTATTCGTTGAGCGAAAAGCCAATCATGGAAATATTGCATCCCTGAAAGCGACTAAGGCTGATGGAGCCCGGTAGGCAATGCACCATCATGCCGCCCGCCATCGCCCGAATTGGTCGCAAATTCTCCACCAGAACACCGACTGGCGCGCCCGCCGGAATATGATCGACACATACGGTTAAAAACTTGCGTAAATGCTTTGGCGTTTTTGATAATTGCTCCAAATACGCGCCCCGGAATTTATGCCCATGCACGGTGTGGTAATTTACACTGGTGGCAATTACGCAAAACTTATTTTCCTTGGCACCATTGATTAGCATCTCTTGCGCACGCGTAAGCATCAACACTTCCAGCGCACACATCAAATCCGGTGAAAGCTCATCTCGTAAATCTTCCATGCGTTCAATATGGTAGTCGCCACTTTTTAGCTGGGGGATACAGAAATTTGAGCAAACAAATTCCTTATCCCTGTCCCAAATCGGCTGATACGCAAATTTTATCTGCTTGATGAGTTCTTGCGAGGCGGGCAGGCCATGGTCGATCGCCGCGGCATTATCCAAATGAAGCGCATTCTCGCGGCGCTCGATATCAGCAACGAGTTGGTTTATAATTTCTGGCTTCACCGCATCATGACTTGCTTTGGTTTTCAATGCGCCGAAGGCCGCGTCACCAATAAAAAACTGGTCGACATCCTTGTTAATTTTGCGTCCAAGAATTGCCGCCTCATCGGCCGTAATGGTGGCAAATAAAATCAAAAACCCGTTTTGCAGCCTAATAATGTGGTCGTCCGGCGACAGCTGTTTTTCTAAAATGCGTTTGCAAACGTTAAATACCTTGCCGCAGAGCCTCGGCCACGCTGCGCCGGCGGTCATCTCCACCTTATCAAGACTAACAAAATGAAAGCTTTGAAAATCCCGATTGCCCACTGTCGCAGCATTGCTTGCAACTAAACCCGGTTTTGTTTTTATGTTTGCATTCGACATTTTGCATTCACCAACGCTATACCTGACAAGGTAAAATATCGGGTGTTTAAATCGTGTTAAATCTCGATGCAATTGGTTTAAACATCAAATTTAAAGATGAGGCCTAACGCCTCACTTTACAGCACCATTGATAATCTCAAGCGTCGCCTTGCCGTCCTTACCTTGCGGCAAAGCGGCAAAGTCGGCATTCGATTTAAGCGCGGCGGTCAGAATTTTCTGATAATCCTCGCGCAAGATTTCCTGTGCGCCAAACTGTTCGAGATGACTGGTGATGAATTGGGTGTCCAGCAGCGAAAACCCGCCTTTGATAAGCCGGGCGCACAAATGCACCAGCGCCACTTTTGAGGCGTCGCGCTTAACCGAAAACATGCTTTCACCAAAAAAAGCGCTACCAAGGCACACGCCATAAAGGCCGCCAACCAGCGCGCCGTCTTGCCAGCATTCCACACTGTGCGCCGATCCCATCATATGCAATTGCGAATATAGGTTTTCAATTCCGTAACTTATCCATGTATCTTCGCGTTGCGGGCCGGGCGCTGCGCACGCAGCCACCACCGCCGCAAAGGCGCTATTGACGCGGACTTCATAAATGTTTTGGCGAATAGTACGGCGCAGGCGGCGCGGCACATGTACGGCGTCCAGTGCGATAATGCCGCGTAAAATAGGGTCAACGATCGCTACTTTAGCATCATGCCGACTGTCGGACATGGGGAAAAGCCCTTGCGCATAGAGTTCGAGAAGTTCTCTAGACCCAAGAAGATTGGCCATGGCCTAACTGTCTTGCTTGGCTAGCCATTGTTCCAGCCAGTGAATGTGATAATCGCCAGCGATAAAGTCTGGTTCATTCAACAGGTCTCGAAACAATGGCGCGGTAGTTTCAATGCCGGTCACCACCAATTCTTCCAAAGACCGTTTTAGCCGCCGCAACACGTCTTCGCGGCAGGCCCCGTGGACGATCAGCTTGCCGATCAGGCTGTCATAATAGGGCGGAATGGAATAGCCCGAATAAACCGCCGAATCGAGGCGCACCCCAAGCCCGCCGGGGGCATGAAACTCGCGCACCGTGCCCGGCGATGGCACAAAGGTGCGGGCATGTTCGGCATTGATACGGCATTCAATAGCCGCGCCGCGAAAGCGAATGTCCTCTTGCGCGAATGACAACTTTTCACCCGCGGCAATGGAGATTTGTTCGCGCACCAGATCAACGCCGGTGATCATTTCGGTCACCGGGTGTTCGACCTGCAAACGGGTGTTCATTTCAATAAAGAAGAACTCGCCATTCTCGTACAAAAATTCAATGGTGCCGACACCAAGATAGCCAATGCGGGTGATGGCCTGACGAACGGTTTCGCCAATCTGTTCACGCTCGGCGGCACCCAATGCCGGGGAAGGGGCTTCTTCGAGCACTTTTTGGTTGCGCCGTTGCAAGGAACAATCGCGCTCGCCAAGATGCACCACATTGCCATGGCTATCGGCGATCACCTGCACTTCAATATGCCGCGGTTGCTCCAAATAGCGTTCAAGATAAACCGTGCCATCACCGAATGCAGCGGCGGCCTCGGCCCGGGCGGTTTGCACCGCCTGCACCAAATCTTCGGGCCCGCGCGCTAATTTCATGCCGCGCCCACCACCGCCGGAAGCGGCTTTGACCAAGAGCGGAAAACCGATCTCTTCGGCAATGGCCATCGCGTCTTTAGGGTCGGCAATTTCGCCTTCTGATCCCGGCACCACTGGGATGCCAGCCTCTTTAACCGCGGCTTTGGCGGTAATTTTATCGCCCATTAGGCGGATATGTTCGGGGCTGGGGCCAATAAAGGTCAAACCATGGGATTCAACAATTTCGGCAAAACGGGCATTCTCCGACAAAAAGCCATAGCCGGGATGCACCGCTTCGGCGCCGGTGATTTCAGCGGCGGCCATGATGGAGGGCACATTCAAATAGCTTTGCGCCGCTGCCGGGGGGCCAATACACACGCTCTCATCAGCCAGCAAAACATGCTTGGCGTCGCGGTCAGCGGTAGAATGCACGGCCACGGTGGCAATGCCCATTTCATGGCACGCCCGGTGAATGCGAAGCGCAATCTCGCCGCGATTGGCGATAAGGACTTTTTTGAACACCGGCTTACCCGATCACTAAAAGGGTTTCGCCAAACTCTACGGGCGAGCCGTCATCCACCAATATTTCAATCACCTTGCCAGCTTTTTCGGCCAGGATCGGGTTGAAAGTTTTCATCGCTTCGATCAGCAATAAGGTATCGCCTTTGGCCACTGTGTCGCCAGCTTTGATGAATGGTGTGGCGCCCGGCTCTGGCGCAAAATAGGCGGTACCGACCATGGGCGCGTGAACAGCGCCCGGATGCACCGAGAAGTCCACCGCCGCGTCGGGCGCGGGGGTTTCCGGAGCCATGCTGGCGGGGGCCGGGCTTGCCGGTGCGGCGGCAGGCAAAGCCGCTTGCACCATTTGCGTGGCCATGGTGCGGCTGACGCGCAATTTTAAACCATCGCGTTCAACTTCAATTTCACTCAAATCCGTGTCGCGCAAAATGTCGGCCAGTTCTCTGATAAGAGCAAGATCGCCTTTGCCGAGCGCGCGCCCGCCTGAATTTGTGTTTGATGCCATAATGAATTTTTCCGGTTATTATTAATCTTGTGGGGGCGGCTTTAGGACGTCTTATTGATTGGTTTGCTGATTTTAGCGAGATGCACCGCCGCTGTCACGGCCATGTCATATCCCATTGCACCAAAGCCGCAAATACTGGCAGTGGCCGCCGGGGCCACATAATTCACCTGCCGAAACGCCTCGCGCGCCGCCGGATTGGATAAATGCAACTCGATTACCGGCACGGCTACCAATCGCAGCGCGTCATGCAGGGCAATTGAGGTATGGGTATAGGCACCGCCATTAAGGATGAGCGCGCAGGCCTTGTCCGCGGCCTCCTGCACCCAATCAACCAATTCACCCTCGGCATTGGTCTGGCGAAACACCAAAGATATGCCATTGGCTTGCGCCAGCTTGGCGCATTGGCCCTCAATCTCGGCCAAACTCGCGCTGCCATAGACCTCTGGCTCGCGCGTGCCCAAGCGGTTGAGGTTCGGACCATTCAGAATGTATAGCATTTTGCTCATGGGCGGCGTTTTAAGCGCTATGCGGGCAGGGGGCAAGGTTTGGATTAAGTCAATGCTGAGCTTGTCGAAGGATGACGAAGCAGATAATGCTCCCAACATGAACATCACTCTCAATGGCGAGCCACACATTATGGCGCAAAACACCAGTGTTGCCGGGCTTTTGGCGGGGCTGGGTATTGCGCTTGCCAAAGTGGCGGTGGAGCGCAATCTGTCGATTGTGCCGCGCTCGCAATTCGAATCAACGCAGCTTGTCGACGGCGATAAGATTGAAATCGTCCGCTTTATTGGAGGTGGCTGACATGCCGGGCAGCGCAACAAACCATATTGACAAACCTTTGGTGATTGCCGGGCGGGAATTTTCGTCGCGGCTGATCATTGGCACCGGCAAATACAAGGATTATGCGCAAAACGCTGCGGCGTTAGCGGCTTCGGGCGCAGATATCGTCACCGTGGCCATGCGCCGGGTCAATATTGGCAATCCGGACGAGCCGATGCTGGTCGACTTTATTGACCCGAAAAAGACTGTCTATCTGCCGAATACAGCGGGCTGTTTTACCGGCGAGGACGCGGTGCGTACCTTGCGTTTGGCCCGCGAGGCCGGGGGCTGGTCGCTGGTCAAGCTCGAGGTTCTGTCAGACCCTAAACATCTATATCCCGATATGGAAGAAACCCTGCGCGCCGCCAAAATGTTGATTGACGATGGTTTTGAGGTGATGGTTTATTGTTCGGACGATCCGGTATTTGCCAAAAAGCTCGAAGATATGGGTTGCGCCGCAATTATGCCGCTTGGCGCGCCGATCGGTTCTGGTTTGGGGCTGCAAAACAAGGTCAATATCCGGCTTATCGTCGAGCAAACCCAAGTGCCGGTGATTGTTGATGCCGGGGTTGGCACCGCCTCAGACGCCTGTGTAGCCATGGAGCTTGGCTGCGATGGGGTGTTGATGAACACCGCCATTGCCGAAGCGCGCGACCCGGTGCGTATGGCAAAGGCCATGAAGCACGCAGTCATTGCCGGGCGCGAGGCGTATTTGGCCGGGCGTATGGCGAAAAAACTTTATGCGGACCCATCCAGCCCGCTTGCCGGGCTTATTTAGAGTCTGGACTTATTTAAGGCAAAGGCATCACTCGTTCGTGAACACCTGCGTCGTTTCGCCTGCCTGCCTTCCCTTGCGCGCGAGGGCAATATATGGTCCCAATGCAGGTAAAATTACGGACAAGAGGAGTGAGCTTACTTTGCTCGCTGGACGCATGGAATACGAAGCCAAATTTGAGGCCGCTATTGATCAGGTAAAGGCCGAAGGCCGCTATCGGGTCTTTGCTGATTTGCGCCGCAAACGCGGGCAGTTTCCGCGCGCCACCTGGCGTTCCCCCGATGGCGACGATAAGGATATCGTAATCTGGTGTTCCAATGACTATTTGGGCATGGGCCAACACCCCACGGTTATTGAAGCCATGCACAGCGCCATTGATGCGGTTGGGGCAGGGGCAGGCGGTACCCGCAATATTTCCGGCACCACCCGCTATCATGTTGAACTAGAACAGGAACTTGCCAGTCTGCACGGCAAGGAAGGCGCGCTTTTATTCACGTCTGGCTATATCGCCAATGAGGCCACTTTGGGCACATTGGCCAAGATTTTACCGGGCTGTATCTATTTCTCCGACGCTATGAACCATGCCTCGATGATTGAAGGCATTAAGCGCGCCGGAACGCCCAAGCACATTTGGCGACATAATGATCTTGAGCATTTGGAAGAATTACTGGCCGCCGCACCAGTAGATGCGCCAAAAGTCATCGCCTTTGAATCGGTCTATTCCATGGATGGCGATGTTGGCCCCATTGAGCAAGTCTGTGATTTAGCGGACAAATACGGTGCCATAACCTATTTGGACGAAGTGCACGCGGTTGGTCTTTACGGCAAAAATGGCGCTGGCATTGCCCAGCGCGATGGGGTGATGGACCGGGTTGATATTGTTAATGGCACCCTTGGCAAAGCCTTTGGTTTAATGGGCGGTTATGTCGCCGCCAAAGCCAATATGATTGACGCCATCCGCAGCCAGGCACCCGGCTTTATTTTTACCACTTCATTGGCACCTGCCATCGCTGCGGGCGCTGTAAGTAGCATAAAATACTTAAAGCAAAACAATGGACTGCGCGAAAAACATCA
Organism: Robiginitomaculum sp.; assembly: GCA_021776615.1. GTDB lineage: Bacteria > Pseudomonadota > Alphaproteobacteria > Caulobacterales > Maricaulaceae > Robiginitomaculum_B. The sequence continues at coordinate 44,829 of JAJFFO010000008.1, read as the reverse complement.
GGAACGCGCATTGCGCCTTAAAACCTTATTGCGCGAAGCCAATTTGCCGCTTATGCCCTCATCCACCCATGTGGTGCCATTGCTGGTTGGCGACCCGGTGGCCTGCAAGGCGGTCACTGACGAATTGCTGACCAAATTTGGCATTTACGTGCAGCCAATCAATTATCCGACCGTGCTGCGCGGCACCGAACGCCTGCGCTTAACCCCGTCACCTTTGCACGATGACGCGTTAATGGCCGAACTGATCAATGCGTTGCAGGCGGTTTGGTCCAAATTGGGCCTTGCCGCCAAGGCTGCATGAGCGGGGCGCCCAAGGCCGGGCCTCCTAAAGCCGGGCTAGAGGGCCGCGAAATATTCTTTGAAATCACGCAATTGGCGGAAAACCAGCGCGTTTGTGCGGTGGATGCGGCAACCGGCATTGAAATAATTACGGTTTTACCGGCGACCGTTAATGAGCGCGACGCCCAGAAAATCGCCCTTAAAAAACTGATCTGGCGACTTAACCAGGATCAGGAAGAAGCTGTTAATGCGGAGGAGGGCGATTTAATGCCGCCCGGAAAATACGTGTGATTACATTTGGTGCGCGTATATATTAGGTTCTGAGCTTGGGATTCTTACCCGTTTGTAACTTGAGTGCTCACAAGCTTGAGGGCCTAATAGCCTTTAGGCATAAAGGGACAGATCATGAAACACCTGAAAATTATTGCGGCCATGGCGGCATTCAGCGTCTGCATACCGGCTTCATCGCTGGCTTCCGACGCTAATGACGAGACGTTAGTGCGCGAAGCGATCAGTAATTATGTAAATGCGTTCTATAAAACCGACCCGGAATTGGCAAAAAAGAGCGTGTGGGACAAAGTTGCCAAGCATGGCTATTGGCACACCAAGGCCGGTGAAGCCTATAGCGGGCCTCACTTTATGTCCTATGAGCAGCTTTTGAAGGTCGCCGCCAACGTATACGCCGAACACCCGCCCAAAGCCGATGCGCCGCAGGTCATCACCGTGTTCGAGGTCAATGATAAAACCGCATCCGCCAAGTTAGAGGCCGATTGGGGCGTGGATTATATCCATTTGACCAATTTCGATGGCCATTGGAAGATCGTCAACGTGCTGTGGCAAGCTTATCCCGAACCGCCAATTGATGATGAGGCGGCGCACAGCGAGGATTAGGCGCCAAGGCGCTATTTGTTTTCCTTAAAGCCATAAGCCGCCTGTTTATTGGCTTTTCGATCTCAATAACAACACATAATATATATTATGCGCCTTGTTGATGGGTGGAGTTTGAGGTGAAAATCGTCGCTCATGCCCCACTTTGTCACGCGCAAAAAATTATCTACGCGCCCCCTCTCATCACTTTTAGTTTTATTGACCCAAGACCGGGCGCAACGGGATACTCGCACTGTGATCATTCAGCATGGGGGCATGAAGACAAATGATGAAATTATTGAGTTTAAAGGCTTTGGCGGCAATGTTCATGATTGGCGCAACCATGGGCTTAAACGCAGCGGTGGCGGACGATCAGGATCCAAACACCAAAACCAAAGTCATTGTGCTGGGCATGATCCATAGTGACCATCTGACCTCGGATCGATACGCCCTGCCCCTTTTGCGTAAAACCATCGAAGAAATCGCGCCTGATTACGTATTGACCGAAATACCGCCAGACCGTCTGGCCAATGCCATGGCTGGTTTTACCGCCAATGGTGTCGTCAGCGAGGCGCGGGTGATGCGCTTTCCGGAATATAAAGACGTGTTATTCCCCATGAGCCGCGAATTTGACTTCAAAATCATCCCAACGGCCGGCTGGACCACGCAAATGGCCCGCACACGTCAGCTTGCGCTTGATCGCATTGCCAATGACCCGGCCCGTGCCGAGGATTGGCAGGCCTATGAGGACGCCAATGCGGTCATGGAGGAAAAGCTCAAGGGCCGCGAGGATGACCCATTTTTTATTCATTCAGACGAATATGACGCCATCACCAAAGAAGGCCTGACGCCCTATGCCACGCTTTTTGCCCATGATCTGGGGCGCGGCGATTGGGAAAGCATCAATGCAGCCCATTACACACTGATTGAGGCAGCGCTCAACAATCATCAATATGAAGGCGCAACCGTGTTGATCACTTATGGTGCGGGACATAAATACTGGTTTTTGGAACAATTACGTCTGCGCGATGACATTGTTCTCGTAGACCCGGCCCCGTACTTTAAGGCAGCCATGGCGCAATGATGCGGCCACCAGCTTGCGTCAGAAACCAAGGAGAGGAATTTTAATGGCCTTTGTTAAATCCATACCGGTTTCAACCCAGGGCGTACTCGCCGTTTTAAGAAAATTTCCCCGCCAAGCGGTGCCGTTGACCGAATTGACCATAGAGATTATGCGCGACGGGTCGTGCAACTTTTCCGTACCGCAAAGAGAGCTTATTGCCGCTTTCACCTCCGGCGTTAATGGGTGTGAGTTTTGCTTCAACACTCATAAGGAAACCGCCGCCGCCTTTGGCATTGACCCGGATTTATTCGAAAGCCTGTTTGAAAACCTGGACAACAGCCCCATTGAAGCTGCGCTGAAACCGGTACTTTTTTATGTGCGCAAACTTACCCTCACCCCTTCGAAAATGCTGCAAGCCGACGCCGACGCTATTTTCGATGCCGGATGGGACGAAACCGACTTTCAATTCATGATTATGATCTGTGGCCTGTTTAATTTGTACAATCGCATGATGGACGGCTATGGCATTAAACAAAGCCAGCAATTTTACAAAGCCGCGGGCGAAAGATTGGCGAACGGCCCCAGTTATGCCGGTGTTATTGACGCCCTATGAGCATATAGGCAGTACCAGACGGTCACGCCACCCGCTCCACTCGTGCCTCCTTCTCTCTATTCGTCACCCCGGCGAAGGCCCGAACCCGGAATGACGAAAAAGGAGCCGCAGCTTGTGCCCGGTACGGCTCGCGCCTGATATAAGACCATTGCCGAAGCGCTAGAGCGCCTGTATGCACGCGTTCGCGCATGATATGTCAGTCAAAGAGGTCAAATCGCTATGAATATTAATGCAATATCGGCTGGCAAAGCGCCGCCCTGGGACATTAACGCCATTATCGAGATTCCGCTTGGCGGCGTGCCGGTAAAATATGAAGTGGATAAGGAATCCGGTGCGCTTTATGTCGACCGGTTTTTACACACGGCGATGTTCTACCCCGGCAATTATGGCTTTGTGCCACATTCCTTAAGCCTCGATGGCGATCCAATTGACGTTATGGTGGTCGGCCGTACGCCGGTGATCGCCGGGTGCGTGATGCGGGTGCGCCCGGTTGGCATGTTGCAAATGGAAGACGAATCCGGGCCTGACGAAAAAATCCTCGCCGTGCCGGTTTCGGACCTGCACCCTTATTATGCCAAGGTGAAATCTTATAAGGATCTACCGGAAGTGATGATCGACCAGATCAGGCACTTTTTCACCCATTATAAGGACCTTGAGCACGAAAAATGGTCAAAAGTCGGCAATTGGGAAGATGCGGACAGCGCCGCTGCCGCAGTTGAAGCGGCAATTGCCCGGGCGAAGGGCGTTTAATGCCCCTGCCCTCATACGCCGGTTACTAGGATGAAATCACTGGAAAATCTGCGACAGATTATGGCGCAATTGCGCGACCCCAAAAGCGGTTGCCCGTGGGATATTAAGCAGAATTTTTCGACCATCGCCCCCTACACCATTGAAGAAGCGTATGAGGTCGCCGACGCCATTGAGCGTCATGATATGGCCGATTTACGCGAGGAATTGGGCGATTTGCTGTTTCAGGTGGTGTTTCACGCGCAAATGGCGCAAGAAGCCGGTGCCTTCACCCTTGATGACGTCATTAGCGGTATTTGTGACAAGATGGAGCGCCGCCATCCGCATATTTATGGCACGCCAAAACAAATTAAGGCCGGCGCCCAAGCTGGCGCGTGGGAAGAGCTGAAAGCGGTAGAGCGTGCCGCCAAATCCACGAATGACGCCGCCCCATCCGGTATATTGGACGGTATTGCCAAAACTCTGCCCGCTTTAAAACGTGCGCAAAAGCTGCAGGATCGCGCCGCCCGCGTTGGCTTTGACTGGCCCAATTTAGCGCCGATTTTCGATAAATTGGACGAGGAAGTTGCCGAACTCAAAGAAGCGATAGCGATACCAGATAACGCCGATAATATTATGGATGAAGTTGGAGATTTGCTGTTTGTTTGCACGAACTTGGCGCGCAAACTCAATGTTGATGCCCAGGGCGCTTTGCGCGGCACCAATCAAAAGTTTGAACACCGGTTTTCCTGGATTGAGAAGCGCCTGAACGACCAAGGCAAAAACCCGAAAGATGCCAGTCTGGATGAGATGGAAAGCTATTGGGTTGAGGCGAAAAGACGCGAAAACCCCTAAAAAGCGCCAATCCTTATGAGGCTATACGCGCCCGGCGGGCTTTCACCTGCGGGAAAGCGGCATTTAGCGCGCCAATGCTTTTGGCATCGAGCTTGACCTGCAGGGTTTGAGCGCCGTGCGCATCCGCCTTCTCGCTCAACACATGACCATTGCGAAACAACCATGGCTTCACCCGCCCCTCGCCCACGGGAATCTCCACCTCCAGAATTACCGAACTGCGCTCCAAAATGGTGTTCATTTGCGCTTTTAAGGCTTCTAGGCCAGTGCCATCTACTGCAGACAGCAAAACCGGCTGCGGCTCTATAGACGCCGCTTGTGCCGCCAATAACGGGCGTTCTTCCAATGCTACACAATCGATCTTATTCCATACCTCCAGAACCGGCACTTCTTCGTCCTGATTGGATAACAGTTCCTCCAAAATGGCGTTGACATCATCCCGCTGCTCGGCGCTTTGCGGCGATGCAATATCGCGCACATGCACAATCAAATCGGCTTCCAGCACTTCTTCCAAGGTGGCGCGAAACGCGGCAATAAGTTCGGTCGGCAGGTCCGAAATAAATCCCACCGTATCCGAAAGAATGGCCTCGCCGCCGGGCCGTAGCTCAATTTGGCGCATAGCCGGGTCGAGGGTGGCAAACAACATGTCCTGCGCCAGCATTTGCGTGCCGCACAAAGCGTTGAACAGGGTTGATTTGCCCGCATTGGTATAGCCAACCAGGGCAATCACCGGATATGGCACCCGTTGCCGCGCGGCGCGGTGCAGGCCGCGTGTGCGGCGTACTTCTTGCAAATCTCGGCGCAACCGCATCAGGCGCTGATCGAGTAATCGTCGATCGGTTTCCAATTGCCGCTCGCCGGGGCCGGCCAGAAAGCCCCTGCCCCCGCGTTGACGCTCCAAATGGGTCCATGTGCGCACCAGCCGTGAGCGCTCATAAGTAAGACGCGCCAATTCGACTTGCAGCCGCCCTTCTTTGGTGCGCGCTCGCAGGCCAAAAATTTCCAATATAATGCCGGTGCGATCCATCACTTTGACGTCCAGCGCTTTTTCCAAATTGCGCTGTTGCACCGGGCTCAAGGCGGCATCAACCATTAATAACCCGGCATCGACCGCCTTTAGCTCATCTTTTACGGTCGCGATCAGGCCTTTGCCAAAAAGCGTGCTGGCATGCACCTTGCGCAGCGGCACCAGCCGCGCCTCGGCAACTTGCAGATCCAGCGCAAAGGCAAGCCCTTTGGCCTCTTCAAGGCGCACCGCAGGGTCGCGGCGGGTGCCGGATAAAGACGGCGCCAGAATGATAACTCGGTTTTGCGTCTCGGCAGTGCCGCTCACGCGCTTTCGTCGCCGCTGTCCATTTCTTCCTGTTCGAACAAGGAGACGGGGACTGACGGCATAATCGTCGAAATAGCGCTTTTATAGACCAATTGCGAATGGCCATCGCGGCGTAATAGCACGCTGAAATTGTCAAACCAGGTGACGATTCCTTGCAGCTTCACCCCGTTCACCAAAAATATGGTGAGCGGTGTTTTGGTCTTCCGTAGAGAGTTGAGAAAAATATCTTGCAGGTTTTGTTTTTTTTCGCCAGCCATTTGCCTTGCTCCGTTTTCGGCCCCGACACCAAATGCCAAAATCCTGACACCGAATTCGGGGACCGTTTCGCAGTCTGTTTGTTGTCCGCAGTCTGTTATGTCCTATTGTGCCGCGCCTCGTGCGCGGCTGCAAGGGCTCTAAGGTCAGGTAACTGCGCTTTGCAAATAATCTTTGCGCAAGGCTTCGGCTAAGGGGCCAGGCATGCCCTCGCCAACCGGCACATCATCAATACGCACAATCGGCATGACGAAATTGGTCGCAGCGGTCAAAAATGCCTCTTTTGCCGCTTGCGCTTCTTCTATGCTGAAGGGGCGCTCTTCAACCGTCAGTTGCCGTTGCGCCGCCAACGCCAAAACCCGCCCCCGTGTCACGCCGCTTAAGATATTGTCGGCCAGACTTCGGGTGGCCAACACGCCGTCTTTGGTGACAATCCAGGCATTGGACGACGAACCTTCGGTGACCATGCCTTGCGCATCGACCATCCATGCCTCATAGCCGCCTTGTCGTTTGGCGACCTGCTTGGCCAAAATATTGGGTAAAAGCGAAACCGATTTAATATCGCACCGCGCCCAGCGCTCATCAGGGGTGCTAAATACCGCCACGCCTTTTTTGGCAGTTTCTTCCGATTTTTGGGTGCTCATGCTCTTGGCGGTAATCACCAAAGCCGGCGCAATATCGGCGGGAAAGGCATGGTCACGCGGGGCAACGCCGCGAGTGACTTGCAAATACACCAAACCATTGCGCACCCGGTTTTTACGGACAATTTCGCGCAATATATGCGCCAAAGAGACCTCAGGCATCGGCGCGACAATTTGCAATTCTTTCAAAGAATGCCAAAGGCGGCGAAAATGCCCCTCATTGTCCATCAAAGCGCCATGGCGGACGCTCCATACCTCGTAAACGCCATCAGCAAACTGATAGCCCCGGTCTTCAATATGAACACCGGCGCGGCGATGCGGCACATAAGCACCATTTACATAAGCAGTTCTCGACATAGTGCTACTCTCTCCAGAATTCTGGCGATAACAAGGCCAAAACTGCCAGAATTTCAAACCGGCCCAGCGCCATGCCTGCGCTCAACGCCAAAATTGCTTTCGGGTGCAGGTGGGAAAAATCACCGGGACCACCCTCGCCCGCCAAAAACGCCGGGCCAGCATTCGACAATGCGGCAACGGCCGCATTGCTGGCCTCTTCAAAGCCGGAGCCAAAAGCGGAAACGGCGATAATCAAAAACCCCAGCGCCCCGGCATAGCCCAACACATACACCCACAAATTGACCAAGGCGCTTTCGCCAACAATTTGCCCACGAAACCGGGTTGGCTGCATAGCCGACGGATGGCTGAGCTTGAAAAGTTCGGCGCTGGTATAGCGAAACAACAATAAAAAGCGGATGACCTTCACCCCCCCGGCAGTGGAAAGTGCGGCGCCGCCCACCAACACAAAGGCCATCATCACCGGCAAGGGCAAAACCGCCATACCGCCCTCGGTCATCGGCGCGGCATAGGTGGTTGCCAGCGAAATACCATTCAAAATTGCCGGGCTTAACGATGTGCCAAGGGCGAAGAGCGCCAAAGCCGCCAAGCCAGCCATGAATAAAACACCCAGGGTTTCCGGATCATGGCGATGCCCGGCCTGACCACGGCGCAATTCCCAATGCATGGCAAAGCTGGTAGCGCCAACCAACATGCCGATAGCGCCGCCAAAAGCGCCAATGCGCCCGGCAATCGCGTCAAATGATGGCACATTGGGTAAAATACCGCCGGTGGAAACCGCGCCAAACATGCCAATAACCGCATTGAAAAGCGAAGCATTGGCCAGAATAAGCCAAACCAAAACAAAAGCGCTGGCACTGCCATAGGCAATCAACACAATGATTGACAGCGAAGATATGCGGCTGGTGAGGTCGTCTTTGCGCACGGTCAGCAAGGACGAGCGATACACCCCCGGCCCAGTAAGATTAAGCGGCGCCAAAACCGTTAGCGCCAGCAGGATGGATAAATAGCCGCCAAACCATTGCAGCGAGCCGCGCCAATATAGGATGGCTTTGCGCTCGGCGGCAAAGCTTAAAAACTCGCCGCCAGTGGTGGTCAATTGCGCCATGGCGTCGGCATAGGCCAGCATAAACGGCGCATTCGCCTTGGCCATAAGCAGCGGAATTGCCGCCAAAGCCGGGGTGCCCAGCCATACGATAAGCATTAATGCCAAGGCGCTGCGAATACTGGCCGGGCGGCGCATGCCGCGCTCGCCTACCCATAAGGACACGCCGATGGTGCCGCACAATATGGCGGTCAGGGCAAATGCCATCACCGCTTCGCGATCCCCCTGTTCGGCGGCCAAGGCCCCGGCAATCACGGCATTGATGGTCAAAATCGCCGGAATAATCGCTAAAATTCGCCAAAGACCGCTCATGGCCGCCCCTATGCCGGTATTTTCGCTGCGCTCGTGGTGCTAGACATAATCATGGCTGACGCGGAACATTTTTTCCACATTCGGCACCGCCGCGCGTTCAGCAAACAACACCACATGATCACCAGCTTTAACCACAAAATCGCCGTCGGGAAATAATAATTGCTGATCGCGCTCAATGGCTGCCACGCGAATGCCATCGCGCATATCCACGTCGCGTAATGGCCGCCCAACCAGACCGGAAGTCGCCAGCGCCACCGCCTCGATCACTTCTGCTTCGCCATCTTCTATGGTTTGTACCGAGATGATACGGCCACGGCGCACATGCTGCAAAATCGTAGAAATCGTGGTCTCCAGCGGGTCGATATATACGTCTATACCCAATGGTTCTTTCAGACGCTCCAAGGTGCGATCATTAACCAGACACAAGGCCCGGCGCACCCCTGCTGCTTTGGCAAAACCGGCCGACAATACGTTAACCCGGTCATCATTAGACAGGGTCAGCGCAATGTCCGCCTCCTCAACCCCGGCTTCAACCATGGTGTCGTAATCCAGCCCGTCGCCATTCAGCACCACGGTGCGTTTTAGCGCTATGGACGCGCGCTCCGCTTGTTTGGTATTGGCCTCAATCGCCCGCACGCGCATGCCCGGCACGGCTTCGAGTTGTTCGGCTACATGAATGCCAATATTGCCGGCACCGACCATAATGATTTTGCGCCCGCGTTCTTCCTTACGCCCCAAAATATCCAGGGTGCGCGCCACCCGCTCCGCATGGGCAATGACATAAACCTCATCGCCAATAAGCACCTGATCCGTACCCTTTGGCACAAATAGCCGTCCCTCGCGCTTAATGCCGGTAATCATCGCATGCAGGTCCGGAAATAGCTCGGTGAGTTGCGACAATGCGGTATTGGTGACCGGGCAATCTTCTAAAATGCGCACGCCCAGCAATTTAATCCGACCGCCAACAAAGGGCACCGTCATAAATGCACCGGGCGTGGTAATGCGTTGCAAAATGGTGCGCGCCACTTCAATTTCAGGCGATATAATCACGTCGATTGGCATGTTTTTATTGGCAAAAAGATCCTGCCATGCCTTGTCCAGATAGGCTTGAGCGCGAACCCGGGCAATTTTTACAGAAACATTGAACAAAGAGTGCGCCACCTGGCAGGCAACCATATTCACCTCGTCCAATTGGGTGGCCGCGATAATCATATCGGCGTCCTGAACGCCGGCTTTTACCAAAACATCCGGGTGCGAGCCATGGCCAACCACGCCGCGAACATCCAGATCCGTTGAGATGCGCTGCACCAGTCGCGGCGATAAATCGATCACCGTAACTTCGTTATTCTCCGCCGAAAGCTGGCTGGCTATGCCATGGCCAACCCGCCCGGCACCACAAATAATCACTTTCATACCAAATCACCATTTTCCTTGGGGGAGCGGTGCTGAACCCCCAATGATTTGAGCTTGCGGTGCAGGGCCGAGCGTTCCATGCCAATAAAGCTGGCGGTGCGTGAAATATTGCCACCAAAGCGGCTAACCTGGACTTTCAGGTATTCGCGTTCAAATTCAAGGCGCGCTTCACGCAGGGGGAAGGTGACCAGTTTTTCAGCGCCCAAAGCGGCTCCATCATCACTGGAATTTAATTCGCTGGGCAAATGGTCAAGGGTTATGGTTTCCGCAGCATCACCGCTGGACAGGATTAGGATGCGCTCAATATTATTACGTAATTGACGCACATTGCCCGGCCAACTGGCCGCTTGCAGATAAGCCATCACATCATCATGGATTGGCCGTACCGGCCGACCGGCAGCAGCGCATAATTGGGCGGCAAAAAATGTTGCCAAAGCCGGTATGTCTTCGCGCCGATCGCCCAAGGACGGCACATGAACCGGTACCACATTCAGCCGATGATATAATGCCTCCCTGAATAAGCCCTTTTCGATAAGGTTCAGCAAATTGACCGAGGTCGAACTAATCACCCGTACGTCAACGCGCACATCATTGGTGCCGCCCATGCGCCGAAACCGCTGGCCGACCAGAAGGTTGAGAAGTTTACTCTGGGTTTCCAGCGGCATGTCGCCAACTTCATCAATATAGAGCGTGCCCATATGCGCCTGTTCAAACAGACCGGCTTTGGTGACTCTGCCGGAACGGTCTTCCGAGCCAAACAATTCCAGCCCCACCGAATCCGGGGTGATGGCGGCGGCATTAATGGCAACAAACTGACCATTTTTACGCTCCGACTGTTCATGGATCTGGCGCGCGACCAATTGCTTGCCCGCCCCCAACGGGCCGATGACCAAAACCCGGCTATTGGCATGGGCAACTTTGGCAACAATCTGACGCACCGCATTGATATTTTGCGAAACGCCGATTAGTTCCGACGCATTGGCAGCATTCGCTTTAAGGTCTGTATTTTCGCGCTTCAGCCGGGAGGTTTCCAAGGCGCGGCGAATGACCATTAATAAGCGCTGGCTGGTGAATGGTTTTTCAATAAAGTCGTACGCGCCTTTGCGAATGGCTGATACCGCCGTTTCAATCGTGCCATGGCCGGAGATCAGGATAACTGGCAGATCCGGATCCAGCGCCTTTACTTCTTCCAAAACGCCAATGCCATCACGCTCGCTGCCTTGCAGCCAGACATCCAATACAATCAAAGCCGGCTTGCGCTCGGCAATGGCTCTCAGCGCCGAACCGGCACCGTCGGCCATACGCGCCGAATAGCCATCATCTTCGAGAATACCGCTAATCAATTCGCGGATATCCTCTTCATCATCAACCACCAATATATCAGCAGACATTACGCGCTTATTTCCTTGTTTTTGGCTTTGTTGTTGGCTTTGCTTTTGGCTTCATTAATCTCTGATTTTGGGAAAGGAAAACGTAGCACCACTACGGCCCCGCGCCCTTCATCATCGCGATCAAGCAGGCGCAAATCTCCATCATGATCTTCCATAATCCGGTTCACAATCGCCAGCCCCAGGCCGGTGCCCTTGCTGCGTGTGGTCATATATGGCTCCAGCAATCGGTCTCGCCCGCGCATCGGCCAGCCCGGCCCATTATCCATCACCTGCACCGTGCCGCCATTGGGCAGCTTGGAGACCGTCACTTCAATTTCGCCAATCGGCTGGTCGCCGCCCGCGCCCAATATTGCTTCGGCAGCATTTTTCAAAACATTACCAACCGCCTGCGCCGCCAGCCGTTCATCGCCCCACACCATAACATCGTCGGACGAGATGCCCGCATTGAACTTAATATCGGGAAACGCCACGTGTTGGGCGAACACCGCGTCGCGCACCAATTGATCGAGGTCGATCACCTTGTTTTTTGGTATTGGCATGCGGGCAAAGGATGAAAACTCATCAACCATGCGGCCAATATCGCTGACCTGCCGCACGATGGTGTCGACACATTTATCAAAAACCTCGCCGTCAATGGTAAACGCATCGCGATATTTGCGCCGTATGCGTTCCGCTGACAGCTGAATCGGCGTTAGCGGGTTTTTAATTTCATGGGCAATGCGGCGCGCCACTTCGCGCCATGCGGCGCTGCGCTGCGCGGCAATCGCCCGGCTCATATCATCAAATGTAATCACAAAGCTTTGCGACTTGCTGCGGCCCACGGGCACCACTTTGGTGTTCAGGTAAATTGCGCCGTCTTCGCCAGCCAATTCAATTTGCCCCTCGGCCCGATGGTCGGACGAATGTTTGGCCTTATTGAACAAAGCTGCAAACTCAGGCACGCAGTCTTGCAGTTTTTTGCCCTGCAAAGCGCCCTCCTCCAGCCCCAACAATGTAATCGCTGAGGGGTTAGCGAAGCCAATGCGGCCCTTGGCATCCAGATCAAGCACCCCGGCACTGACCCCGGAAAGCATGGTTTCAATAAAAACCCGGCGGCTTTCAGAGTCCTGATGGGCAGCAATCAATTCTTTTCTTTGTGATAGAAGTTGTGCGGTCATATCGTTGAAATCATGAGAAAGTTCAGCGACTTCATCACTCTCTCCGCCAACCCATACCCGCGCCGCTAAATTGCCATCACGTACTTGCTGCGCGGCCTTGGCCAAGCGCCCGATGGGCAGCACAATTTTGGTTGCCGCCGCCAAACCAACCCAGATAGCCCCGATGAGGATTAACAGCGCAGTTTCGAGATAGATCAGCATAAATGTGCCGGCCAATTGCCCCCGGCGGGTGTCGGCTTCCTGATAGGCCCCAAAAGCAATTTGCGCATCGGCCAAAGTGCGCAAACTACCACCCGTGGCAAAGCGCACCACATAGAGGTAAGCATCCTCATAGCCGGTTAAGCGGATAAGCCCCCATATCAGGTTTTGATCCTCGTCAAATTGTAAATTTATGTCGCCAGTACCAGCGGCGGTGAACGCTTCGAGTGATGGCACCACGAAATCCGGCCCGTTTTGCCCGGTAACGCTCGACAAAACCGTGCCATTTTTGTCCAAAACATAGGCCGATTGGAAAAACCGAAATTCTGCCTGACCGCGCAGATATTCGGTAAAGGCGATGGGCCCTTCGGTTAAATTCTGCACGGCGTCCGGATGATTGAGGTCGTTAGCCATGGGTTTCATTTCGCTAAGCACTTCATCCACTTGGGCTTGAAATGTTGCTTTGGCGACCGAAACAATATTATTGGTCAATGTCGCAACGCGATCAGAAAACCAGTATTCAATGCCGCGCGTATAGACCACCGCAAAAAAGATAGCGACAATAATCGCAGGCAAAACCGCTGCCATGCTAAACATACCGGCAAAACGCAAATGCAGTTTGGGTGCTGATTCTTCGCGCGTACGCACCACCCACAACTGCCCAAGGCGCCATAAAACATAGCCCGCCAGGCCCAGAATCAACAATAAATTGGCTATCAAAATGGTAATCAGCGAAGGGCTGCCCGGTCCTAATTGACCTGCGCCGGACAAGGCAAAAAACGCCGCCAATGTGGTGATGACAATGGCAATGGCAAAGAATACGCCAAACAAGGCCGAGCTAAGCAAACGGGCCGGTTTGGGGAAGCGCGGGTCAATATTGGCCTGTGTGCTCACCATATCAGTCATAAAATAGGCTGCTCCACCTTCTGCAAACAGCGACTAATTTGCACCACCTGTTGCTAATATTCAACACTTTAGCTCATATTAGGGCGCAAATCATAGTGAACCAGCTTTTTATGCAAGGTATTGCGATTAATGCCCAGCAATGCTGCGGCTTTAAGTTGATTGCCGCCAACCATGGCCATGACCCGTTTTAGCAAGGGCCGTTCAAACGCTGCCAGGCTGTATTGGTAGAAGTCCGGCGGCAGGCAGTTTTCGTCAAAACCACTCATATGCGCGGCCAGCGCGCGCGCGATCGCCGCTTCCAATGGGGCGGTTTGGCCCGGTGCGCCGTCGCCGCTATCGACTGCCATAGAGGGGCGTACATCATCCGCATCAAGAACCTTGCCGCGCGCACTCAAAACCGCCCGCTGGATAAGGTTTTTAAGTTCGCGCACATTGCCCGGCCACGCTCTGCCCAAGAGGCTGCGCCGCGCCCGCGGGCTTATGGTTATGCTATTCTGGCTAAATTCGGCCACAAAAGCGGTGGCCAATGCATCCACATCAGCCTCGCGATCACGCAAAGGCGGTAAAGCAAGGTGCATGGTGTTTAGGCGAAATTGCAATTGCGGACTAAGGCCATCAATTCCCCCGCTTGGCGATAATGGCGAACCGGTGGTGGCGATCAGGCGTGGACAATTACCGGCCTGCTCAAGCCGCGACAAAAGCCCAATCAATTGGGCATTCTGCGCCTCGGTAAGCGCACTGACTTCCTCAACCAGCACACTGCCTTTTGATGTAATGGTTTTCAGCGCCTGTCCCAGTGCTTCATCACTGAGCGGAAAATGCAAAACCGTAATTTCACCCTGCGCCTGTGCGCCAAAATCATGAATCACGCTGGCAATCAGGCTTTTGCCGGTGCCGGTTTCGCCGGTAATAAGGACGGGAAGGTCAGATTGTGCCGCCTGCGCCACGGTGCGGTAAACCTCCTGCATCGGCGCAGAACTGCCGACCAACGGCAAATTGGTGCGCGGGTTTTGGGCCGCCGGGCCCGGGGCAGAGGTTTGCAAGGCACGGGCGATTGAGGCGCTAAGCTGGGCAAAACTAAAAGGTTTTGGAAAATAGTCCGTGGCGTCAAAGCGGGCGGCCAATAGCGAGGTCAAAACCGTATTTTCCGCGCTTAACACCATGGCCGGCAAGTGCGGATAGGTTTGGCGAATTTGCTTTAATAGCTCAAACCCGTTGCGCGCCGGATCGGGAATGTCCACGTCGATAAGAATTAAATCGCCTTCTTGCTTGCGTATCCACCGCCATAGAGTGTCGAAACTGGATGTAGCGCGCACCGCATAGCCCTTGCCGGTCAAATCGCGGGCCAAGGTTTCGCGGGCAATGCGGTCATTATGCGCCAATAATACCCGCTGCTGATGCTGCTCGCTCACGCCGCCAACGCAATTGGCTGATTTTGCCCAAGGCGTTCCATGTGCGAAAAAAGCGCCGCCGGATCGGCCAAACGGCATAATTGCGCCCGTAAGGTTCGGCGTCTGGGTGGCGTGATTTCCAAGGGGGCGGCGTCAATACTCGCCGATAAATGTTTGCGAAACATCCGCACCCCAAGCGCATGGCCATAAAGCCGCAAACTGCCATCGAACTGTTCGGTCAAAAGCGAAAAATGCTCGGCCAGTGACGGCACGGCAAAGGATTTATCGCCGTTCAATTGCGCGGCTATCAGCCCCGGCAGATATGGTCGCCCGCAAGCGGCCCTGCCGACCATGACCCCGGCCGCGCCCGAATGCGCCAAAGCAGTTTTGGCATTCTCGGCACTGGTAATATCGCCATTCACCACCACCGGGATCGTGACGGCCTCGACCACGTTGCGCACCGCGTGCCAATCGGCTTTGCCTTTATAAAACTGGCAGCGCGTGCGCCCATGCACGGTCAGCATCGCCGCTCCGGCATTTTGTGCCCGCTTGGCAAGTTCGGGGGCGTTGAGGCTTTGATCATCCCACCCAAGGCGCATTTTAACGCTCACTGGCACGTCAACAGCGCCAATGGTGGCCTCGATCAGATGCAAAGCATGATCGAGATCGCGCATTAATGCCGAGCCAGTGGCGCTGCTGGTCACTTGGCGGGAGGGACAGCCCATATTGATATCAATCATTTGCGCGCCAGCGTCCTGCGCCAGTTTTGCGCCTTCGGCCATCCAATGGGCTTCGCACCCGGCAATTTGAATAACTGTGGGGCTGCACGCAGCATCGGCGGCAATCTTGCGCAGCATATCCTTGCGCCCACGAACCAACTCGCGACTGGCGGTCATCTCGCTGACCACCATGCCCGCACCAAGGCGTTTGACCTGCGCGCGAAACGGCAAGTCGGTTATTCCTGACATGGGGGCCAGGATTACCGCATTGCCAAGCTCTAAATTGTCTACAATAAGGGTCATGCGAGGAGCGCGTCTTTATGTGTGCCTAAATTTTAAGCACAAATTGCGGTAAATCACCGGTTTGTAAAGGGAGTTGGCCAATGAAGTGTGCAGTACTAATGGTTGGCGCGGGCAGCGGCACTCGCCATGGCGGCGATATTCCCAAACAATATCAGTCTCTTGGCGATATTCCGGTGTTTCGCCGCACCCTAAACACATTTTGTGAACACCCGCAGATAAACAGCGTCCATGCGATTATCGCCAAGGATGCCGCGCCGCTTTTCGCGATGGCTGCCCACGGTTTAGACGTGCAAAGCCATGTTGGCGGCGAATGCCGCACCGCCTCGGTACGCGCCGGATTGGCGGCCTTGGCCGATGATCCACCAGATTTGGTGCTGATCCATGATGCGGCGCGGCCGTTTATCAGCGCCGACCTGATCAGTCGCCTGATTGCCGCCGCGTCGAGCACCAATGGCGCGGCACCGGGCCTCGCCCCCAGCGACGCTCTGAAAAAAATCGTTGAGCACGACCAAGCCGCAGAAGATGTTGCGCGCAGCGGCTTGGCGCAGGTGCAAACGCCGCAGGTTTTTCCCTTCAAACCGCTTTATCAGATTTATACCAAGCTGCCATCAACTGCCGACTTTGCCGATGACATTGCCGTGGCCCAAAGCGGGCAATTGCCGTGCACCATCATTGAAGGCGAGGTCGAGAATTTTAAAATCACCCGCCCCGGCGATCTTGAACGCGCAGAACGGCTATTGCGCTCCCCCCCTACCTTTGCGTCCACGCCGGTTTGCGTTACCGGCACCGGATTTGATGTGCATCGTTTGGTGGCGGGTACAACCATGATGTTGTGCGGCATAGCCATTGAGGGCGACCTCACACTGGAAGGCCATTCCGATGCCGATGCTGGCCTGCATGCCCTGACCGACGCTTTGCTGGGCAGCATTGCCGCTGGTGATATTGGCGATCATTTTCCGCCCGATGATCCGCAATGGAAAGGCGCGTCATCATCGCTTTTTTTAAGCGCGGCCCACGCTTTGTTGAAACAAAATGGCGCCAAATTGCTGCATGTTGATGTGACCCTCATGTGTGAACGCCCCAAAATCAAGCCGCACCGCGAGGCCATGCGCGGGCGGCTGGCGGAACTCTTGGCACTAGATATAGAGCGGGTCAGCATCAAAGCTACCACGACGGAGAAACTGGGCTTTCTTGGTCGCGGCGAAGGTCTGGCGGCTTTGGCCACCGCCAGCGTGCAATTAAAGCCTTAAAGGGCGGTATTCCTAGGAAGTCTACCGCTAGGCTATAAAATCACTTTTACTCACAGAAATGTTTTCTGCGGCTTTCTCGACATTGCGCTTTGTCGCGGCTAACGTCCGGCCACATTCGGATCGTATGAGGGACATATGTTTTCTGCTGATATATTAGAGCTTGCGCAAGCGGCTTTGCAAAAGGCGCGCGATAATCAGGCGATGATCAGTACGGCGGAAAGCTGCACTGGCGGGCTGGTTAGCGCCGCTTTAACCGCCATTGGCGGCTCATCCGATGTGTTCGATTGCGGGTTTTCCACCTATTCCTATAAAGCAAAATCATCGCTTTTGGGCGTGCCGCAAAGCATTCTGGTCGAACACGGCGCGGTGAGTGAACAGGTGGCCGAATTGATGGCCGAAGGTGCCCTCGCCCATTCCAATGCGACCGTTTCCCTGGCCCTGACCGGCATCGCCGGACCAACTGGCGGCATGCCCGACAAGCCCATTGGCACCGTATGCTTTGCCTGCGCCCGCATTGGCGCTAAAACCCGCATATTAACCTGTCAATTTGGTGATTTGGGCCGCGCCGAGGTGCGCGCGCAGAGCGTTAGCGCTGCTTTGAAGATGCTAATTGAGGCCTTTGATTGAGGCAATTTGCGCCTGCACCGCCTGTTCATCGCCGCCAACGCCGCTAAAGCGCTCGGCAGCCCGGCCTTCAAACGCGTTGATGATGAAATGCGCGGCTTTATCTTCACGTGCCGCTAAAAACTGCCCCAAAAACGGCACGTTAAATTCATAGGCAACAATAAATTCTATCAACGATGATCCATCATCAAGCGGATGAATAACCCACCGATTACTCAACGATCGAAACGGACCACGGGCCAATTTGGTCGCCAGTGTACGGGCAATCGGGTTTAAAGCCACATGGGTGGAAAACCGCTCGCGAATGAATTTATAGCGCACCCGCACTTCCGCCAAAAGCATCCGTACATCGCCGTCAATCACATCACTTTGTATGCGGATAGCGTTGATAAATTTTATAAAATTTGGATAATCTTCCACATCAGACGCCAAGGTGAACACGTCGTCCGGTGCAAATTTCACCCGTTGCCAGATATGATGTTCAGCCAAGGGTTTTGGGCTTTTGTGTGTTTTTGCCAGCCTTGAGGCGCAATTGCGCTCGCGCTTCCTGCAGTCGGGCAAAATCTTCGCCCGCATGATGGCTGGAGCGGGTCAAGGGCGAGGCCGAAACCATCAAAAATCCTTTGGCGCGGGCCAGCGTTTCGTAGTTTGTAAACTCTTCCGGCGTCACAAAA
Source organism: Robiginitomaculum sp. (assembly GCA_021776615.1). GTDB lineage: Bacteria > Pseudomonadota > Alphaproteobacteria > Caulobacterales > Maricaulaceae > Robiginitomaculum_B. The sequence goes on along the minus strand of JAJFFO010000008.1, from coordinate 26,403 downwards.
CGCTCCACCGGCGCGTGCTTGCGGGTTGGCTGTAAATACTGGCCGATGGTGAGGAAATCCACATTGGCGGAACGCATATCGTCCATCACCTGCATCACTTCTTCGCGGCTTTCCCCAAGGCCAACCATCAGGCCGGATTTGGTGAATTGCTCCGGGTCACGCTCTTTGACACTTTGCAGCAGCCGCAAGGAATGAAAATAGCGCGCTCCAGGGCGGATGGAGAGATAAAGCCGCGGTACGGTCTCCAAATTGTGGTTAAACACGTCTGGCTGTGCGTCTATAACCTGATCTGCCGCATTGCCTTTGCGCAAAAAATCGGGGGTTAAAATCTCAATCGTGGTGCTCGATGCGGCAGCGCGAATGGCGCTTACGGTTTGGGCGAAATGCGCCGCCCCGCCATCGTCCAGATCATCACGATCGACCGAGGTAATCACCACATGGTTCAGGCCCATCTCGACCACGGCTTTGGCAGCATTTTGCGGCTCATTAGGGTCTAAAGCTGCCGGACGGCCAGTCTTTACATTGCAAAACGCACACGCGCGGGTGCAGGTATCGCCCATAATCATCAAGGTGGCGTGCTTCTTTTCCCAACATTCGCCAATATTGGGGCAAGCCGCCTCCTCGCAGACCGTGAACAGGCCTTTTTCATGTACGATTTTGCGCGTTTCCAAATACCCTTTACCCATGGGCGCTCTAACCCTGATCCAATCGGGTTTACGTTGCATCGGGCTATCCGGGCGATTTCGCTTTTCCGGATGGCGGTGGGTTTGGGGCTTTTGCGTTTTGTCGATTAATGTGGCCATGAGGCGCAAAATGACCTCTTATTTTGTTTCAGGCAAGGGTGAGAAATCAGTCAGCGCCTGACGTTTTCATCACGAATGTCTTGGGCTGTTCGCCAAATTGAAAATAATGGCTCTGGGTTTCGCCGTCCAAGGTCAAATTTACCAAATTCAGCTGATCATCCTTAATATTGGTCAGCAGGGCATTGTACACATCAAAACTGGGTAGGTCGTCTGGGATGGGGGTGGTGAAATATATGAAGATAAACTCCCCATCGGTTTCCGCGCCAATATAGGTCGTCGGCAACGCTTCGCCGTCTACCACCAGTGCAAAATGGGCCTCTACATAAGTACCAATTTTTTTGACATCTTCGAGCTGTTCTTCCCACACCCCATTATTCTCACCAAATAAATACGGCTCGAGGTCGTGGGCAAAAACCCGGTGGATAATTTCAAATTCGGTATTGCTGCGACTGCGCTCTATCTCGGTAAGACCAGCATGAGCGCGGTGCGCGGCAGCGACACTGCTCCAGCCGATCAATAAAATCAGCGAAACCAGACCCAAAAAAAGGTGAAGGCGCCAAAGCTTATGCTCTGGCGCCCTCTCAACTGAACCGAAATGCATCAGTCTTTTTTGTCCTTCTTGCTCTTCTTGGCTTTGTGTGGCGTTAAATTATCCTCGTCCACGGCCATTTCCATGCGTTGCATGAGGCTTTTTGAAGGTTTGCGTTTAAACGCTTCGAGACGCGAAGGCGCGATTTTGGGTGGAAAAGTGTTGTTTTCCACATCAACATCAGCAGTTTCCCATCTTGGATCGACCGTAGCGGAAACTAATTCCTTCTCACGCATCACCCGTGTGGTGACGGTATTGGGATTGTTCTTCCAAACTTCGGCCGGGTAGTTAATGGTCTCCTTGCTGCCGTCGGCATAAGTCAGCTCGAGCAAGATCGGCATGACCAAACCACCCTTATTGGAGAATGTCAGCAAATAGAAATTATCTTTGCTGGTCAGGACGTCCTTCTCCCACTGTTCAGCCTTTTCGAAGCCTTTCTTATACTTCTTGCGCTGACCGTCAGAGACCGTGTGCCGGTCATTCTTATTGTAAAAATCAATAACCGAAGGATCGCGATCTGCCCATTTTTCAATATCGGCATTACGCATACGAGAAAGCGAACCTGGATCTGATTTTTCCTTGGCACGGGCATAAGCCGCTTCAACATCAGGGTCTGTGGTGTTGATGGTCCCTTTCACAATGTTGTCGAGGGAAATGTCCACATGGTCGGTTGAGTAGAACCAGCCGCGCCAGAACCAATCGAGATCAACACCGGAAACTTCTTCCATGGTGCGGAAGAAATCATAGGGAGTCGGGCGTTTGAAGCGCCAGCGATCTGCATAGGTTGCGAAGGCTTTATCAAATAATTCACGGCCCAAAATGGTTTCGCGCAAAATGTTCAATGCCGTTGCTGGCTTGGCATAGGCGTTATTACCAAATTGCAAAATCGATTCCGAATTGGTCATGATCGGCACTTGGCGTTGTGACTTCATATAACCCGCAATGTTTTTCGCATCGCCGCGGCGGGACGGATATTCATCTTCCCATTCACTTTCGGCCAGGAATTGCGTGAAGGTATTCAAGCCTTCATCCATCCAGGTCCATTGACGCTCATCTGAATTGACCATCATCGGGAAAAAGCCATGACCGATTTCGTGGATAATCACCCCGATAAGGCCGTATTTGGTACGCCGTGAATAGGTCAGATTGCCGTCATCATCCTTGGTCGGCCGTGGGCCATTAAAGGTGATCATCGGGTATTCCATGCCACCGACCGGACCATTGACCGAAATCGCTGCCGGCCACGGATAGGGCGTGGTGAAGCGCGAATAAACATCCAGTGTGTGAATGATGGATTTGGTAGAATAAGACGACCAAAGTGGCTCAGCTTCTTTCGGGTAGAAAGACATGGCCATAATGGTGTCTGGTGAACCTTCCATATTCAAATTCACGCCTTGCGCATCCCAGATAAATTTCCGAGAAGCGGCCCAGGCGAAATCACGAACATCTTCGGCTTTAAATTTCCATGTCTTGGTGCCCTTGGCTTTGGCTTTTTCCGCAGCTTTTGCCTCGGCAGGGGTGACAATGAAAACCGGCGCTTTGGCGGTGCGGGCGGTTTCAAAACGCTCGCGCTGTGTGGCGCTCATTACCTCTTCGGGATTAGTAAGCACGCCGGTTGAACCAACAATGAGATCAGCAGGAACCGTTATTTCGACATCATAATCGCCAAATTCGAGAGTGAACTCGCCGCGACCCATAAACGCTTTATTGTGCCAGCCTTCATAGTCAGAAAACACGGAAATACGCGGGAACCATTGGGCAATCTCAAAAATGCAATTGCCGTCTTCATCTTCTTTGGTGAAGCACTCATAGCCGCCGCGGCCACCAATGACACGCTGCTCTACAATATTATAGGCATAGCCAATGCGCACGCGGGTGGTTTCGCCCGGTGCCAATGGCGTCGGCAGATCAACACGCATCAAGGTATCAACAACCTTATGAGGCAAGGCCCCGCCATTGCCGTCGGTTACGCCGGAAACATCAAAGCCGCCTTTGAAGGTTTCCATGCGCATGGCACGGCGAACGGCATTATAGGAAATTCTGTTTGATGGATTGGTGGTTGAAGACATCTCGGCGAGCGAATCAGCACGAAAACGATTCTGATCCATTTGCACCCACAAAAACGACAGGCTTTCTGGGGAATTATTGGTATAAATAATCTCCGAACTGCCGGAAAGGCGACGTTTGTCTTCATCCAGCGCAATTTTGATCACATAATCGGCTTGCTGCTGCCAATAATCCTGGCCGGGCGCCCCGGTTGCCGAGCGAACACCATTTGGTGTTGGCCAATCTTCGTCTTCCAGTTGACGAAATTTATCTTCGAACGATCCTTTAGTTTGCTTGACAACGTCAGCAAGCAAAGGCGTCGAAAACATAGAAAATAGCGCAACAGCGCCTATTATGCGTTTCATTCAAAAACCCTCCCGATTTATGGAAACGGTTCTATCAAGACTTGCCTGCGAAGACCAGCGACAAAAACCTTAATGATATTTCATGTTGGTAACGTGGCGGGCAGCGCGGCTTCAAACCTCGAGCAAATAAGCGCCAAACCGGGAAAAGACACAGCGGGTTTTCAAAGCGTGCGTATGGCGATAAAGTCCCCAGATAAAGATAAGTCCGGCACTAAGCTGGCAAGATAATCGGGGAAGCATGTCTCAGTATCGCCCACGAAAAGCGCACAAATCCATATTCGCGGCGTTGTTGCGCGCCAGACGTCAATTTGGCGGCAAAACCATCGCCATTGTTGATGCGGATGACCGTACCTTCTCCTATACCGAAATTGTTCGCGCCGCCTTTGCGCTTGGCAGCGCCCTTCGCCGCCATACCAAGGCTGGCGAGAATGTCGGGATATTGCTGCCAACCGGTGCCGGGTCAGTGCTCGCGTTTTTTGCGCTATTGGCCTATGGCCGCGTCCCGGCAATGCTCAATTTCACCGCTGGTTCGCGCAATTTAAAATCTGCCTTTAATGTTGCCAACATCAAAACCGTGATTACCGCACGCCGTTTCATTTCTGTGGCCAAGCTGGAAAAGCTGGAAGAAGAATTACAGGCCGAAGTCGACATGGTCTATCTGGAAGATGTGCGCGAAGCTCTTGGCCCTGTTGATAAAGTCGCAGCGGCATTGGGTCCGCTTTGCCCGTTTCTGTTTCGCGCCCATCCGGCCCACACCTCGCCGGGCGTCATTCTCTTTACCTCCGGCACCGAAGGCGACCCAAAGGGCGCAGTTCTTAGCCATGGCAATGTGGTTGCCAATTGCGAACAGGTACGCGCCCATATTGATTTGCGCACGACCGACGTCGTGTTTAACCCCCTGCCCACCTTTCATTGCTTTGGTCTTACCGGCGGGGTTTTGTTGCCATTATTCAGCGGCATGAAAGCGGCGCTTTACCCCTCGCCTTTGCATGTCAAAATCATCCCTGAGCGGGTACGCACCACCGGGGCGACTATTCTTTTTGCCACCGACACCTTCCTTAATCGCTATGCCCGCGCGGGCAATCAAGGCGATATGGATGGCCTGCGTTTTGCCGTTTGCGGGGCCGAGCGCGTGCGCGATGAAACCCGGGCTGCAGTCAAGAAAAAATACGGCCTGACCGTGCTCGAAGGCTATGGGGTTACCGAAGCCTCCCCCGTCGTCGCTGTGAACACGCCGGACGACAATCATTTTGGTACGGTGGGGCGGTTATTACCGGGTATGGAATCACGGCTTGAGCCAGTCCCCGGCATTGAAAAAGGCGGCAGGCTTTTTGTTCGTGGCCCCAATGTCATGCAAGGCTATCTGACGCCCGAACATCCGGGCGAGATTATCCCTTTGCCCGAAGAATGGCACGATACCGGCGATATCGTCGAGATCGACAAGGATGGCTATATTGCCATTCGTGGCCGGGCCAAAAGGTTTGCCAAAATTGGCGGCGAAATGGTGTCCTTGGCCGTGGTCGAGAATTGCGCCACCGCCGTATGGCCGGACAATCAACACGTGGCCATCACCATTGCCGACGATAAAAAGGGCGAACAGATTATTCTGATTTCTGATTATGCTGACGCCGACCGCGCCGACTTGTTGGCATGGGCACAATCCCACGGTGTGCCCGAACTTGCAGTGCCCAAGAAAATTCAGTTTGCCGAGACGATTCCGGTATTGGGCTCTGGCAAGATCGACTATGTCAGCGCCGCGAAATTGCTGAAAGAGAAATAAAACTTTGTGGATGACCTAAAAGCCAACCCGCTTATTTGACCGCAAAGCAATAGAAAAGCCCGTCTCCGCCCGAACTTTGCAAGTTTTCCTGACTACAGCCGCGTGAGCCGTGTGCAGTGCTCCATGAGGTTGGGTTTGGCCCGCCGCCAGACCGGTCATGATGACCGACGAGCGCACTGCCTTCACCATTGCTGGTCCAGTTTGAACAGGTGCTATCCTCGCTATCTGTAGAGGCGGCCCCGTTCAGCATAGTGCCGGTTAAAATATCGTGACGGTTACGGTTGGGGTAGTCGCCGTTCCCGCTAATTATGGCGCCAGTTTCAGAAATTGAAGCCGTCTTTGTCAGATTGTTGTCGTCTGACAATAAGTTTTCCACACTAGAGGCAACTTGTTCGCCATTGGCATTAAACCATGGGCCAGTGCCAATCCGGTCCATGGCATTGACGCCGCCTTGTCCGGTGGTGCTCAGATAGGCACGCCAAGTTTTACCAGTGGTGCCAGCGGCACTGGCCAGCGTACCACAATGGGCGTCGGCACCGTTCAAACCACCAAGATTGGCACCATCACCGGGGCCGACACTGGTCAGAAAAAAGCTCATGCTCTGGTCCGCCGCCTTGTTTGCATTTGCATCTGATTGTGCCCAGGCATTCAGATCTACACATCCAGCGATCAGCAAAGCGCCAAGCCCCGAGAGCGATATTCCGGTAATGGTCTTCAAACGCATCCTAATCTACCTCTTCGCAATTAAACGCATTGATAAGTTTCATGATTAGTAGGTTTTCCCACGTCATAATAATTAATTTTGCGCAACAAATTGTTTGAAAAATATTTATGTGATCGCACACTAAAGCAAAGCTAGCCGGCCAACGACCCTGCCAACAACTCTGGGGGCATTCAGATCATGCTTGCCAATTCAGGGGGCAAGACCCATGGTGGGGTACGACAATCATGATTTGAGGAATTACCATGCGCCCCTTCTTGCTGACCCTATTGCTTGTACTCACCGGTTTTGCTGCCAAGGCTGCGGAACCACCTCGCGATACCTTGTGGCTAACCACCACCATGCGCGCCGCACCGGGGGAATTAAAAGCCATGATTGCAGATTTGCGCAGCCTTGAGGACCAGGGTTTTTATGCCATGGCCGGGCGCACCGCGCCGCTCATTATGCGCCATAGCCAAGGCGACCAATGGGATTTGATGTTGTTGGAACCAATTGGCAGCTATAGCGCGTTTTTCGCCGCCGAACGGCTGGCCGCCGAGGCGGCCGCCACGGCCTTCGACGATCCGCTGGCGGCGCTTGATGGCCGCATTGCCTATCGCGATGAATTGTTTGCCTACGGCCCGTCAGCAGAATTTGTCGATGGTTACACCAAGGATATGAAATTTTTCCATATTGAAATGTTTGACGCCGCGCCCGGCCTTAAACACAAATTGCATGAACAAAGAGAAATGGAAAACCGCTATCTTGAGGACACTAATCGGCGCGGTAATTTAATTTTTGTTGGCGATATGGGCACCAATGTCGATAATTTCACCATTGGTGCTTATGCCGATATTGTTGCCTTCGCCAAACCGTCCGGGGCCAGTGATGAGCAAACCGAAAAAGCTGCTAAAGATGCGGGCTTTGAAGATGGTTCCAGCATTGGCTTTTACTTGCGCGAATTGCTAGCCGCCCACCATGACACATTAGCCAACCGCGTTAATTAGGGTCTGGGAGAACGTAAATGCCAGAAGAGAAAAACACTACTAAAAGCGCGGCAACAACCGTATTGGTGACCGGCGCTTCGGGCTTTATCGCCAAGCACTGCATTAAGAAGCTGCTTGAGGAAGGCTATGCCGTGCGCGCTTCTTTGCGCACGCCCAGCCGCGCTGATGAAGTACGGGGCGCGGTAGACCCGGACGGTAAAGCGACGGCCCGTCTGTCGTTTGTTACTTTAGATTTGGATAAGGATGAAGGTTGGGATGAGGCCGTGCGTGGCTGCACCTATGTGCAACACGTGGCCTCGCCGTTTCCACCAACTGAGCCGGAACATGAGGACGAGTTGATTATCCCGGCGCGCGAAGGCGCATTGCGGGCACTGCGCGCAGCGGCCAAAGCCGGCGTCAAGCGCACGGTACTAACCTCATCGGTGGCAGCCATTGCTTATGGACGCACGCACAGGCAAGAAATCGCCCAGCAAGACCGCATATTTAGCGAAGCCGACTGGTCGAATGTGGATGGCCCGATTAGCGCCTATGCCAAAAGCAAAACCCTTGCCGAACGGGCGGCATGGGATTTTATGAAAACCCGCGAAGCCGGGAAAATGCAATTGGCGGTGATTAATCCGGGCGGCGTCCTAGGCCCGTTATTGGATAAGGGCTTTTCCACTTCCGGACAGGTTGTTTCGCGCCTTATTGACGGCAAAGTTCCCGCTTGCCCCCGGCTTAATTTCAGTCTGATTGATGTACGCGATGTGGCCGATGCTCATTACGAGGCGATGATACGCGATGAAGCCGCCGGCAAGCGCTTTGTGCTGGTATCTGCCAATGGCTGGATGCTGGAGATTTCCAAAATTCTTGCCAAAAATGGCTTTAAGGCACCGACCCGCGCCATGCCCGACTTTTTGCTGCGTTTCATTGCCAGGTTTGACAAAACCCTGCGCATGATTTTGCCGGGGCTGGGCAAGCAAACCAAATTCGACAATCAGGCTTTGCGCACAACATTGGGGATTGAGCCGCGCTCGTTAGAGGAAATGTCGGTATCTATGGCCAAAACCATGCGCGAATTTGACGCCATATAATTTAAGTGCGCCTGCGCTTAGCGAAACAGCAATACCGGGATTTTGCAGGCGCTGACCATGGCGGTCGTGGTCGAACCGATGACCAGATTACGAATGCGCGAATGGCCGTAAGCGCCCATCATCAGCAAATTAATGTCGTCGGCGGCAATCTTTTTCACAATCACCTCTTCCGGCTGGCCATCGATAATTTGCGCGCTGACCTCTAATCCGGCCTCTTGCAAAATCGTCGTTGCGGCCTGCAATTTTTGCTGATTGGCAGCAGAATCAGCGCCAATGGTCAACAAATGGCAAGCCAACCCCTTAAGCGTCTTGGCATTGGCGACGTGTTCGATCGCCTTTTGCGCGCTGGCACCGCCATCATAAGCAATCATGAAATTTTTTATCGGGGTGAAACTGCGCGAGCTGACCAATACCGGCTTATGGGTGGAACGCACCACCCGTTCCATATTCGAACCCAAATGCTTTTTGGCGAAGCCTTCCGCCTCGCCGCGTTTGCCGATGATGATCAGGTCGGCCTCGTCTTGCAATTCCTGAACACTTTCCACCACATCGCCATGGCGCATTTGCGTGGTGACATCGTGAGCGCCCGCCGCTTCAACGCGCGCTTTGGCATCTTCCAGAATGGCCCGGCCGCGCTTTTGCGCCAGTTTGGCCGTTTGCGCATCATGGGCCGCCAATTCGTCGAGCAGGACGCTGCGAGCGCCAATGCCGATACTGCCGCTTAGATCGGTCTGCTTGGTGGGGCCGTGGCGGCGACCCAGTGCATGCACCAGTTTGACCGTGGCTTCGCCCCTTTTGGCAATCCACGCGGCATGGTCGCAAACGCTTTGCGCATAAACCGAACCATCAATCAAAGCCATAATTTGCGGCATATCGTTCTCCTTAATGACCCATCAAGCGTTCAAGCGCGCCCGGTTTGTCATGGGTACCTAATTTGATGACCATGGTTTCGCTGGCTTCATTTAAGCCGATGAGCTCAACTTCGGCACCCTCGCGGCGAAATTTCAATACTACCATGTCCAAAGCATTGACGCTGGAAATGTCCCAAATGTGGGCGCGGCTGACATCAATCACCACTTTTTCCAATACCTCTTTGAAATCAAAGGACTTGGTGAATTGTTCGGCGGAGGCATAAAATAACTGGCCCTCGACCACATAAAAGCGAGTGGTGCCGTCCGCATCGGTCGATGAATTAATCTCGAAGATTTGCGAGATTTTCCATGCGAAAAACAGGCCCGAAAGCAATACGCCAACCAAAACCCCAATGGCCAGGTTATGGGTGGAAACCACCGCAATCACCGTGGCAATCATAACAATGGAGGACGAGCGCGGATGGTCACGCAAATTCTTGATCGACGACCAGCTAAAAGTACCGATGGAGACCATAATCATGATCGCCACCAAAGCCGCCATGGGGATTTGCTTCACCCAATCGCCCAAGACCACAATCAGAAACAACAAAAACAATCCGGCGCAAAGACAGGAAAGCCGCCCGCGTCCGCCGGATTTTACATTAATCATTGATTGCCCAATCATCGCGCAACCGGCCATGCCGCCAATAAACCCGGTCGCCGTATTGGCAATGCCCTGCCCGATACATTCTTGATTTTTATCGCTTTCGGTGTCGGTCAAATCATCAACGATGGAGGCGGTCATCAACGATTCCAGCAACCCAACCACGGCGACGCCGATGGAATACGGCATGATGATTTGCAAAGTTTCAAAATTAAGCGGGATTTGCGGCAAGAGAAATATCGGCAAGGTTGAGGGCAATTCGCCCATATCGCCAACGGTACGCACATTTAGCCCCATAAAAATGGCGATGGCGCTTAACACCAAAATGCACACTAAAGGCGATGGAATGGTCTTATTGAGAAACGGAAACAGATAGATAATACCCAACCCACCGGCGACCATGACATAGGTCAGCCATGGCACATTAATCAGCTCCGGCAATTGCGCCAGAAAAATCAATATCGCTAAAGCATTCACAAAACCAATTATTACTGAGCGCGAAACAAAACGCATCAAGCTGCCAAGGCGCAATAAACCGGCACCGATTTGCAAAAGCCCGGCAAGCACTGTTGCCGCCAGCAAATATTGCAAGCCATGGTCTTTCACCAAAGACACCATCAGTACCGCGGTGGCCGCCGTGGCCGCCGAAATCATACCCGGCCGCCCACCGGTAATCGCCACGATCACCGCAATGGAAAAAGACGCATACAGCCCGACTTTGGGGTCCACACCGGCAATAATGGAAAAGGCGATGGCCTCGGGGATTAGCGCCAGCGCCACCACCAGACCGGCGAGGACATCGCCGCGCACATTGGAAAACCATTCATCACGATAGGTCGACAGCGAAATCATATAAAACTCAATTGATAATGGAGAATAGGCCCTGTTGGCCTAAAGACGGATAAGGCGTTGGGTGTCTAGAGCAGTTTTTTGTGCGCCGCAACATAAGATGTCGGCCCGAACCAAGGTGGTCAGCCCCGTCCTCTACCAAGGCCATCGCAGATTAGTGTAAAAAGCACGGTTCAATTTGGTCAAATTAATTACGGATATATATTGACCGTTTTATAACGGATATGTTATATCCGTTATTATGAAATTAAATGAAGGCATAGAGTGGGCCGTCCACTGTTGTAGCATCCTCGCCTCTTTGCCGCCGGGCATGGCTTTGCCCGCGCGCAAGCTGGCTGAATTTTTCGACCTGCCGGAGCATTATCTGGCCAAGCACATGCAAAGCCTGTCGCAACAAGGGCTGGTCAGCAGCAGCAAAGGCCCCGGCGGCGGTTATCGTTTGGGGCGCCCGGCCACGGAAATAGCGCTGTTGGATATCGTGTTGGCCATTGATGGCCCGGCCCCGCATTTTCGTTGCACCGAAATCCGTCGCAAGGGACCGTCCGGCGTTGATGATAAATGCTATGGCAAGCCCTGCGGCATTGCCCGTGCCATGTGGCGCGCCGAAACCGCCTGGCGAGATGAATTGGGCAAGGTCAGCCTCGAAGAAATTCGCCATACCGGCCTTGAAGAAACCCCGCACGAACAACTCGAAAAGTCGCTTGCCTGGTTTGGAGACGCCTTAAAATGACCGCCACACCTGCCCCCTCAAGCAAGATACGCCGCCTGCACCGGCTTAGCGCCATCATCCTTGGCGTCTTCGTGTTTGCTCATCTTTTCAACCATGTCTCCGGCCTGTTTGGCATCGAGACCTATAATGCGGTGCAGAAAACCATGCGCATCGTGTATCGATTTTGGCTGGTCGAGGCGATACTTCTTATCGTCATCGCCGTGCAAATGGTGCTTGGCGGGATTTTGCTGGTGCGCGCTATCCTTCGTGGTTGGCCGCAAGGGTTTTGGGCGTGGGCGCAAATTTTATCAGGCGGGATATTTTTGCTTTTCATGGCCGAACATATGTTTGCGCTGGCCATGGCGCGGCTTTATTTCCAGCTCGACACAAATTTTTACTGGCCTGCATCGGTGATGAGCGGACCACCCTACACCTATTACTTCATTCCTTATTATTTTCTCGGGGTTTTCGCGCTTATGACCCATATTGGCGTCGGCTTGCGATATTGGGCGATGGACGCCAATCCTTCCGTTTTTGGGCTCGCTCTTGGCAACACCATCGGCATTGGTTTTATGATCGCCGGTGCTGCCATTGGCGCACTTATCATCCCGATTCTCACCGGCATGCTATTTCCTATTTCTATGCCGCCGGAATGGATTGAGTATTTGCGTTTTTTCCTACCCTCGTTTTCCCCAACATCAGGATAATGATTATGGACCTTTTACTTATAAGAATTGCGCTGGCGATTATGGCGACATTGGGCACTTTGCACCTGCTCTACACCCTGTTGGACCTGCGCAACCCCAAACGCTTCGCCCCCACCGACCGCACGTTATTGGCAGGCATGCACAATACCAGCATCCGCCTGCGCGGTGCCAATAAGAGTTTCTGGCTGGCCTATATGGGCTTTAATGCCAGCCACAGCCTTGGTATTTTAGTTTATGCGGTGGTGTTTGCGACGATTAGCGTGGTGCAGCCTGATTTGCTATTCCTGCCAATATTCAGCGCCATATTAATTGGTGCGGCCTTTCTTTACGCGGTTATGGCGCACTTTTTTTGGTTCTCCATCCCGTTTATCGGTGCCACGCTTAGCACCGTATTATTGGCCGCTGGGGTGGCTTTTCATATTTTCTCTTAAGGCGCAAAAATGGCGGCGCACCTATCTGCGCCGGTTTTGCCGTTGACGAACACACGATAACGTCATGAGAAATTGGTTTGCAATTTCCTGGAAATTCTGTAATAGCGGTCGCGGATTACGTCATTGCCCTTTTCAAGGACACGAATTTTGGATTTTAAGCAGACCCTACCAAAGGTACCGATCGTTGTGCGATCACCACTGTCACTTTCTAAAGCTCGCCTACCCCTTCAAATACGGACTTTTACGAACTCTACGTTTTCCCGAAATGATTTGGGAATTAAGTGCACTACAAATTAAGGAACGCACAAATGGCTACTGGTACAGTAAAATGGTTTAACGCCACTAAAGGTTATGGTTTTATCGCTCCCGATGATGGCGGCAAAGACGTGTTTGTACACATTTCTGCCCTCGAACAAGCTGGCATTGCTCAGTTGAACGATGGCCAAAAAGTAAGCTATGAAATCACCAGCAACCGCGGCAAAGACGCTGCGGCCAACGTTCAGCTGGCTGACTAATACCGAACTTTTGTAAGCTATTGGCGCTTCGGCGCTAACATATAGCCTGCAGGTTTAGCGGCGCTCGTGATAATATCACGGGCGCCGTTTTCGTTTGGGCACGACTTTTATCTGCGATGCGCAATGGCGTGTCAGTGTCGCTGAACTGTCGTGCTAATGTCGGGAAGCTGTCGTGGTTAGCGCCGACAATCCGGGCCATCAAGGAGCCGCACAGCAGAGGTGAACACAATGAACATTCAAGAACGCCGTCTGGAAAAGGGTTGGTCCCAAGAGGAACTTTCCCAGCATTCCGGCCTTAGTGTCCGCACTATCCAACGGATAGAACGCGGCCAACGCCCCGGTCTTGAATCGCTCAAATGCCTTGCTGCTGTGTTTGAAACTTCAATCAGCACTTTGATGCAGGAGCAGAACATGACCAACACCCAACCCGCCGAGCAATCGCCAATGAATGAGTTTGAGCGCGAGGCCATTGAATATGTCCAAAACCTCAAAGCCTTTCATATGAACTGGATTGCCTTTTTGGTGATCATTCCCGGCCTTGCCGCCTTCAACAGCATTATAAGCCCCGACTTTTGGTGGGTAGCCATCGTCGCCCTCGGCTGGGGCCTTGGCATTATCCTCCACGCCATCACCATATTCGGCCTGTTCGGTATTTTTGGCGCAAAATGGGAACAGCAACAATTTCGAAAACGTATGGGCAAATATACCGGTTAGCCGCGGCGAATTGAAGGAAACTCGCCTTTTTCTCCTTCTCCCGTGGGGAGAAGGTCGGGATGAGGGGGTAAGAAACCAAAGAACGAAACTTATGGGCAGTGGATTTATTCTGCTACCCCCACCCCCTCACCTCAATCCTCTCCCTATGGGAGAGGAAGCCCAACGGCATATGCCGCCACCCTTTTTACCCCTTCTCCCACGGGGAGAAGGTCGGGATGAGGGGTAATACACGTGCAGAATTATACGCTACACTTACCAAATGGACCCAAAGACAAAAATCAAATTGGCACGAAAGCTAAGACGGGACCAAACCGAAGCGGAAAAACTGCTTTGGAGAAACTTACGCAACCGCCAATTGGGCGGATATAAATTCCGCCGCCAAGTTCCTGTCGACAATTACGTCGCCGATTTTATCTGCGAAGCCGCAAAGCTGATTGTCGAGCTTGATGGCGGCCAGCATGATGACGATCGAACGAAGGATGCTTTACGCACGCAGACGTTGGAGCGTTGTGGATACAAAGTTCTCAGGTTTTGGAATAATCAGGTTTCCGAAAACCTCGACGGCGTGCTGATAACGATTTTGAGTGAGATTAAATTGGATAATCCCTAACCCCTCACCTCGATCCTCTCCCCAAGGGAGAGGAAGCAAGGCGGTATTATACCATCGCCTTTTTACTCCTTCTCCCATGGGGAGAAGGTTGGGATGAGGGGGTAGCGAATTGTAAAAGTTACTCCCCCGCCTCCACATAGACCTTCCCGCCACTGGCGATGAATTTTGCGCGCATGTCTTGCATGCCGCGTTCAATATCGGCTTTTTCATTATCGCTCATGCCTGCCGCGTAATCACGGACGTCCTGAGTGATTTTCATGGAGCAGAATTTTGGCCCGCACATGGAACAAAAATGCGCGGTTTTATGGGCGTCTTTGGGCAGAGTGAGGTCGTGATAATCGCGCGCGGTTTCTGGGTCCAGAGATAGGTTAAACTGGTCTTCCCAGCGAAACTCAAACCGGGCGCGGCTGACCGCATCGTCGCGCATTTGCGCCGCCGGATGGCCCTTGGCGATGTCGGCGGCATGGGCGGCCAGTTTATAGGTCACCACACCGACTTTCACATCGTCGCGGTCGGGCAGGCCTAAATGCTCTTTGGGGGTGACATAGCAAAGCATGGCGGTGCCGAACCAGCCAATCATACCGGCGCCAATGGCCGAGGTGATATGGTCATAGCCCGGTGCGATGTCGGTGGTCAGCGGGCCGAGAGTGTAGAACGGTGCTTCATGACAAACGTCGAGTTGCTTGGTGACGTTCTCATGGATTTTGTTCATCGGCACGTGACCCGGGCCTTCAATCATCACCTGACAGCCCTTAGCCCAGGCTATTTTGGTCAGCTCACCCAGGGTTTCCAATTCAGCAAATTGTGCTTCATCATTGGCGTCGGCAATCGCGCCGGGGCGCAAGCCATCACCGAGACTGAATGACACATCATAGCGGCGCATAATTTCGCAAATGTCTTCAAAATGCTCGTACAAAAAGCTCTCTTTATGGTGATGCAGGCACCATTTAGCCATGATCGAACCACCACGCGAAACAATGCCAGTGACCCGGTTGGCGGTCAGGTGAATAAACGGCAGGCGCACGCCCGCATGGATGGTGAAATAATCCACCCCCTGCTCCGCCTGCTCGATCAGCGTATCGGCGTAAATCTCCCATGTCAGGTCTTCGGCAACGCCATTGACCTTTTCCAACGCCTGATAAATCGGCACCGTACCGATGGGCACTGGCGAATTACGCAAAATCCATTCGCGGGTATTGTGAATATTGCGCCCCGTCGACAAATCCATCACATTGTCAGCGCCCCAACGGACCGCCCAGACCATTTTCTCAACTTCTTCTTCGACCGATGATGTCACCGCCGAATTGCCGATATTGGCGTTGATTTTAGTCAGGAAATTACGCCCGATAATTTGTGGCTCCAACTCCCCGTGATTGATATTAGCCGGGATGATCGCACGGCCACGGGCAATCTCGTCGCGGACAAATTCTGCGGTGATAAACTCCGGAATAGACGCGCCAAAGCTATTGCCCGCCGCAATGCGCGCGGCCGCGCCCTCTACCGCCGTTTTACGGCCCAGATTCTCGCGCTCGGCGACGAAATGCATTTCCTTGGTGATGATACCGGCGCGGGCGTGTTCATATTGAGTAATTGGCGCATTGCCGACGCCGCGCATGGGTTTGGACGTGTTCGGAAACGCCGCCGCCAGGTATTTTTCACTGACCGTGCCATTGTCTTCAGGGCGGATATCGCGGCCCTCGTAAGTCTCAACGCCGCCGCGATCCAACACCCAATTCGTGCGCGGGCGGGCGAGGCCCTTATTGACGTCGATGGTCGCTTCCGGGTCTGTATACGGCCCCGAGGGATCATACACCCGCACCGGCGGCTCTTTGGCGCTTTCATGCAAAGCAATTTCGCGATGCGGCACCTTAAGGTCCGGCGCGCCTTTTGGGGAGGTGTAGATTTTGCGCGAGGCGGGCAATGGCCCGGTGGAAACGGTTTGTGTCTCTATGGTGCCGGTGGGCTTATTCATGGTCGTGCTCCCGCAAAATGTCAGAAATGCAGACAAAGGAAGAGCGCAAAATGCCCCGTCCCTTCGCCGGCATGACCCGGATCAGGTTCCAAGAGTGCTTCTCAGCCCGCTAACCCCTAATGACAAAGCATATAGGAATCAGGGGCGCCCCTCGGAGCGAAAGTCAATATAACGCAAATACGCGCTTATGCGAAATAACCAAACCATGTGAACGCTGCGCCCAGTGCAAACGCCAGCAGCATCATAAAACGCATCAGATTTGGCCGCGCGGTCAGGGCATCCATGATTGTGGTCAATATCTTCGGGAAAGTGAGTAGAATCGCGCCTTCAAGCACGCCCAAAACGCCAATAATGCTGACCATAACCCGCCAGTCATTGGCCCATATCCAGTTGAATTGCAAAATTAGTATGCCCATGCCAAACGCCAATATCCCGCTCAGATACATGGCCGTTGGGCTATTGGTGAAATCGGCCAGCATGGCGTCATAATGCGCGCGATTAAGCATCCAGCCAATCCCGACCAATAGATAAATTGGACCCAATATTCTCGCTACCAGCAATGCTGTATCCATAATATTTCTCCTAAAACTGGCTGGGGTCAGGCGAAATAAGCAAACCAGGTAAGCACAACACCCAGCACAAAAGCCAACGCAAACGCCGCGGCAACAAGCGCCGGTCGATTTACGAAGGCCAGCGACCACGTAATTAAAGTGCGCGGGAAAAGCAGAATACTCAACCCCTTCAAAAGCCCTATCCCGCCGAGAAGGGTAATAATTACGCGCCAATCCGTGCCCCAATAAGGGTGGAGCAGCAAAATTATCGCGCCAAACAGAAACGCCAAAATGCCGGAAACATAAAGCGTTGTGTGGCTTTGTGAGAACTGCGCAATCATTTTGCGGTAAAAATCGCGGTTAAATAGCCAGCCAATGGCGGCCACCATGTAAAGCGGCCCCAAAACTTTGGCGATAATGAGTGAGGTTTCCATAGGCTTATATCTCCGTGCTATGCGCCCAAGCATAGGCGATAATCATCGCCGCCGCACTGGCACAAATAGACGCAGGAGATGGGCATACCTCCCTTCATGGGGAGGCGGTTTACTTCAAGCGCTTTGCAGGTCCGGCAGGTTTTTGAAATATGCTAGCGCCTCGGGATTTGCCAAGGCGTGTTGATTTTTCACCGCGCGGTTATGCACCACATCTCGCACTGCCAATTCGGTTATTTTGCCAGATTTGGTGCGCGGTACATCGGCGACCGCGATGATTTTGGCGGGCACATGGCGCGGGCTAGCGCCTTTTCGGATCTTTCCTTTGATTTCCTTGATCAAGGCTGCGTCCAACGCTGCATCTTCACGCAAGACCACGAACAAAATCACCCTTACATCATCATCCCAATCCTGCCCGACGCAAACGCTATCGAGAATGGCGGGGATTTGTTCGACCTGATTGTAAATCTCGGCGGTACCAATACGCACGCCGCCCGGATTAAGCGTTGCGTCAGAGCGACCATGGATAAGCACCCCGCCATGTTCGGTAATCTCCGCCCAATCGCCATGGCGCCAAATGCCGGGAAAGTCTTCAAAGTACGCGGCTTTATAGCGCGAATTATCGCCATCATTCCAAAACCCCAATGGCATGCACGGAAACGGTTTGACACACACCAATTCGCCCTTCTGCCCAATCACCGGCTTGGCGTCTTCGTCCCAAACTTCCACCGCCATGCCAAGGCCGGGCCCCTGAATTTCACCCTCAACAACGCTTTGCAGCGGATTACCCAACACGAAGCAGGAAACAATATCGGTGCCACCGGACATGGAGGCAATCTGCGCTGTGGGCGATATTTTGTCGGCAATGAAGGAAAACCCTTCGGGCGATAATGGCGACCCGGTAGAGCCAATCATGCACACCGATGACAAATTATTTTCCACCGCCGGGTGCTGGCCGGACTTATGCACGGCATCAATCCATTTAGCGGATATACCAAAATAATCCGCCTTTTCGCGGTCAGCAATGCGAAATAATATGCGCCCGTCCATGGCAAAGGGTGAACCATCATAAAGCAGGATGGTCGAACCAACGCCCAGCCCGGCCACCAGCCAATTCCACATCATCCAGCCGCAGGTCGAGAAGAAAAACACACGCGAATTTACGCCATTATCACAATGCAGTTTGTGTTCTTTAAATTGCTGCAAAAGTGCGCCGCCGGCGCTATGCACAATGCATTTCGGCTGGCCGGTGGTGCCCGATGAAAACAGGATGTAAAGTGGGTGATTAAACGCAAATCCCTTATAAGGGATGCCGCCCCCTGCCCCGATTTTCATGAATTTTTCAAGGCTGATAAAGCGCTCATCAACACTCAAATCCGGGTCGGTTTTTTGGTATGGCACCACCAATATATGTTCAATCGAGGGAATATTATCAGCAATGGCGGTCAGCTTGCCCGAGACGTCGAATATTTTGCCATTATAGCGATAAGCGTCGCAGGCAATGAGGATTTTTGGCTCAATTTGGCCAAATCTATCGGTGACGCCGCCAACACCAAAGTCCGGTGACGCGGAAGAAAACACCGCGCCAATCCATGCTGCGCCTAAAAACGCAGCAATGGTCATCGGCATATTTGGCATAATCGCCGCAATGCGGTCGCCTTCCTCAATACCAAGCGCGGTAAAAGTGGCGGCAAAGCGCCCGGCCTTTTCCTTTAACTTTTTGCGGGTCCAGCTTTCTTCGCGGCCGTCTTCGGTCCAAAACACAATGGCCTGGTCCAGCCGGTCGCCGCGTTCAATCAGGTTTTCCGCCGCATTTAACCGTCCATCGGGGAAAAACTGTGCGCCGGGCATTTGCTCGCTATTCTCAAGAATAATATCGCCCGGATCGCCCTTCAGACCGCATTCGTCCCACATCGCCCGCCAAAACCGTGCCGGGTCCTCAACAGACCAGGCGTGAAGCTGGGCGTAAGCGTCGGGCGCGGCCGGGTCTATTTGCGCCACAGATTGCGCAAATTTGCCCATATTGCACGTCGCTTTTTGTTGATCATCGGGGGTCCACAGGACGCGCATGGCCATTCTTCCTCATTGGCAGTGTTGGGTAACATTACCATTGAGATTAAGCCGGGCAAGGGCCAAGCAATCGCATGACCTTGGTGTACACAGTTTTAGCTAGGTTTGGCGGGTTGCTTTGGCCAACATAACGCCCAACCAGAAGCACCGGTCTCCTTGCGGAAACCGGTGCTAGGCTGGGTTAGTTACAACCGTGAGATCAAAACCCGCGCGAGGGACGTTATGACGGGCAACAATCTCAAGAACGAAACTATGATTCCCTCGCTGAACGGTTCATGAACAAGAGAGGCGGCAATCGTTCATCAAATTTTATCGCTCATGGTATCAGCGTCTCGAACCAGTCAAACGGCATCGGCCAAAATCCTTTGGCCTTGGTTGAAAATGCGCCGCTATGGCCAATTGCCTTCACCCCGATATCGGCCGGGCGGATCCATTTGGTGTCGTAATTGGCAGAATCATATAGCTGTTCCATCAATTTGACCGAGCGGCTATTGATCACTGGGTCGTCGGCAAAGCCAAATTGGCGTATCGGCACGCCGCCCATGGCAAAATTCCCGCCGCCCAGTTTTTCGTCCACATCGCGCTGATAATAGGTTTTGCGCTGACACCAACGCCGCCATTGCAAAAACACTTTGCGCGGCATGCTGGCACCCGGCCAATAATCGGGGCCTTTAATATAGCCATGGTGCAAAAGCGATAACGGCCCCAAAATATAGAAAAACAAAAGTTCCAGCGGCCAGTAGCGCGGCCAATGATACGGCATATAGCCATTGCCAACCGCCACAAATGCGTGTGCAGAGGCCAAATCATGATTATCCATCAGCCCGATAATCTGCCCGCCAACGCTATGGCCAAGGGTGAATATTGGCACGCCATCAAAACGCTGCGCCAAAAATGCCAAGGCGGCAGGCGCATCCCGAGTACCCCAATCAATGATATCGGCTTGGCAGCCGCGCATGTCGGCGGGGGCGGAACCTCCAATACCACGATAATCATAAGTCATGCAGGCAAAGCCGCGCGACGCGCCATAAGCAGCAAAGAGCTGGTAAAACGCTTTGGGAAAGCCGGTGCCGGACGATATCAACACCGCCGCCTTTGGTGCCGGTGCTGACGGCAGCGGCAAAAACAGCGTCGCCGCCAGCGAAACCCCGTCTGGCGTAGATATTTGTATATCCTGTTTTTTGATACTGGATTCGCGCATTATTCCCTCCGCTTCCTTACTTTGCCAACTTACGTGCTCGTCAAGTCAAGCCGGGATGCTGCATTCCTGTGTTACCAGATAACAAATGCCAAATTATTATGGCCAGAGTGATACGCGGCCGTCTATGCTATCCGATGACTAGGTTTTTTCTAATCAAAGGGGATAACATGACAAACTCAAAGGGAAGGCTGGCCGGTAAAGTGGCCATCATCACCGGTGCTACAGGCGGCATTGGTGAAGCCACGGCCAAGCTGTTTTTACAAGAAGGTGCCAAGGTGATGCTGGTGGCGCGCTCTGCGGACAAATTATCCGCAACCCGCGAGCGGTTAGGCGCGCAAGGTAACCTTGCAGGCAGTATCGCCGATGCGCTGGATGAAGAGGCAACCGCTGCCGCCATTGCCGCAACCATAGAAGCATTTGGCGGCATTGATATTTTGTTTGCCAATGCCGGCGTAGAAGGGATTGCGAAACCGCTGGATGAATTAAGCTTGGAAGAGTTTTCACATGTGCTCAATACCAACGTCCTTGGGGTTTGGTTATCGATGAAATATTGCGTTGCGCCAATGAAAGCGCGCGGCGGCGGCTCGATCATTGCCACGGCGTCGATTGCCGGTGCCGTTGGGTTCCCAAATATAGCACCTTACATTACTAGCAAGCATGCAGTTAACGGGCTGGTCAAAACTGCGGCGCTGGAGCTGGGCGCCTCTGGTATTCGCGTGAATAGCATCTCCCCCGGTCCGATTGATAACCGCATGATGCGCTCACTCGGCGGACAAATGGCACCGGACGATCAAGCTGGTTTCGTAGCGGGTATGAATGAACAGATTCCCCTTGGACGCTATGGCACCAATGAGGAAGTGGCGAATCTGGCAGCATTTTTGGCCAGCGACGATGCGTCCTACTGCACAGGTTCAGCGCACTTAATTGATGGCGGCTATACCGCCGCGTAGAATTAGGCATAAGGATATCCATGTGACACCTTAAAACTGGAGAATTGCCCATGTCTGCCATTCATGCTCGACTTAAAAAACTGGGGATTACCCTGCCAAAAGCTGCCGCGCCGGTGGCGAATTATCTTCCTTATGTGCTGACCGGCAATCTATTGGTGGTTTCCGGGCAAATTGCCTTTGGAGAAAAGGGATTGGTGCGTGGCTGCCTTGGCCGCACCATGGATGTCGCCGCCGGGCAGCAGGCGGCGCGCTTGTGTGCGCTAAACCTCATTGCGCAAGCCAATGCCGCGCTGGATGGGGATTTGGACCGCATAAACCGGGTGGTGCGCCTTGGCGGCTTCGTCAATGCACACGCCGATTTTGAAGATATTCCGCATGTGATTAATGGCGCATCAGATTTGATGGTTGAAGTGTTTGGCGATGTCGGCCGCCATGCCCGCGCCGCGGTGGCCTGCCCTAACCTGCCCTTGGGTTCCGCCGTCGAAGTAGATGCCATGTTCGAGGTGCAATAAGCCCGCCCGTGTCGAAGGACGCACAAAAACCATTAGACCTGACGTTAAAACTCCTGCCCTCGATAAGCGGCGTTGATGAACAGATATGGGATGGTTTAGCCAATCCCGCCCCCCAAACCGCCAACCCGTTTTTGCGTTGGGCCTTCTTGCACGCGCTGGAAGAAACCGGCTGTGTTGGTGGGCAGAGCGGCTGGCAAAGCTTGCATGTTTTGGCGCAGACGGCGAACGGCAAGATCGTCGGCGCGGCGCCTCTCTATCTTAAAAGCCATAGTCAGGGCGAATATGTGTTCGACCATGCGTGGGCCAATGCCTATGAACAGGCGGGCGGGCAATATTACCCCAAATTGCAGTCGGCGGTGCCGTTTACGCCGGTCCCCGGTCCGCGCCTGCTCAGTGCCGACCCGGCGGTGCAGCGGGCTTTGGCCAATGGTATGCAGGCGGCGGCGCACGAAATTGGTGCCTCATCGGTGCATGTCACCTTTGCCTCGGACCGCGATGCCGACACGCTTTGCGCCCAAGGGTTTACCCGGCGCATGGACGTGCAATATCATTTTTTAAATGCGGACTATGAAGACTATGAAGGGTTTTTGACCAGCCTATCGTCACGCAAACGCAAAAACCTGCGCAAAGAACGCCTACAGGCGCAAAATGGCGTCGAGATTGTGCACCTTAGCGGCGATGAAATAACCCCTGTCCATTGGGATGCGTTTTTTGAATTTTATCAGGATACCGGGCGGCGCAAATGGGGCCAACCTTATCTCAATCGCGAATTTTTTGAAGAAATTCATCGCACTATGAAGCAAGATATATTGCTGATTATGGCGCGCACTGACGGGCATTGGGTGGCCGGGGCGCTCAACTTTATTGGCGGTGATGCGCTTTATGGGCGCTATTGGGGCTGTGTTTTGCAAAAACCCGGCCTGCATTTTGAATTGTGCTACCATCAAGCCATAGAAGCGGCCATTGCTCGCGGTTTGACGCGCGTTGAGGCCGGTGCGCAAGGTGAACACAAGATCGCCCGTGGCTATGTGCCAGTGCGCACCCATTCGGCCCACTGGTTTGCCGATAGCGGCCTGCACACGGCGGTGGATGATTATTTAGCGCGTGAGAGACAAATGGTTGAACAAGATGTGATCGCACTTGATGAGCTCACCCCTTTTCGCAAAGGCGCGCAGGGCCTATCTCTTCGCGATACTGGAGAGTAATTATGACATCCACAAGGTTTGACTTTACCACCCAAAGCGGCGTGCAATTAGCGGCGCTGTTAGAGGAACCTGATGGTGAAATTCGGGCCAGCGCCCTGTTTGCCCATTGTTTTACCTGTTCCAAAGATATTTTGGCAGCCCGCGAAATTGCCCGCGCTTTGGCCAAAGAAGGCATAGCGGTTTTGCGCTTTGACTTTACCGGGCTTGGCAATTCTGAAGGCGAATTTGCCAATACCAATTTCACCTCCAACATTGCTGACTTGATTGCCGCCGCGCAGGCCTTATCGGAGCGGGTGGCCCCGCCTACCCTGTTAATCGGCCACAGCCTTGGCGGTGCCGCCGTTATTGCTGCCGCACGCCATTTGCCCTCGGTACGCGCCGTGGCTACCATTGGCGCGCCAGCAGACCCGGCACATGTGCTGCACAATCTGGGACCGGCCATTTGCGAAATCGAAGATAAGGGCGCCGCCGAAGTGACCTTGGCCGGGCGACCATTTCAGGTGCAAAAACAATTTTTGGAAGATGTACGCGGCCATAATCTCGACGAAGACATTGCCGGTCTCAAACGCGCGCTTTTGGTCATGCACGCGCCAACTGACCAGACCGTTGGCATTGAAAATGCGGGCCATATCTTCGCGGTCGCTAAACACCCCAAAAGCTTTGTGCCCCTGGATAGCGCCGACCATTTGCTCTCCAAAAGCGCCGATGTGCGCTATGCGGCGGCGGTTATTGCCGCCTGGGTAAGCCGCTATATTGATAATCAGGCTTAAGTTCGGCTCTATTTTTTTGCAAAACATTGCCCAAAATGTCGCATGGCGTCGCCATCTGTTCTATATTATGGCCTTATTCGGGGGCTGAACCCCAAGGAGTAGCGAATGAGTATTCGGGGTGCCTATCAGGCGGACAATATCTTTGCAAAAATACTGCGCGGCGAAGCGCCGTGTTGCAAAGCCTATGAAGACGACCAAGTTTTGGCGATTATGGATATGTTCCCGCAAGCACCGGGGCATACATTGGTACTGCCAAAATCCGCCGGGCGGAATTTGCTGGATACCGATAGTGATGTGTTGGCCGAAGCCATTAAAGGCGTAAAAAAGGTGGCCTTGGGCGTCGAAAAAGCCTTTGCCCCCGATGGCCTGATCATAACCCAGTTTAACGGTGAAACTGCCGGGCAGACGGTGTTCCATTTACATTTTCATATTATTCCGCGCTTCGAACACCAGCCCTTCGACCGCCATGGTCTGGCGCAACAGGCTGACAAGGAGGTTTTGCACGCACAAGCGGCCAAAATCGCCAAGGCCATAAGCGCGCTGGTATAACCGCCCTTTAAAGAAGCACAAAAGAAAGCGGGCCCAGCCTTTATGGCCGGACCCGCTTTGCACCCCGGGAGCGCGCTTATTCCTAGCGCTGCTCCGTCACCCTCGCCTCTGGATAGCCTGCATTGGCTACTTCTTGTTGTTGTCGATAGGCGCTATTTTGGTCGCGATATGGCCCGACCAGAACTCTGTGTATGTAATGATTGTTAATCCACGCGGTCTGCACTTTGGCTTGGCCGGAGGTATCAAGATTGGCGGCAATACGTTCGGCGCGCCCGCGGTCACCAAAGGCCCCCAATTGTACGAACCAGCCACTAGGCGCGACGCGCGGCTTGGACAAGGCAATGGGGTATTTATCTTCCGACGCTTCCGGCCATCCCCCATTTGTCGCCGGTCTGGCGCTGGCTGGTTGCGGCCAAACCTTGGCCGCAGGAGCACGATTGCTGCTCGACGCCGTGCGTACGCTGGCCCGGCTTCCATTCACGCCCGAACCACCAATGGCAGGGCCAACATATTGCACCCGCACTTTGGCAATGCCTTGTTTGACATAGCCTAATTCACCCGCCGCCTTTTTGGACAGATCAATCAGGCGATTGTCGACAAATGGCCCACGATCATTGACCCGCACGATTATCGATCGGCCATTTTCCAAATTGGTAACCCGCACCAGACTGGGCAATGGTAAGGTCGTATGCGCCGCACTCATGGCATTCATATCAAAAATTTCGCCATTGGCGGTTTTACGTCCGTGGAATTTTTGGCCATACCATGAGGCCACACCGGTACGATTATAATCGTCCTGGCGCGCCGGGATATAAGTGCGCCCGGCGATCTGATAGGGTCGCCCAATCTTTTGATGACCACTGGAGCCGGCAATTGATGGCGATGACTTGCCATTGCGCGAATATTTTTGCGAGCGGCCCAAATGGGTGTTGGCGCTAACCGGCACGCCCCAACGGCTGCCATTAGCGGAAACATTGACGCCCGAACTGGCACACGCGCTCACGGTTGCCAGCGCCCCCAACGCCCCCAACACTTTGAGCACCCGTGTCGCTAACCCTATGCGAACAATCTTCCCGTGAAGAGCGTGCTGAGCTTCGCTGTTGTTTTGCGCAGATACCATTTCGTTTTTCCCTGATATTGCAGCTCTTTATGGCCGCTTGTTTTTTACTGGGTTTTACAACCATTGAGAAAACACCATAGGGCATGGCGCTAAAGACAGCGTTAAACGGGATGGTTACCAGATTATGAGTCCGCTTGATGAAAGTTTATTGGATTTTATAACACGTTTTTACACCGGCTATCTTGCGGTAACCCTCAAGGCTTGCTAGCCCTCGCCTTCAGCGGATGGGTGGCAGAGTGGTTGAATGCACTGGTCTTGAAAACCAGCGGGCGTGAGAGCGTCTCGGGGGTTCGAATCCCCCCCCATCCGCCAGTGTTACTTTAATTTCTTTTCTTATCAATTCAGCTGGTCCAGCGTGTTGGCCGCATCATAGGTGACATTACGTTCCGTGGTCGGCTGCCACATCCAGGCCGGGTCCGAGATCGTTTCGGACGTCAAACGCCCTGCCCCATCATTGGTAAAATCAAAGTCCACCGGGCTGGTGAGCGAAGCCAGATCATAGCTTAGCTGCGACAAGTCCCCGTCGGGTTTTGGAGAGTAACGCCGAAGCGTTCACCGTGAGTATGGCATTCAGGAGAATCGCAAAAAAAACTGATTTTACCGTACCGGCAACTCTGAATGCGAGAAGCAAATCAAAACCCGAAATATGCATATCTGGG
>JAJFFO010000007.1 GCA_021776615.1 Robiginitomaculum sp. | reverse complement strand
AGCGCAAAACCCAGCCGGTACAAAAAGGGTCAATAAGCTTAAATTTTGCGCCCTTTATTCGCCAAATTTTGCCGCATAAACATAACATAAGGGACCAATGAGGGGCGGCTAAGGGACACATGCCAAGGGTCATTTGATACTGGTGTGACCCTATGCTCGACCTTCGATAACTATCCTCAGGATAGCACCCAACTTGCCATCCCTCGCTTCGGCATCCCGACGAAGGCCAGAAAGCAGAACCACACTTTTCACCCCTTCTCCCCCATCCTTGCTTTGGGGAGGGAGAAGGTTGGGATGAGGGGTAAAGGGCCTGTAGAATATAAGGCGAGAGAGCGTTTTCTACATTGCTACCCCTCACCTCGATCCTCTCCCCATGGGAGAGGAGGAAGAGCGTGCGTACTGCCAACAAATCCCCGACTACGCTTCACCGCCCTTCGACTTCTCCACTTCGTCGCCCTCTTAGCTGACCGGGGGGGCCATAGTGACGAGCCAAACACGCTAACATTCAAATGGATCCTCCGGTCAGCTAAGAGGACGACGACGTGTGTATGGGAGAGGAGGATGAGTTTTATACGCTTGCCATTGTGCATAGGTCTCAATCCTGTGGCCGTGTTGGCAGACGCGCACGGCTTGCCAGAATTCGCGCTCGACCCGGCAGGCAGATTGCAGGCCCTTTGCCACGCGGGTGTTGATGGTTTTTTCTGGTCCGCAGCCGCGTGTCACGGCGACATATTCACCGGGGCTGGTAATTTGCCATAGGGTTTTGCTCTGTGGCGGCGGCCGGACTGGCGACTTGGGCACCGCCCTAACCGGGGGCGGTTATCCTCCGTTTCGCCCACGAAGACCCGCCAGCGCTGAATGGAATTGATCTGTCTTGGTGATTGGTCGGTTTCGTCTCTATGCCCATAATTTCCTCATCTGGTATGAGTGAAATGGGGAACCGGAAAATCTACAGCCGGACGTCGTCAGACCCCGTGTTACCAAGGGGGCGCGGCATTTAGACCGAAGCCTTGGACATAACCACACCATCCGGCCTTAGCAGAACCGATTGGCATAGGAATCCGTTGCGCGCTTTTAGCCGCGTAACAACAAAAGTAGGGACTGACGACTTCCCCGACAGGTGCTCCTGTCATGGCCAAGTAAGGGCATTTTTGTGGGCGTATTTCAAGTCAAAATATAGGTGGATGTTGCGCAATGTGACTTTGCCATGCGTCAAAGCGCCTCGGACCAGTCCGGCGCAGGCCGTCACCCCGCCCACGCTTCGTCACCCTCTCACGCTTCATCACCCTCCGACTCTCTCTTCTCGTCGCCCTCTTAGCTGACCGGAGGGTCCATAGTGACGCGCTAAACACACCAACATTAAAAATGGATCCTCCGGTCAAGCCGGAGGACGACGAAATGCACGTGAAGTCGCCACCACGCCCTCTCTAGACGTCACCCCGGCGTAGGCCGGGGTCCACCTTTCGTTTGTTTCACGATTCAAAAAAGGTGGATTCCGGCCTGCGCCGGAATGACGATGAGGGGTTGGTCGAGTATTGATTATGT
The DNA here is from genome assembly GCA_021776615.1 of Robiginitomaculum sp. GTDB lineage: Bacteria > Pseudomonadota > Alphaproteobacteria > Caulobacterales > Maricaulaceae > Robiginitomaculum_B. The sequence goes on along the minus strand of JAJFFO010000007.1, from coordinate 466,062 downwards.
ATCAAATCGTTTTTGGCGTTATATGAAAGCAGCGATAATTCTCTCAATTATTTCGATCATTGTAGGACTGTGAGAAAAGCTTTGCATCAAAGCCTCACTGTTTTTCACAACCCATTCCCCTATTTTCATAACCCCTTTTCCTGCTGAAGGACCCAAGGTTCCGCCTGTTGTTGCAATACCAATACTTGCCGCGATCGGGTTTCTCTTTAACCATTCAATGTATCCATCAACCTCTGCCAAAGCGGCCCGGTAAAGGTTTTTGTTGTCTTCCGAAAAACGGCGGACATTGCGATTGTTTTCATCCGGTTCATCCGGCAGATTGGCGGCTTCTTCCTCTACCGCCGCCAAGGCTTGCGCTGTGGCTACGCCTTTTTCAACCGCATCTTTGGCTAAGGCCACGCCTTGATCGCGAGGCACCATGTTTTTGATGGCATCGGGGCCAAAGCGTGCCTCATCGGCGCGGGACAAAACCGGATCCAGCCCGACATAAACATTATAGGCCCGCACTATTTCATCCAGCCCAAGTGCAATATCGTCCGGCAAGGGTGGCAGATCTGAATTTCCGTCTCTGGTCTTATTGTGCTCGGCCAGAATACGCAGCGCTTCGCCGCGTGGGATGATCAGGCCGGGGCGGCCCGCATTGATGGTCGCGCCCACGGCATCGAGCAAAAGCTGTATATCTTCTAATAAGGTCTGATCCGCGCCTTGACCAAAGGATTGTTTTGCAACTTGTTTTTCAAATTTACCGCCAATGCGGATGACCTCGCTATGGCGGTCTTGCGCATTTTGATCGTTGAGTAAAGCTTCGGCATTGGCGGCAAGGTCAACATCAATCCTGCCTTGTGCATCGGCAATAAAGCGAAGCGCCCCTTGGGTTTGCGGTTCAATCTTGGCAGGAGGGGCATCATCCGGTGTTCCGGGCGGTTCAAAACTCTCAATAATGTCGCGAATTTTTTCGTTAACATGCCCAGCGTCGGTTTTGCCTAATTCCCAATCCTCTTCTGTAAGCGTGGTGACCCGAGCGAGTTCGAGGTTTTTATTGAGCGCATCACCGCGTAGGCGCGCTTCATACCATTTCGTCCATACCTGCCAATCTTCATTCTTTGCTAAAAGGCCTTTTTGCAAATCGTCCCATTGCGCGCCGAGTGCGGCGGGCATGCCGTAACTGTTTCCCCGCTCCCGCTCATGCCAAAGCGGCAAAGCCGCCAAATCTTGGGTCTTGGCACCCCTGGCTATGGCGTCTCGATCCTGTGTATAAGCGCGATAAAAGTTAGCAGCAGCAGCATCAGCAGCATAAGCAGCAACAACAGCAACAACAGCAGCAGCATCAGCAGCAGCATCAGCAGCATCAGCAGCATCAGCAGCAACAGCAGCATCAGCAGCAACAGCAGCATCAGCAGCAACAGCAGCAGCAGCAACAGCAGCATCAGCAGCAACAGCAGCAGCAGCATCAGCAGCATCAGCAGCAACAGCAGCATCAGCAGCAGCAACAGCAACAGCAGCAGCAACAGCCTTGCCAGGCCATGTGCCCGCTGGCAAGGCTGTTGCCATAGCGCGAAAACTTGGCAGAATTATGGTGCTTGCATATTCAAGCTTGGCGTTTTTATCGGTGATAAACGCAGCAAGCAACGGCACTGCGCGCAAGGCAGCTCGGGCAGCAAAGACCACGCATACATCTCTTGGCTGCGTGTCCAGCCATGCCTTTACATCATCGCGGTTTTCAAGCGGGTTTTGTGGGTTGTAACCGTCGTCCGCCATGCTGCGCCTTGTGTTTTTCTCTTATGCCCATGCTGGGGTATGGGCAATATTAGGTCAAGGGGCTTGGGGGTTGCCCCCTCCAAGCTCCAAACAATTTGGGGTACGTCTGGCTCTGGCACCTGATCATGTTTCGTCGCCCGCCGGCCCCTCTCTCTTCGTCGCCCTCTTAGCTGACCGGAGGGTCCATAGTGACGAGCCAAACACGCCAACATTCAAAATGGGTCCTCTGGCCCACCGATCAAGTCGGAGGGTGGCCGGAGGACGACGAGGGTAAAGCATAGGTGACGACGAGGTGTATATGAAGGTGTCACCACGTCTGCTCTGGCCGTCATTCCGGCGAAGGCCGGGGTCCATCTTGGTTTGTTTCAAGACGTTTAAAAGAGTGGATTCCGGCCTGCGCCGGAATGACGAAGTAAGGGCACGGCCGGTTCCGGGGTAGGCCGGGAGCGGAATGACGAAGTGAGGGCGCAGCCTGCCTTGGCGCAGGCCGGGGCAGGTATGACAGATAAGAGTTGTATGGATTGTCCGTCCCTACGTAGGCTCGACCTCCTCCCCCTAGGGCGCGATATTCGCCAGCAGTTTGTCGGCGAGGTCAGCGAATATTTTGCCAAGCGGGGTGGTTGGGTCGAGGGCTGGGGGTTTTCCATCGTCCGACGCCGCGCGCAAAGCCGGGTCCAATGGAATTTCGCCAAGATATGGCGCGCCAAGTTCTTCGGCGGTGCGTTTGGCGCCGCCAGCACCAAAAATATCAATGCGCTCGCCAGTGGCCGGGTGGATGAAGCCGGCCATATTCTCGATCACACCCAGTATCGGCACATTGGCCTTGTTAAACATGTGCACGCCGCGGCGCACATCGGCCAGTGCCACTTCTTGCGGGGTGGCGGCAATCACTGCGCCGGCCAGATTGACAGTTTGCACGAGGGTCAATTGCGCATCGCCAGTGCCCGGCGGCATGTCAACAATCAGCACATCAATGCCGCCCCATTCGGTGTCGCCAAACATTTGTTGCAGCGCGCCAATAATCATCGGCCCGCGCCAGATAATCGCCTGGCCGTCATCAACCATAAAGCCCATGGACATGGTTTTGACCCCGTGGGCCTCCAGCGGGATGATTCGCTGGTCCTTGTCCAAGCTTGGCTTTTTCCCTTGCAAGCCGAGCAATATCGGTGCTGAGGGGCCGTAAATATCGGCATCCATCAGCCCGACACGCTTGCCTTTTTGCGCCATGGCAACTGCCAGATTGGCGGCAATGGTGGATTTGCCGACCCCGCCTTTGCCGCTGGCCACGGCAATTACGGCGCCAACACCGGGCAGGGCTTTGGGTGTGGGCGGCGGCGGAACGCCGTGGCCGCCAATTTTGCCGCGCTTTGGCGCTGGTTCTGGTGTCGATTTTGGCGCTGGTGCCGGTGCGCTCTCTTGTGAATGCGCAGTTAAAACAGCGGTAACGGCGTTGACGCCTTCGACTTCGCGGGCCGCTTGTTCGGCCAGAGCGCGCACGTCCTCCATGCTTTGCGCCTGTTCGCGGCTGGTCTGGATGGCAAAGCCAACCCGGTCATCCTTGACCGTTAAACCCTGAACCAATCCGGCAGAAATGATGTCTTTGCCAGATTGTGGATCCTTAATTTTACCAAGCGCCTCTCGCACGGTATGTATATCAGCTGGTGCCATTTGCGCTTACTCCTTGATTGGTGGCTCAGATAAGGCCACATATCGGGTAAGCGCTAACGCGATTCAAGATGAAAGGCGAACTATGCCCTGGAATGATCAGTCAAACGGCAGTGGGCCTCGTGGTCCCAATCAAGGTCAACGACCTGGCGATAACGATAAAAGTCCCTGGGGCAATGGCCCAAGCGGCGGCGGCGGTGGCGGCGAGCCACCCGATGTTGACGAAATTGTTCGCGATCTGCAAAGACGCGTCAGTGGTATTTTCGGCGGTGGTGGCGGCGGTAATGGCAGCGGCAAAAGCCGACGCGCCGGTGGCCTTGGTATCGGGGTGATCATCACCTTTGTGCTTACCGCATGGTTGCTGACCACGGGTTGGTATATTGCCCAGCCAGACGAGCAAGGGGTTATCATCCGCTTTGGCGCTTATCAGCGCACGGAAGGGCCGGGTTTTCACCTCAAATTACCGGCACCGGTGGAGCGGGTGATGAAGCCCAAGGTTACGCGGATACACCGCGAAGAAATTGGCTTTCGTTCCAATGGTCGCATTGGCGATCAGGCTAGCTCGCGCGATGTAGCGCAGGAAAGCCAAATGCTGACCGGCGATGAGAATATTGTCGAGCTGGATTTTATCGTATTCTGGCGGATTAATGATGCGCGCGCCTATTTGTTCAATGTGCGCAATGTTGAAGAGACGCTCAAGGCTGTTGCCGAAAGCGCCATGCGCGAGATTGTTGGTAAAAACGAACTCAATCCGATCATGACTGATGGCCGTACCATTGTTGAAGAAACCACTTTGCAATTGGCGCAGCAGGCATTGGATGAATACGAATCTGGCGTATTAATCACCCAGATTCAGCTTACGCAGGCAGACCCGCCCGCACGGGTGGTCGAAGCATTTCGCGACGTGGTGAATGCCGGGCAGGATGCTGAAACATTAGTGAATAATGCCACCGGTTATCGTAATCGGGTGGTGCCGGAAGCGCGCGGCGCGGCGGCCAAAGTCACCCAAAATGCCGAAGCTTACCGCGAAGCCACAGTGGCCGAAGCCAGCGGTGAAGCGGCACGTTTCACGCTTGTCTATAATGAATATAAACGTGCGCCGCAGGTAACCCGGCAGCGCATGTACCTGGAGACCATGGAGAGCGTATTGCAAAAGTCCAACATAATTTTGATGGACGACGACGCGGGGAGCGGCGTTGTGCCGTATTTGCCACTGAATGAATTTTCCCGCGCCAGCAAAGGAGATCAGCAATGAGCTCGATAATTAAACTAATTGGACTTGTTGTTATTGGCATTGCCATTTGGTTGGGCACCACCATGCCTTATGTGGTCGGCCAAACTGAGCAGGCGTTGATCTTGCAATTGGGTAAACCTGATCGTGTTGTCAGCGGGTGGGGCGGCGAGCCGGATGCTGGGTTGCATTTCAAGCGCCCATGGCCGTTTGAAGATGTGGTCAAGTTTGAGCGTCGCAATTTGATGCTCGACGCTAATCCGCTGGAAGTTCAGGGTTCGGACAAAGAACGGTTGATTGTGGACGCTTTTGCCCGCTATCGCATTTCCGACCCGCTGCAATTTTACCAAAAACTTGGCGATGAACGTATTGCCGAAGCGCAATTGGGCCAGTTTATGGAATCGGCGCTCCGGCGCGAATTGGGCCAGGTGGAATCGTCCGACATTATCGCCGGTCAACGCGCCGAGTTGATGATCGCTATCCGCGATGGTGTAAGTAAGCGGGCAAAGGAAGATGGTCTTGGCGTTGAAATCGTCGATGTCAAAATTCGCCGGGCTGATTTGCCGTCGCAAAATGCGGAAAAAGTGTTTACCCGCATGCAGACCGAACGCCAGCAACAGGCGGCGCAAATTCGGGCCGAAGGCCAGGAACGAGCATTGCGCATTCAGGCGGACGCCGATCGTGAAGTGCGGGTATTGTTGGCACAAGCTAATGAACAGGCCGAACGGCTTAAAGGGGCGGGCGATGCCTTGCGCAACGACATCTACGCCAAAGCCTATAGCGCTGATCCCGAATTCTTTGCGTTTTATCGGTCTATGGAAGCCTACGAATCGGCTCTGGCCGACGGTAAAACCTCCATGCTGTTATCGCCCGATAGCGAATTTTTCCGCTATTTTGGCAATCAGGCAGGCAAATAAGCAGTAGAGAATATGGCTATGGTGCGCATGAAGATCGCAATGTTGGCGGCGCTGGCATTGCTGGCATTATTGTTGATGCCGGCGGTCTTGGCGCACCAGGCCCCTGATGGTTTTGCTGAACTGGCGGAACGATTATCGCCGTCAGTGGTCAATATTTCCACCAGCCAGAAGGTCGATGGCGATTTGCCGGTTTTCCCCAAAGGCTCGCCATTGGAGCGCTTTAACGACACCTTTGGACAAAGGCCTCCGCGCACGGAAAACTCACTTGGCTCCGGCTTTGTCATTGATGCCAAAGGCATCATCATCACCAATGACCATGTCATTGCCGGTGCCGATGAAATTGATGTCACTTTTCCCAATGGCACAACGTTGAGCGCGCAAATTGTTGGCCGCGATGCGGCGACCGATTTGGCGGTGTTGCGGGTGCAGCCGGACGGGGCATTGCCCGCCGTCGCACTTGGCGATTCAGACACCGCACGCAGCGGCGATTGGGTATTGGCCATTGGCAATCCCTTTGGGCTTGGCGGGTCATTGTCGGTGGGCATTGTTTCGGCGCGTAATCGCGATATTCAATCGGGCCGCTATGACGATTTCATTCAAACTGATGCGGCGATAAATCGCGGCAATTCCGGTGGGCCCTTGTTCAATATGAAAGGCGAAGTGGTCGGCGTGAACTCTGCCATTCTCTCGCCTACTGGCGGTTCCGTTGGTATTGGCTTTGCCATTCCGTCCAATCTCGTGCGTCAGATTGTCGATCAATTATTGGAATTTGGCGTTACCCATCGTGGTTGGCTGGGGGTTTCGGCGCAATCTATTCCGCTTGAGCTGGCCCGCACTTATGGTCTCGATAAGCCCATGGGGGCCATTGTTATGAGCGTCACCAAGGACGGACCGGCGGAAAAAGCCGGCATTGAAACCGGCGATCTGATCATTCAACTGGGTGATGAAATTATTACTGATTCGCGAGTTTTGACCCGATTGGCGGCGGAATCGAAAGACGGCAGTAAAACCAAATTGCGTTATATTCGTGGCCAGAAACCACATGAAACGACGGTGATTATCGGGCAATTGAAAGAAGATGCGCCAGCAGCACGTGCCGCGCCAGATGCACCTTCGCAACCAAGCGCGGACACCATCCTCGGTATGGATTTATCGCCGCTCACCGACGCCTTGCGCCGTACGCACAATGTGCGCTCCGATGTACAGGGACTGGTGGTCACCGGTATTGATCCCGATAGCGATGCGGAAGGCAAAATTCGCGTTGGCGATGTGGTTGAAGAGATTGGCTGGCAATCCGTGTCCAGTATTGCCGAGGCAAATGCCCGCATTGCAGAACTGAGCGCGAATAATGACAACCCCATTGCCTTGCTGGTTAATCGTCGTGGTGAATTGCTACCGCGGGCGATAAAGCCCTAAGAGTATGACTCGAAAGTTTATTTTTCATAACAGTGCCTTGCAATGCGTCTGATTGGGATGCGGATATGGGTTCGATAATCGCCCATTCTTCATCCGTACAATCACTTGGATAACGACGGCTATTGCTTTTATGATCTGCTCGAGCGGTATCAGTCTAGGTCATCGTGGCCTCCTTCGAATCTTCATCAATCTGAGGGAACTATAATCCACTGATATCACTCAATTAATTTCAATACAGGCTCTAAGCTTTCATACACAAAAATGCTGTCTCATTTGAGGCGGCGTATGTTTTGCATCAGGGATAGACAATAAGATTAAGGTCATTTAATGTAAAATCAGTCGAATAGTTCAATTGGGCAAAGTATTTCGAATTCACCTTCCTTCGATAAAATTAAAGTTTCGGCGAAATCACTTAGACCAAAGATGGCTTGTACCATATCAACGAGTGCAAATATTACGATTGGAGCGCCAGATTGATCAGCCCCAAATATACCAAGACTCTTTTCTAGCTTGTCACGTTTGTCTGAGTCTCGATGGTATTGGGAACCGTTTAGCCAGTCCATGACGCTCTTGGGAGATGTTGGTATATTTCCTAACGAATCAAATGCCCTAAATTGTTTCATGCGAGTTAAATTGAAACGATCTTGAATTGATTTCAGTTGCTTAAAAAAAAGCGGTTAAATGATTGGTGCGCCTTTTTAACACATTTAATATTTTAAAAAAATAAAGCGGTTCGTCTTGCAAAAGAAATGGTCGAGCGCGATGCAACATCGCTGCCAATGCTTCACTATCCACTGGTTTGGCATTTGAGGAGACACCCGAATTTCTGTCTATCGATACAGTAATTGAGCCACCTTGACCCTCTTGCGCAAACCTAGTTGCTCGGAGTTGCTCAACTTCAGCATGAAAAGCTTCTATGGTCTCCCATTCAGATTCTTCGAAATCAATCTGAACCTGTTTTTTGCGGGTTCTGCAATTGGTAACAAGAGTGGTTTCGATATTGATCATGCTGTAAACATAGCTCTTATGCAGTTCAATTTTACGATATATTTCTTATCAATCAAATTTTACGTTTAACTACACCCCATTTCTAATTTAGGTTATTTCTTTAGAGTCTGACTCGAAAGTTTATGTTTGATAACAGTGTCGTGCAATACGTCTGATTAGGATACGGATGCGCGCGATGAGGATCCATACGGGTGAACTTTCAATATTTGCCTAATAGTCTTTGCCAGTCTGTGGCACCGCCCCATCGCGGTTCCGAATGCAGGCTCTAAATTTTAATCTGTAAATTCGCTACGTTTGATGCCTTGGAAAAACAGGGCGGTGGTCAATGTGGTGTGGTTGATTTTTGCTTCTGAGGCTTTGGCTAATATTGGTTTTGCCCGATAGGCAATGCCGAGGCCTGCGGCTTCAATCAGGGCCAGATCGTTGGCGCCATCGCCAATGGCCAGCGCGTCATTGGCGACAAGGCCGTGCGCATCGCAATAGTGGTGCAAGGCGGTGGCTTTGGCTTTGCGGCCTAAAATTGGCTCGCTGACTTTGCCGCTAAGGGTATCGCCGGTTTTCAAAAGCACATTGGCCTGATGTGCCTCAAACCCGGCCTGCGCGGCCACTTTGGCGGTGAAAAACGTAAAGCCACCGGATACCAAAGCGGTCATCGCGCCGCGCGCGCGCATGGTGCTGGCCAGCGTGCGTGCGCCGGAATTCAGGGTGATGCGCTGTTCATAGCAATCATCCAACAAGGATGCAGGCTTGCCAGCCAGCAGTGCCACGCGGGTACGCAATGCCTGTTCAAAATTGAGTTCTCCGGCCATTGCCCGCGCGGTTATAGCGCGAACTTCGTCGCCAAACCCGGCCATATCGGCCAATTCATCGAGGCATTCCTGGCCAATAATGGTGCTGTCCATATCGCAAATCAGTAACTTCTTTTGCGGTATTTCGCCTGCGTGTAGACACCAATCCATCGCCAAGGGGTCCAGGGCGGCAGCCAGTTCGCGCGGCGCGGTATTAGCGCGCAGGGCCAGCGCTTCACCCGGCGACAGGTTTGTCCTATGCTCAAACCCTAACTTTTGCGCACGCGCTTTGGCCTCTTTAAGGGCCGGGGCGTCGGGTCGGGAAACCAGGATAAGGTGATATTTCATGGGGACTCAGGGTTCGCAAAAACAGGCAAAGCCTATCCTTCTCATTTATGGACCAACGGCAAGTGGCAAAAGCGCCTTGGCCGTGGATTTGGCGCGCCATTATGACGGCGAAATTATCAATGCCGATTCCATGCAAATTTACGGCGGCCTGCCTATACTGACTGCGCAGCCATCATCGCTTGAGCGCGGTGATATCGCCCATCATCTTTATGGGCATGTGGATCCGGGCACACCTTATAGCGTTGGTGCATGGCTGACACAGGTGCAAAGCACCATTGCCGGAGTTCACAGCAAGGGCAAGGCGGCGATTTTGGTTGGCGGGACCGGTTTGTATTTTGAAGCCCTGACCAAAGGGTTGGCGCAAATGCCGCCGATTGCCGAAACGGCGATAAACGACGCGCAGAAAATTTTCGATGAAGAAGGTGTGGAGGCTTTGCGGGCGGAAGTGGCGCGCATTGACCCGGCGGCGGCAGCGCGCATTTTGGGTGCCGACCGCCAGCGCCTATTGCGCGCCTACAGTGTGTTTTTGCAAACCGGCCGGTCGTTAACGTCGTTTCAGGCGGATACCAAACCGGTGCTGGCGGCGGGCGATTGGCGCGGGGTCTGTCTATTGCCGGACCGTGAATGGCTTTACCAGCGCATTGCCAAGCGCTTTTCGCTGATGATGGACGCCGGGGCGCTGAGCGAAGTTGCAGCCATTATGGAAAAAAAACTGTCTGGCAGTTTGACGGCCATGAAGGCCTTGGGGCTTTTGCCATTGACGCGCCTTATAAAAGGCGAAATTGACCGTGATGATGCGGTTGAGGAAGCGGTGCGCGATACGCGCCGCTATGCAAAACGCCAATACACTTGGGCGCGTGGCCGATTTACTGCTTGGCCGATTATTACCGACAATGATCCCTGCCAACACAAAGAACAGGTGATAAAGTCCGGTTTTTTGGGCTAAGAGTGCATAAAGGCTGATAAAACAAAGCAAAATGGCGTTGCCAAGCCTTGAAATAAGAGGCGCGACATCGCAAAAAGATATAAGTTTTTTCTAGGCTGTGATATTTATGCACGGCTCTTTTCGCGAAAAGGTTCGCTCTTCCATGCTAGCGCGATTGTTTGGGTTAATGTCGGCCGATATGGCCATCGATCTGGGTACAGCGAATACGCTGGTTTACGTTAAAGGCCGCGGTGTGGTTTTGAACGAGCCATCCGTAGTTGCCTATGAAATTAATAATGGCCGCAAAGTGGTGCGCGCGGTCGGCAGCAAGGCCAAAGAAATGCTGGGTAAAACGCCGGGCCATATGGAGGCGATTCGCCCCATGAAGGACGGCGTTATTGCCGATTTCGAAGTGGCGGAGGAAATGATTAAATCCTTCATTCAGCGCGTGCATAACCGGCGTACCTTTACCAGCCCGCAAGTGGTTATTTGTGTGCCTTCCGGGGCGACGGCGGTTGAACGCCGGGCTATTCACGATTCGGCCATGGCAGCGGGCGCGCGCCGGGTCTATCTCATTGAAGAACCCATGGCTGCTGCGCTTGGCGCCGGCCTGCCGATCAATGAAGCTACGGGTTCCATGGTCGTCGATATTGGTGGCGGCACCACCGAAGTGGCCGTGCTTTCTCTAGGCGGCATTGTCTATTCGCGCTCGGTACGGGTTGGCGGCGATAAAATGGACAGCGCCATTATAAATTATGTGCGCCGGACTACTAATATGCTGATCGGCGATGCCACTGCCGAACGCATTAAAAAAGAAATTGGTAGCGCTGCTGCGCCGAAAAGCGGCGATGGGTTGTCGATGAATATTAAAGGCCGCGATTTGATGGCCGGCGTACCGCGCGAAGTACGCATTACCGAATCGATGATTTCAGAATCGCTATCCGAGCCGGTTGAGCAAATTGTCGAAGCGGTGAAGACGGCGCTCGAATCCACGCCGCCGGAACTTTCTGCTGATATTGTCGATAAGGGCATTATGCTTACCGGCGGTGGCGCGCTTTTGCGTAACCTCGATATGGAATTGCGGGTGCGTACCGGCTTGCCGGTTATGTTGGCCGATGAGCCATTATCCTGTGTGGTTCTGGGTTCTGGCGAGACGCTGGAGAATCTGAAAATTATGAAAGGTCAGTTATCGGCGGTTTAATAATTTCTGATCCTGATGGCGGTGTACAGAAGATATGGCAAGACGGCGATCATTAGGGTTTATTGGCGGGCTAGGTAGCCCGCTCACCCGTATCTCGCTGATTGCACTGATCATTATTGCCGTGATTTTGTTGGTCGTCGATCGGTCCCGGCCCGATCAATCCCCGTTTTTACCGCTAAAACCGATCGCTGCTGATCAAGCGGGACCGGTGATGAACGTGCTGTCCGCGCCTTTGCGCACGCTGAACAATATCAGTGAAGGCGTCGCCGCCCATTGGCAGGCTGCCGCCCGGGTACGTGAATTGGAGCAGGAAAACCGCAATCTGTTGCAATGGCGTGATCTTGCCTTGGCCATGCACGAAAAAATGGCGCGCTATGAAGAATTGCTCAAAGCGCCAAAAGCACCAACGCCCTTAGTGGTTACGGCCCGCGCAATTACTGATTCCGGCGGCCCGTTTGTGCGCGCCCGGCTGATCAATGCCGGTAGTGAAAATGGTATTGCCGAAGGGCAGGCGGTGTTGGCCCCCAATGGCCTGATTGGCCGGGTAATGAGCGCCGGCAAACACACCGCCCGGGTGTTATTGCTGACCGATTTGAATAGCCGTATTCCGGTATTTATCGGCGAAACCGGTGCCCATGCTATTCTGGCGGGGGATAATAGTGCGGCCCCGCGGCTGGTCTATATTGGCCGTGATGTGCAGATTGAGGCGGGCATGCGCATTATGACCTCTGGCGAAGATGGCGTATTGCCGCGCGGCCTGTCGATTGGGCGGGTGGTAAAAACCCGCGGCGGTGCATGGCGGGTATTACTCAATGCCCGGCCAGAGCAGATTGATTTTGTCAGCGTGTTGCAAATTCCACCGGTGGTTTTTGAGGAGAATGAGGACCCGGCTTTGGTCGCCGACGGTGCCCCCCCATCGCCTGATGCCGAAGCAGATACGGCGGCGAGCCAAAATGGAACCGTGCCGCCAACAGAGGGCGCGCTGGCTACCACATTGCCCGGGGCCACATTACCGGCGGAAGATTTGTAATGGCTGGATTTGAGGTCATACAAAGGGTTAGGGCGCTGCTGTGGGCGATATCGCCATTGCTGATCGGCCTGTTGTTTGTGATGATTTATGCGGCCCCGTTACGCATAGGCAGTGTCACCATTCCCATGCCACTTTTGCCGTTCATGGCGATTTATTTTTGGTCGATGACCAATCCATCGGTTATGCCACCACCAGCGATTTTTATGATTGGCCTGTTTCAGGATTTCCTCACCGGTGGGCCGGTTGGCCTGTGGGCGCTGACCTATCTGCTAAGCATTGCGGTGCTGTCCACCCAAAGAGAGGTTTTTGTCGGCAAGGGCCGCTCGGCATTATGGGCCGGATTTGCGTTGTCGATACTTATCGCCTCGCTTATCGTATGGCTGACCGCCTGGGTGAGTTTGGGGGCGGTGCCCCGCGCCGGAAAACTGGGCGTGGAAATGGTGGTGACCTTGATTGCTTTTGTCCCGGTTAGCCGCCTGTTTGCCATGGTTCACCGGGCGACCAGCCAATCACGGCGCATGGTCGTCAATAGCACGATGGCACAATCCTGATGGCGCGCCGCCGTCAGGACGAGAATGCCGGAGAGCTGTTTACCCGCCGGGCGCTGGTATTGGGCGGCGCCGGTCTTGGGGCGTTTGGGGTGCTGGCGGCGCGGCTTTATAAATTACAAATTCTGGAGGCCGAGCGCTATCGCGGTCTGTCCGACGACAATCAATTTAACTTCCAGCTTTTGCCGCCGAGCCGGGGGCGCATTCTCGACCGCAATGGTACTCCTTTGGCGGAGAATATTGATAATTTTCGCCTGCTGCTGGACCCGGATCAGGTCGATGATTTGCAAGGCCTGTTAGACCGCCTGGGGGCAATTATACCGCTGTCTGATGATGCGCGCCAAACCATCATTAAGGCTGTTGACCGCCGGTCGGCATTTTCCACGGTGGTATTAGCCGAAAACCTTGATTGGCAGGCTTTTGCCGCCGCCAATTTGCATTTGCCCAAACTTGCCGGTGTTCGCCCCGAAGTGGGCGAGTCCCGGCAATATCCGTCCGGCACGTCCATGGCTCATATTGTTGGTTATGTGGGCGGTGTCCCGGAGGAGGCGCAAACCGACGAGCCGCTATTGCGACATCCCGGATTTCGCATTGGCAGAACCGGAACCGAGAAGGCATTGGATGGACGTTTGCGCGGGCAGGCGGGGGCGTTGAAGGTAGAGGTAAGTGCACGCGGCCGGGTGGTGCGCGAATTGCCTGATCCGGCGACCGCGGCCATTGCCGGCGATGATATCACTTTGACGCTGGATCATCGCATTCAAACTTTTGCCGCCAACCGGCTGGAGGGCATGAGCGCGGCGGTTTGCGCCATTGATATTCGATCCGGCGCGGTGCCACTTTTGCTCTCTAATCCGGGCTTCGACCCCAATCTTTTTGCTAACGGCATTTCCAGCCCGGCCTATAAGGCGCTGTTGGACAATGACCATAAACCGTTATTCAATAAAGTGCTTGGCGGCACGTATCCACCGGCCTCGTGCTTTAAGCCGGTCGTGGCCATGGCGGCTTTGCAACACGGGGTTACTGACGGCAAGGAGCGTATTCGTTGCACGGGTAAGACCAAGCTTGGTGATCGCGAGTTTCATTGTTGGCGACGCAAGGGCCATGGCCCGGTGGATATGTTGGGTGCCATTGGCACGTCGTGCGATATCTATTTTTATGAAATGGCCAAGCGCCTTGGTATTGACCGCGTGCATGATGCGGCGCGGGTTTTCGGGTTTGGCGAGAACTTCGATCTGGGGCTGGGCGGCGGCAATGATGGTCTGGTGCCAAACCAGGCGTGGAAGCGCGCACGCTTTGGTACGTCCTGGTCGCAAGGCGACACGCTGATTTCGGGTATTGGGCAGGGCTATTTGTCGGCGACACCGATACAGCTGGCGGTGATGACCGCCCGGATTGCCAGTGGCCGCAAGGTAGTGCCGCATTTGTACAGCGATGTCGGGCAAGGTATCGGGGGGGCGGATGGCGGCTTTGAAGATATGGCTTTGCCAACACAACATCTGGCGGCGGTGCATGCGGGAATGACGGCGGTTTGTGAAGCGCCGTGGGGAACCGCCTTTCGTCTTGGCGGGTTGGACCTTGGTGATATTAAAATGGCTGGTAAGTCGGGCACCGGCCAAGTGCGGCGCATCAGTACGCAAGAGCGCGATGATCGGGTGCGTCGCAATGAGGAATTGCCGTGGAAATTGCGTGATCACGCTTTGTTTGTGAACTATGCGCCAGCGGACGAACCGCGCTTTGCTTTGGCTATTGTGGTCGAGCATGGCGGCGGCGGGTCTTCGGTGGCTGGCCCGCCGGCACGCGATATTTTGCGCGAACTCTTAAAAGAAGACATGAAGAATACGGCGTCAAATGTGCCCGGGGAAGCTTTGGGCGCGGAGAATGGCGCATGAGCACTTTTCGCGTCGCTCATTTGGAGCGAACCTTGCCCATCGCCGCCAAATTGGTGCGGATAAACTGGCTGCTCGTCGTGCTATTGTGTCTCGGCGCGATGATTGGTGTGGCGGTATTATACTCTATTGCCGATGGGTCCTGGACGCCAAGGGCGGCCCAGCACGGGGTGCGTTTTGGCATATTCCTATTGTTGATGTTGCTATTGGCACTGGTCGATATTCGCTGGTGGATGGCGCTGGCTTATCCAGCTTATGCCGTTGCTTTATTGTTATTAATTGGCGTGGAAGTGGTCGGTGTTAAGGTCATGGGTGCGCAGCGTTGGCTGGATATTGGCCCAATTCGCCTGCAGCCAGCAGAGATTATGAAATTGGCTTTAGTGCTGGCGTTGGCGCGATATTATCACGGGTTGGCGGTCGAGCGGGCCACTTCCATCCGCCATATGGTGCTGCCGGCGCTGATGATCGGCCTACCAATGTTGCTAATCTTGCACCAACCCGATCTTGGCACCGCGATGCTGGTTGGTGGCACGGGCGTAGCCATAGTGTTTCTTGCCGGTTTAAGCTGGCGGGTTATCACTCTTGGGGCGGTCTTGGGGCTCATTGGCGGTGTAGCGTTTTTAGTGTTTGGCCTGCACGATTATCAGCGCGCCCGGATTGAAACCTTCCTGCATCCGGAACGCGACCCCATGGGCGCAGGCTATCATATATTGCAGTCCAAGATTGCGCTTGGCTCCGGCGGTTTATCCGGCAAGGGCTATCTTGGCGGCACCCAATCGCATTTGAATTATCTGCCGGAAAAACAGACAGATTTTGTGTTTACCGCTTTGGGCGAAGAGTTTGGTTTTATCGGCACTCTCAGTGTGTTGGTGTTGTATGTATTGATTTTATTTACCGGCATGATGGTGGCGCACCGGGCTCGCCATTCATTTGGCCGCCTAGCGGTTGCCGGGGTCTGCGTCACCTTTGCGCTTTACGTGCTGGTCAATATATCCATGGTGATTGGTCTAATACCGGTGGTTGGCGTGCCGTTGCCGCTCATTTCCTATGGCGGGTCGGTAATGCTGGCGGTCATGATCGGTTTTGCCTTGGTCATGAACATCCATATCCATAAGGATATGGATCTACCCAGCGGGCAGGGCTGGCTGCTTTAGCGGCCAAATCATTTGCGCGAATTTGGTCTTTAGCCGCTTTTTGCCAAGCTTTGATGGTGCGTTTGCGGCCCTTTTTGTGCCCAGTAATACATGGTCTCCACCAGTTTGCGCGCATCATATGGCTTGGACAACCAGGCATCCATGCCAGCTTCACGAAAGCGGCCTTCCTCGTCCGCCAAGACATGGGCGGTGAGGGCAATAATCGGCGTATGACACCCGGCATCACGCAAACAATGGGTGGCGGAAACCCCATCCATTTTTGGCATTTGCACGTCCATAAGAATGACATCATAGCGATCGGCCAAAGCGGCTTCGACGGCCAACTCGCCATTCTCTACCACGGTCACATCATGCCCGAGGCGGTTTAAGATGGTTTTGATCAGCAATTGATTGGCCGCATTATCTTCGGCGACCAAAACGCGTAATTCACGTTTGCGAATGGTGGTTTTTTGCTTTTGTGTTGGTTTTGCCGTCTTTTTGGCTCGGCTAACTTTGCAGGCAGGCAGCGGGATTTCAAACCAGAATGTGCTGCCCTGACCAAGAGAGGTTTGTGCGCCAATTTCACCGCCCATCACCTCGCATAAACGTTTGCAAATGGCCAGACCAAGCCCGGTGCCACCAAATTTGCGGGTAACGGAACTGTCCGCCTGCGCAAAGTCCTGGAATAGAGTGGGTAACACTTCTTGGTTAATGCCGGTGCCGGTATCCACCACGGCAAAGCGCATGCGCCCCGAGCGCCCAGTACCTGTTTTGCCAATTTGCAGGGTAATCTTCCCTTTGGCGGTAAATTTGATGGCATTGCCAATGAGATTGACCAAAATTTGCCGAATACGCGCGGCGTCGCCAATGAAGGCGCCCTCGCTATTCTTGTCAAACGCCAGCACTAGCGGCAGGCCTTTTTCCTTCGCGGTTATGGACAGCATATCATGCACGCTTTTGATTTCATTTTGTAGATCAAAAGCGGCTTTCTCCACTACCAATTTGCCAGCGTCCAGCTTGGAGAAATCCAGAATGTCGTTGACCAGTCCCAAAAGGTGCTTGCCCGCAGTATTGGCACTGGTAGTTAATTCGCGCTGGTCTTCATTTTGTTGCATCTCCAGCAAAACGTCGGTCATGCCGATCATGGCATTCAAGGGCGTGCGGATTTCATGGCTCATGGTTGAGAGGAAGCGCGCGCGCTCCTCGGCGGCCGCTTCAGCGGCTTTTTTGGCGTTAATAATCTCGGTTTCCGCAAGTTTTTGCGCGGTAACATCGAAGACGATACCCCGATAACCAATAACTTCGCCGCTATCGTCGGTAATCACTCGGCACATGGTGCGCGCCCATAATTTTGCTCCGCCATCCATGCGGTCGATCCAAAATTCTCGCTCCAGACCGCCATCACTATTGCGAATGGCTTCCAACCAGGCCACGTGATGTGGCTCCAGATCGCGGGCAAGATAATAAGTTGGCTTGCCGATTAAATCTTCCGGCGCGCTGCCAAATATTTTTTTAGCGCTCTTTGAAATAAAGGTAATTACCCCGGCGGTATCAAGATCAAATACACATCCACCTGCCATGCGCACGACTTCGTTAACCCGTTGCTGGCTGGTGACCATGGCATCTAGGTGTTCTTTTTGTTCGGTAATGTCGGAAATGGCACCGCGAAAGCCGGTAATATTGCCCTCATTGTCCACTATCGAGCGGCCATTGATCAATACCCAGGCGCTTGAGCCATTCGGGCGCGTGATCTGCCGCTCGACATTGTCCCAACCATGGTTTTTGTGGATGGTGGCAAGCCACTGATCATGGCCGCCTGTGCGGCTGTGATTGAGTTCTGTTGCCATTAGACCCAGGACATTTTCGGGGTCTTGCTTGTAAATGGCTTTGAAGGCTTCAGAGACATAGATAATACGGCCATCAGCATCGAATTCGAATATGCATTCACCGGTGATAGAGGCGACGTCGTGGAAGCGCTTTTGGCTTTCCAACAATTCGACTTCGCCACGTTTGCGCTCGGTAATGTCTTGAAGAACCCCGGCAATTGCGGTGACGTGGCCTTCTTCATCATGTTGTGCCAAGCCGCGGTTTTCCACCCAGATTTCACTGCCATCTGGACGGATACACCGGTGTTCTAAATGAAACCCCCCTTTGGAGCTCGCCTCAGCAGTATGCAAAATAGCATCGGTAATCTCACGGCGTTCATTGTCGGGCAAAAGGTCTTCGAGACTGTTCCATTTGCATGGTGCATCTGCCGCCAATCCCAATATATCGCGCATTTGCGGCGACCAGGACATGGCGTTTTTAGCTTCGGCCCGTAAATCCCAACTCCATAGACCAAGTTTGGCAGATTCAACGGCAAAGTCCAAACGGGTGCGAATCTCGTCGAGCTCCATATCGGCGCATACTTGGTCGGTAACATCAGTAATAGTGCCAACAACGCGGGGGCGTTCCGTATCGCTATAGCTTTTTTGCACGATGGTTCGAATTTCCAGCCAGCAATAGATGCCGTCATCGGTGAGAAAACGATACCGCCGGATAAACGACTGGTTGCTCTTTAGGTGGTTGTTAAAATCGCGCAACGCTTCATCAAAATCGTCCGGGTGTACTCTGGCGCGCCAATCAGCCATGGACATACGCCCCGCCTGACGCTTCGACCCGATAATCGCCCCACTGTCGGCTGAATACTCCACTTGCTCGGCTTGCAGGTTTATCTCAATAAAGCCGACCTTGACGGCGCGTAAATACATTTCTTGTTTTTGCTGCAGGCTTCTAACTTCGGTTTCGTCGCGCAATACGCCGACCATGCCGACAATGTCACCCGTGGCATTGCAGTCGGCTTGCCCGGAAATGGCGCCATAGTGCCGTGTGCCATCCTCGCGAAAAAACACAACATCAATGTCGAAATTTTCACCAGTTTGACCGCATTCGGCGATCGCCAAATCCAACTTTTCTCGTTGCGACGACGGCATTAAGGCAAAAAGGCGTGTCGCGGCACCTTTCTCAGCGGCCATGCCGTGCAATTTATAATAATTGTTCGAAAAAGAGAATTCCCTTGTCCCATAATCATAGCGAAACGCCCCGGTGCCGCCAACGCGCTCGGCATGGCCCAACAGACCATTTTTGCCAAACCATTTCAGGTTTGGGTCGTCGGCATCAATCGGCGTACAGACAAAGATAACGTGGGTCGCCATGCCTGCGGCATCGAACTTTGCTGTAACGATGCAGCGGGTGGCGAAGGGCGTGCCATCCTTGTGCTTGAACCGGCTGGCAAAAATGCCCGGCTCGCCCTTTTTGGCCGCGCGTATGGCATTGCCCATGGCGTCGAGGTCGCTATCCGCCGCTTCGGACAGGCCCTCGGGGGAATTGCCGATAATCTCCTCGCGTGAAAACCCGGTCATCTTGGCGCACATCTCGTTGCACTCTTCGGTGATGAGGCCTTGAGGGGTGATTTTTGTGACCATCAGCACAATGCCACATTCGTCCAAAAACCTTCCATCTTGCATTTTGCGATCTTGGTCGTGCATGAAATTTCCCCACTTTGTGTGCAGGGTTACACATTCGTGCTTTCCATTCGGTTATTTTTCTTGCTTTCCAATTGGTTACTATTACCGCCATTAAAGCGCGGTTCTCAAAGTACGCGGCGCCGCTTTGGGCTGGCTTTGTCGCTGACCTTTGGTCAATTAGTTTGTCGGAAATGGGGAATTTTTGCGCAAGTGTGCCGCCAGCGCTTGACCCCCGCCGACGCATCGGCCAGCATCCGTCAGAAATTAAAAAAGCGGTTAATCCGCATAATGGGAGGGAAATATGGTTGCATCGGTAAGCAGCACATCAGGCCACGAGCAATGGTCATCAAGACTTGGATTTTTAATGGCCGCCGTTGGTTCGTCGGTGGGGCTTGGTAATCTTTGGCGATTTTCTGCGGAAGCCGGGCAAAATGGTGGCGGTGCCTTCATTCTGATTTACCTGCTTTGCGTCGTGTTTATCGGTATTCCGGTTTTAATGAGCGAGTACGTTATTGGCCGTGGGTCCGATGCTGCCAGCGCGGTAAAAAGCGCTGAGGATCTGGCGACCAGATCCGGTGTCTCGAAAAGATGGAATTTGTTAGCCTGGATTGGTATGGTCGCGGCTTTTCTGGTGGTCTGTTTTTATAGTGTGGTTGCCGGTTGGGTGATTGCCTATATCCCCAAATTCGTTACGGGCGCTTTTGTTGGTCAAGAAGCCAAGGATATTGCCGCGAATTTTGGCAATATGATTAGCGACCCGATGAAGGTCATGCCGTATTTCACGGCCTTTATTATCCTCACGGCCTGGCTGGTGTCGCGCGGTGTTAACCGAGGCATTGAGTGGGCGGCCAAGGTGTTAATGCCAGTATTTTTCGTACTGCTGGCTGGCTTGGCGATTTATAGCCTCTATATCGGCTTTTCAACCGAGGCGCTAAATGCCGACGGCTCCAGGACCAGTGCTGCTGGTAAGGCGCTCGGCTTTATGTTTAAGCCGGATTTCAGCGCGATTAATGTGGACGTTGCGGTTAGCGCCCTTGGCCAGGCATTCTTCTCTATCGGTATCGGTAGCGCTATTATGATAACCTATGGCTCTTATTTGCCGCGGGACGTCAATATTCCAAAATCTGCGATTGTCGTCGCGTTGACGGATACCGGTGTTGCGCTGATTGCGGGCATGGCGATTTTCCCGATTGTTTTTGCTCATGGTCTGGCGGTTAATTCCGGCGCAGGCTTGTTCTTTGAAACCTTGCCGGTGGCCTTATCCACGGCGGCTGGCGGGCAAATTATCGGCGCGGCCTTCTTTATTCTGGCTATTTTCGCTGCGGTTACGTCATCCATCTCCTTGCTGGAACCAAGCGTTGCCTGGCTAATGGACAAGACCGGCATAGCCCGCCGAGAGGCAGCCTTCGGCCTGGCCTTTTTCATCTGGGCGGTTGGCTCCGGCGCGGTTTTCTCGCAGGCGCATATGGGCTTTTTGGACAGCACCACCGGCACCATTATGTTGCCGCTATCGGGTCTGATGGTTGTACTATTCGTGGGCTGGCGATTGAAAAAATCCATCCTCGCTGAAGAGCTTGCAGGCACATCGCCATTTTTACGCGGCTTATTAATGTTCCTGGTCAGATTTGTGGCACCAATATTTGTCTCGGTCATTTTGGTCAGCGGTATAGCGGAGAAATATTTCCATGTTTCGCTGTTTGGCTAACCGGCATTGCGAGCCTTGCTATGAGCAAGGCTAAAACACCGGCGGATTTGACACAGCTTGGCAGGGCTAGTGCCCTGCCAGCTTCGCCGGACGAGGCGGTGTTGGAAGCCGTGGCTAATCCGGTTCCCGGCGCACCCTATCTGGTGCGCTTTGCCTGCCCAGAGTTCACCTCTCTGTGCCCGGTAACCGGTCAGCCGGACTTTGCGCATCTGGTAATTGATTATGCGCCGGGTGACTGGATTGTGGAGAGTAAGTCGCTGAAGCTTTTTCTTGGCGCGTTTCGCAATCATGGCGCTTTTCATGAGGCCTGCACGGTGATGATTGGTCAGCGTCTGGTCGAGAAACTGGCGCCGCTCTGGTTGCGCATTGGCGGCTATTGGTATCCGCGCGGCGGCATCCCCATCGATGTGTTTTACCAGCATGGCAAAACGCCAGACGGTTTATGGGTGCCCGATCAAGGGGTGGCGCCCTATCGCGGTCGCGGTTAATACGCACCCGACAATACCCAATTACCTTATTATGCTTCTAGGGTCAGGATCCCAAGTCTGGACCTAATTTCACCCTAAGCGGCTGGTGACGGCTAGCCGCCACTGCCAGCTTTGCTGGCGGGTGGTTTCCAGCTTATCAACGTCAGATATGGACAGTTTATCTCGTCCTAACGATTTCTTTGTGGCTATAAATACAATTATAGGTTTAGTAATAATATTTTGCAACCATAAAAATATGAGATTCTGTTTTACCAAATATGGCATGGCAATACGGTTTTACCATGCCGCCTTTCGCTTTCATCATCGGATAGATTGGGCCTAAAATGACCTTTATTGACAATATTAAAATCACCTACAAATTGCCAATCATCATTGTGCTGGCGGCGCTTATTGCCGCCGGCAGTATCAGCGTATTATCGTATACCGACGCCCGCAAAGCGATCGTTTCCATAGAAGAAGAGAAGTTGCTGGCGCTAAGGGATGCGCGCAAAAACCATTTGTCAGACTATCTCGGGTCGATACGCGAGGACATTGGCGCGGTCGCCACCAATCCCTCCACCATAAAGGCTCTTGCTGATTTTAAAGCTGGTTGGGCGGCGCTTGATATTGAAGGGTCGCCGATGCCAGCCCTGCAAAAGCTGTATATTGAGGATAATTTCAACGCCATTGGTGAAAAAGAAAAATTAGACACGGCCAATGACGGTTCGCTGTATTCACAAATGCACGCTAAACACCATGTCTGGTTTCGCTCGTTTTTAAAATCACGCGGCTATTATGACATTTTCCTCTTTGATACGGCTGGAAATTTACTCTACAGCGTTTTTAAGGAGGCCGACTACGCCACCAATGTAAACACCGGAAAGTGGAAGAACACCGACCTTGGCGCGGCCTTTCGAGCGGCGCTAAGCGCCAACGGTACGACGCGGGAATTCTTTTTCGACTTTCGCGCCTATGCGCCCAGCGCCGATGCTCCCGCCAGCTTTATTTCCATGCCAATCAGTGATGGGCAGGGCAATGTACAAGGGGTTTTGGCCTTTCAAATGCCCATTGGTCGCATTAACGGCATTATGCAAGCTTCTGCGGGTATGGGGCATTCCGGGGAGACGTATTTGGTTGGCGAGGATTTTCTGATGCGCAGCGATTCGCGCTTTTCAACCGAGTCGACAATTTTGAAAACCAAAATAGAAGGCCCAACCACTGAGGCCGGTTTTCGCGGCGAGGACGGGTTTGCCTTTGTGAAAGATTACCGCGGCATTGATGTTGCTTCCGCTTATGCACCTCTCGACTTTATGGGTAGCAAATGGCTGGTTATGGCGGAAATTGACAAAGCCGAAATGTTGGCCCCACTCGTCAAAATGCGCAATAATATCATGCTGACAATGGCATTATTGACTGGTTTGATAATTGTAATCGGAATTTTCTTTGCCCGCATGATCACCAAGCCAATTTCGGTCATTACCAATGTTGTGGCCATGCTGTCAGACGGTGATACCGCCGTTGCTATCCCGCAAAGTGAACGCCGGGACGAAATTGGAGCAATATCGCGCGCGTTGGAAATCTTTAAACAAAACCGCATTCAGGCCGACAATCTGGCCGAAGAACAAAACCAGCAGCAAAAAAAGCAGGTTGAACGGGGGCAAGCATTAGAGATCCTGACGTCCGGGTTTGAAGCCAGTGTTTCCGAGCTTATTAACGCGCTTTCGGCGGCCTCAACTGAATTGGATGCGACGGCGCAATCCATGTCGGACATCGCTGAGCAGACCCAGTCGCGGTCGTCAGATATGTCGCGTGCTTCGCAAGAAACCGGGGATAATATTCAAAGTGTGGCCAGTGCAACCGGAGAGTTAAACGAATCTGTGCAGGAGTTAAGCCGCCAAGTGCAAAACACCAGCGAGGCAGCCAACACCGCGACGGAAGAAGTGGGGCGGGCGTCGCAACAAATTGAGGCGCTTTCAAAAGCATCGGAGGATATTGGCGCGGTGGTCAATATGATTTCCGACATTGCCGAGCAAACCAACTTGCTTGCGCTTAATGCGACGATTGAGTCAGCCCGCGCTGGCGATGCAGGCAAAGGCTTTGCCGTGGTCGCCGATGAGGTCAAAACCCTCGCCGGGGAAACCTCAAAAGCCACCGAAAAGATCAATCAGGAAGTGCAATCGGTACAGAGGCAAATTCGTGAAGCTGTCGAGGCCATCAAGAATGTTGAAGGCACGATTAAAAGCGTGGACTCATCTTCGACCGCCATTGCCGCCGCGATTGAGGAGCAAAATGCCACGACCACAGAAATCTCGCGTAGCACCAAAACCTCAGCTGAGAACATGCAAGAGCTGAACGACAATGTGACGAGCGTGAATGCAGCGGCGCAATCGACCGGCGACGCCGCCAGCGATGTCTTGAACGCATCACGAGAGCTTAATCAGCAAACGGAAAATCTGCGCTCAAAAGTGGCCGATTTTCTGGTGCAGGTGAAAAGCGCCTAAAGCTGCGCTTAAGCCTCCTCGAGGTCCATCGCCAAAATTGCCATGTCGAGATTGTAGGAAACATCCGACGGGTCCTCATCGTCCTTGAACACCAGAGCAAAAAACTCGTCGCCTATATAGGCTTCCACCGAGTCATCTTGCCGGGGGCGCGGACGCAGGGTGATGTTGGGGTTCACTTTTTTGCACAAATAGTCCTGCAGGCGTTTAGTTTCTTCATTCGTCATGATGTTCTCCGGCGCCGGTTTTCCCTGGAAATCCAATTTTTTGGAATCCTGATTGCTTTTAGAATCAACAGCCGAAACTAATGGCCATTGGGGGATGCTTCAATACTCTTCTAGTAATTGGTTCATGGTCTTGGCAGGTTCCGGGCAAGATTTTCCACCCACGGGCTTGGCCGGGACGCCGGCCACCGTGCAGCGCGGCTCAACGTCTTTAAGCACTACTGAGCCAGCGGCCACCCGCGCATCGCGGCCAATACTGATATTGCCAAGCACTTTGGCCCCGGCGCCAATGAGCACCCCGTCTTTAATTTTCGGATGGCGGTCACCGGGGTCAGTGCTGGTGCCGCCCAGAGTTACGTCCTGCATTATGGAAACATTATCGCCAATAACGGTGGTTTCGCCAAAAACAATCCCGGTCGCATGATCCAGCATAACGCCAGAGCCAATGCGCGTTGCCGGGTGAGCATCTACGGCAAACAGTTCTGAAACCCGGCTTTGCAGGTAAAGCGCAATGGTTTGCCGCTCCTCCTGCCATAAATGATGGGCAATACGTTGCGCTTGCAGCGCTAAAAAGCCTTTATAAAACAGGAATGGCTGCAACAGCCCAATGCAGGCGGCATCGCGCTCTACCACCGCCAAAGCATCGGCCTCGACCTTGTGAATAATCTCGGGATCTTTCGCCAAGGCCTGATCGCAAATTTCGCGCACCTGCATGACATTCATATTCTCGCCGCCAATTTTGGATGCCAGAATATAGCTAAGCGCGTCTTCAAGGCGTTCGTGATTGAGAATAACCGAGTGCAACATGCTGGCCAAAATCGGCTCGCCCGCGGCGGC
Organism: Robiginitomaculum sp.; assembly: GCA_021776615.1. Lineage (GTDB taxonomy): Bacteria > Pseudomonadota > Alphaproteobacteria > Caulobacterales > Maricaulaceae > Robiginitomaculum_B. Next base: position 440,971 of record JAJFFO010000007.1, on the reverse strand, counting down.
AGTGGCTGCCTCGACGCGCAAGCGCGACCAAACCGAACGTGTGCCCTTGTCCGACGATATGTCAACAATATGTGCCATCAATATCTCCCTCTTTTGCCGTTCTTTGAGCGGCTAGAATGCACATATAGGCACGTTTGTCCCGGTTTTCATCACGGAAGCGCTTCCAAATCACATTAATTTTATCTGCGCGGCGGCCCTAAACGCGGCATCTACCGGCGGCGCTTGGCATTAGCCTGCTGCAGGGCGGCGCGCATTTTGGTAATCGCCGCCTGCTTGTGGGCATGCAATTTGGCCAAGCGGCCTTTGCGTTTGTGGCGAACACGGGCCAGCAATACAAAGGCAGCAGGCGCGGTGATAAGCGCCAGCACCGCGGAACCGGCAACCCCGCCAGCAATGGCGGTGGCCAGCGGGCCCCAAAAACTATCGCCAAATACCAATAGCGGAATAAAGCCGCCAATGGTGGTCAAGGTGGTGGCGATAATATGGCGCGTGGCATCGACCACGGTTTCGAGGGTTTCCACCGGGTCACCGGCTTTGGCCATTTCATTGGCTTTTAGCGCCGATAGCACCACAATCGTGCCATTAATCGCCAGGCCGACCAGTCCCATCACACCGACAATGGCCATAAACCCCATGGTCTGACCAAAAAACCACACGCCAAAGAGGGCCAGCCCGATGGAGAGCACGCCATTAAATCCGACAATGCCGGCATAGGAAAACGAGTTAAATGCCAACACCACGGCGCCAATAATGAGAATCAGCAGGGGCACGGCCGAGGACAGTAAATTGCCCATGGCATCATTGCGCGATTCCGCTTCGCCGCCGATTGAGACGCTATAGCCCGGCGGCAGGGTAAAGTCGCTGGCTTCGAGCCGCGCGGAAAAGTCCTGCTGCACGGCATCTGGCAATAAATAAGGCGCCAAATAGCCACGGACTTCATTGACCCGGCGACCATTTTGGCGGCGGATAACCGATATTTTTGGCGTTAGGGTAACCGCCCCAAGGGCATCCGCCGAAACCCCCAATGCTCCCTGCGCGCTTTGCCCCGCCCCTTGCGTAGACAAAGCGAAAGCCCCGGCATAGGCCAGGGTGCTGCGGCGGCTATCGCTTAGGATGACCCGCACCGGAATGCGCTCCACGCCCTCCTGTACGCTGCCGCCGGTAACCCCCTCAAAGGCATTATTCATCTGGTTGGCCAAGCCGGTTAGCGACATGCCAGCGCGCCGCGTGGCCGCTTCATCTGCCGCATATTGCGCCACCGGTTCGCCCAGTTGCAAGCCGGCTTGGGTATAGGTAACGCCCGGTGTGCGGGCCAATATGGTGCGCAATTGCGCGCCAATTTGCTCCAGCGTGCTAAAGTTTGGCCCATAGACAATCAGCTCAATCGGCGCGTCCACCGGCGGGCCTTGTTCATAGGGCAAGGCCAAAATGCGCGCATCAGCAAAAATATCGCGCAAAAGCGGTTGCAGGCGCACGACAATTTCGCGTGTCGCCGCCGCCGAATCGGTAGTGACAAACCCCGTGGCCAGATTGGGACTTACCGCGCCCGACGAGAAAACATTGTAATAGACTTTGGGGGCGGCACTGCCGACCACCCAATTCACATGGCGCACGCCCGGCTCTTTGGCGATCAGTTGACGAATTTCCTCCGCCCGTCGGGTGGTAAAATCAATGGAGCTGTCCGGGGCCATGATGAGTTGGACCTGAAACATATCCCGGTCGGTGGGCGGGAAAAATTGCATAGGCAGGGTGGTGGCCGCGGCAAAGCCGACAATCGGCACAATGGCACCGGCGAAAATGCCGCTCCACGGGTGGGCAATGACAAAGTGCAAAACCTTGCGATAGAGGGCAGTCAGCGGGGCAATGGAAATGCCGCACCGCCAAAAGTATTTGGCATCGTCAGGGCAGGGTTCGCGGTCAAACCAGGCGGCAAAGGCGGGAATAAGCGTCATCGCAAGAACGAAAGACGAGCCAACCGCAAAAATAACTGAAACCCCCATCATGCCGATAAATTCGCCCGCCGCGCCCGGCATCAGGGCAATTGGGGCGAAGGCAAACATGGTGGTCATGGTCGAGGCTAGCAAAGGCGCAAAAAGGTGTTTGGACGCCTTTTGAATGGCCATTTGCGGCCCATGGCCGCGGCGACGCATCAGCTCATATTCATCGACCATAACGATGGCCGTATCAATCAGCAGGCCAAGGGCGATAACAATGCCGGTCACCGACATTTGGTGCAAAGGCGCACCCATAAACTTAAACAAGGCCAGCAGCATCATCACGGTAAGCGGCAAGGCACTGCCGACAATGAGGGCGGCGCGCCAACCCATCATCAAAAACGAAACGATGATGACAATGATCGCCGACATCAAAAGGTTGGTCGACAGACCGATCAGACGTTTCGAAACATAATGTTCCTGCTCAAATATGACTTCCAGAATTATGCCCGGCGGCAGGTTCGCTTTGGCCTGGGTAACAATGGCATTGGCTTCAATGTCCCAAAGATCGACCCGCTGATTGGGGGTGGCATAGGCTGAAACCATCACGACCCTTTTGCCGTCGCGATAGGTTCGCGAATCTTCCGGTGTGCGAATGCTTTTGGTGACTTTGGCAATGTCGCCAACGCGGGTGGTGCTGCCATCATTGCCGGTGCGCACGGGTATGGCGCGAATGCGCGAGACGCCGTCAAACTCTCCGGCGATTTCTATGGATAAATTATGGTCGGCGCTACGCACGCGCCCTGCCGGTGCTTTGGCGTCGGCGGCGCTGATCAATTGTGAAAGTGTCGCCGGATCAAGACCTAAAGCGGCCAGTTTTTCATCATCCGCTTCAACGCGAATTTCTTCCTCTACTGCCCCGAAAACCGTGGTCTCTTCGGTGCCCTGCATGTTTTGAAACTGTTGTTCGAGATCGCGTGACAGACGCGAGAGGATGGCCAGCGACCCCTCACGATCCTCGGTCACCGAGAAGGCCACGACAATGGTGTCGGCGCCAATATGCTGGCGGCGTAAATCCGGTTCAGCGGATCCTTGCGGCAGAAACAGCTTGGCCTTGTTGATCTGTTCACGCACCAAGGTCCATGCCGGTTCCACCTTGTCGCCGCGAAACCGTTCTTTAAGCTCAATCGAAATGATGGATAAACCATTGCGGCTGGTGGACTGAATTTTCTTTATCTCAACGAGCTCTTGCAAAGAGCGCTCAATCGGTTCGGTCACCAAGGCTTCCGTGCGCTCTGCCGAGGCACCCGGAAAAGCGGTAACCAAAACCGCAAACCGTTCGGAAAGCGATGGATCTTCCTGGCGACCAAGGGTGGTGAGTGCACCCAGCCCGGCCGCAATCAGCAAAAACACCGCCAGAATGGCCAGTCGCGGATTGTCGTAAAACAGCTTGCTCATGGTTGCCCGGTATTGGCAGCAATGATCGGCACCACCCGCATGCCGCTGGCTACGGTATGATTGCCACCGGAGAGGATCAGCGTGTCTTCTTCAATTGGCCCGCGTACATAAACCCGGTCAGCCCCCGCATACAGCACCTCGACCAGGCGCGGCGATAAGGTGTAAGTGCCGCTTTGTTGGGGGCTTTCATCCAAAGCGAATAACGACCATAAGCCACGGCGGTCTTCGCGCAGGGCACCCAGGGGCACCCAAAACCCGCTTTGATCAAGCGAAACCGATAATTCCAGCCGCGCGGTTTGGCCGGGCACCAAGGCGGCTTCTGGCACGACAAGATCAAAGGCTGCGCTCACGGTCTGCGTGGCGCGATCCACCGTACCGCTAAACCCGCGCAGGCGTGCCTGAAAGGTTTGGCCGACGGTGGAAAAATCAAACACTTCACCGATGGTTAAATCGGCGGCGCGTTCGGCAGGCAATCCAATGCGAATTTCCAACACATGGTTTTCAATAAGGGAAAAAACCGGGGAACCGGGCGAAGCGATGGATCCTTCATCAATGTAGCGCTCGGCAATAATGCCGTCATAAGGGGCGATGATTTTCGATAAAGCCAAGCGCGCCTGCAAGGTTTTCACTTGCGCCTGCGCGACGCCTTTCGCGGCTGCAGCGGCAACCAAATTGGCGCTGATTTCCTCAAGTCGCTGCGCTGAAATATGACCTTTTTCCAACAAAGCCTGTTGGCGTTTCATGGTCGATTCTGCGATTTTGCGCTGCGCTTCAACTTGCAGCACATTCGCCCGGGCGGCCAGAAGGTCGGCGTTTTGCGCGCGCGTATCCAATTGCGCCAGCACCTGACCCTTTTGCACAATTTGCCCGAGGTCAGCGCTCATATTGACCACCAGCCCGCCGCGCTCAAACCCCAATGCGCTGGTCCGGCGCGCATTGATTATGCCTGCATAGCCGGTGGGAATAGTGGTGCCCGGCAATGCCACCACGCGCTGGGCAAAAACCCGGATCGGTGGCGCATCCGTGCGCTCTGATTGCGCATTCGCGTCCCAAAATACAGCACACAATAAAACGGCGCCGATCAGGGCAAGCGACGCATAAACCACTAAGCGGGCCTTGATCATCGCACTAGTCTTCCTTGCTTTAAGTGTGAGGGCTGCCGAGCCTTTTCGAATATTACTATTGCTATAGAGTATGGAGAGGTGCTTGAAAAGTGAACCTCGTTCACTTGTTGGATAAATTTCATGAAACAGTAAAGATTCTTATCGACTGAAAAGTCTAGGATGTTTCGTCTGAATTTTTCGACCGTCAATGGGCGATTATGCCATATAACGTTTGGCAATCGAGGCAAAATTTGGCAACAAAGCGATGATCAGCGTTCCACTTATCATCACCAGAATGACGATATTTATGGCGATGTTATAACTGCCGCTGAGATCGAAAATTACATCCATCAGTACCGGGAAAAAGCCGTTGGTCAGGGCGATAACGCCATAAACCAGACCGGAGATTTTGCCATAGGCTTTGAGGCCAAAATAGCGCGACAGACAAAACGGCAGCAGGCCGAATTCGGTGCCCATGCCAAGGCCCATAAGCGCGCCCGCGAGTAGCAAAGACGGCGTGTTGGTTGACAATAGCAGAAGTGGCAGGCCGAGCACCGGAATAAAAAAGAATGGCGCTATTAATTTGGGGCGGCGGAAAATATCCAATAAATAACCGGTGCCAATTTGTCCAAAGACGGTAAACAAAGCGAAGATGGAAAGCACGCTGGTGGCCTCGGCCACTTTCATGCCCCGATCCATCAAAATCGGCACGATGTGGGTAAACACCGCCAACAGGCATCCCGAACAGATGGAGATGGCCAACAATACCATCCAAAAGACCCGGGTTTTCGCTGCTTCTGGCAGGGTCAGGCCGGGCGTGCCTTGAACCCCTTCGACGCGCATATAGGTTTTTACCGGCGGCGGTTCTGGCGGATTGCGCAATAGTAAGACAAGCGGCGGCAGACCCAGCAGCAATACCAGAAGCGCAATGGCTTGGTAGGTGAAGCGCCAATCATGATCAGCCAATATGGCGACCGCAAACAGCGGCATTAAAGTGCTGCCAAGCCCATAGCCGACGCCGCTAATAATGCCCAAAAACAAACCGCGATAACGATCAAACCAACCAGCAATGATTTTGGTAAACAGGATCGGGCCCAATACTGAACCCGAAAGACCAATGAAGATAAAGGCGATATAAAACTCGACCAGATTGCGGGTCAGCGACAGCGCAAAAAGCGAAGTTACAAACAATAAATGGCCGATCAGGATGACCCGGCGCGCGCCATATTTATCGGCCAGAGCGCCGATCACCGGATAGATAAACGCGGCAGCAATGGCCAGAATAAAGAAGACGAAGGAAATGCTGGAACGTGGCAGGCCAAACTCTTCCGAGATCGGCACCAACACCAAACCCAAAACCGCAATAATGGTCGAGGTAATACCAATGGCCGTACCAATGGTGGACGACAATACCACCCCGGATTGCGTTGAAAAATATCTACCCGATAAACCCATTGGGGGCGTCCTTGCGTCTTATGGCACGAACCTTAATGGCACATGCTTACGGCGCAAATCCAACCCCCGTGAAGAAAAATTATGCAGTAAGGCGCGATAATTTCGGGTGCTGATAACAAGGCGTCCTGACCCTTGGGGGTCAGGACCTAGGCCCCGTGTTACTTTTGGATGGCGGGCGCAGCAGCCGGCGCGGGTTTGCGGGCCGGGGCTGGTAATTTTATCATCGTCGCCGGGTCGATTGGCTCGCCGTCTTTGAGAACTTCCAAATGCAAATGCGGCGCGGTCGAGCGCCCGGTAGAGCCGACGCGGGCAATGTGTTGTCCGGCATTGATTTTTTGGCCCTGGTTGACGTCAATTTTCAACAATTGCCCATAGCGGGTAATCAGTCCGTCGCCATGGTCAATTTCAAGAAGATTGCCATAGCCTTTCTGGCTTTTCTCAATGCGTGACACACGCCCGGCGGCAGGGGACACAATCGGTGTGCCGGACCGGGCAGCAATATCGACACCTCTATGGAAGCGTTTGTTTTTTGAAAACGGGTCTTGGCGCTTGCCAAAACTGCTAGTGAGTCGCCCATGTACCGGCTTAACCGGCATAAGCGCGGCGATAATCGGCGTATTGGTAGTCGGCGTGACGGGGCTGGACGCAGTTATGGGGGCAGTCACTGCCACAGGTTTGGGTGCCGGTGCCGGATTTGGTTCCAAGGCTGGGGTTGGTTCCAAGGCTGGAGTTGGTTCCAAGGCTGGAGTTGGGACTGGTGCCGAAACTATTACCGGCACTGGGGCCGATTCCAATGGCGGAACTGGAGTTGGGGTTTGCGCCAGTACGGTAATTGGTGTGCGTTGTTCACTGCTGGCATAGGCCAATTGCAAGGCACAAAACGGTATCAGCAAAACCAGTAAGGCCATGGCCAGCGATTTTCCAACGCGCTTGCGCGGTGCGGTCGATTTTTGCATAATCTGTCCAATTCTCATTCGGTATTCTCCTTTATTCCGGGTCGAGAAGACCGCCGGAGCGCACTGCAATGCGTTTCCGGCGGTATGTTTCAAAGCCAATACCAGCGAGTGGGCGTAGGCTTTTCGCATTTTCGGTAAAGCGGTAATTACGGCGGCGTCGCAGGCCAGTTCGGCGGCGAAGCGGCAGTTTTTTACCTGCCGGGCCATAAGCGGATTGATCCATAACAGCATTTCAGCCCAGGCCATTAGTAGAAAAAACGCCGGATCGCGCCGTTGTAAATGCGCGCTTTCATGCTTGATGATCAGGCTTATTTGCGCATTGGTCAGGGTATTCATCAACACCCGTGGCAAAACCACTTTGCCGCCGAGGCTGACAAAGGGCGAAAGGCGCTGTTCGGTGATCATCACGCCCTTGCCCAAAAAGCTGCTGACATCTGTGGCGCGCTGGAGAATGCTTTGCATGTGCCGCTGCGCGCTAAAAAACCGCCATATTTTCAGTGCCAGTATAGCGCCATACAAGATCGCGAAGGCCAGCGCCAAACTGTGTGTCCAGCTAAAGCCGGGGCCGAGGGGCAATGCCGCATTGCTGTCCATGGCCGGGCCGGTTGCTATGGTCAAAACTTCCAGTGACGGCATTAGCGGCAGGACTTGCACTGCAGCAGGGATAAATGGCGCGCCGATAAGCCCGGCCAAACCAATGACCACCGGGGCAAGCATGGCCGCGAGGATTAGTTTTTCCTGCCCGTCGCCAAAGCTACGATCGGCCTGCCGGGTGCGAAGATAAGCTAAAGGCCCATAGATTAAGGCGCTACACAGCAAAGGCAGCAGAAAAACAACAATGATAATAAGTGGCAAAGGCGGGAAAATGCTCATGAATTTTCGCCCGCATCCGCATCGTCAAACTTTTCCAAAAGCGCTTCCAACGCTTCAATTTCGCCCGGATCAATAATTTTGCTTTGCGCAAAGGTGGCCGCAGGCAATGGCGCATCGGTGTCCAGCACATTGCGGGCAAAATCGCTGATCAAGCCAGCCAAAGTCTCCAGTTTCGAGTGCGTCGCCGCGAAGGTTTTTATGCCGTGCACCAATTCGATACTGATCAGGCCTTTATCAACCATGCGGTCCAGAGTTTTGCGGGTGGCCGAATATGACCATTGCGTCTGTTGTTGGCTGGCTTCGTGGATTTCTCGCGCGCTCAATCGCCGTGTCCGCCAAAGATGGCGCAGCAGTTTGAGTTCAAATTCTGAAGGTTTTGCCATAAGTGCCGCCGGTTTTTGATCAAGTGCGACGCTTGTCGCATAAATGCGACGCGGTGACAAGGCGTTATTGCTGTCGAAGGAAATCCCTGATTTGTGACCAATCCGGCGCCGCACCCTCGGCACCAGCTTTGGTCACTGACAAAGCGGCGGCGGCCGAGGCCGTGCGTGCGGCCTCTGGCAAGGCTATGCCGCCCGCCAGCGCACGGGCTAAAACCCCGTTAAACACATCGCCCGCTCCGGTGGGGTCAATGGCCCCTACCGCGAAGGCTTGGCACAATTCGCCATTATTATCGTCTTGCGCGTAGGTGAAATACCCGGCTTCGCCCATGGTGATCACTACCGATTTTGCTCCAAGGGCGCAAAGCTGCTTGGCGGCGGCAAGGGCGGAAGCGCCGTCGCGCGGATAAATGCCGGTAATGGTTTCGGTCTCGCTCTCATTGGGGCTGACAATATCGGCAAAGGCGATCAGTGCTTGGCTTTGCGCCGTTGCCGGGGCGGGGTTGAACAGTGTTGGCACACCGGCATTGGCGGCGATTTGCAGGGCGCACTTTACCGTGTCGGGCGGAATTTCCATTTGCACGACCAGCATGTTCGCCGCTTCAATCTCGGTTTTGCGGGCGATGATATCGGCGGGCAACAGATCGGCATTGGCCCCCGGCGAGACGGCGATCATATTATCGCCCGCATCACTGACCAATATGCCTGCACTTCCCGTAGGCGTGTTTGGCACGGTTTTCAGCGTATTAATGGCAATGTGGTTTTGCTTTAGATAATCCACGGCCTTTTGCCCAAACAGATCATCGCCAACACAGCCAATCATAACGGTTTGCGCCCCGGCGCGCGCCGCCGCCACCGCTTGGTTCAGACCCTTACCGCCAGTGGTTAGCAGGCTGTTTTTGGCCAAAATCGTCTCATTGGGGGCGGGGAAATCTTTTACGAAAAAGGAAATGTCGCCATTAATGCTGCCAATGATGACTATTTTTGATTTTTCTGACATGTGCAATTTTGTCATCGTCTTTCCATCGCTTCGCGGCCCCCGTTAAATTGGCTCTTGGTAATTTGTCCATGGGGGCACTTTGATTTTTGCAGGCCTTATGGGCACTACCAATTAAAAAAGAGACATATTAGGGGGTGTCAAAATTGGCGCAACATATAGTCAACTGAAATCCTTCTCAGCGCATGACTGTAAATAAGAAGGATTCCAGTTATAAGGTGAAATTAGTGCAATACTGTCTGGAATCACAGAAGTGCATAAAGATATGTGTTTTGCATGAGAAGTAATTTTCGTAATCGGGTTTAAAAAATGATCAGCTACCGTCCACCCGGCGATAATATCCGGGATAATACCCGCATCATCATAATGAGCATTTTGCTGATTCTTTTGTGTTTGACACCACGCTTGGTCAACGCTCAAGAGTCGACCGGCGCTCAAGACCCGACCGGCGCTCAAAACCCGCAAATGCAATTGCTCGAGGAGAAGTTGGCGGAGGTTTATGACGCGCTCAACCAGCCCAATGGGGGCGGCATCGCCATGGCAAAATCGGTTGAAGACTATGCGCGCTCGCTACCGGTTTCTTCGCGCTCCTTTGAGGTTATGATTGAGGTTATCAGATTGCAAGCAAGGGCGTTGCATGACGCGCATCGATTTGACGAAGCGCTTATTGAACTGAACCGGGCGTTAAGCTACCCGGTGGACCCTGCTTCTTATTTGATGGCTGACCTTATCCGCTGGCGGGGCGTGATTAGTCGCGGTGCCGGGCATTTTGGCCAGGCGCTTGAGGACTATCAGGTGGCTTTTGAAATATATAAAAATGGTGACCGGGCAGACTTGCAGCGCTCGCTGACCGGGCAGATCATGTCTCTGCATGAGATTTCAACTCTACATACCGACGCTCGCCAATATGAAAAAGCGATTGTCTACAGCCAACGTGCAAGTGCAATTTCCTATGAGCGGTTTTATCCTTTGTTTCATTACAACGCCGCCCGAAATGTTTCCAAGGCTTATCTGGGATTGAGGCAGTATGATGAAGCACATGATTGTCTGGAGCAGGCCCTAACCTATCAGGTTGAGCTTGACATCCCCAAGGAGCGGCAATTTATTTTGGGTGAGTTGGCGAAACTGGAATTGGCGCGCGACGATATTGAAGCGGCGCAAAAATACGTAACAGCAGCGCTGAAAATTAGTGAGGAATATAATGAGCAGGAAAAGCTTTGGCAGGTCTATGGCACCAAGGCCGAAATCGAGTTTAGAAAAAATAATTTGCAATCAGCGCGGATAAGTATTGAACGAAGTTTTGGCGATCTGGATATCCAAGACACCCCGATAGAGTTTAGGGGAAATCACGAAACTGCAGCCAAAATTTACCAAAAACTGGGCGAGTATCCAAAAGCCCTAACCCATCAGATTGCGTTCAAGCGACTGGAGGATGCAGCGGATTTACTGGTGAGCGATGTAAATACGGCGCTGCTACGCACCGAATTTGAAATTGCCCAAAAAGAAGTTGAGATTGAACAGTTGCGCAATACCAAGCTTGAGAGCGATATCGCCCTTGCAAAAGCGGAGCGGCAAAACACGCAGACGCGCATGATTACCGCCGCCATCATCATAATGACCATTTTGAGCTTTCTCGGTTGGAATGTATATATTATCCGCAAGAGTTTTAAGATTACGCAAAGCTTGAATGCGGAATTGCTCATTACCAATGCTGATCTCGCTCAAGCCAGTCAGATTAAAACAGAATTATTGGCCACTACCAGCCACGAGGTTCGAACGCCGCTTAATGCGATTATCGGGCTGACTGACGTGATATTGGAGGCTAAGGAAATTAACGACCAAAGCCGCGACTATGTGGAGATTATAAACGCGTCTGGTCAGAATTTGCTGCAAATCCTCACCGATATGCTTGATCTATCCAAATTGGAGGCGGGCCGAGTCCATACAGACCAAAAACCATTGGATATTGCCGAATGTGCGCTGGACGTTGCGGAACTTTGGCGTAATCCAGCCGAAGATAAGGGGCTCAAATATAACGTTATTGTTGACCGCAAGATGGGCGAATATCTTTGCAATGAGAGATTTATACGCCAGATTGTCTCCAACCTGCTTTCCAATGCTATTAAATTTACTCATCGGGGTGAGGTTGGCCTAACGGTAAAGGCGTCTGATGAGCAAGGTGTGGTCATTGCGGTTAAAGACAGCGGGATCGGCATTGCGGCGGATCAGCAGTCGATGGTTTTTGAAAGTTTTCGCCAGGTCGATAATTCACACGCGCGCCCTTATGGCGGCACCGGGCTTGGTCTGGCTATCTGCCAGAAGATTGTTGAGGAAATGGGCGGCAATATTGTGCTTGTTTCGCAATTGGGCGAGGGCGCAGAATTTATTGTCAACTTGCCGCTCGAGGCAGGGGGCGTGGTAAATACCGGGCTGGAACCTGCCCAAATGCCGCCCCTGATCGACCCAATTGAACGCACCAAAAAAGAACTGTCGGTGCTGCGCATTCTTGTGGCTGAGGATAATCCGGCCAATGCGCTTTTATTGTGCGCCATGCTGAACAATCAGGTCGCGCAAATTGAGGTTGTGGAAGACGGCGCCGCCGCAGTTGAAGCCATACAGCAGCGCCATTTTGACGTGGTACTTATGGACAGGCAGATGCCGATTATGAACGGGGATGTGGCGACAAGAAAAATCAGAAAATTGCCACCACCCCATTGCAACATCCCCATTATTGGCGTTACGGCGGCGGTATTGATCGGCAGCAAAGAAGATTGCTTGCAAAGTGGTATGGATGATTATTTGACCAAACCGGTCAATTCCAGCGCCTTAAAATCGGCTATTATTGGCGCGGTTAGCGCCAAGCGCAAAATTACTAAGTTTGGGTGAAGCTTAGGCATTTGATTAGGTGGCAAGGGCTTAAAATAACCCGCGTTTTGCCTGTTGAGAGGCTATTCTCCTATGAAAAGACCCCGGCGGGGGGCGCCAGGGTCTAGTCTGCTGGGGGGCAGGGGGGTTGTGGATTATGTAGAACCTGCGGCTTCTCCACATTCAGGCCGCGGGCTTGGGCGTACAATTACGCCAAAGGACCAAGGGCTGCGGCAATAGATAGGGTGATCGTTGCCAGCACGGCGGTGTAAAAGACAACGCCAGCGATTGATTGAAATAAATTATTACCAAGACGTACCATTTTTCTTCTCCTCATTTAGCCCCAGGGGGGAGGGGGCTTGACCGATTGGCCTCTTTTTGGGCCGTGGTGTTTAAGGGCGGGGTGTTTCCCGTCCATGTCGATAATCAATAAACACATATCGAAAAACAATCAAGTAAAATTTATCGTAAAACGATGAATAGTTGGTAATAAACGATCAATTTGGTAATGTTTGGCTAGTTAAGTCATTGAAAACTATGTTTTTCAAACATTAAGGATAAAGTGAAAATTTATGCAGTTTTTTTGTTGTGACAAAGGCATTGGCCGCCTGGTCATGGTTAATCTGGGGGTTAATGCGGGTGCGAATCCACGCATGCGCCGTATTTGGACGGCAATAAGGCTTCAGTTCAGCCCTCTATGGGCAGGTAATTATTGCGAATCGTCGCGCTATAGCGCTGCAAACATGGTTTTTAGGGCGCTCACCTGGTCTTCATTGCGTTCCAGACCGACGGAGAGACGTAATAAAGTACTGCCTATGCCGGCGCGGGCTTGGGCATCTTGGTCCATAGCGCGGTGGGTCATGGAGGCGGGGTGGCAGATCAGGCTTTCTGTACCGCCCAAGCTTTCCGCCAATTGAAACAGGCCGGTGTTTGCCAAAAAGGCACCAAGCCCGTCTCTATTGGTATTGAGGGTGAAGCTAAGCACGGCCCCCGGTCCGGATTGTTGTTTTTTGGCAATGGCAAAGCCGGTGCAGGATGGCAGGCCGGGATAATGCACCGCCGACACGCGCGGGTGCGCCTCCAAAAAGTGCGCAATTTTGGTGGCATTGGCTTCTTGAACATCCATGCGGGCGTGCAAGGTGCGTAGGCCGCGCAAAATCAGATAGCTGTCAAACGGCGCGCCGGTGGTGCCGGTACAATTGGCCCACCAGCTTAAGCGTTTCGCGCATTCTTTGGTTTTGGCGATGGCAATACCGCCCACCACATCGCTATGGCCATTGAGAAATTTGGTCGCCGAATGCACGACCAAATCTGCGCCCAGCGTTAACGGGCGCTGCCGCGCCGGCGATAAAAACGTATTGTCGCAAACTAATAATGCGCCCACACCGTGGGCAGCATCGGCCAATCGGGCAATGTCGACCAGACGCATGAGCGGGTTGCTGGGGGTTTCAACGAGGACCATTGCCGGGTTTTGTCCAAGCGCATTGGCTATCGCCGCCGCATCGCTTTGATCAATGAATTGCACGCGCAAACGGCCTTGTTGTTGGCGCGCATTCAAAAGCCGTTGAGTGCCGCCATAACAATCGTGCGGGGCGATGACTAATTGTTCCGGTGCTAACAAGTTCAACACCAGATCAATCGCCGCCATGCCTGACGCCGTGACCACGCCATCTGCGCCGCCTTCCATTTGCGCCACCGCTTGGGCCAAGCCGTCACGATTGGGGTTGCCGCCGCGCCCATAATCATAAGCCCCGATTTTTCCCAACCCTTCGAACTTGTAGGTGCTGGACAGATAAAGCGGCGGTATCACCGCGCCATAGGCGCTATCCACGCCAATTTGCGCAGTGGCGCATAAGGTTGCATTGGGGGTGCCATTGGGCGTTGGCGGGGTTTCAGAGGTCATGACAATTCTCGCGGATGAAGGTGTTCAGGATCGGGGCCAGAGCTTCGGTTTCTTTCAAAAAGGCGTCGTGGCCATAAAGCGAATTAATAATGGTTAGCGTCGCCGGGCCGCCAAGACGGCTTTGCAAATCCTGCATTTGCGCGGGCGGCACCAATTGGTCCGAACGCGAGGCGATAAGCAATGTCGGCGCGCTAATGCTTTCGGGCTCGGCCTTGTGCAAATCCAGCGATTCAGAAAGCGCCAAAAACCGCCGGGCCGGCATGGTGGCGGCGAATTTATCGCCGCAGGCAATGAGATAATCACAGACGTCAAAACGCTCGGGCGCGGTGCCCGTAAGGCGGCCGGTAAAGCGCTGGTCAAATTCTTCGGCCGAGCGATACGAGGTCATGGCCAATTGTCTGGCCAGCTTCAAACCCTCGCCGCCCTGCCCAGCTTGCAAGGCCATGCGCACGATGCGCCGCTGAATACCGCGCCACGCCACGCCCATGGCGAACGGCTGGTGCGCGGCGCTGATGATACATTGCGCGCCAATGGCATGCGGGTATTTTTGCGCAAATGCCAAGGCCACCATGCCGCCATAGCTGGAGCCAATAATTGCCGCCACCCTTTGCACACCCAAATGCGCGAGCAATGCTTTTATCCGTTCAGCCTGATCAAAACTGGTAATGCGCGGCGTCGGCCCGTCCTCCTCATCGTCGTCATCCTGGTCATTGCCAGGGGCAAATTCCAACCCCAGCACCTGAAACCGGTTTAAATCAATGGCCGCATTCGGCCCAATCAAGGGCGACCACCAACCGGCGGATTTGTCTGGCCCATCGGCGATAAAGCGCGAGGCGGAAATGCCGCCCAGTACAATCAGTAATGGCTTGTCAGCCCGGCCATAAAGCCGCGCACGAATGCGGTCGACGGCCAAGCCATCGCCATTTTCCAACACAATATCGCGGCGAAGCAGATTGATGTCTCGCGCCATGGTCTTCGTCCCTTCTCAGGGCCAATCCATCGCATGACAGTTAGGGAAGTGAAGGTTGCTGCCTTCGCTTCTCATCTGTCGACCACCAAAAGGCGAGCGAGGAATTAGCACCTTCCGTTCAAAAAATGAACGGGGTTGCTCCAGCGTCAAAGGGCCTTTCCCTCAGCTGGTCTTGATGAGTAGGGCTTTAATCATAGGAATTTGCGTGCCGGTCAAGCGGATTTTGCTTCAAGGCCTGCCAACACCATAAAAAACGGCCGGAGCGATTGCCCCGGCCGTTCTAAAGTCTCTAAATTTTAAAATAACGCTTAAGAGTCTGAAATGTCCTTGGTGGGCGCGCCATCTGCCGCACGGGCAATAGCGCCAATGCCATCTTCGGCACCGCTTTGCGAGCTATATCCCTGACTGGCCAAAATCACTTCGCCATTGCGTGCTTTGAGGGCAAAATACCATTTGCCGCCATTGCCTTCCCATGGGTCTTTGAATCGGGAGCGGTCCCCACCGTTTTTCTTCACCGATTCAATGCCGTTTTTGGCACTTGCTTTGGCTTTGTACATTTCGGATTTACCGACAATCTCACCATTGCCAGCGACGAGGGTGAAGAAAAATTCCCCATTCTTTGCTCTTTTAAGATCAAACCATCCAGCCATATTTTCCTCCTAATGGCGTTAGATAAAGCGTAATAATGCTTTATTTCCCAAGTAAATACCAGC
This sequence comes from Robiginitomaculum sp., assembly GCA_021776615.1. Taxonomy (GTDB): domain Bacteria; phylum Pseudomonadota; class Alphaproteobacteria; order Caulobacterales; family Maricaulaceae; genus Robiginitomaculum_B. The sequence continues at coordinate 425,364 of JAJFFO010000007.1, read as the reverse complement.
ACAAAATTATGATTGCGCCGGTTAATTTGCCGCACCTAAATTGTCTCAGCGGCGACACAAGACATCGACAAGTCGAGTTTGAGAAGATCTTCGCGCAATGCGCCCTTCGCCCAGCAGATAAGGCGGACGATAGCTATTTGCTTCATCAAAATACACCGATTGCCTTAGCCCGGATTCGCGGCAAAACGCATCAGCGGCTTCGGCGCCGCATTGTGTATTGTTATACAGACAACTGGCCACGGCCTCATTGCGATAGGTTGGCTCGGGGAAGAACACCGTGCGCAAACCTTCCACGCCGTTGCGGCCCAGATCCGCCCGCCGTCCGTCGTCCCGTCGCCCGTCGCCAGTGCGACCACCCTCTATCGGGCGCAATGAGGTGACGAGATAGCTCAGATAGATATTGCCAAGATCTGGCTCGTCACGATCAATAGTTTTGCAGGTCTTGGTAAAATTCGCGCCATCGCACAATTCCCAAACGCCGCCCAAAACCTGTGCGGACAGGGCGGTATTGGAAAAGCTTGAATTGCGCAAATCCGCCTCGCTGCCATCAAGGGTCATGCGCGCGCCGGTAAAGTCAGTGCCCGCATAAAGCGTGATTTGCGGGCGGCGATTATTGCGCCCATAGCCATTGTTATAACCCGCACCGCCGGATCCATCTGTATAGCCGTCGCTACCATATTCGCCGCCGCTCAGGCTGCTGTCACGCCAATCTGCGGCGCGGTATAGGGAAGAGATTGATCCGGCCAGGCCGATGGTCGCCAAACGTGGCACGTCCCGGCGTATGGTTTCGCATTTTCCTTTACCGCCGCTGTCGGCACACAATACCCATTCGCCGCCAGTCACTTTGGCGGAATGGGCAAAATCATTGGTAGCGAAGTCTTTAATGCGGGGCATAGTGTTGGCATAGGTGTGACTTTTTCCTTGCATATTTGCGCCTGCAAACAGGGTTATCAGTGCTGTGCCGCGGCGGACCCGGTGCACGGATTTGATTTTATTGCCCCAGTTGAAAAGCCCGAAGTGATATTCACCGGGCCCGAAAACTTCGCAGGTGCCTCTATATTGATTGCCGTCACATACTTCCCATTGGCCGCCGGTGACCTTCATACTCATCGCCGTGCCGGCAAACCCCAAAGGTTTCAGCTTTGGCGTATCGCGCGCGATTTGCACGCTGCGCCCGCCAAGATTTGGCATCGAATAAAGCGTCAGGCCGGGCGTGCCGACGGTTTCAACGTCGTCGGCGTGGGCCGGGCTAAATCCACCAAGCAAGGTAAGGGCGCTGGTGATGAATGCGGCATTGAGTTTCATGATTGTCCCCGTGTGATGCTTAATGGCGCGATTTTGGCAAACCAAGTTTGAACGCAAACTGAACAAGTATTGTTTTATTCAATGCGGCCCAGTTTTGTGCAAAACCCGAAAGCGCCGCGATACGTGTCTCCCGTGACATGGGTTCCGTGATTTAGGGCCCATGCGGAGGCATTCTCTGCTTCCTTTCATATACTGTGCCTGATGCGCCATTTGACTGCAAGGCTGGAACCAAATCATATATGGGCGCGGTCTACGTCGTCAGCAAAGTACTTAGCAGGGGGTCTCTGGGCTCTGCAGACTAATCCTTCTTTTTTTTCTTTTTCTTTTTGAACAAGCTGCCAATGGCATCAATGGCCTTTTCCTCGCTGGATTTCTCCCGTGCTTGGCCATTATCGTCCAATTGGCTGCCCTCACCAGCACTATCGCCATCGCCGCCGCCCAATTGCCGACTAAGGAATTTTCCAATTTTCTTTTTGGCGACATTCTTGATCGCGCTTTTATCAAGCCCGGCTTTGATGGAATTCCACGGGCCGTGAATGCGAAATGGTGCTTCTATGCCACCCAAATCTGTCTTGCCGCCTTGGCCTTCCAAAGACGCTACGGCGCGTGGAGTGAGGCGAAAGTCCACGGTCTGCCCGCCAATATCCAGCAGGCCCTTGCCGGGCACCCGAATGACCGGGGCAGAAAGCAAAAAGTCCTCCGTGCGGGCAACGCCATTATTGGTTTTGAAGCTTGCCGAAAGGTCGGAAAAATCGGTGACTTGTTCTTCCTTGGCATTGCTGCTGCCATCATTGCCCAGCAGCAGGGTTTTGGCGGTGCGCAATACCGAGGCCAGATTAACGCCGATAATCTTGCCGTCTTTGACGTGGAATTTGCCGGTGCCGGAAATTGTATTCATGACCTCAGCTTGGGAGCTTCCGGACGATAAAAGCGACAGGCTGGCATTACCGGTGCCGGCTAAACGGCGAAATTTGACGCTGTCCGTCAATAGCGGTTGAAACGCCACATCGGTAATATCGCTGGTCAGCGAGAAAGATGGGGTGCGGCCGCGCGCATTGACCACGATGGTGCCGGTGCCTTGGCCCTCATAAAGCTCCATTTTGACCAAATCCGCTTGCAAACGACCATTTACCAAAGCAGTTTCAAGAACGCTGTTCCCAATGCTTATTTCGCGCATTTTCAAACTGTTCAGGGTAAATTTAAAGCGCGCATCGGCGGCTTTTAACATGCCCAGATTAAACGTCGCCGTACTCCATGGTGGCACCCCGGCGCGGGCGGCGGTTTGCGGCGGCAAATACGGGGTGATATCCAGCCGGTCCATGGTCAAATTGCCGGTTAATTTTGGTCGCGCCCCGGCGAAAACTACGCCAAAGCTACCCTCGCCAACCAAGGCATCAAACCGTAATTTAGCGTCTTGGAACGAAAAGCTTTTGGTGGTCGCCTTGGCCATGCCATCGATGGAAAACGCGCCGAATGTATCTGCTGAGGGGGGCAGCGCGGCACCGGTTTCTTGCGCCAGTGCCCGCACGGAGGGCACTTTGACGCTTAGCGTGCCATTGGCGACCATGTCTTTGCTTTTCGCAAACGCACCATCAAAGCGGGCATTGAATAGCGCATTTTCGAGGCTGAGTTGCAGGGGAGTATGCTCGCCTTCCAAAAACGGCTTTAGCCCGCCAAGCGTGGCATCCACAGCGTAATCCTTACCATTAAACGCCATGCTGCCTTTGGCGGTCATTTTTGCGCTCAACGTGGGCATTTTCAGCGTCAGATTGACGTTTGCCAAATGATGGCTTTTACCATTGGAGCGATCGTTGATTTTGATATCGCCATCAATCAACCGCACATCGCCAAATGAGGCACTTAGTGGCAAAGCGCCGGGCCGCCGCTCAAAGCCGCTATTGGCCTGCGCGCGGGTTTTGGCTTGCGCATTTGCGCCAATCGCCCAATTAACCGCGCCGTCGCGGCGTCGCTCCAGCATGATTTTTGGTTCAACCAGAATGAATTCCTTAATTTCGACTTTGCGAGAAAATAAAGGCAGCAGCGCAACGCTGGTGCGCATGGCTTTCATGCTGGCGAATTTTTGGCTTTCAGAACCATCGGGGCCAAAGCCTGGTGGATTGGCGATACTGACTGCCTCGGCTTTAACTTGCAGGCTTGGCCAAAAGCGTAAATTCACTGGGCCTTCAATGCGCACTTCGCGGCCTAGAATAAGGCTGGCGCGGTCTTCAATTTTTTGCTGGTAAAATGCCGAGGGGATGAGGAAAGCCGCGCCGGCAATGGCACCGCCGCCCAGCAAAACCAAAATTATGATCAATAGGCCAAGTTTGCGCATTCTGTTCTCCGCTGAATTCTCGTCCCGGCACTTCTATATTCGTTATCAAACGTATAGACTAGGGGCAATCGGATGGCCTTTTTAAGGCCGGTTGGGGAAAAGGAGTGAGTTCATGGATGTTAAAATGTCACGCCGCGCGCTAATTCGGGGCCTTGCGGCAGGTACCGTCGTACCGTTTGCCGCCAGTGGTTGCGCTACCAATCCGGTAACTGGTCGTTCCCAACTAATGTTAGTTTCCGAGGGCCAGCTTGCTCAATTGTCGGCCAGTGCGTGGTCGGATGTAAAAGCCGAAACGCCGGTTTCCAACGACCGTGCGCTCAACAACCAATTGACCCGCGTCGGCGGCCGTATTTCTACCGCCGCGAATCGCACCAATGAAAAATGGGAATATGCGGTCTTCGACACTGACGATAAAAATGCCTTCGTTATGCCCGGCGGCAAGGTCGGTTTTTATCGTGGGATTATGGAATTTAGTGAAAATGATGACCAGATTGCCGCCATTATGGGCCATGAAACCGGCCATGTGAGCGCTCGCCATGCGGCCGAACGATATAGCCAGCAAATGGCTGCCGGAGCGGGTATGGGGCTGGCCAGTGTGGCTTTGTCGCAAAGTGATTCCAAATATAATGGCGAAATCGCCGCCATATTGGGTCTTGGCGTTCAATTCGGCATTTTGTTGCCATTTTCGCGCAAGCATGAATTGGAAGCGGACAAAATCGGTGTCGATTACATGCATAAAGCTGGCTATGATGTGCACCAATCTGTGCGCTTGTGGGAGCGCATGGCCGCTGAAAGTGGTGGCAGCAGACAGCCCGAATTGCTATCCACCCACCCATCACCGGAAACCCGCGTGCGGGTGCTGGATGCCTATATCCGCTCCAAAGGGTATGGGTGAAATTAGCGACGCGGCCTAAGGGGTGCTTATGCTGCTTCAAATTGCCCCGAACTTGCCCCGAACTGCAGTGCGTATCTTGCCCTGAAGAGGCAAGCGCATTAGGTTCCGCGCCCGCATAAGGATGATTATGTGCCGCCTTAGCTCAGTAGGTTAGAGCGCCGGTTTGTGGAACCGGAGGTCCTTGGTTCGAGACCAAGAGGCGGTACCATTTTCGGCAGGGGTATATGAGCACAGGCTCAACATGCACCTTATGGTTCTTGCTTGATAACGCCTATCATAGTTGTACGCCGAAAACCTCTGGTGCCAGTTTGTCGATTTGAGCATAAATTACCATAATGATCGCACCGAATCGGTGGTATTTGGACACGGGATTGAAGCACTTGGCTGCCATCAGACGGGCTTTGGTTCGCTGTAAAGAGCACATCATCAGGGGCTGCGCTGACCACAAAATGAACGCCGCTTGAATAACCGGCATAGACAGGGATTTGTGCGACATATTTTTCTTCACCAGAAACAATATTCGCGGTATAATCTGATGTCGGTAAATACGAGACTCTGACACGGCCTTCAGCATTTGTAATCATGGTTTTAGAAAAACCAAGCAATGAACTCGTTATTACGACCTTGGTGTTCGCAATAGGCGTGCCATAGGGGTCGGTGACCAGACCATAAAGTTTGCCGTGACTCATATCGAAAGCATATGCCGGCGCCAAAGCGGTGGATGCGCTTATACCCGCTCCGGCGAGTATTGCTGTCGCGGTAATTTTAAGAAATTTTGTGTAGAGGTCAATTAATGCGTTTGAAAAATAAGTATGTAGCTTACGAGTTCTCATTTTTATCTCCAACATATTCGTGTAATCATAAGAATAATCTTCTTTTATCACCGCGGATGCATATCTAAAAGCAATTTATAATCACAGTTTGGTGAGGTAGGGCTTATGGTTCAGTTTTTATTGATCGATAATTCTCAAAAAATTCTTTTTTGAATTTGGATCGATAATTACTTTACCAAACCGACGATTGAACTAAGATGCGTCGAATTCAATTTTTCAAGGAAATGTAGAATGATCGTGCGTACAATCATAGGATCCATGGCCGCCTTGGCGCTGGCCAGTTGTCAGGAAGGCGGAGTTTCAACGACGCCCAATGATGCCGGGTATAAGGGGGCAGAGATAAGCCTTCCCGCGGGAGTAAGTTTGGTGGAATCGGTTGCCAAAAGCGGCGATGAAATTTCCATCCCTTATAGCAAATATGTGTTGGACAATGGTCTGACCGTGGTTTTGCACGAGGACCATTCAGATCCGTTAGTGCATGTTGATGTCACTTACCATGTCGGCTCTGGCCGCGAGGAAGTTGGTAAATCGGGATTTGCGCATTTCTTTGAGCACATGATGTTTCAAGGCTCCGAAAACGTAGGCGACGAGCAACATTTCAAAATCATTTCCGAATCCGGCGGTACCTTGAACGGCACAACCAATACCGACCGCACCAATTATTTTGAAACCATCCCCAATAACCAGCTTGAGAAGATTTTGTGGCTCGAGGCCGATCGGATGGGCTTTTTGCTGGATGCGGTGACGCAGGACAAGTTTGAAGTCCAGCGCGAAACCGTGAAAAATGAGCGCGGGCAGAATTACGATAACCGCCCCTATGGCCTGTTGCGTGAACGGGTTAATGAGGCGCTTTATCCCGAAGGTCATCCATACTCATGGTTGACCATAGGTTATATTGAGGATTTGAACCGGGTTGACGTCAACGATCTGAAAAAGTTCTTCCTGCGCTGGTATGGCCCCAATAACGCCACCTTGACCATTGGCGGCGATCTTGATGCGCAGCAGACCTTGGAATGGGTGGTCAAATATTATGGCTCTATCCCTCGTGGTCCCGATGTTGCCGACCCGGAACAGGTGCCGGTGGCGTTGGATGCGGACCGCTATATTTCCATGGAAGACAATGTCGCCTTGTCCTTGCTCTATATGTCTTGGCCTACGGTTATAGCTCGCCATCCGGACGAGGCGCCGCTGGATGTGCTGATGGCCATTTTGGGTACCGGAAAAACCTCGCTTTTGTACAAGAATATGGTGAAAAACGGTTTTGCAGTTCAGGCCAGCGCCGGTCATGGCTGTCAGGAATTAGGGTGCCAGTTCACCATGTTGGCTCTGCCCAACCCGGCTTCGGGTAAAGGCCTTGCCGATCTGGAGCAAATTGCCAGAGACTCGCTCGTCGAGTTTGAAAATCGCGGCGTTGAAGATGACGATCTGATCCGCGTAAAAGCAGGCATCGTTTCGGGTATGGTCTATGGTTTGGAAAGCGTGCGCGGCAAAGTCAGCCAATTGGCTTCCTATGAAATTTTCACCGATAATCCCAATTATATTGGTTCCGATATTGCCCGTTATGAGAAGGTCACCAAAGACGATGTGATGCGGGTCTATACGCAATATATCAAAAATAAGCCGGCGGTGATTATGAGCATTGTGCCCAAGGGCCAGAGCGGCGCCATTGCCCATGAAGACACATGGCAGCGCCCGGCACGGACTTTGCCGGACTATGAAAAAACCGATGCGGCAAGTTTGGAAATCCGCCGTGCCAGTGACGATTTTGATCGCAGTGTGCAACCGCCGGCGGGGCCAAATCCAACCCTGACTCTGCCACCAATTTGGCGGGATGAATTACCCAATGGTGTGTCGGTATTGGGGGCGCTTAATGATGAGGCGCCGACCATGACCATCAGTGTGCGCATTCCTTCGGGTCATAAAAATGACCCGCTTGAAAAAGTTGGTTTAGCCAGCTTGACGGCGGCCATGGTCAATGAAGCGACGATGAAGTCCACCAATGAGGAGTTGAGCAATCGATTGCAAAAGCTTGGCTCCTCCGTTGGCTTTCGTGCGGGCGATAACGCCACGACATTGACCGTGCGTTCGCTGACCGAAAACCTCGATGCAACTTTGGCGATCGCTGCCGAGAAATTGTTCGAGCCAAAATTTGACCAGGCCGACTTTGACCGTCTCAAAGCGCAAACCCTGCAAGGGATTGAAGCTGGTAAAAAGAATGCCTCACAAACCGCAACCGGCGTGTTCCGCCGTCTGATATATGGCGACGACAACGCCTTTGCTTGGCCGTCAAATGGCGTAAAGGTATCAGTGCAATCCATTACTCTTGATGATGTGAAGGCCTTCCATGCGGCGCATTATACTGCCCATGGCGCAGCCATTGTGGTGGTTGGCGATTTGCCAAAAGCCGATGCGGTTAGCAAGCTAAGCGTGTTTGACGCATGGGGCGGCGATGCCGCACCGGAGCCAGTGATTAAGCCATTCCCGGCACTGGCAACAGGCACCCTTTATTTGATTGACAAGCCAGGTGCCGCACAGTCGGAAATTCGCATTGGCAAACGCTCGATCACCTATGATGCCACCGAGGAATATTATCGTCTTGGGTTGATGAATTATAATCTGGGCGGTGCTTTTAACAGCCGTATCAACATCAATCTTCGCGAAGATAAGGGCTACACCTATGGTGCGCGGTCCTTCTTTGGCGGTGATATGGATGCCGGGCGCTATACCGCGCAAGCCGGTGTTCGTGCCGATGTGACCGATAAATCCATCATCGAATTCAAAAATGAAATCGGTAAATTCGCCGAGGCAGGCATGACCTATGCCGAGCTCGACTTTTTGAAAAGCGCTTTGGGTCAACGTGACGCGCGCAATTATGAAACCCCATCGCAAAAATCGGGCTTTCTTAGTCGCATTGTTGTCTATGACTTGCCCGATGATTTTGTCGATCAACAAAACGCAATTCTTGCCGATATTAGCGGCACAGAACTTAACGCGCTGGCGTCCAAACATCTCGATCTGGACCAGATGATCTATCTGGTGGTTGGCGATAAGGCGTCAATCCTGCCGGGGCTCGAGGCATTGGGCCACCCGATTATCGAGTTGGATGCCGACGGCAACGCGCTTTAATATGATCTGCCCCGAATGCCGTCACACCGGTATTCGGGGTTTTTCAATTTAACTCATAGTTTCGATTCACAATTATAAACCTTGGCAATAGCATCGCTGCCCGGCTTGTACACGCCTACGGCCAAGCCGCCATTGCCGGGCAGTTTGCGAATAAGCATGGAGTTTTGATAGCTGTCTTTGTCGCCGCGTCCAAACGGGTGGTCGACCTTGACGGTAAAGGTCTCGGTTATTGACTTGGAGGTCTTGCCGTTGGCTCCATTTAACGCCCAAAGGCGGTTGGCTTCACGACATATCTGTCCTTGTGCGAGTACATCGCTTAGGGCGTTGGAAATGGCGATGGCTCCGACTTCAACAACTTCCTTGGGGGTTATTTTTCCATCGGCCAAAACTTTGATCAAATCCGCCGTGGTCACGCCTTGCGGTTGGATGACGACGGTAAGCCCGTCGGCGGCGGCAGGCATTGATAGGCCGCCAATAAAGGCGGTAAGGGCGAGCATTTTTAAGCTGGTATTCTTCATTATATCGACTCCCAATAGCGCCCCTTTTTGCCGGGAAACGGCGTTCGCCTTGGCAATTAATAAGGGCATTTCTGAGCATAAGCTTACGCTTTCAGCGGCAAATTTATATAGCACATAAGGGCTAATCCTCATGGTGTCCGGGCTGTGCTAATTAGAGCTTAGGAAAAATTATGGGGAATATTATGCGGAAAATAATCTTAGGCCTTTCAATGACCGGCGCGCTGGCTTTGGCGCCGAATATCGGCGTCAGTGCGGGCAATATAATGGTTACGACCGTGGTCAATGATTTTGTGGTGACCGGCGGTAATATTGGCTGCCCACGAGGACCGTGGGGCAATGCCTTCGCGGTAGATATTTCCAATTTAATGGGCAAAATGGATGAGCGGTCCATGCAAGAGTTGATGGACTTAATCGGGCAGTTTGAATCGCGCCATGGCGTTAATGTCAGGTCGAAAACTGTGGTCAAAGATTTCCAAGTTGAATCAGACAATATTCGTACCAGCACCACCGGGCCGGTTGATGACCTTGGCGCGCAGCTTTGCGGTCTCGCCGGGGCATTTGTCTAACCATTTGTGAAATCCACTGAACCGGAAAAGCCCCCACGAGGGTCCGCCTGACTGCGCGTAATAGACGCAATTGCCGCTCTGCGCTTGCTGCTGTTCAAAAGCGCCGATATCACCAAATATCGTTTGGTATATTATTGGCGCGCAAGCATGGGTTCTTCAACCACAGCATATACCGGCTTTGCGCCGCGGCCCAAGGTGGTGGTCATTGGCGGCGGCCTGATGGGCTTATGGCCTGCCGCACTGCTGGCGCAAGCGGGCTGCAAGGTGACCGTGCTGGAGGCCGGGCAAAGCGCCAGAGGTGCCAGTTGGGCGGCGGCGGGCATGCTGGCCCCGGTCAGCGAGGCCGGTGAGATTGAGGAAGCGCTGGACCTGACCCAAAATTCCGTCGAAGCCTTTGGCGCATATAGCCTGACGCTTTGGCAACAATGGGCCAGACGTTTTGAAACCGCAGGGCAGGATGTTGGCTGGCGCCCTTTCGGTGCCTTGCTGTGTGCCAGAACACCGGCAGAAATGCCGCTATTGCACAGAACGCGGGCGGTCGCACAAAAGCTGGGGCTGGAGGCGGTTTTGCTAAATCCGGCGCAGGCAATGAGTGCAGAACCAGCGCTTTGCCCGGGGCTGGAAGCAGCCCTGCGTCTGGACGGCGAGGCCAGTGCCGAGCCGCGAAAAGTGATGGCCGCTTTATACGCCATGCTGAGCGCCAATGGTGGCATGGTGCGCACCGGGCATAGGGCGCTAATGGTCAAGCCACATAAAGGTGCCTTGCGGGTCCATTGTGCGCCATCTTCGCATTTTGATGCTGACCGGGTGATTGTCGCGGCGGGATTTGAAGCGGGCTTTGTTGAAGGCGCGGCTGAATTGGCAGCGCAGCTTGCGCCGGTAAAAGGGCAGATGCTGGCATTGGAAACACCGGATAATCCGGTGCGTAGACTGATCCGGGCCGCGGGTAGTTATATTGTGCCGCGCGGCGATGGCCGCACCATTATTGGTGCCAGTTCGGAGGCCGGACAGGCCGACACGGCGGTTATCAAAGCGACCATTGCGCATTTGCACGCTGAGGCCGCCAAAACCATTCCGGCGCTGGCGCAGGCAAGATGCGTGGCCTCATGGGCGGGCATACGGCCGCAAAGCCTTGACCACGCGCCGTTTGTCGGGCCGCTGACCATGCCAGGTGTTTTCGCCAATGGTGGCCATCACCGCAATGGCGTTTTGCTGGCCCCGGCGAGCGCGCAAATTCTTTGCAATATGGTGTTGGAAAGAGATGGCGGACCATTCGCCGCCGATTTCCTGCCCGCAAGGTTTTCATTTTGTTAACCACAAGTTAGGAGTGTCCCGGCAAGCTTGGCACCAGCTATCGCAAACCGGACCCTGCCATGACTGCCCCCATTGCCGCTCTTCCTCTCGCGCTTTCCAAAGCGTTGCACAGCGCCGCCGGACGCGCCGGGGTTTCATTTGATTTCATGGTGCAAACAGCGGCGCGCGAAAGCGGGTTGGACAGTTCCGCCAAAGCCGCCACCTCCAGCGCCGCTGGCCTGTTTCAATTTGTCGAACAGACATGGCTGAATATGGTGTCGCGCCACGGCAAGGCTCACGGCCTCGACGCTGAGGCGACAGCAATTGAGGCGGGCGCTAATGGCCGCTTAGGCGTCGCCGATGAGGCGGCGCGAGAACGCATTCTCAATTTACGCTTCGACCCCAAAGTTTCGGCGCAAATGGCCGGTGAGTTAACCCGCGAAAACGCCGCGGTTTTACAGCGGCATTTAGGGCGCAAGCCCGAGGAAGCGGAATTGTATATTGCCCATTTTATGGGCGCGGGGCAGGCCAGTGCGCTGATTAATGCAGCAGACATTACGCCCGGTGCCAAAGCCGCCACTCTATTTCCCAAAGAGGCCAAGGCCAACCGCCCGATTTTTTTTGAAGCCAGCGGCAAAGCCCGTTCAACGCAGGCGGTGCTGGCCGAGTTAAAACGCGCCCATGGCCCGCAATCACCAGCAAGCGCCGACCCGCAAAGGGAGACTGCACCAGCGGTACCAAATGCCTATGCCCGTAATGCTTTGGCGGCGGCGAAATTTTTGGCACCCCATGCGCCAAGCCTGCGGGCCTTTGGCGCACCGGTTTTACACCTTACGCCGGCTATCATCCAGATATTGTCAGAACTTTCCGCGCCGCAAAGCAGCGAAAAATCCGAAGATGAACGCCGGGATGATAATTTTCGCTCGCAAGTCTAGGTTTCAGGCCCAAGGGCCATGAGCCTAAATAATATTTGGCAAGACTTCATTAAGCATAACACGCCAGACTGCGGGTTCCGAGCTTATGGCAAAAAGGTTGAAGCTATGTCCGTTTCTACAATGCGTTCGCGCCTCACGCAGGATGACGTGCAGCGGCTTGTCAAAGGCAAGGATGATGAAGAGCGCGCTATTGCCGCGCATAAAATCTGCCACGCCATAGATCGCGCGCCTTTGTCGCGCCAGGAACGACAAAGCGCAGAAGCCATTATGGACATTATGGCCAAGGATGCCGCCCAACTGGTGCGGCGTTCACTGGCTGTGACCTTGAAAAATTCACCGCATTTACCGCCGCGACTTGCCAAAAAACTGGCTAATGACATCGACTCTATTGCGCTGCCGATAATTACCTTCTCCCCGGCTTTAACCGATGAGGATTTAATTGAAGTGGTGCGTTCCGGCGCGGCCCTGCGCCAGATAGCCGTGGCTAAACGTAAATCTGTATCTGCCGCGGTGGTCGAAGTGATTGCGCAAGAAGGGCGCGAACCGGCATTGGTTGTCGCCGCCACCAATAATGGCGCGGTGTTTGGCGATAAAGCCTTTACTTCAGCGTTAACCCGGTTTGGCGAAAGCGCCAAGGTTACCGATGCCTTCATTGAACGCGATGTGTTGCCGGTTCATATTGCGGAAAAATTGGTGTCGCTGATTAGCGATGAAGCCATGGGACGTTTGGTTAAGCGCCACGAACTACCACCGCAATTGGCCGTTGAACTGGCTGAAGGCAGCCGCGAACGCGCGACCATTGATTTGGTTGATCAGGCCGGGCAGGCCAAGGATATGCGCCGCTTTGTGCAGCAATTACATTTAAATGGCCGCTTGGGTCCGTCGCTGATTTTGCGCGGGCTTTGCACTGGCCATATACGTTTTGTTGAATGGTCTTTGGCCGAATTAGCGGCTTTACCGCATTCGCGCGCCTGGTTGATGGTGCATGATTCGGGCAGCTTGGGCTTTCGCGCTATATATGAACGCGCTGGCATGCCGCAACGGTTGTTTGCGGCGTTCAGAGCCGGCTTGGATGTCTATCATGAGATGGAATATGATGGCGGCGAGGATGATCGCGAACGCTTTACTGGGCGCATGATTGAGCGAGTGCTTACCCAATTTCAGGCATTGCCGCCAGAAGAGCTGGATTATTTGCTCGATAAATTAAACGCCCGGTCGGCAAAGCGCGGCGACAAAGCCCGCGCCGCTTAAGTGCTGGCGGTTTCAGACCTCTAAATATTTAGATCATCAAGTAAATACGGTACTGGCCGATTAGCCGACCGGTTTAATCGTCCATATCGCGTCCATTGTTATGACCGAATCAATGAAGGGCGGCGATTATCAGGAATTTTGGGTGGCGGGATGGCGCATTGCCGTCATTTAGTATGCCTCAAAGCGAAGGTGGGGTAATTTATCACAGATATATTGTGATATTTTTTTGAAGGAATATGCGTTTTTTTATGTGTCGCAAAATGTAATTTAATCATAACCACAATTTAAGTGAGTGATAAGAATGTGGCGATTTTACATTGGCTATAAAGTATACATATTAATAGAGTTGAATGAATACAATGATACAATTAAAGGTTGTAATAATTAATATCCACATATACAGGTTTAGTTCTCAAATCGTCTTTACTCGCTGTTAAGAGCGGGTATCGAATATCCCCCCAAGCAAGCGTGATTTTTAATAGAACGGGGACATTGACTGTGACGCATAAGAAGCATCTGACCAACAAAGAAGCGTTCTTTGACAAGGACGAAATCATCGTCAGCAAGACAAATCTCAAAGGTCGCCTGACCTATTGCAACGATGTATTTCTGCGTATTGCCGGCTTCACCGAACCGGAATGCGTGGGGCAACCGCATAGTATTGTGCGTCATCCCAGCATGCCCAGCTGCATTTTCAAAATGTTATGGGATTCGCTGAAAAACGGCGACGAAATTTTCGCCTACGTAGTTAACCGCTGCAAAAACGGCGACCATTATTGGGTGCTCGCCCACGTGACCCCCAGCACTGATGTTAATGGCCAGGTCGTTGGATACCACTCGAACCGCCGGGTGCCAGACCGGGATATTCTGGAAAACACTATCATCCCGCTTTATCGCGATTTGTTGGCTGAAGAGGGGCGTCATGCTGCTAAGGACGTGGCCATGGCCGCCTCCGTGGCAATGTTGGACGGCATATTAAGCAAACAGGGCATGGCCTATGACGAATGGGTGCTGACCTTGGGCAAAGCGCCAATGGCGCGTGCTGCCTAAAACTGGGGCCTACCATCTTCGCCCAACATTTCAGCAGCCTTTTACAAATCGCTGCTTAGTCAAAAGGATTTCCTTCGATGTTTAAAGCCAGATCTGATAAGTCAATTTCAAAAGCATTGGCCACTTGTAAAGCGGTCGCTGGCGGTGATTTTGAGGCACGAATTCTCGATATTAACGAGACCGGCGAATTGGGCGCGCTCATGCACGCGATCAATCAAATGATTGACCGCACTGATGCTTATATGCGCGAATCCCGTGCCACCATGGAATCTGTGGCAAAGAACCGTTTCTATCGGCTTATTGAAGAAAAAGGCATGCTCGGTAATTTCCTTACTGCTTCGCAGGCGTTGAACACAGCCACCCGGTTTGTACAGTCGCGCAATGAGCAATTTCAGGAGATGGGCGCGAAGTTTGAAGCTCATATGGGCGATGTGGTCGAAGGGGTTACCAGTTCCGTAACCGCGCTTGAGACCGTATCGAGCGTGTTGGAGGAGGCATCAACGGAAGCCAATGACCAGTCGGTGACAGTCGCTGCCGGGGCGGAAGAGGCTTCGGTAAACATGCATGGCGTAGCCAGCGCGACCGAGGAGTTGACCTGTTCCATCGGCGAAATTAGCCGCCAGGTCGGGCAATCTTCCGAAATTACCGCCGAAGCGGTTGGCAAAGCAGAATCGATGAACACACAGATAGAGTTATTGTCCTCGGCAAGCGTAAAAATCAATCAAGTGGTTGAGCTTATTAATGATATTGCCGGGCAGACTAACTTGCTGGCGCTGAACGCAACCATTGAATCCGCCAGAGCCGGTGAGGCGGGCAAAGGCTTCGCGGTTGTCGCTTCGGAAGTAAAGGCTTTGGCCCAGCAGACTGAGAAGGCCACGCAGGATATAGCGGCGCAGGTCAAGGAAATTCAGGAGGTGACCAAGGAAGCGGTGGCCGCCAATGCCGAAATTAGCCAGACCATTACTCAGGTGAATGAAATTTCCACAACCATCTCTAATGCCGTTGATGAACAAGGCGAGGCAACCAAGGAAATTGCGGCCAATGTGCAAGAGGCCGCCACTGGCACTACCGACGTAAGCGCCAGCATCGTTCAGGTTCAGGCATCCACCGGCAAGACCAAGGACGCTACGCAAAAGGTAATCACGGCGGCGAATGAGCTTGGTGGCCACCGGCAAGTGCTCAATAATCTCAAATCTGATATGGCCGAATTCCTCGGCGAGGTTCGCAAAACCGGCTAAGGCGTTTTTGACCCGGCGCGGCTATCGGCACCGGGATTAGCACTCATATCTGATCCGGGGCCTACTTGCCCACCGGCAATGCGCCATTTTCCCTGGCGTTTCACCAGACCAATGGTCATCCAGCCATCAAATGCAAAGCCGTTCTGGTTGTCAGGGTATTGCATCGAAAAATCAAAATGGCTGGAGACCAGAGCCGCACCCGGCCCCATGGGCGCAATATGGTGTTGGTCTGTGGTCATGAGGATGGTGGTGCCGGGAATGACAAGACCTTGCAATGAGGCCGCCGCCGCTTGCGCGTCCTCATATTGCACGCCGCCACGCTCCACCCAATGAAAGCCGACACTGTGATCATACATAGCGGCTGCGGTTTTAATATCCCCAATGTTGATGGCCTCCACATAGGCCAATAGTGCCGCGGTGATTTCGGTTTCAAACTCGGTGTCTGCCGCTTTTATTGAGTCTGATTTTATTGGCGCAGGGGCGCAGGCGCCGATGACGATCAGGCAAAGCACGCAGAGCCAATGCCAAGGGTAAATGTTTATGCGCATCAGGTTATAACTCCCTACAGTCCAAGCTCGGCCCGGCATTGCGGGTCGTATTGGACAATAATCGCCTGATTACCTTCGGTGTCGGCGAATGAAACCAATTCACCGACCGTGGGGATGGTGTGGGACTGGCCCATGAGCGTGCCGCCAGCGACGCTTATTGCCGCACTGCTGGCCGCCAAATCGTCTACGGCGAAGGAGCAGACAAACCCTTTGCGTCCCTCTGGCAATGGTTTTTCGCGTTTTTGCAACGCCCCATGAGTACCGGCACCTTGAATAAGGTAGAATTCCGGCGGCCCCCACGGCTCAAAACGCCAACCAAATACACTTTCATAAAACCTGCGTGCGCGTTCAACGTCGTCCGCTTCAATGGCAAAATGTGCGAGCTTATTCGGCATGCTTTCTCCAAAAATCAATTGATAACACGGTTTCACTTGCCGCTTATGCGAATATACGTCAAATTTGTTAGCAAATGCGGCAAAAGCTAACACCTGACGACCAAAACCATTTATCGGTACGCTCTTTAAGCGTGGATTATGCGGCGGGCAGTGTTTTGCCTGCGCACACGCATGCCTGGCCACAATTTCTTTATGCGCGGACCGGTGCTATTCGTGCCCATATTGAAAATACGCTGTGGCTGATCCCGCCGCGCAATGGTTTGTGGATTCCGGGCGGCTGGGCGCATGAATTACAGATGTTGGGTGCGGTCAAACTGCGCACCCTCTATTTTTCGCCATCGCTAATGCGCGATGATTTGGCATTGCTGAGCGCGCCGGGCGCATTGAAAGTGTGTGGCTTGCTGCATGAGGCAGTTTTGCGCACCTGCGTCCTACATGCCTTGGATCGACGCAAAGCCCAACATGTTATTCTGGCCAGCTTGTTGGCGGCGGAGATCCATTCCGCCTGCCATTCAACTGACCGCTCAGCCCTCACTCTGCAAATGCCAAAAGATGCTCGGGCAAAGAAACTGGCTGACAAGTTTATCGACCCCGTTTTTGCCCATACCAATCTGGCGGCCTTGTGTGTCGATGCCGGGCTTAGCAAGCGCACCGCCGAACGGGTTTTTCATAAAGAAACCGGCCTGTCCCCGGCGCGCTGGCGGCGTCTGGTATTGCTATCGTGCGGACTGGGGGCCTGCGCCGCTGGGGCCAGCGCCGAAGATGCGGCGGATTTGGCAGGTTATCAAAGCCGCGCCGCCTTTTGCGACGCGTTTTCCAAAACCTTCGGCTTTCCCCCGGGTTCTTTGGGAAAGAATGATAACCTAAGGAATCCATAAATAAATCTTCTGTTTCTTCGTGCCGCCCTGTAATAGGGGGGCGATGAAATGGTTTGATAAATCTCGTTTGCCTATACATTTTGCAGCGGTGCTGGCCGGTGGTTCGGGCGTGTTTGGTAAGCTCATCTTATTGTCGCCTTTGCTCATTGTGTTTGGCCGGGCGCTGATTGCGGCGGCCATTCTGGGGATGATCATTGGCGCGTTCGATCGTCAATCTCTGGCTGGTTTAAAAGGACATAAAAGGGGGCTAGCGCTTAGCGGCGTATTGTTGGCGGCCCATTGGGTCACTTTCTTCCAATCCATTGCGGTTTCCACTGTGGCCATCGGCGTGTTGGCATTTTCGCTTTTTCCGGTTTTTGTAACGCTTTTCGAACACCTGATTACCCGTACCAGAATCTCCACGCATGACTTCCTCATCGCGGCCCTAGCTATTGCTGGTGTCACCTTAACCACTGGCGGCGAAGCGTTTGAGTTTGCGGCGATTGAGGGCATGGCCTGGGGGGTGTTGTCGGGCTTTCTTTATGCGCTGAACATGCTGCTGAACCGTTATAAATTTCGGGCTTTACCGGCGCAGAGCATGGCATTGGTGCAATTCACCGCTGCCGCTTTAGTGCTGCTGCCTTTTGCATTTTTTGCTTATACGCCGCCATCAATGGATGATATTTGGTTGATCATCTTGCTGGGCGTGGTGTTTACCGCCGGGCTGCATTTTTTGGTTATTCAGGCGGTTAAAACCATCCGCGCCCATACCGCCAGTGTCGTGTTGGTGTTGGAGCCGGTTTACGGCATTGCCTTTGCGGCGCTGATTGTCGGCGAGCGTATAACCCTGCTGACGCTGGTTGGCGGGGCGATGATTGTACTGGCAGCATTGGCGGCGCGCTGAAGAAAAAACCCGGCCAGAGGGGGAATCTGGCCGGGTTATGCACGACACGTCGCGAGGGGCGTTATAGATTACCCGCCAAGGCGTTGTTGCATCTGCTTGAGTTGTGGATAGATCTGCTGCATTTCCGCACTTGGCTCCGGGGTCTCGTCAATAATTTTGAGCGCGGCATTGACCTGTTTTAGCGCGCCATCCTTATTGCCGCCCATGGCATAGGCATTGAACAGGAAGAAGTGGGCGAAGGCAGAGTTGGGGTGTTGTTCGACAAAGATTTCACCCATTGCCGTGCCTTGTGGGACCTTGCCGCCTTGCAAAAGTGCCTGCATGGCTTGGGCAAAGGTTTCCACGTCATACTGCGGCGCGGTGCCATATTTGGCTTTCAGGCCAGCCATATGCGCGGCAATATCACCGCTTTCAGCAGCGGCGTTTAGGCCCCAGTCCTTGGCGAAATACTGCTCCAGTGCTGCATAAGTGCCAAGCATGCGGGTCTGCATGTGGGTGCGGCCGGGCTGCGGGTGGTCGACAATTTGTACGGTCTTTGGCGCATTGGCAGCGAGAAAATCCGCGACGGCTTTATAGCCTTCGGCCAAGAGGTTTTCATCACCAAGGGTCATGAAAAAATGGCTTTGCATATCCGGGTGTTTTTCAAACACCGCTTTGAAGCGTTCCAGCGATGGCGGCGTGGTGACCGCGCTGAAATACGGGCTTTGGGTGAAATAGCCCTGGAATAAATCCGGGTTTTGGGTCATGGCGTATGACACAAACAGGCCGCCATAAGAGTGACCGGAAATCAGGCGAAAGTCGGTGGCGCGATAGGATTTTTGCACAAGCGGGATGATTTCGTTTTCCAACGCTATTAAAAACTGACCGGCGTCGCCGGATTGGCCCGCTGCTGCCGGGTCGGTCGATTTTGGAAGATAGTCAACGTCGCGCGTACCATCGGCATGAATACCAACGACGATCATCGCGGGTATCTGGCCATTATCGCCAAGAAAATTGACCACGGCGCGGGTGAAATCGAGATTGGTTTCGCTGTCCAATATATACAGCACCGGATAGCGACTGTCGGTCTTGGCGTTATAGCCTTTGGGCAGGCTGACGCTGAGATGACGGTCCATGGCCGGGTATTGCGATTTAATGGTGTGCGCAATTGTGTGTGCTTTTTCCGGCGCTGCAGCTTCGGTCGCCGGCGTGGGGGCAGCGTTGGCGTGGCTACCTTGTAGCAAGGTGGGCGAAAGCGCCGCAAAGGCGAGCAAAAGCAATGCCCCGCCGCTTTTTCGTTTTGAATATGTTTTTAACATGGTGTTCTCCTTAGGTTTGAAATTGGGGGTTGGTGGATGAAGTTTGGGCACAGCTTTCCCGTAGCCTGCGCATCGGTAGGCTTGGCAGAGCTATGGTTTATTGGGTGTGGCCCAGTCTGCTCGTATTATTCTTCGTCGGGCGGGACCATGGTCCATGCCAGAATGTTGAACGGGATGATCATCGAATAGACCGCAATCATCATGCCGATGGTGGTCAGTAAATGGCGCATATCTTTGCCGCCCAAACCGTTATTGGCGGCGATACCAGCAATGATGATCAGTATCAGAGCAATTAGAATGATAAGTTTGTAAGAGGCATGGAAGGTTGTGGCGCGCCGGAACATTTCGTGCTCATCGGCAATCCCTTTACTGTCCAAAATTCGCCGAAATGCCTTGGGCATAAACATCATGCTTGCCAGGCTGGTACTAATGATCGCACCGCGCACGGTGATCAAAAACCGCGCCTGACCAATCTCTGACCAGCTATCTACATGGTATAAAAGTGCGGCAATTATTGGCAGCATCAGGGCCAGGGCACCCAAAAGGCGCGCATTGGCCGGGTTCCATGAAGTCGGCGGTTGTGCGGTTTGGGAGATACTCATTTACTCCTCCTAAAAATCAGTGGTGATGACGTGGGCATTTATTCCACATCCAGCGGTTTGACCGACCAAGCGAGAAAGCTGAACGGGACAATAAAGGCATAGGCAATGGTGATCATGGAAAATGTCATCAGCAGATCGCTTAATGCATCTATGGAAATTATCCATTTCGTCGACAGTGCAGCGACAATGAATAAAAGCCATGCGATGCCAATAACCACTCGATAGGATTTTCGCACCGCCTGATCGTGCCAGTTTTTTTGTAGCTCATCTTTTGCACATGTGGATTTGAACATTAGGTTCAGTGTTTCCCTGAACATTACCGGCATGAGAAATAAGGCGATGACGCTGGAGGCGTGCAAGGCGCGTCCTATAAAGTGCTGCCCATATTCATGGAATACAACACCGCCTATAATTGGCAGCATGAGTGCGATGATAGAGAGGCTCCGGGCATAGCTGGCATTCCAGGTGTGGGTTTTGGGTTGAGCTTTATTCATCTTAGCTCTCCTCGTTTGCTTTTGTAGATTGACGACGTAACTGTTGGGAAAGCGGGACGAATTCGGTCAGCGAAAACAAGTCTTCCAATGGCAGGTCAAAAAACGCGGCCAGTTTAAGCGCCAATTCCAGCGACGCGTTATAATCACCGCGTTCCAGATAACCGATGGTTTGAAAGTTCACACCAACGGCTTCGGCCAAATCCTGCCGACTGAAATTCTGTTCGGTGCGCAATAGTTTTATGCGGTTGTGTACCATCAGTTTCGTCTCGTATCAAATATTAATTGTTGTATATATATAACAAAAAATGTGATTGTCAACATCTTTATCAACGAAGCGCTGGCGGCGCGTGCTGCTTTGCCGACAAAGGCCATTGCATCAATGCCCCGGCAGCCGCATGATCAATCCTCGAAATTCACGTAACAAAACAAGAGAAAATTATGGCCATAATGCGAGCGTTGGACGCCGATAGTCATTTGGTTTTGGTGGATGGGTCGGGCTATATTTTTCGCGCGTATCACGCTTTGCCGCCATTGACCCGCAAGTCCGACAAAATGCCGGTTGGTGCGGTTTCCGGTTATTGCAACATGTTGTGGAAGTTGGTCGAAGACATGATGGTGGGCGAGAAGGCCACCCATTTGGCGGTGATTTTTGACGCCAAAGGCAAGACCTTTCGCAGCGATATTTACCCGCAATATAAAGCCCACCGCCCGCCAGCACCGGAGGATTTGGTGCCGCAATTTGCGCTGGTGCGCGATGCCACTCGGGCCTTTGGCTTGCCCTCCATCGAGGCAAAAGGACTGGAGGCTGATGATCTGATCGCCAGCTATGCCGTACACGCTCAGGCCCAAGGTGCACACACCACCATTATTTCATCGGACAAGGATTTGATGCAATTGGTCGGCGAGCGCATCAGCATGTTTGATACCATGAAATCACGCCGTATCGGCCCCGCGGAAGTGGTGGAAAAGTTCGGTGTTGGCCCTGATAAGGTCATCGAAGTACAGGCCTTGGCAGGAGATAGCGCTGACAATGTGCCGGGGGTGCCGGGCATTGGCATCAAAACCGCCGCTTTACTGATTAATGAATTTGGCTCGTTGGATAATTTGTTGGCGCGCGCGGGCGAGATTAAGCAAAACAAGCGCCGCGAAAACCTCATTGAATTTGCCGATCTGGCGCGCGTTAGCCGCGATCTGGTCACTTTACGTATTGATGCGCCCTTGCCGGCACCGGCGGAAGAGTTTGGCGCGGAACAGCCGCAGGCCGGGCCGCTTTTGTCGTTTTTGGAGGAGATGGAGTTTGCCACCTTCACCCGCCGCGTGCGCCAGACCCTGAATGTCGACGATACCGGCGACGATACCTACACCGAACACCCCATCGACGCAGGCACCGGCAATGGATCTGGCGATCGCGCGGTAAAAACCGCCGCGACCAAAGCCATTGACCGCAGCCAGTATGAGTGTGTGCAGGACGAGGCGGCATTGGCCCTATGGGTCGAGCGGGCTTTCGCGGCGCGGGTGGTGGCGGTGGACACTGAAACCGACGCCTTGTCCTCAACCGGGGCCAATCTGGTGGGGGTGTCGCTTTGCACGGCACCGGGGCAGGCATGTTATATTCCGCTTGGGCATGGCGCGGCGGGTGATCTGTTGACAACACCGACCAAGCAAATCCCCACGACAAAGGCGATGGCGCTTTTAAAGCCACTGCTGGAAAGCCCCCATGTGCTGAAAATCGGCCAGAATATCAAATACGACCTTGGGGTGTTGCGCCGCTATGGCGTCGACATAAAACCGTTCGACGACACCATGTTATTGTCATATGTGGAGGATGGCTCGCTGCATGGCCATGGCATGGACGAGCTGTCTAAGCTGCATCTCGATCACGCGCCGGTGCCATTTAAAGAGGTAGCCGGCGTCGGCAAGGCGCAGCGAAGCTTCGACCAGATTGATCTTAAACCGGCCACTGAATATGCCGCCGAAGATGCCGATGTGACCTTGCGCCTATGGCAGGTGCTCAAGCCCAAACTTGCCGACAATGCCATGCACAGCGTGTACGAGACGTTGGAGCGCCCGATG
Source organism: Robiginitomaculum sp. (assembly GCA_021776615.1). Lineage (GTDB taxonomy): Bacteria > Pseudomonadota > Alphaproteobacteria > Caulobacterales > Maricaulaceae > Robiginitomaculum_B. The sequence continues at coordinate 402,851 of JAJFFO010000007.1, read as the reverse complement.
GCCGATGTGTTGGCGACCATGGAATTGGCCGGGGTTAAGGTCAACCGCGCGCACCTCGCCACGCTTTCGGGCGATTTCGCCCAACGCATGGCGGCTTATGAGGACGAGGCCAAGCGGCTGGCCGGGCGACCGTTTAATCTGTCCTCGCCCAAACAGCTTGGCGAAATATTGTTCGATGAACAGGCGCTTCCGGGCGGTAAAAAGACCAAAACCGGCGCCTGGAAGACCGACGCCAAAGTGCTGGACGAATTGGCGGCGCAGGGCCATGAGCTCCCACAAGTTTTACTAAAATGGCGGCAATTACAAAAGCTTAAGTCTACCTATACCGATGCATTGGCCAAGGCCATTAATCCGAAAACCGGTCGCGTGCATACCTCGTTCATGTTAGCGTCTACCTCCACCGGGCGGCTATCCTCGTCCGACCCGAATTTGATGAATATTCCGATCCGCACCGAGGAAGGGCGCAAAATTCGATCTGCCTTTATTGCCGAAAAGGGCTATCTTCTGCTCAGCGCCGACTATTCCCAGATCGAATTGCGGGTGCTGGCCCACATCGCCAAGGTGGACGCCTTGCAAGAAGCGTTTGCGCAAGGTCTGGACATCCACGCCATGACCGCATCCGAGATTTTCGGCGTGCCCATAGAGGGCATGGACCCCATGGTCCGCCGTCAGGCCAAAGCGATTAATTTTGGTATTGTTTACGGCATTTCGGCCTTTGGCCTCGCCAACCAATTGGGCATCGGCCGCACCGAGGCCGCAGACTATATCAAAGCCTATTTCGAAAAATTCCCCGGCATTGCCGAATATATGGAAAACACCAAAGCCATCGCCCGCGACCAAGGCTATGTAGAAACCCTGTTTGGCCGTCGTTGCACTGTGCCCGGCATAATGGAAAAAAACGGCGCCATGCGCGCCTTTGCCGAACGCCAGGCCATCAACGCCCCAATTCAGGGCAGCGCCGCCGACATTATGCGCCGCGCCATGATCCGCATGCCAGAAGCACTGGCCGCATCCGGGCTGGATGCGCGCATGTTGCTGCAAGTGCATGACGAATTGGTGTTCGAAGTCCGCGAAAACCAAGCCGACGATCTGGCCGCAATAGCCGGCAAAGTAATGGAACACGCTTGTGAGCCCGCCATCGCGCTTAGCGTACCCCTGGTGGTTGATTCAGGTGCAGGCCTGAATTGGGATGTCGCGCATTAAGAACGGCACCCACCACTCTCATCTTGAGCTTGTCGAAAGATGATGGCCAAACTTCGTATATCGACTCAGCCCTAAGGAAAAACCCGGGGGCAAGGGGCACACGTCCAAAGCCTCCCAATGCCAGCACCCAAGGGTGCGACCGCACCCCGGCGATCGTTCGCCGCCCCGTCGGAGGCGCCTCTTCGCGCCGCGAGACAGAAAAAAGGCCAGATGACGTGTAAGCCGGGTTCTGTATCTTTGCGTGCAAGCACGCAGAGCGACGATCATTCCTCTGGGACATTCATTGCTGAATGCCTCGCGCGACCGACCCGGATGACAGCGCAAAGACGCGCCATATGCCATCCCTATTTGGTCTTGCTCCGAGTGGGGCTTGCCATGCCCTGCGCATTACTGAACAGGCGGTGCGCTCTTACCGCACCCTTTCACCCTTACCTTACCGCGTGGCCTAAGCCGCGTGATGAGGCGGTATACTTTCTGTGGCGCTTTCCCTGGGATCACTCCCGCCGGGCATTATCCGGCACCCTGTCTCTGTGGAGCCCGGACTTTCCTCGACATGTTGCCATGCCGCGATCGCCCAGTCATCTGGCCCGCCGCCACAAAGGCGATTTCAGGGCGTCCGTCAAGGGTTTAGTGTCATAAAACCGGGGTCATTTGGGCGATGGACCGGGCGGCGGCGCGGGTTGGCGCGCAGGCCACGCCGGAAATCTGCTCTGGCAAAAACCGGCGCTGAAACGCCGTGATGATGTCGGTCTCGCTGGCATCATCAACGCCATAGCCAATGCGCGAAAAATCGGCGCGCAATTGCGCGGCGTTCGCTGGCGGGGCCGTTGACGGGGAGGGCTGGGCCATATCTTCCGCGCTCGGCCACAGGCCTAAATCATTAGCCGCCAAAAGCGCCCACGGAAAACGCTCGCCGGGGTCTTGTTTGCGCCCCGGCGCAATGTCCGAATGGCCAACAATATGGTGCGGTAAAATACCCTGCCGCCGGACAATCTCGCGCGCCAAAACAATCAGCGCCCGGATTTGCGGCGGCGGGAAAGCCGGCAGGCCAAAATCATGACCGCCATTAACAATCTCAATGCCGATAGAAGCGCTATTAATGTCGTTTACCCCGCGCCAATTGCCGATCCCGGCATGCCAGGCGCGTTTATCCTCCGGCACCAGTGCAAAAACCCGCCCATCTTCCTCGATCACATAATGTGCGGAGACTTTGGCCGTTTTGTCACACAGGCGTTCAAGCGCGGCTTTGCCGCCGCTCATGCCGGTATAATGCAAAACCAACATGGATATTGGCAAAGTGCGGGTGTCGAAATTAGGGGAGGAGCGCGAAGTGTGGGCGGCGACGTGGGTGGTCATAGACGCCGCCTATCGGGCTTAGCGCGAGCCGCCAAACGGTCCAAAACCGTCAACGGTCCAGCCATGCGGCCCACGGCGAGCGTTCAGCGTATTGGGGTCGCCTTGCTTACGGCGCGACCCGGCGATACGAAATATCAGCCAAATCAGCGCCAAGGTGCCAACAATGATGAAAGTGCCAGCCAAAGCAGCCAAAGCAAAGAAAAACGCCGCCATCGCCGCCAACGCTGCGAATACCACGGTGCCAAGCCATACGGCACTGCCGCGCAAGGCACCCATAAAGCGGGCGAATATGCTGCGTGAGCGGTTAAATTCAATATCGGCCATGGGCATGGCGTTCTCCAACGATCATCGCCCCCCAAGGCAAGACCTAAGCCTTATCTTGGCATGAATCGCGCCAAGGTCAATGCGCGGGGGGTGTATCCATCCCGCGTTCCTTGCGGATTTTCTCATAAGCGAGGTTAATCATCGCCATCTTTTTGCTGGCCAGATTTTGCATTTCTGCGGGCAGGCCGCGGGCAATAATGCGGTCCGGGTGGTTGGCCGAGGCCATGCGGCGATAGGCTTTTTGCAAATCCTCATCGCGAATAGTGTGATCAATGCCCAAAATTAAATAGGGATCATCTGGTTCCTGGCCCAGACGACTGGCGCGAATGCGGCGATATTCTCGTGGCGAAAATCCAAAAATGTCAGATACGCGTCGCAAAAATGCCTCCTCATCATCGGTGACCAAGCCATCGGCCCGGGCGATATGAAAAAGCCCATCCAGAATATCTTCCAATATGGACGGGCAGCAGCGAAATTTGCGGGCAATGCGCCGCGCATAGGATTCGTATCCCAATGTGGTTTGGCGAAACAGGTTGAAAAGCCGGGCAACATCGTTTTGTGCGCCCTTGTCGGCGGAAAAAACTTCGCGAAAAGCGGTGATTTCTTCGGCAGTGACCAAACCATCGGCTTTGGCCATCTTGGCCCCAAGAGCAATCAGCGCCGAGGCAAAGCCAGCATCATCAATACGCTGCCCGGGCGTGTGCTCATCGTCGGATTCAACAAAAAACCCGGCGGCACCCGCGGCGACCTGCGTAAATTTTCGCCAAAGACCCATGGTTCGCGGTATCTCCTCAATTCCGGCCAAATCTTGTCTGGCCAATCTTGCCTGTTTTGAGCAAATGCACATGCTTGTGGCAATAGCAAATCGGGGGCGAATGGCGCGCGCATGGTATGCATGCGTAAACAGCGGTGCCGTATTTGCCCTTGGCCAATAAAAAAGCTAATCCGCGTGGACGAGAAATTACGCAGGATGCGGCGACAAAACATGAAAGCACAATGGGCGTTCTGGGTCGACCGTGGCGGTACTTTTACCGATGTTATTGGCCTGTCGCCGGACCGGCAGTTTCACACCGCCAAAGTGTTGTCGGACAATCCGCAGGCTTATGCCGATGCGGCGGTTGAAGGTATTCGACGTATTCTGGGCGTTGCCCCCGGCGCGCCAACGCCAACGGCCAATATCGGCATGGTGAAAATGGGCACCACCGTGGCGACCAATGCTTTGCTAGAGCACAAAGGCGCGAAGACCTTATTGGTTACCAGCAAGGGGTTTGCTGATGCTTTGGTGATTGGGGACCAGACCCGCGCTGACATTTTCGCCCTTGATCTTAATCGCCCAAAACCGTTTTACCAAAGCGTGTTGGAAATTGACGAGCGCCTCGATGCCAAAGGTGAGATCGTCACGCCGCTGGACCAAAGAAAGGCGCTGGACGGTCTGCGCCGCGCCTATGCCAAGGGATGCCGTTCGGCGGCGATTTGTTTGTTGCACGGCTATGCCAACCCGGTTCATGAAGAAATTTTGCGGCTTATGGCCATTGAAATTGGTTTTGATACGGTTAGCACCAGCGCCATCAACCCGTTGCAAAAATTGGTACCGCGCGCCTCAACCGTGCTGGCTGATGCTTATTTGTCGCCAGTGCTGAATGATTATGTCGGGCGCGTGCAAAAAGCCCTGGGCGACGCGCCGCTTTACTTCATGAAGTCCTCGGGCGGGCTGACACCGGCGGCCAGCTTTCGCGCGCGCGAGGCCGTGCTTTCCGGCCCGGCAGGCGGGGTGGTCGGCATGGCCAAAACCGCGATGGAAGCGGGGTTTGCCAAGGTTATCGGTTTTGACATGGGCGGTACATCCACCGATGTTTCGCGCGCCGAAGCGGGCGTGGTCGAGCGCATGAGTGGTATGAATGTGCAGGGCGCACCATTACGCGCGCCGATGGTCGCCGTGCACACGGTGGCGGCGGGTGGTGGTTCGGTTCTGCGTTATCAGGGTTTGCGCGCGCAAGTGGGGCCGCAAAGCGCCGGTGCCATGCCGGGGCCTGCCTGCTATGGCCGGGGCGGCCCGGCGGCGCTCACCGATGCCAATTTGGTATTGGGGCGTTTGGACCCGGAATTTTTCCCAAAAACCTTCGGGCCAAATGGCGATCAACCACCCGACGCCCAGGCGTCGACAGAGGCCTTGCAGAATTTAGCCGGGCAAATGGACCTTGAAAGCACTGCAGAGGCGGCGCGGGGCTTTGTCGCCATTGGCGTAGAAAATATGGCGCAGGCGGTGCGGTCAATTTCGCTGACCAAGGGGATAGATCCGGCGGGTTATGCCTTGGCATCATTTGGCGGCGCGGGCGGGCAGATGGCCTGTGCTGTGGCTGATGTGCTGGGTATGGGCACGGTGTTGATACATCCGTTCGCCAGCCTGCTATCGGCCTTTGGCATTGGCCTTGCGGACATTCGCGCCGAGCGCTCAAAATCCTTGCTTATGCCGTTGGATGATGACGGCCTGGCGGCGGCGCGCGGGTGTGCAGACGAAATGTTTGAAGACGCTTTGAGCGAATTGAAAGCCCATGAGATAGCGTTGGACAAAATTTCGCGCACCGACGAGGTTTATCTTAAATATGCCGGATCGGATTCCATGTTGCCGGTACCGCTTGGCCCCTTGTCAAACATGCGGGCGCGTTTTGAGCAGGACCATCAACAGCTTTATGGCTTTATGCGTCCCGGTAAAGCGGTGGAGATGGAATCTTTGGCTTTGGCGGTGGAAGCGCCGCCGCCAAAAGGTCCGTCAGCGGCGATTAAGCGCGCCAGTAAATCTGGGGCATTGGCGCCACTTAAAATCGCTAAGTTATCGACACAAGACGGCGATCAGCCAATGCCAGTTTATGATTTGGCGGCGCTGGGCGCCGGACAACAACTCGAAGGACCGGCATTATTGGTCGATGCCCATTCGCAAATTCTTGTCGAGCCGACCTGGAAGGCGCAAATGCGCGAAAACGGCATGTTGGTCATGACCCGCGCGGCAATGAAGGATGGCGCGCAAAAACCGCTGAGCGCAGAAAATGAAGCGGTGGACCCGGTGCAGTTGGAATTGTTCAACCGCCGCTTTATGGGCGTGGCGGTGCAAATGGGCCGGGTGCTCGAACGCACCGCGTTGTCGGTAAACATGAAAGAGCGGCTGGATTTTTCCTGCGCCGTGTTTGAGGCCGACGGGGCGCTGGTCGCCAATGCGCCGCACATGCCGGTGCATTTGGGCTCCATGGCGGCGAGCGTGCGCGAAGTGCTGCGCCGGGTGCCGGATTTGGGCGCTGGCGATGCGGTGGCGCTGAACTCGCCATTTGCCGGGGGTACCCATGTGCCGGACATTACCGTGGTCATGCCGGTCGTGGACGAGCAAACCGGCCAGCGCATATTCTGGGTGGCGGCGCGTGGGCACCATGCGGATGTTGGCGGCGCAAGGCCCGGCTCCATGCCGCCGTTTTCTACCAGTATTGACGAAGAGGGCGTCATTTTTGATTGCGTGCCGATTTTGCGCGACGGCAATTTTCAAGATGATATTGTACGCAAAATATTGTCGTCCTCGCGATGGCCGGCGCGCAATCCGGAACAAAATATGGGTGATTTACAAGCACAAATCGCCGCCTGCACCAGCGGCGTTAATGGGTTGCGTCATATGGTCAAAGAGCATGGTCCAGCATTGGTGCAGGCCTATATGGGTCATGTGCGCGCTAATGCCGAGGCAGCGGTGCGCGGCGTGATTGATCGTCTCGAATCCGGTGCCGCGCAAGTGCCTATGGATTGTGGTGCCAGCATCAAGGTGCGCATTGATGTGGACCATAAAAACCGAAGTGCCGTGGTCGACTTTACCGGCACGTCGACACAAATGGCCAATAATTTCAACGCCCCGTCCTCGGTGGCCCGGGCGGCGGTGCTTTATGTGTTTCGTTGTTTGGCGAATGCCGATATCCCGCTCAATGAGGGCTGTTTAAAACCGCTTAAGGTTATCATTCCTAAAGGCTCGCTGCTCGACCCGGCCCCTCCTGCCGCCGTGGTTGCGGGTAATGTTGAAACCAGCCAACATATTGTCGATGCCCTATTTTTGGCCACCGGGGCCATGGCCGCAGCGCAGGGGACGATGAATAATCTGACCTTTGGCGATGCACAGCACCAGTATTATGAGACCATTTGCGGCGGTGCCGGTGCCGGGGTGGACTTTGACGGTGAGAGCGCCATTCACAGCCATATGACCAATTCGCGCCTTACCGATCCGGAAGTTTTTGAAAGCCGCTTTCCGGTGCGAGTGGAACACCACCGCCTGCGTGAAAATTCAGGAGGGGCGGGTAAATGCGCGGGCGGCAATGGCAGCGTGCGTCTTTTGCGGTTTTTGGCCCCTTTGAGCGTGGCGCTGCTGTCCACCCGCCGCGAGACTACGCCGCCGGGTCTTGCGGGCGGCGATGACGGTTTGCCCGGTTGCCAGCGCATTTGGCGCCTCGATGGTTCATGCGAGGAGCAGAAGGGCTGTTTTCAAGCGGATATGCGCGCCGGGGAATGCCTAGAGATCGAAACCCCCGGCGGCGGCGGCTACGGCACCAAATCTTAATCCTTAAAACCTAAATTGATCCAGATTGAGCGGCCAGAACGCGCTTAAGGCCCCGGCCCGGCTATGGAACGACTCCGGTACGCTTGATGTTCTCGTATCGTTCTCAAAACCAACGCAAATGCTGCGGTTCGAGCCGTTAAAAGTCTAAACAAACCCCTAATTTTAGCGGTTTTGCGATTGTTTCCCATAAATTCCCATGCTATCCCATTAACCATCACTAAAGTGGTTTGAGGGTATGGCTGAAGGCTGAACCAACCCTCATTGGGGAGCGGATCGGGCGTGTTTTTATCGACCTCAGAGCATGGCGCAGACGCCAAGAACCGCGTGTCGGTTCCGGCCGGCTATCGCGAGGCTTTGCGCCATGATCCCTATGACGCCATTTATGTTTTGCCGCATTTTGAAGGGCCGTATCTGGAATGTGGCGGCGAGCAATTTGTGCAGCAATACCGTCTCGATATCGCCAATCTGCCGCGTTATGACCAATTAAGAAAAGATCTGGAAGTTGCCATTCTTGGCTCCATTCGTCGGTTGGATTTTGACTCCACGGGCCGGGTGACTTTGCCCAAAGAATTTATCACCCATGCCGGTATTGAGGGGCGGTGCGCCTTTGTCGGGTGTGACTCGCATTTCCAAATTTGGAATGCTGATACGCAGGCGGCGCGTGTGCGTGATGTTCGCGCGCGGTTGGCCGAGCGCCTGACCGACCCTGCCGAGGCGGAGCGCATGGGCGGCGGTGCAGATTTGGCCAGCTTAATGCGCAATAGCGAAAGTCTGCAGGCCTTGCTTAAAGGTGAGAAGCTGTGAGCCGCGCAGCAGAACACGTCCCGGTAATGTTGCCAGAGGTGTTGGCGGCGCTGGATTTGCAGCCCGGCAATAGAATTATTGATGGCACCTTTGGTGCTGGCGGGTATTCACGGGCGATTGTCGCCCATGATGGCGTCTCGTTGTTGGCGCTTGATCGCGACCCCAATGTCCAGCCCCATGTGGATGCCTTGCGCGCCAATTTTGACCAACGCTTTGGTTTTGCGTTAACGCCATTTTCGCAGATGGAGGACGCCGCCAAAGCCCATGGCTGGGCCGGGGCCGAGGGCATAGTGCTCGATATTGGCATTTCGTCCATGCAGATCGATCAGGCCGAGCGTGGGTTTTCCTTCATGCGGGACGGGCCGTTGGATATGCGCATGGGTAGCCATGGGCCAAGCGCCGCCGATGCGGTGAATTTGCTGAGCGCCGAAGAATTGAGCGCCATTTTCTATAATTTTGGCGAGGAGCGGGCGGCGCGCCGTGCCGCCGCCGCGATTATTGAAGCCCGGGCGGAAGCGCCGTTGACCACTACCGGGGCCTTGGCCGCCTTAATGGCTAAAACCCTGGGTGCGGGCTGGCAGAAAATTCACCCGGCAACCCGGGTTTTTCAGGCACTGCGGATCTATGTGAATGATGAGCTTGGCGAGTTAGCACGGGCTTTGGCGGCGGCGGAGCGGCTGCTCGTGCCCGGTGGACGGTTGGTGATTGTGGCGTTTCACTCGTTGGAAGACCGGATTGTGAAGCAGTTTTTGCGTACTCGCGCGGAGGCCCCCTCGCAGGGTTCGCGTCATCGCCCGATCGGCCAAGAAGACGCAAGGGCTGCCGATTTTTCTTCTTCTTTCTCGTTGGTTGGCCGCCGGGCGCAAAAACCGGGCGAGGCTGAAATAAAAGCAAATCCACGGGCGCGTTCGGCCCGTTTGCGCGCTGCGGTGCGTACCGATGCACCCGTTCTTCCAAGTGAGCCGCTGATTTTTCGCGGTGTTCCGCAACTCAAGCAATTAGAGGCCCAGATATGATCCGTGTGCTTTACCTGTTGGCTATTGTGGTAAGTGTAATCTTGGCGTTTGCGCTTTATGTGGCCAAGACCGAGGCGCAAAGCGTGCAACAACGCATTGTGCGCATGGAGCGCGGCATTGTTGGTGAGCGGGCGCAAATTGCGCTGTTGGAAAATGAACTGGCTTATCTGGAGCGTCCAGAGCGATTGGCAGAATTGGCAAAAGTGCATTTGCAATTGCGCCCCTTGGCACCAGAGCAGGAAGTTAGCTTTGCCGCATTGCATGATCAGTTTGCGGCTATAGAAGCCAAGGCTGAGGGGCCAAAGCGGCAAGGGCTCGACGCGGGCTATGCAGAGGCAAATCACTGATGGCAAAAGCCGGGCGCTATACGGCCCCGCTTGCGGATGTGGAGCGCATAGATGGCGCTGACCTTTTTGTTATTTCCGGTGCGCAACGCGAAGCGGTCCGTGCCGCGCGTCCGCGCATCATACTCATGGCTCTGTTGTTTTTCATGGGATATTTTGGCCTGGTGGTGCGCTCCGTTGGCCTGACCATTTTTGATCATAAGCCTATTGCCGTTCGCCATCATGCGTTCGCCGCGCCGATCGTGCCGCGCGCCCGCATTACTGATCGCCATGGTGAATTGCTGGCCTCTACGATTGAAACCTATTCGATCTCCATCGACCGCCAATATGTCGATGACGCCGAGGGTTTGATTGGCCAACTTGCGCCCATTAAAGGCCTGAAGGGCGAAAAGAGTTTGCAAAAAGCCCTTAGGGGCAAAACTGGCTGGGCTTTGTTGGGCACCCGCCTTACCCCGGCCGCTCGCGAGGCGGTGTTTGCCCTTGGCTTGCCGGGGGTGGAAATAAAAGCCCAGCAAACCCGCTATTATCCACGCGGTGAATTCGCTTCGCACCTATTAGGTTGGGTTAATGCTGACGGGGCGGGGGTTGTCGGCGTTGATCGTGCTTTTGACCAACAGCTGACAGAGCACACAGATGAGCCGCTGCAATTGTCCATCGACACCAAGGTGCAATTCGCTTTGGAAGATGAATTAAAAAACGCCATGGCCGCCTATCGTCCCAGAGCCGCCTTGGGCGTGGTGACACGGGTGAAGACTGGCGAAGTTATGGCGATGGCCGGACAACCTTTGTTTGATCCCAATGCTTTTGGCAAATATACGCCCAATGAGCGCCGCAATCGTGCCGCAACCGATGTTTATGAGCTTGGATCCGTATTCAAACCACTGACGCTGGCGATGGCTTTTGACCAACAACTGATTGCGCCGGATGACATGTTTGATGTGGTTAGTCCGCTGATTGTCAACACCAAGAAAATTAATGATATGCACCGCAATTACCATCCCATGAGCGCCCACGATATATTGGTGGAATCTTCCAACAAAGGGGCGGCCCTTATCGCCTTGAAAGTTGGTGGCCAGATGCAGCGGCAATATTTGTCGGCGTTTGGCCTTTTGCAGCCGGCCCAGATAGAGCTGCGCGAAAGCGCCAATTATTATATGGCATCGTCGCGCTGGCGGCCGGTGAAAACGGCGACCATTGGTTATGGCCATGGGCTGGGCGTTACCGCTTTGGCGTTTGTGCAGGCCATGGGGGCCATTGCCAATGACGGCAAAATAGTGCCGCTAACCTTATTGGCCCGAGCGCCGGATTATCAGCCGCAAAGCCGCCAAGTGGTGTCGCCACAAGCGGCGAATACGGTGGTCGATATTATGCGCGATGTGGTGCGCACCGGCACTGGTAAAAAGGCAAATGTTGCGGGCTATGACGTGGCCGGTAAAACTGGGTCGGCGGAAAAGTTTGACAATGCCGCCGGGCGCTATGCCAAAGACCGCAATATCTCTTCTTTCGTGGCGGTGTTTCCGGTTGATGACCCGCAATATCTGGTGTTTATCTTGTTGGACGAGCCGCAAGGCGACGCCCAGACCAGCGGCTGGGAAACCGCGGGCTGGAATGCGGCTCCCATTACCGGCCGGTTGATTAGCCGCATTGGCCCGATGCTGAAACCGAAACTGCAAACCAAGCGCCAATTGGCCAGCGCCAAGAGGCCAAGTCAGTGAAGCTCAGCGACCTTACCTCTTTGCCGCTGTCTGGCGGGGCAGATACCGTCATTACCGGCCTGACGGCGGATAGCCGCGAGGTTAAGCCCGGGTTTTTGTTTGCCGCGTTGCCGGGCAATAAAGTGGACGGTCGCGATTATGTGGATAAAGCCATCAATAATGGCGCGGTCGCCATATTGGCGCCAACCGGCACCAAAGCGCTGGGTGCAGTCATGGTGCAAAGTGACGAGCCGCGGCGCGAATTGGCGTATATGGCGGCGCGGTTCTACCCTTTGCAGCCGCACACTATTATTGCAATTACCGGCACCAATGGCAAAAGTTCGACCGTGGAATTTTTGCGCCAGATATGGCACACTGCCGGGCGCGAGGCCGCATGCTTGGGCACGCTTGGGGTAACCAAAACTGACGGGTTTTACCCCTTACATCACACCACACCAGACCCGGTAAGCCTGCATCAGGAAATACATAAATTAGCCAAAGCCGGTGTTGAGTTTCTGGCCTTGGAAGCGTCCAGCCACGGCCTGATGCAAAACCGGCTGGACGGGGTCAATATCACCCACACTGGCTTTACCAATCTCTCGCAAGACCATTTTGATTATCATCAGGGGTTTGAAGATTATTTTGCCGCCAAGGCGCTTTTGTTTGATGATTTGGCCGCCCCCGGTTCACCGGTAAGTGTGCTGGTTGATGGCCAATGGGGCCAGCGTATGGCGGCGTTGTGCGCGAAGCGGGGGCTGAAGGTTCTGCGCGTTGGTTGGGAGGGTGAAGACGTTCGTCTGCGTGAAGTGCATCCGCTGGCCAAAAGTCAAACCCTGACGATGGAAATTGATGGCGAACTGCACGCGGTGGAATTGCCGTTGGCCGGGGAATTTCAGGCGCTAAATGCGGTGTTGGCGCTGGGTCTGGCCTTGCAAAGCGGGGTTGAATTGTCGGTCGCCCTGGAGGCTTTGGCGCAACTAAAAGGCGTGCGTGGCCGTATGGAACCGGTCGGCAGTGTACCCAATGGGGCGCCGATCTTTGTTGACTTTGCTCACACGCCCGATGGCCTTGATAAACTTTTGCGCGCCCTGCGCCCGCACACCAAGGGCGATATTCATCTGGTGTTTGGTTGTGGCGGCGATCGGGACCCGTCAAAGCGACCAAAAATGGGTAAAATCGCGGCGCAACTTGCCGACCATATTGTGGTGACAGACGATAATCCGCGCCATGAGGATCCGCCTAAAATTCGCCAAGCCATATTGCAGCAATGCACAGGCGCGCGAGAAATTGCCGATCGCAAAGCCGCTATCATATTTGCCGCAAAAGCCCTGAAGCCGGGCGATGCGTTGGTGATTGCCGGTAAGGGTCACGAAAACGGTCAAATCATTGGCGATGTTTGCGTGCCCTTTAATGATGCGAAAATCGCGCGCGGCGTCATCGCCGCCATGGAGGCTGCCAATGACTGACCAGACATTATGGACGGCCATGGAAGTTGCGACCGCCACCGGGGCGGCTTTGGTTGATGGTGATGATTGGCAGGCAAATGGTATTTCCATTGATACGCGCACCTTAAAGCCCGGCGATCTCTTTGTGGCTTTACATGCGGCGCGAGATGGCCATGAATTTGTCGCGCAGGCTTATGCCGCCGGGGCGGCGGCGGCGCTGGTCGATCGGCGCGTCGGCTCTGGTCCGCAAGCGCTGGTCGGCGATAGCCTTGGTGCATTGGCGCGTATGGGCGTGTACGCCCGCGACCGCTCGGACGCCTATCGGGTTGCGGTTACCGGCTCGGTTGGCAAATCAAGTGTTAAAGAAGCGATTAGCACCATCTTCAAGGCGGTTGGCCCGGCCCATGCGTCGGAGAAATCCTATAATAATCATTGGGGTGTGCCGTTATCTCTGGCCAGAATGCCCAAAAACACCAAGCGTGCGGTGTTCGAAGTGGGCATGAATCATCCGGGCGAAATCGCGCCGCTGGCCGAGCTGGTGCGTCCGCATATTGGGGTGATTACCCGTTTGGCCCCGGCGCATATGGCGGCCTTTGGGTCACTGGAAGACATTGCCGAAGAAAAGGGCGAGATTTGGTCGGCAATGGGTGAAAATAGTCTGGCCATTATCCCGGCGGATGACCCGCTTTGCGATCAGTTAAAAGACATTGCCACCCATTATAAGGTTTCGCGGATCGTCAGTTTTGGCCAAGCTGCGCACGCCGATGTGCGCGTGCTTGGGTTTGAAACCGGGCCGCAAGGCACAAGCGGGCAGATGGAAGTTTTTGGCGAAAAACACGATTTTAGTTTGCGCGTCAGTGGCGGCCATTGGGCAATCAATGCGGCGGCGGCAGTGGCCGCAGCCATATTTTGCGGTGTTGAAGCGAGCGAAGCAATCGCTGCCTTGTCGGCCTTGGACCCGCTGCCTGGGCGCGGCGAGCCGGTACAAATTGAGGTTGCGGGCGGTCAGGCGGTTTTGCTTGATGACGCTTATAACGCCAATCCGGTATCTATGGCTGCCGCATTGGATACTTTGGCCAATTGGCCGGGTAAGCGCCGCCTTGCGGTGTTGGGCGATATGTTGGAACTTGGCGATAAGGCTCGACGGTATCATGAGGCGTTGGCGTGGGATATTCAGAAAAGTGAAATTGACCAGATTTACTGCGTTGGTCCGCTGATGAAGTTTTTATATCAAAGTCTGCCCGCCAAACGCCAGGGCGGTTGGTTTGACAATACTGACGAAGCGCTTTCCAGCTTGCAAAACATTATCAAGGCCGATGACGTCATTTTGCTCAAAGGTTCTAACGGTTCACAGATTCACCACATCGCCACGGCCCTTAAAGCCAATGCAAAATGTGAAACAAATTAACGGACGCCATTAAAGAGGTTCGCATGCTTTATTATTTTCTGTTCCCGCTTTCCGAGCAATTTCAAATATTTAATGTATTGAAATACATTACCTTTCGTTCGGGCGGGGCGATGATGACGTCGATGATCCTGGCCTTTCTTTTTGGCAAACCGATCATTGATTGGTTGCGGGTAAAGCAAAAAACCGGACAGCCCATTCGGTTGGATGGGCCGGAACGCCATATTGTCGAAAAAGCCGGGACACCAACTATGGGCGGCGTGCTTATCCTGTTTCCGGCATTGGTCAGTACCTTGCTGTGGTCAAATTTGAGCAATGCCTATGTGTGGATTGTGCTGGGGATTATGACCGGCTTTGGTTTGATTGGTTTTGCCGATGATTTTGCCAAAGTGACCAGACGTAGCCATGTGGGCGTATCCGGGCGTGCGCGTCTGTTTGGCGAGTTCGTTTTGGCCGGTTTCGCGGTTTACGCCATGGCGCGCTTGACTGCGGGCAGTGTGGCGACGCCGCTGAATTTTTCGTCCTCGGTGGCGATACCGTTTTTCAAGGACGTGCTTATTAATCTCGGCCCGTTTTATTTGTTGTTTGGGGCATTTGTCATTGTTGGCGCGTCAAACGCGGTCAATCTCACCGATGGGCTGGATGGCCTTGCCATTGTCCCGGTGATGATTGCCGCCGGTAGTTTGGGGTTGATTGCCTATATTGTCGGTCGGGTGGATTATACCGAGTATCTGCAATTGCCTTATGTGCCGGGCACTTCGGAATTGGCGGTGTTGGTCGCCGCATTGTTGGGCGGCGGTCTTGGGTTTTTGTGGTGGAATGCACCGCCGGCGATGATATTTATGGGCGATACTGGCTCGTTATCTCTGGGCGCGGCTATTGGTGCTATCGCCGTTTCGGTGAAGCATGAAATTGTGCTTGGGATTATCGGCGGCTTGTTTGTGCTGGAGGCCGTGTCGGTCATGGTACAGGTGGCCTCGTTCAAGCTAACCGGCAAACGGGTGTTTAAAATGGCCCCCATTCATCACCATTTTGAAAAGCAGGGTTGGGCCGAACCAACCATCGTCATTCGCTTTTGGATCATCGCCGTTGTGCTGGCCTTATTGGGCCTTGCGACGTTGAAATTAAGATAGGAGAATACCGTGATTGCTGCGGTTGGTTTTGCGCAAAAGACGGTTGCGGTTATGGGCCTTGGCCGTACTGGCCTGAGCGCCGCACGCGCATTGTTGTTGGGCGATGCGAAGGTGGTGGCGTGGGACGATAATGGGCAAAACCGCGACGCTGCAATGGCGGCGGGCATTGTTTGTCAGGACCTTGCCAAGCGCGATTGGGCGGATATCAGTGCGTTGGTGCTGTCGCCGGGTATTCCCCATACCCACCCCAAACCGCATCATGTGGTTGAGTTGGCCTGTGCCGTAAATGTGCCGATCATTGGCGATACCGAACTTTTTGCCATGGCCATTAATGCCAGACCGCCCGAAGAGCGCCCCCTCATCATTGGCATAACCGGCACCAATGGCAAATCCACTACCACCGCTTTGCTGACCCATATTTTGCGCGAATGTGGCCGTGATGCCCATGCGGGCGGTAATATCGGCATGGGGTGTATGGACCTGCCGCCGCCAATGCGCGGCATGGTCTATGTGCTCGAATTGTCGTCTTACCAATTGGAATTGACCAACAGCCTGCGTTGCAATGGGGCAATATTGCTCAATATCTCGGCGGACCATCTTGAGCGCCATGGTGGTTTTGAGGGGTATATGGCCGCCAAATGCCGTATATTTTCAGGGCAGACTCAGGACGATGTTGCCATTGTGTCGATGGATGACCCTCATAGCCAAAGCATTTGCATGGCCCAGCGCGCGGCGGCGCGCGCCGGGGTCATTCCCATATCCGCCAACGGCACTTTGAGTTGCGGCATTTCCTTTGCGGCGGGCAATTTATACTCTGCCAGCCGGGATACGACCCAAAAAATGGCCAGTTTAGGCAATGCCCCGGCGTTACATGGCCGTCATAATGGTGCCAATGCCGCTGCCGCTTTTGCTGCTGCGCGTCATGCTGGCATAGCGGCCGAATCCATTGCCGCCGCCATGCAAACCTTTGCCGGGCTGGAGCACCGCATGGAAGCCGTTGGTGCGGTGCATGGTGTCCGTTTCATCAACGATTCCAAAGCTACCAATGCGCAGGCCAGCCTGCAGGCGTTGGGGAGTTTTGATAACATATTCTGGATTGCCGGCGGGCAGGCAAAGGCGGGAGGCTTGGCCGGGCTGGAACCAGTATTTGGTCATGTCAGAAAAGCGTATTTGATTGGTGATGCACAAAGAGAATTTGCCAAACAGCTGAAGGAAAAAGTCCCGCTCTCGCGCTGTGGCAATTTGGAAAAGGCGGTTTTGGAAGCCTATGTGGATGCCCGCGAAAGTGAACACAAGGACCCGGTGGTTATGCTGTCACCGGCCTGTGCGTCTTTCGACCAGTTTGCAGATTTTGAAGCGCGCGGCGACACGTTTCGCCGGGCCGTGGCGGCGCTTGGGGAACCACAAGACAACAAGCCACCGGCATGATGGGGCGCTTACAACAATTACCCGCGGCGTTGAGAGATTGGTGGTGGAGTGTTGACCGCCTATTGGTGTTTACCTTCGGGGGCTTGATTGCCATTGGCCTAATTTTATCGCTGGCGGCCAGCCCCGGTGCGGCTGCCAGTAATCATATATCGGAGCCATTTTATTTCTTCTTCCGCCACAGCGTCTTTGCCACCGCCGGGCTAATAGTCATGGTCATGGTGTCTCTGGCCGACCCGATTAATGCGCGCCGTTTTGCCAATTTGATGTTTATCGGGGCGATATTGGTGATGGTCTACATCATCTTCGCCGGGCATGAAGCCAAGGGGGCGCAGCGTTGGGTGCGGGTTGGTTCGTTT
Organism: Robiginitomaculum sp.; assembly: GCA_021776615.1. Taxonomy (GTDB): domain Bacteria; phylum Pseudomonadota; class Alphaproteobacteria; order Caulobacterales; family Maricaulaceae; genus Robiginitomaculum_B. Next base: position 385,761 of record JAJFFO010000007.1, on the reverse strand, counting down.
TCGCTGCAACCTTCCGAATTTCTCAAACCTGGCCTGATTGTTACCATTGCCTGGCTGTTCTCGCGGGCCAAAACCAAAGGCTCGCCGGCTATGGTGCTGGCATTTTTGATTTTCGGTACCTCCATTGCCTTATTGATGAAGCAGCCGGATTTGGGCCAAAGCATTTTAATCACCGCCAGTTTCGGGCTGGTATTTTTCCTCTCGGGCATGTCGTGGTTCTGGATTATCGGCCTGGGGCTGCTTTCTGTGGGCGGTGTCTATGCGGCGTATTTGTTCTTCCCCTATGTGGCGGTGCGGATGAACCAGTTCCTGTCGCCCACAGGTGATGGAAATTCCCAAACCGACCGCGCCATGGACGCGCTGACCGGCGGTGGCATATTTGGGCGTGGGCCGGGGGAAGGCGTGATCAAACGCATTTTACCAGAAGCGCACACGGATTATATTTTCTCGGTAGCGGTTGAGGAATTCGGTACCTTGGCGGCACTGGTTATTATCGGCCTGTTTTCGACGATTTTGTTCCGGGGGTTTTCAAAAGCGTTGCGCCTGACCAATCAGACCGACCAATTGGCCGTCGCCGGTCTTACGGTTTTGATCGGCCTGCAGGCGGCGATCAATATTGCGGTAAATTTGCATATTTCGCCGCCAGAGGGCATGACCTTGCCATTCTTGTCCTATGGGGGATCTTCCATGCTGGCTATGTGCCTCACCGCCGGATTGCTATTAGCCTTCACGCGCCGTAGGCCCGGCGCTTTTGAATGAGCCGGACTATTATTCTGGCTGCCGGAGGCACCGGCGGACATATGTTCCCGGCGCGCGCTTTGGCCGATGTCCTGCGCGCACGTGATTGGAAAGTTATCCTTATCACTGACAAGCGCGGCATGGCATTAAGCACCGGCTTTACCAAATCCGAATGCTATATGGTGCCCGCAGGCCGCCTAAGCGGGCGCAATCCGCTGCGGCTTGTTGCTGGCGGCGTGGGCCTGGTATTAGGGGTGTTGAAAAGCCTGGTACTGATGATTAGACACCGTCCGGCGGTGGTTGCAGGCTTTGGTGGCTATCCGTCGTTTCCGGCGCTGGGGGCGGCATGGTTAAGCGGTAGAAAAATTGTACTGCATGAGCAAAATTGTGTTTTGGGCCGCACCAACCGCTTGTTTGCCCGCCGTGCCAAATTTATTGCCAGTGGATTTGAGGAACTGGATCGCTTGCCGGCTGCTGCCGCCTCGCGGCATCTGGTTATTGGTAATCCGTTGCGGGCCGACATTGTCGCGCAGATGGATAAACCGGCGGCGAAAAACGCTGATCGGATAAATCTATTGGTGCTGGGCGGCTCTCTCGGGGCGCGTATTTTGAGCGATACCGTTCCAGCCGCCGTCGCATTGCTCCCAAAATCGCTACAAAGCCGCCTTGATATGGTCCAACAAACCCGCGAAGAACAGATGGATACAGCGAAAAAAACCTATGCAGAGGCGCAAGTGAAGGCAGAAATTTCACCGTTTTTTGACGACGTGGCTGCAAGATTGCAAAGAGCAGATCTGGTTATCGCTCGTGCGGGTGCGTCGACGGTCAGCGAAATTGCAGCGCTTGGCAAAGCTTCCATTCTCATTCCTCTGGCCATTGCCATGGACGATCATCAAACGCGCAATGCACAGACCTTGGCGGGCCATGGTGCTGCGGATGTTATCGCGGAAGAAAAACTCACGCCGGAGCGTTTGGCGGCGACGATTGCCGCGCGCCTCGAAGACCCCGAAGATATTGCCAGACGCGGTGCAGCAGCGCGCTTGCTAGCCAGGCCGGATGCAGCCGATAAACTGGCAAAAAAAATCATCGCCCTTGCTGAATGATAAGACGGCAGTTTAGGGCGGCAGTTCAGGAACGATAAATGCGTAAAGATCTACCTTTCGATATTGGCATTGTGCACTTTATTGGCATTGGCGGCATTGGCATGAGCGGCATTGCCGAAGTGATGCTCAATTTGGGTTATCCCGTTCGCGGATCCGACATTGCCGATAATGCCAATGTTAAGCGGCTGCGCGCCATCGGGGCCGATATTCGCATCGGCCATTTGGGCGATAATGTCGAGGGCGTTGGCACGGTCGTTACCTCAACGGCGATTCAAGCAGAAAACCCCGAAGTAAAAGCGGCGCGCGCTTTGGGCATTCCGATTGTGCGCCGGGCCGAAATGCTAGCCGAATTGATGCGCCTCAAATGGTCGGTGGCAGTGGCCGGTACCCATGGCAAAACCACGACCACATCACTGATCGCCGCGCTTCTGGATGGCACTGGGCTGGACCCGACGGTGATTAATGGCGGGGTAATTTCGGCCTATGGCTCAAATGCCAAATTGGGCGGCGGCGACTGGATGGTGGTCGAGGCGGACGAATCCGATGGTTCCTTCCTGAAATTACGTGGTGCGGTGGCCGTGGTTACCAATATCGACCCGGAACATATGGAGCATTATGGCTCGTTCGATGCCTTGCGCGCCGCCTTTGATCAATTTGTGGAAGCGATACCGTTTTATGGCTTTGCGGTATTGTGTCTGGACCATCCGGAAGTGCAGGCCTTGGTGGCGCGGGTGCGTGATCGCAAAGTGCTGACCTATGGCTTCACGCGCCAGGCCGGGGCGCGCATTGAGAATGTACGCACTGACGGTGGAAAGTCAGTCTTTGACGCGGTGTTTGAAGGCAAGGATGACGGGGCAGAGGAGCGCTGGAAAGCGCTGGTTTTGCCCATGGCTGGTGATTACAACATCCAAAATTCCATGGCCGCAATCACCGTGGCACGCGAATTGGGCGGCGATGAGCCAACCATTCGTCGCGCATTGCAGGCCTTTGAAGGTGTAAAGCGCCGCTATACCCACGTTGGAAACTGGAACGGCGTGGCGATTATTGATGATTATGGACACCACCCGGTGGAGATTGCTGCCGTGCTCAAAGCGGCGCGTAGTGTCACCGCGGGAAAGGTCATTGCGGTGGTGCAGCCGCATCGCTATTCGCGCCTTTCTGATCTTTTTGAAGAGTTTTGTACTTGTTTCAATGATGCGGATCTGGTGTTGGTCACGCCGGTTTATCGCGCCGGGGAAGACCCGATAGAAGGCATCAATGAGCACACCTTGGCGGAGGGCTTGCGCACCCATGGCCATCGCCATGTTGAAGGCACCACACGGGAAAGTCTGGCGACGCAAATTGCCGCATGCGCCGAGGGCGGCGACACGGTTATCTGCCTTGGCGCTGGCGATATCACTTATTGGGCGCAAGCCTTACAAAGTGAGCTGGAAAATTGCGCGTTGGAGAATAAGGCTTGAGCGAGACCAGCCTTAGTCAAATCCTGCCGCCAGTGCGCGGCAAATTGCTGTTTGATGTGCCGCTGGCTCCGTATACATGGTTGCGGGTCGGCGGTCTTGCGGATGCATTGTTTTTGCCCGCCGATGAAGCGGATTTGGCGCTTTTTCTGGCATCCTGTCCGGCAGATATTCCGATTTTCACCATGGGCGCAGCCTCCAATTTATTGGTGCGCGACGGGGGTGTGCGCGGGGTCGTGGTGCGTCTTGGGCCAGCCTTTGGGCGTATTGAGGTGGATGGCGAACATGTGCGTGCCGGTGCCGCCGCCTTGGATAAATCTGTTGCTAAAGCGGCGGCCAAAGCCGGGCTTGGTGGTCTCGAATTCTACGCGGGTATTCCGGGCACTATTGGCGGCGCCTTGCGTATGAATGCAGGGTGTTATGGCGCGGAAACCAAGGACAGATTGCGTACAATCGTGGCGCTGGATCGCAATGGCCGCCGATTGGTTAAAGACGCCAATGACATTGTTTTTTCCTATCGGCACGCGGATGCGCCGGAAGACTGGATATTTATCGAAGCGGTTTTTGAAGGCGTGCCGGATGATGCCATAAAAGTACAGGCGCGAATGGATGAGATTACCAAAGCCCGTGAGGCCAGCCAGCCGATTCGCGCCAAAACCGGAGGCTCGACCTTTCGCAATCCCGATGGCTATAAATCATGGGAATTAATCCACGCTGCCGGTGCGCGGGGGCGGATCATTGGTGGTGCGCAAATGTCGTCGCAACACTGTAATTTCATGATCAATATGGGGGATGCCAAAGCCGCCGATCTGGAAGCGTTGGGCGAAAGTGTTCGTGCCGATGTTATGGCCCAAAGCGGCGTTGCTTTGCATTGGGAGATTAAGCGCGTGGGAGAGAGAGTATGAGCCGTCATATTGTGGTGCTTTTGGGCGGACCCAGCCCCGAGCGTGAAGTGTCTTTGGTGTCGGGAAAAGACTGTGCTGATGCCCTGCGCCGCAAAAACTGGCGGGTCACCGAAATTGATGCCGGGCGCGATCTGATGGCGCGTCTGGAAGCATCGAAACCGGATGTGATTTTCAATGCACTGCATGGCGAGTGGGGCGAGGATGGCCGGGTGCAGGGTATATTGGATACTTTTGGTAAGCCCTACACCCATTCCGGCGTTGCCGCTTCGGCGTTGGCCATGGATAAACACCGCGCCAAGGCGGTGCTGGAAGCCGCGGGCATTGCCTGCCCGAAAAGCGTGCTGACCAATCGCTTTTTGGCGGCTAAATCGCATATTTTACCGCCGCCTTATGTGGCAAAACCCAATGCGCAAGGTTCCAGCGTCGGGGTGTTGATCGTCAAGCAGGGCGAAGCGCACCCGCCAGCAATATTGGGCAGCGATGAATGGCCTTATGGCGATGAGGTGCTGATTGAAGAATATGTGCCGGGGCGCGAATTAACCGTCGCAGTTTTGGGGAATCGCGCGCTAGCGGTTACGGAAATATCACCGCGCACTGCATTTTATGATTATGAAGCCAAATATGCGGATGGTGGCTCAGTGCATGACATTCCGGCTAATATCCCCAAAGAAATAGAAAAAATGGCGCTAAAACAAGCGCTTGTCGCGCATCAGGCGCTGGATTGTCACGGGTTAACCCGTTCAGATTTTCGTTATGATGTTGAAAATAATTTCTTAAGGTTACTCGAAATTAACACCCAACCGGGCATGACTCCGACTTCGCTTGCACCAGAACAAGCAAACTATGCGGGTATCGTTTTTGACGATCTCGTTGATTGGATGGCGGAGAATGCCTATGTCCCGTGTGAAACACCGGGCAAAAAAGTCGACCCAGAAGGGTAAAGCGCCACGGCAAAGGCGCGCAGTCACAGCAAAGCTGGGGCCAATCCGCGATTCCAAACTAGGTTCAAAACGTGGCCCAAAGCGAGGAAGTGTTCCGCGCAAGGCCACTAATTGGCTGCACGCGCGCGTGCGCGCCGTAAAGCGCGGGCAAAATGTCCGTAGTACGCTGGTCGGGGTGATGCTTGGTCTATGCGCGGTCTTTATTTTAGCATTGTGGATTTCCGGTGGTATGGGTGTCGCGGTAAAAGCGGTTCAATTTACCACCGAGCGCGGATTGCTGGCTGCTGGTTTTGGCGTTTCTCACATTGAAGTGGTTGGTCCGGCCGGTAAGACGGTTAATTCACCGGATAAGGCCGCAGTGCGCAAAGCCCTTGCCGTCGAGGAAGGCGAACTGGTGTTTACCATTAATTTGCACCAGGCGCGCAAACGGGTTGAAAAACTGGGCTGGGTGAAAGAAGTGCGGATTATGCGCCAATTGCCCAATCGGCTGACCATTGTTGTGGTCGAGCGTGCCCCTTTTGCGCTGTGGCAATCGACCACAAAAATGCAGGTAATCAGCGCGAACGGAAACCTTATCGGATCGGCAAACCCAAGCGAACATACCAGCCTGCCGATGGCGGTTGGCACCGGCGCGCCGCAGGCCCTGGGTGCGTTATTGGTGCAATTGGAGAATTTCCCTAACATTGCCGCGCAAATACATGCGCACGTGCGGGTGTCGGATCGGCGCTGGAATTTACGTCTAAAGAGCGGTGCTGATCTAATGCTGCCAGCTTATGGACCAGCGATGGCGTTGGCCCTGATCGAGAACAACCCGCAGTTAATCGCCCTTCTGAAGCTGCCGCTGCGCCGTATTGACGCGCGTATTGCCGGGCAAATTCTGGTGCGAAAAAAAACCGAACCCCTAATTGTTGATGACAAGGTTTCGGGGAATTTATCGTGACTATCGAGGGCGGGGGCAGCGTCGGAAGTTCATCAAAAGCAAGTCAAACTGGCGCGTCTACGCGCCCGGGTCTGGTTGGTGTTTTGGATGTTGGTGCATCCAAAACCGCATGCTTTATTGCGCGTCCCGGCGCGACCCCGCGCGACGCCATCCGCGTTGCCGGGGTTGGCCATCAATCCTCACGGGGCTTAAGGGCGGGCAGCATTGTTGATCTCGACGCCACAGAAAGCGCTGTTCGTCAGGCCATTGAACAGGCGGAACGCATGGCCGGTGCGTCCATTAATGCGGTCACGCTGAATTATTGTGGGCCATCCTTGCGGGCCAAAAAAATACGGGCATCGGTGGCCATTAATGGCCGCGAAGTTACTGATCGTGATGTCAAACGCGTGCTCAAAACCGCGTTTTCCATGTGGCAGGAACCGGGCGCTATTCCCATTCACGCCATCCCGCAACGTTATGGCGTAGACGATAATGCTGATGTTCGCGATCCGCGCGGCATGTTTGCCACAAGATTAGGCGTCGAAATGTGCGTTGTTTGCGCAGATCAGGCTCCATTGCGCAATTTGGCGCTGGTGGTTGACCGCTGTCGGCTGGATTTACGTTCCATTGTCGCCACCCCCTATGCGGCGGGCCTTGCGGCATTGGTTGACGATGAAATGCATCTGGGCGCGACGGTTATCGACATGGGGGCCGGGTCTACGTCCTTTGCGGTTTTTTGCGATGGTGCCCTGGCTCATTTGGGTGCCATTCCCTATGGCGGCCAGCACGTAACCAATGACATTGCCCGTGGGCTTTCTACGCCCATGGCGGCGGCGGAGCGGATTAAAAGTATGTATGGTACTGTGCTTGATGGTCCCGATGACGATTTTGAAATGATTGATTGCCCCGGCATGTGCGACGATCCGGGCATACGGACCGATCAGGCCCCACGGGCGGTGTTGACCAGTGTTATCCGGCCCCGGATGGAAGAGATTTTCGAAATGGTGCGGGCGCAATTGGAACAAGGCGGTGTATATCGCGATGCTGGCGAGCGAGTGGTGCTGGTAGGCGGTGCCAGCCAGCTGGACGGCGCGCGTGAGCTTGCTGCCCGGGTATTGAAAAAACAAGTGCGGCTGGGTCGCCCTTTGCGTTTATCCGGTCTTGGTGATGCGGTTAATGGTGCCGGGTTTGCGGCCACGGCGGGCACCTTGCACCATGTGATTGACGGTCCGCGCGAGGCGATGTTTGGTGCGCCGGATTTGGGCGAGGGTGCTCGAAATCACCACGCCAATAACGGCAGCCACCCGGTTGGAAAATTATGGAATTGGCTGCGCGACAATTTTTAGCGCTGCATTAAGGCCGTAAATTCTTTATTAAGTTTAACCGCACGTTAAAGATAAAGAGGGCAGTGTTGGGAAAATTTTGGTTTCTTCGATTAGAGGCGCAATCCCATGCCCATTTCACTCTCCGCTCCTAAAACCCTTGAGCTTAAACCCCGTATTGTTGTCTTTGGCGTCGGCGGGGCGGGTGGCAATGCCGTCAACAATATGATCGAGGCTGATTTGCAGGGCGTCGAGTTTGTGGTCGCTAATACGGATGCGCAAGCGCTACATTTCTCCAAAGCAGAATGCACCATCCAGATGGGTCCGAGCATTACGGGTGGTCTTGGTGCCGGTGCTGATCCGGAAAAAGGTGCGCTTTCGGCGGAAGATTCTCTTGATGAAATTTGCGCGCAGCTGGAAGGCGCACACATGGTATTTATTACCGCCGGCATGGGCGGTGGTACGGGCACCGGGGCCGCGCCGGTTCTGGCACGAGTAGCGCGCGAGCGCGGTATTCTGACCATAGGCGTGGTCACCAAGCCGTTTCGCTTTGAAGGTGACCGGCGCATGCGCATTGCCGAACAGGGCATTGAAGAGCTGCAAAACGAAGTCGACACCATGATTGTCATCCCCAACCAAAATCTATTCCGGGTGACGAATGAAAAAACCACGGTGACTGATGCTTTTGCTATGGCCGATGAAGTTCTGCATTCGGGAGTTCGCAGCCTTACTAGTTTGATGGTGCAGCCGGGGCTGATCAATCTTGATTTTGCCGACGTGCGCTCGGTGATGAAGCAAATGGGTAAAGCGCTGATGGGGACCGGCGAGGGCAGTGGCGAGGACCGGGCGATTGAAGCGGCACGGGCCGCAATTGCCAATCCGCTACTTGATGATGTTGCCATTCGCGGCGCAGGCGGCGTGCTGATTAATATTTCCGGCGGTAAAGACCTGACCCTGCATGAATTGGATGAGGCCGCCGAACTTATTCGCGGCGAAGTTGATGAAGGGGCCAACATCATTGTCGGCTCAACATTCGACAATAGTCTGGACGGGATCATGCGGGTATCGGTTGTGGCGACGGGTATTGATATGGATAAGCGCGAGATATGCCCAACGGGTGTTGGTGCAGCATCAGGCGCGTTCGGCACGCCGCCAGATATTGAAGCACAAGAGCCGCCAATGGCCGCACCGACATACCAGCGAGAAACAGCGCCCACACCGACGGAAGAGATGCCGGAACCAAATTATGGTCACGCAGAAGGCGCAACAGAAGAAGCTGCCGCTCCCACCCCGGCCCATGGTCATGAAGGCGTTGACGACGAGGCGGAAATGGAGCGGGACCGCCGTGCTGATGTCTTTACACAGCCGACCGAGCCCGAGCCGGTAAAAACTCGTCCACGCGATAATCGTTTTGGCCTAGGGTTTTTAGGCATACGCCGCAAGCCGTCCGGTCCGCCTCCGGCCATCATCGCTGATGAGGCACCCAAAATGCAACACCGGCCAGAAACACAGAGCCAAGCGCCGGTTGAAACGCCTCCGGCTGAGGAAGCCGCTCCGGCGGACCTGTTCGGTGGTCATATTGATGAAGAATTGGAAATTCCGGCATTTTTGCGTCGCCAGGCCAATTAACATAGAGCTTCTAGCTTTCGCCGATTTAGCTTATACGAAATAAAAAAGGGCACCCTTGGGTGCCCTTTTTCTTAAGTTCAGGTCATGGCTGCTATGCCGCGCGGGGTTTGCCGCGATGACCAGGCTTTTGGTTATTATTGTTTTGCCCGCTTCGGTTTTGGGCATTGCGAGGCTTTGTTCGGCCACCTTGTCCGCCGTCTCCATGGGGGTTGGTCTTATTGGCACCATAGGTTTTCTTGGCACCATTATTGGTCTTTTCACCGTTAAACTTCGGCTTACCGTTGCCATTTGCGCTTTTTTTGGCATCGCCATTCGAAGATTTCGGCTTGCCGCGAAAGTTGCCATTGGCCTTGTTGCCGCCGCCGGGTTTACCCTGCCGTCTTGGTCCGCCCCGACCGGGGGCGCGGCGTTCGCGTGCTTCGGCATCGGCGGCATCGGCCTGATCGGCAGCGGTTACTTCAGAAACGGTGGATTGTTCCTTATCAACGGTGCGGCCAATGAGCTTTTCGATGTCGCGCAGATAGCCGCGTTCTGATTGATCACAAAGCGAAATGGCAACGCCGCTTTTGCCGGCTCGGGCAGTGCGGCCAATACGGTGCACATAAGCTTCGGGCACGTTTGGCAATTCATAATTGATCACGTGGGTAACGTCATCAATATCAATACCGCGCGCCGCAATATCGGTAGCGACCAGCAGGTTAAGCTCGCCAACTCTAAAGGCATTTAGCGTGCGTTGGCGCTGACTTTGGCTTTTATTGCCGTGAATGGCGGCGGCCTCATAACCCTTTTTTTGCAGGTTCAGCACCACTTTATTGGCACCATGTTTGGTGCGGGTAAAAATAATCGCCCGATCCACATCATCAATCTCGAGAAGGTCCTCAAGCTGGCGGCGTTTTGCTGGCCGGTCGACGAAGAACACTTTTTGGGTGATGCGCGAAATTGGCTGGGCCTGCTGGGCCACGGCGACTTCTACCGGATTTGTTAAAAAGTCCCGCGCCATGGCGCGAATTTTTGGTGGCATGGTTGCCGAAAGCAACAGGGTTTGGCGCTCTCTGGGCACTGCTTTCATAATCCGGCGGATGGCGGGCATGAAACCAAGGTCCATCATCTGGTCGGCTTCATCAAGGATCACAACACTGGTGCTATCAAGACGCATGGCACCGGTGGAGACGTGGTCCTCAAGGCGACCGGGCGTGGCAACAACAATGTCGACGCCGCGCGACAGGGCTTTGATTTGCGGTTTAGGTTTTGCGCCGCCAACCACTACGGCCACGGAAAAATGCATAAACTGCCCATAATTGCGAATATTATCAGCAATTTGTATGGCCAGTTCGCGGGTTGGGGCCAAAATCAATGTCCCGCAGGATTTGTGCGAGGGGCGCTTCTTATTGGCGACTAGCTTGTGTAGCAGCGGTAGAGTGAAAGCGGCGGTTTTACCGGTTCCGGTTTGGGCAATGCCAACAATGTCGCGTCCGGCCATCATTGGCGGAATGAATTGCGCCTGAATTGGCGTAGGGTTGATATAGCCTTCGTCCGCAATGGCACGAAGGATGGGCTCGGCAAGGCCGAGGTCAATAAATGATGTCAAAAGAATACTCTCAAAAAAATCGCCCTCGGCCGCCATAGCGGTCGCGAAGACGGGGCTTTTCGCCATTATGGGGGGAGCTAGCGTAGAACAGCTGCCGGTGGGATTGTGCATATTTGCACTTGTTTGCCGCCCAGGATCATTAACCCCAAAGTCAGCCAACTCTCACCTTAAACGAAAAATCGTCATCCACGCGCAGTAAAAGTCACGCGGTGTGTCTCACACTATGGGGCTAATAGCAAATGGCTTTGTGTGTGCCGGGAAAATTAAGGGTGGCGCGCACGTTTGTTTAGCGGGGGAGCCCGTGCGCGCCGGGGGGTGTTATATCGATCTTATCTTCATCATTTTGCCAGAAAAGCGGGCATGCAACGGGCCTCGCGGGAGCCGCTACAACCGTTGCCGGAAAACCGAACCAGTAATTCATCGGGACCAAACGCTGCTGTTGGCAGACCGATTTCCGTCATCCGCTGCAAGAAGGTGTTTGGATTAAAAGGCGCATTGAGAAAGGCATATATTTCGCTGGCAGCGCCGTCCGATGCTTCATCCATGGCGGCCATCATTTGGGTGAAACTATAGGGCTGTGATGAATTTTCATAAAGACTGCGCCACAGAGCTTCATAACTACCTTTGCCGTTTTTGGCGGTCATGTGTGCATCCAGAAAAAGGTGAAACAGCGCGCCGCCACCATAGACCAATTGGCGGTTTTTCTGTTTCTCAACACCGGCGTCAGCGAGGCTGACAGGGCCGCTGGCCATGCGGCCAAGGAAATATCGCCGGACTTGGCCTTCGGTAATAAACAGCAAGTCATTGGCATCAATTTGGCCAATACGGAATAAGGTTTTGCCAGTGAGATAATCCGTGCCGCCTTCACTAAACCATTGCAACTCAGCGTGAACTTTCGGGCGGATGGTTATGCCAATCCATGAATGCAGCGCCTCATGGGCTAAGGCCCGGCCCCACATGAGTTTTTCATGGGCACGTATTGGTGCTGGCAGGCGCTGTCCGAAGCTCTGGGCGAAGGCACCGCCATCATTGCCATCATCTTCGCCAAAAACCACCAGATATTGCTTCACCGGCGCAGAGCCGAATAGTTCTACATAGCGCTCTATGCTTTGCGACAACAGTGATTGAAATACCGGTGCGGCCTCACGAAACGCTTCTTGTTCCAATATCACCACGTCCATGCCGCCAATAACGGTGTTGTGGGGGCGCAGGCCGGGGCCGGTAACGAACAGATTGCGGTGTACATTATTGGCGCCGTGCACGGCGAAACTGTTGTCGCCGGTTTTTGGCCACGGGGCGACAATGGTCCAATTGGCGGGAATGTCGAATTTCACCTCAAAATCGCATTCCGCCCAGGAATAATCCATCGGCAGAACCGCGGAGCCGACGAAATAAAATGCTTCATCAAAGCCGTAAGCGATTTCCTCTTTGCCGATATCCCAACTGGCCCGGTCATGCTCCGCGCTTAGCGTATAGCGCAAAGCGGTGTAACCGGCGGTCTTGGCATCGGGCAGTGTCCAGCTTCCTTCGCCGATATAATTCACGTCCTGCCAATCGCCTGTGGCATTGCGGGCCTGCATAGCGGTTATGAAGTCCGCTTCGCCTTGCGGCGCAGCCTCGGACGGATGAAAGCCGACGTCGAACTGCCCGCCGGTGATGGCGAACTCTATATTAACTTCAAATTGCGTGCCGCCGACATGGTTTATGGCGTAGCGCACTGGCTTGGCGCCGCATGTATCCGCCGCCAGACTGGGCATTGCGGCCATGATGGCGCTGCACCCGGCCAGTAACGCTAATATTATGGTTTTCATTTGTGCGGCCTTTCGCATGGCTTTGTGATGAAGGTGTCTGTTGCAAGATAGATGCGCGCTGGCGGGCATTTGGATGCGCTACCCCCGCCCTTAGGTAAAAATTGGTACAGCAAGACCGGGTTTGCGAATTTCCGTTGCTGGGAAAATAGCGTAAGGGTTATGGCATGCGGGATTCACCAAAGCGCGCAGGCGCGATAGAGGCATAAGGCAGATGGTCAGCAGAGTTTCTCGGGTTTTGGTATTGCTGATTTTGCCAATACTGCTTGCCGCTTGTGGGCAGAGCGCGCCGCGCGAAGGCGTTGTGCTGGGCATGCAATTGGAACCGCCTGGCCTTGACCCGACCAGCGGTGCCGCTGGTGCCATTGACGGCGTGGTCTATGGCAATGTGTTTGAGGGGTTAACGCGCATCCATCAAGATGGCAGCGTGCAACCGGCTTTGGCCCGTAGCTGGACCATATCCGCCGATGGTCTGGAATATGTTTTTCATTTGCAACCCGATGTACGCTTTCATGATGGCAGTTTGTTTGATGCCAGTGATGTGAAATTCTCGCTGGAACGGGCCTCGGCCCCGCAATCAACCAATGCGCAAAAGGGGCTGTTCGTGCCGATTGAGGCGGTCGAAATATTGGACCCTTTGAATGTCAAAGTGGTGCTGAAATATCCAGCCGGTGATTTTTTGTTCAATATGGGCTGGGGCGATGCGGTGATGGTCGATCCGCTAAGCGCCCCCCATAACGGTACAATTCCGGTGGGGACGGGGCCGTTTCGCTTTGTTGATTGGCATAAAGGTTATGCCATTACCCTGCAACGCCATGACGCCTATTGGGGTGCACCTGCCAAATCCGCGCAAATCCAGTTCGTTTTTATTACCGACCCTGCGGCGGCCTATGCCGCCGTGCTGGCCGGTGATGTGGATGGGTTTTCCGCGTATCCGGCACCAGAAAATCTGCCTGCATTCGAGGTGGATCCACGTTTCGAGGTGGTGATTGGCGCTACCGAGGGCGAGACGATTTTGGCGATCAATAATGCTCGTGCGCCATTTGGCAATCTACTGGTGCGCCGCGCCATTGCCCACGCGATTAATCGCCAGGAAATTATTGATGGCGCGATGTTTGGACGCGGTATTCCCATAGGGTCACATTTCTCACCGGCGCACCGGGCCTATGAGGATTTGACCGGCATGTATGCCTATGATCCGTCCCGCGCGCGCGTCTTGTTGGCGCAGGCTGGCTATCCGGATGGTTTTACCGCCAGCCTTAAATTACCACCGCCCAGCTATGCCCGCCGGGGCGGCGAAATATTGGCCGCGCAATTAGCCAAAGTCGGGATTACCTTGCGCATTGAGAATATGGAGTGGGCGCAATGGCTGGATCAGGTATTTACCAATAAGGATTATGACCTGAGCATTGTTTCGCACACCGAGCCGATGGATATCGGCATTTATGGGCGCGATGATTATTATTTTCAGTATAAGAGTGCAGCGTTTAAGACGCTAATGGACAGGCTTGCTTTGACCAATGATGCGGCCGAGCGCGAAGCGATATTACGTGTCGCCCAACGGCAAATTGCGGAAGATAGCGTCAATGGGTTTTTATTCCAGTTTGCCAAAATTGGGGTATGGGATAAACGCCTCAAAGGCATGTGGACGGATGCGCCCATTCAGGGCGAAAACCTGAGCGAGGTTTATTTTGAACGTTGAAGGCAAGGGCGCATTATGACCGCGTGGTTGGCCCGCCGTCTGACATCTTTGGTGCTTACCCTGCTGGCCGCCAGCCTGATAATTTTTTTAATGATTGAAGTCCTGCCCGGTGACCCCGCTGCCTTCATGATGGGGCTTAATGCGGACCCGCAAAGTGTGGCGGTCTTGCGCGAGCAATTGGGATTGGATGCGCCAATACTGGCGCGCTATTTTACGTGGCTTGGGGCCTTGTCGCATGGCGATTTTGGCCTGAGCTACACCTATCGCGTACCGGTGGGCGATTTAATTGTGCAGCGTTTGGCGGTATCTCTGCCGTTGGCGCTTTATGCGCTTGTGCTGTCCACCGCCTTCGCTTTTCCGATTGCCGTCTTTGCCGCCGCACGGGCCAATAAGGCTGGCGATACCATTATTATGGGCATCACCCAAATCGGTATTGCTATCCCCAATTTCTGGTTTGCCATGGTGTTGGTGCTGATTTTTTCTATTGGTTTACAATGGTTTTCAGCCGGGGGATTTCCGGGTTGGCAGGGCGGCGTATTGCCCGGCTTGCGAGCCCTGACCTTGCCGGCTTTGGCGCTGGCTTTGCCGCAAGCGGCGATTTTGGCGCGCATTATGCGAGCCGCCCTGATCGAGACCTTGGCGGAAGACTATGTGCGCACGGCCCGCGCTAAAGGGCTTGGCAAAACCCAGGTTATTTGGCGGCACGCTTTGCGCAATGCCTTGATCCCGGTATTGACCATTATTGGCATGCAGCTTTCTTTTTTGCTGGCCGGCAGCATCATTATTGAAAATGTATTTTTCCTGCCGGGTCTTGGACGACTGGTTTTTCAGGGCATTATTCAGCGCGATCTGGTGGTCGTCAAAAGTGTTGTCGTGGTGCTGGTTTTTGCGGTGGTAATGATCAATTTTTTGGTCGATTTGACTTATGTTGCCATCGATCCGCGCCTGCGCCATGAAAAGCGGGGCAAATGATGCCGCGCTTGTCCGCAAGCTTTGTAATTGGCGCGGCCTTGTCGGCAATAATCCTTCTCGCGGCCTTGGTCTCGCTTTTTTGGACGCCGTATGATTATGCGGCATTGGATATTGCCGCGCGGCTTTTGCCGCCGACGCCCAGCCATTGGTTTGGCACTGACCATTTGGGCCGTGATGTATTGTCTATGGTGATGGCGGGCGCGCGAAACTCCATCGCCGTGGCCATTGTTGCCGTTTGTATTGGTATGGGGTTGGGAGTGCCGCTTGGTCTATTGGCGGCGGCGCAGCGGGGCTGGGCGGAAGAGAGCTTAATGCGAGTGAATGATCTGGTCTTCGCGTTTCCAGCGTTGATTATGGCGATTTTGATTACCGCCGTGTTTGGGCCGGGGGCGATTAATGCGATCATCGCCATTGGCATTTTTAACATTCCGGTGTTTGCGCGGCTTTCGCGTGGTGCGGCGCTCTCCTTGTGGACCCGCGATTATGTTCTGGCGGCGCGTTTGAGCGCCAAGAGGCCTTTGCAAATCTCGCTTGAGCATATTTTGCCCAATATTACCGGCCTGCTGATTGTGCAAGGTACGATTCAATTTTCCATGGGGATTATTGCCGAGGCGGGACTGTCTTATGTGGGCCTTGGCGCGCAACCGCCAAACCCAAGCTGGGGGCGGATGTTGTTTGAGGCACAGACCATGGCCAGTTTTGCCCCATGGCTGGCTTTGTTTCCCGGCTTCGCCATCTTGTTTAGCGTTTTGGGGCTTAATTTGTTGGGTGATGGCCTGCGTGATTTGTTTGACCCCAAATCGCGAAGGGGGGTGGCATGAGCCTTTTGCGTGTTGACGGGCTTAGTCTTCGCATTGGCTGTGTGCCAATATTGGACTCGGTTTCATTAGCCCTGCCCAAGGGCGAGATTTACGGTCTGGCGGGGGAGTCGGGATCTGGAAAATCGATGACCGCGCTTTGCCTCATGGGGCTGTTGCCGCCTCAGGCGCAGCGCACGGGCAGCATTAGATTGGCCGATCAAGTGTTAAGCGATAAAAATGATACGCAAATGTGCGCGGTGCGCGGCCGCGACATTGGCATGGTTTTTCAAGAACCAATGAGCGCCCTTAACCCGTTGCAGCCAATTGGAAGGCAAGTCGCTGAAACTGTGCGTATTCACACCAAAGCTTCGATGGCAATGGCGATGGATATGGCCGTGGCCGCGCTGGAGCGGGTGGGATTGCCGCCGTCAGAAATTTCGCCGTCTCGCTTGCCGAACGATCTGTCCGGTGGCCAGCGGCAACGGGTGGCCATTGCCATGGCCACGGTTTTGCGGCCAAAATTGATCATTGCTGACGAGCCGACCACGGCGCTGGACGTGACCGCGCAGGCCCGGATTTTGGCATTGCTAAAATCAATGGTCGAAGCGGGCGATATGTCGTTGCTGCTGATCACCCATGATTTAGCGGTGATGGCGCAAATGGCCGATCATTTGGCGATTATGAAGGATGGTAAAATTGTTGAAACTGGTCCGACGCTTTCGCTGCTGCGGGGCTTGTCCCATCCGTATGCTAAATCCTTGTTGGAAAATGCGGTGCCGCGCGCCAAGGCGGCGCTAAAACCCACGCCATCGGGTGAGCGCAAGCCGGTGTTGGAAGCCCGTGGTGTTTCGCGTGATTATCCGCTTAAGCGCCATCATTTTTGGCAAAAACCCGGCAGTTTTCGCGCCGTGAATGCGGTAGATTTAAAAATCAATCAGGGCGAGAGCGTTGGCCTTGTCGGTGAATCAGGCTGTGGAAAATCCACATTGCTACGAACTTTACTGGCGTTGAACGCCCCGCAGGGCGGCGCGGTATTGCTGCGCGGTGAAGCGTTTTCAAGCGTGCCCAACAAAATGGTCAAGGCCCAGCGCCGCCACATCCAAATGGTGTTTCAAGACCCTTATGGCAGCTTCAATCCGCGCCATAAAATAGAGCGTTTGATTGCTGAACCATTTCATCTGGAGGATGTTAAACGCACCGCCGACTGGCGCCGCACCAAGGTTGAAGAGGTGCTTAAGCAAGTTGGTCTGAAGGCGGCAGATGCGGACAAATACCCGCACCAGTTTTCCGGCGGCCAACGCCAACGCATCGCCATCGCCCGCGCGCTGATTACCAACCCGTCCATCATTGCCCTCGACGAGGCAGTTTCTGCGCTGGACGTGACCGTTCGCACGCAAATCCTTGAATTGCTGGCAAATTTATTAGCCAAGCTGGATTTGTCGTTATTATTCGTGTCGCACGATTTATCGGTGGTGCGGGCTATATGCGACCGGGTGTATGTGATGCAAAATGGCAAAATCGTCGAGCACGGCAATACTGAGGATGTATTTTTGCGTCCCGCCCACGTGTATACCAAAGCGCTGGTGGCGGCGACGCCAAATCTGGAAGCGGCACTGGCGGCACGGGAGAATCAGGCCGTTTAGCCCGTCGTTTAACCCGCTGCTAAATCCACATTAGACGGCGATTTTGAACGCATCATCGCTTTCCGCCAAAAACTCTTCGCGAATCGGGCTTGGCGGACCAAACAAATGCCCCTGCGCATAACCGGCATCGAGATCCAGTAGTTCCAGCACGGTTGCTTCGTCCTCGATTTTTTCGCCAATAAGTTCAATGCCATGGCGGGCCAGATACCGGCCGATATCGGCAATGCGGATATCTGGCGCGGCCGGTAAAGCGGCATCGGGCATGGCTTTGGCGGCGGTGGTTAACAGTTCGCCCGAAGCTTTGAAGAATTTTACCCCGGCCCGCTGCATGTCCTTGGCGTCAAAATCCAGAGATTGCACTTTGTCGATAGAGAACCGGAAACCAAAATCGGCGAGGCGAGCCATATTGCGCGCTTCAATAATGCCCCGGTCTTCAAAATCCTGCTGCCCGATCTCGAAGATAACCGAGCCGGAGAGATCGGCATTTTGGCGCATGAAATCGAGAAATTGCGGGAAGAAGCTTTCGTCTTTCAACGACAATGGCGAGATATTGCAGACCATGCCGACCTGACGTTCTTTTTCGGTCAGCCTGCGCACAATCTGGACGCAACGGAACAGCAAAAGATTGTCGACCACAGTCATCAAACCGGCGGATTCCGCCACTTTAAGAAATTCGGCGGGCATGATGACATTACCATCCTGATCGCGCAGGCGGGTAAAACTCTCATAGAAATAGGTTTTTCGTTGCGGCAAGGAAACAATGGGTTGCAAATGCAACTCCACCCGGCCGGCTTCCAAAGCCTCGCGCACCAATGTCAGCAATATGTGGCGGTCATTGGCTTCTGCCGGGGGCAGGGTGGCGGTATTGGCGCTGCGGGCGGCCTCTGCCATGCGGCTCGAAAAGCTGCCTTCCATTTTTTCGATAACATGTTCCAGTGCTTGCACTTCTGAAACAATCACTTCATCGCGGCGTACGGCTTCTTCAGCGACGGCTTTGGACATGGCGGTCATGCCCGCATGGATGGTGGTGATCTCGTCGGTCAGCGCCAAATTGGCTTTGCGCAACACCTCTACGCGCTTTTCCAACTTCATTTGTTGGCTTGCACGGCCGAGCAAAGCGTGGATTTGGGCGCTGGCGAGAAGGGCCAGCGTGCCAAACAGGCTGGCAATGGATGAGGAAATTTCGAAAAACCGCACCATGGCCAAGCTGGCCACCAAAGCACTCATGGCGTAGAGCAAAAAGAACAAAATGTGGGTCAATCGACTCATAGAAGGGCCTACCTGTAATACGCTTGATCAAAAATCGCGCGTTTATGGTTTACAAGCGGTTAACCATTGACCAAGTGGCGCAGTATTTTATGCCCGCAAGCCTTCTCTTTTTACCTTTGTCCCCCTATATTGAGAGTGTCCTTTACGGACTATGGCGATAAACGCGCGCAAGACGGCTGGACCGGACCCGGGGGCGGTACCCGGCGGCTCCACCATCTTTGCCTCACTTTTGGTGCTCTATGAGCGCCTAACCGGCGGGCGAAGTTGATGGGGCCGAAATAGGATCGACGGACGGAAAGAAGCGTTAGCTTTTGCTCGGGTGAGGCCCGTTACAGGCTCAATCGCAAGAGTTGCTAATGACAACTTTGCTCATGAGACCGCTCTCGCTGCGTAAGCAGCGCGGGTAATCTCGCTTTAACTCCTTGGCACATTGAGCGCCAAGGCGGGGTTCGGAGGCACCTGGCAACAGAAGCCTCCACTTTACTCGGCACATTTTGTTCTTATGCAATAAAGAATTTACCTTGCCTCTTTTGCGTGTTTGTTGCTGTGCATACGACCCTATATGGAGAGGACGATTGACCAATGGCGGACAGGGGTTTACGCAGGGTCTAACGTAACGGGGAGCAAAAAAGTGTCTAATGAAGACTTGATGCGTTATGACCTTCTTGCGCAAGAAGCGCTGCGCGGTGTTGTCCGGGCTGCGGTTGTGCGCGCTTCGGAAGATGGTCTGCCCGGCAGCCACCATTTTTATATTACTTTTCGCACCCGATATCCGGGCGCGAAAGTTGATGCACAATTGCTGGAAAAATATCCGGACGAGATCACCATCGTGCTGGAACACCAGTTTTGGGACCTGGCATCGCTGGACGATGCCTTTGAGGTGACCTTAAGCTTTGGCGGTGCCCCGAAATACATCAAAGTGCCTTATGCGGCGGTAACCAGCTTCCATGACCCGGCGGTTGGCTTTGGCCTGAAATTCGACATGGGCGGCCCTAATGGCGCTTTGGCAAATGCGGAAACCTCAAATGCTGACCTGGTTACGATCCCGGATAATGTGGACGCCAATGCCGCTGCGTCAGGTGATGTTGTCAGTCTGGATGCTTTTCGCCGAAAGTGAGCCTTGCTTAAGTGAGTGCAGAATCCGAACCCCTATCAGAACGTCTAAGCGATGATTTTATCCGGGCCATGTTGTCTGACCCTAAGCGCGCGCCAAAATCCTCGCAAACGCTAGGGTTTTCCCTTATCGATTATTCACCCGATGAGGGTTGGTTCGAGGCGCAATTTGAGCCAAATGACAATTTCACCAACCCTCTGGGTAGCATTCAGGGCGGTTTTGTCGCTGCCATGCTGGACGATTGTATGGCGCTTGCCGCCTTGGTAAAATTACGTTTCAGCCATGGCGTGCCGACCTTGCAGATGAGCATTAATTATCTACGGCCGGTTTTTCCGGGCAAGGTGCGTTGCCGCGGTGAAGTGGTGCGCCTGTCGCGCACCGCCGCCTTTATGGCCGGTTCCTTGTTTGATGCCAGAGGCAAATTAGCAGCCACGGCCAGTGCGACGGCATTGTTGCGTCCTTTTCCAGAAAATGCTGGTCCAAAAGGCAGCCCGATGCGTGGTTGAGTGCTGCTTTTGCGCGCGACCCTATGTTAAACTGACTCCATAAATTTTTTTGGAGATTCGCATGTCCACCACCCGCACAGAATCAGACAGTTTTGGCCCGCTGGAAGTCCCCACCGACAAATATTGGGGGGCCCAGACCGCCCGTTCCTTGATGAATTTCGACATTGGCGATGAGACCATGCCAGTGCCGCTGGTGCGCGCTTTGGGCATTATCAAACAAGCCGCTGCGCAAACCAATTTGGGCCTGGACAATCTCGAAGCTGATCTTGCCAAGGCCATTAGCGCCGCCGCGCAAGATGTGATTGATGGCAAATTGAACGACAATTTTCCGCTGCGGGTATGGCAGACCGGCTCTGGCACCCAAACCAATATGAATGCCAATGAGGTCATCGCCAATCGCGCCATCGAGATTATGGGCGGCGTTATCGGCTCTAAGGCGCCGGTGCACCCCAATGATCATGTGAATCGCAGCCAGTCGTCGAACGACACTTTTCCCACCGCCATGCACATTGCGGCGGCAGAGCAAATCAGCGGCCATCTGATCCCGGCGCTCGAGCATTTACACGCCGCTCTGGACGCCAAGGCCAAAGCTTTTTGCGACATTATCAAAAACGGCCGCACCCATACGCAAGACGCCACGCCGCTGACACTGGGGCAGGAATTTTCCGGTTATGCGGCGCAAGTTGAACTTGGTATTCGCCGCGCCCGTCAGGCCCTTGAAGAAGTGTTGCCACTTGCCCAAGGGGGCACGGCGGTTGGCACTGGCCTGAATGCCAAACCCGGCTTTGCCGAAGGCTTTGCAAAAAAGGTCAAGGCCATCACCGGGCTGGATTTTGTTACGGCGCCCAACAAGTTCGAGGCTTTGGCCGCCAGCGATGGCTATGTGGCTGGCCATGGCGCGTTGAACACCATTGCCGCCTCGCTATTCAAGATTGCTAATGATGTGCGCTTTTTGGGTTCCGGCCCGCGCGGCGGTATTGGTGAGCTGATCTTGCCAGCCAATGAGCCGGGCTCGTCGATTATGCCCGGTAAGGTAAACCCGACCCAATCCGAAGCCCTGACCATGGTCTGTGCGCAAGTGATGGGCAATCACACGACCATTAGCGTTGCCGGTTCTCAGGGCCATTTCGAGCTTAACGTGTACCGTCCGGTTATGGCGCTTTGCATGTTGCAATCTATCCGCCTGCTCGGCGATGCGGCGCGTTCTTTTACCGATAATTGCGTGGTCGGCATTGAGGCCGATGTGGAACGCATTGACGAGCTGATGCGCCGCTCCTTAATGCTGGTCACCGCTTTGGCCCCCAAAATCGGGTATGACAATGCCACCAAAGTTGCCAAAACCGCCCATGCCAATGGCACCACATTGCGCGAAGAGGCCTTGCGGCTTGGCTTTGTCACCGGCGAAGAGTTCGACGCCATTGTCCGCCCGGAAAAAATGATCTCTCCGGCTTAATCCAACTTGGTCATTTCGATGTAATCCGGAACCCGGTTTCTACGTGTTTCTGGATACGCCGGAATGACCACAAGTTTGGCGCATACTCTTAGCCAAATTGTATGATTATAGCGCCGCAAAAATGAGCGGGGACAAGTGCGTTTTTCTTCCACTTTACCAAGGCTCATAAAGGGACATTAAGCGTCATTTATGGGCTGCATAAGTGCGCATAAGCCCACCATAAGCCATGCATAAGGGACGTTTTAGGGGCGATTAAGGGACACCCATCAAGGGTCAAATGATATTCGTCTGACCCTTAAGCGTGAAAGCGGGGATATCCTTCTCCCTCTCCTTGGGGAGAGGGTAGGGGTGACGCGCTCCCAACATCTTGGCTGGATAGTGCTTATACCCTTAAGATTAAAGCCCCTCACCTCGATCCTCTCCCTGAGGGAGAGGAGGAAAAAGGGGGAGAGGCGTAAACTTATCCGACAGTGGTGGTGTTGGCGTATGATGTTGGTGAGATCTACCCTCAAAACCGCACTGCCGGGCGCACCTTGGCTCTTGCAATCTGTGGGCCTGCGCGTATAACCCCCGCTTTGCCGATCCTCTGGGCCAAAAGGCATGCCTATGGGATCATGAATGCACCAGATCTGGAGCCCTTAGTGGCGTCAGACATTAAACGGAGAGCAAAATGCCCAAGATGAAGACCAAGAGTGGTGTTAAAAAACGCTTCAAACTCACGGCGTCTGGCAAGGTGAAAAGCGGTCAAGCTGGCAAACAGCACGGCATGATCAAGCGCACACCAAAGCAGATTCGTAATCAGCGCGGCACCGCCGTGCTTTGCGCGGCAGATGCCAAAGTCATCAAAAAGTTCATGCCATACGGCTGATCACTGTGTGATCACCATTTCATGAACCACCCAGATATGAGTTTTTAAGGAGCCAACACCATGGCACGCGTAAAACGGGGCGTCACCAGTCACGCCCGTCACAAAAAAGTTCTCGAAAAAGCCAAAGGCTATCGCGGTGCGCGTCACAGCACCATTAAAATCGCCAAACAGGCGGTTGATAAAGCCGGGCAGTATGCTTATCGCGACCGCAAGGTCCGTAAACGGAATTTCCGCAAATTGTGGATCACCCGGATCAATGCTGGTGCCCGCCTCAATGGCATGACCTATGGCAACTTCATCAACGGTTTGAGCAAGGCCGATATCGAAGTAGATCGCAAAGTTATGTCTGATCTGGCCATTCACGAACCAGCAGCATTTAGCCTCTTGGTGGAAAAGGCCAAGGCGGCACTGGCTTAACGCCAGCTTCTTTCTAGGACTTTTCTGCTAAATCCCCACATTCGGGGCATGGCCTCGTGTGCATAAATTTGTTACGCCGAGGCCATGATGGACGATACGCAAACACTCGAAAATGAAATAGCCGCCGCTATCAACGCTGCCTCTGATGAGGCCGCGCTCGAGGCGGTGCGCGTTGATGCGCTTGGTAAAAAAGGCCGAGTGAGCCTGCTCATGCGCGGCCTTGGCAAAATGACGCCTGAAGAGCGCCAAATCGCTGGCCCGGCGCTAAATGCATTGAAAACCAAGCTCGGCGATATGATTGCCGCGCGCAAGGAAACCCTGGCTGCTGCGGCGCTTAATGTGCGGCTGGAGAGTGAAAGGGTGGATATTTCTCTGCCGGCCAGCGCCCGCCCGCAAGGGGCGATTCACCCGGTTAATCAGGTGATGGATGAAGTGGCGGTGATTTTTGGCGATATGGGGTTTTCGGTCGCCGAAGGCCCGGACATTGAAGACGATTTTCACAACTTCACCGCCCTGAACTTTCCGCCCGGCCACCCGGCCCGCGATCAGCACGACACGTTCTTTTTGAACGAAAAAGATGATGGTGAGCAAATGGTTTTGCGCACCCATACCAGCCCGGTGCAAATTCGCACGATGGTTGAGGCGGTGGCGCGCGCCAAAAAAACCGGCAATGCGCTGGAAAGCATTCGCATTATTGCGCCGGGGCGGACCTATCGTTGCGATTCGGACCAAACCCACACGCCGATGTTTCATCAGGTCGAAGGGTTGGTCATCGACACCGAAACGCATATGGGCCACCTCAAAGGCTGCCTTGCTGATTTCGCCGCGACATTTTTCGAGACCGAGGTAAAAACCCGCTTTCGTCCGCACCATTTCCCGTTTACCGAGCCAAGCGCCGAAATGGACATTGGTTATGAACGCAAAGACGGCGAAGTTCTCATCGGTGAAGGCGATCAGTGGATGGAAATTCTAGGGTGCGGCATGGTTCATTCCAATGTGTTGCGCTCGGTGGGTATCGATCCGGACATTTATCAAGGCTTCGCCTTTGGCATGGGTATCGACCGTCTGGCCATGCTCAAATACGGCATCCCCGATTTGCGAGATTTCTTCGCCGCCGATGCCCGCTGGCTGCAGCATTATGGCTTTTCACCACTATTGCAGCCCAATCTGGCAACGGGACTAAGCCAATGAAATTCACCCTCTCTTGGCTAAAGCAGCATTTGGATACCGACGCCAGTTTAACTGAAATTCTGGACGCCATGACCATGGCCGGTTTGGAAGTTGAAGGCATTGAAAACCCGTCGGAAAAACTGGCCGCGTTTTCCGTGGCCAAATGCCTTGAAGCGGAAAAGCATCCCAATGCTGATCGCTTGCGGGTTTGCAAGGTCGACACCAAAGACGGCGTCAAACAGATCGTTTGCGGCGCGCCCAATGCCCGTGCTGGAATTTGGGTAGTATATGCGCCGGTTGGCGCCTATGTGCCGGGCATTGATGTGACGCTCAAAAAGGCCAAAATCCGCGATGTGGAAAGCATGGGCATGATGTGCTCGGCGCGCGAAATGGAATGCGGCGACGATCATGATGGCATTATCGAACTTGCTGGCGAAGATTGGCAAATCGGCGGTGATGCGGCTGCCGCCTTGGGCCTTAATGACCCGGTGATTGATTTTGAAGTGACGCCCAACCGGCCAGATTGGCTGGGCGTGCGCGGCATTGCTCGCGATCTGGCTGCCGCCGGTCTTGGCACCTTAAAGCCGGATGCATTTGCTGCGATTAACGGCGGGTTTGACTGCCCGGTGAAGGTCGAACTTGATGCGCCGGACGTATGCTCGGCATTTGCTGGCCGTGTGGTCCGCGGTGTCAAAAATGGACCATCGCCGGAATGGTTGCAAAAACAATTGATCGCCATCGGCTTGCGACCAATTAATGCGCTGGTTGATATCACCAATTTCCTGTCTTACGACCGCGCCCGGCCTTTGCACGTTTATGATCTGGCCAAATTGAGCGGCACTATGCGTGCGCGCATGGGCAAGGGCGAAGTATTCGAAGCGCTGGACGGCAAGGAATACACGGCGGCCGATGGCATGTGCGTGATTGCTGACGAAGCCCGGGTTTTGGGTTTTGGCGGGGTGATAGGCGGCACCTATTCGGGCTGCACCGAAGACACCACAGATGTGTTCATTGAAAGCGCCTATTTCGACCCCAAAACCACCCGCGCTACCGGGCGGGCGACGGGCATTGAATCGGACGCCAAATACCGCTTTGAGCGCGGCGTTGATCCGGCGGCAATTGCAGCTGGCCTAGAAGCGGCTGCGGCTCTGGTGTTGGAATTTTGCGCCGGGGAAGCCTCGCATATCGCCATGGCTGGCGTGCCGCCAGTGTTTGAACGCATTATTGAATTCCCACTGTCGGAGGTTAACCGCCTTACCGGGCTGGAGCTCGAAACCGGCGAAATCGCCAAGATTTTGACCGCCCTTGGTTTTGGCGGAGATATGTCTGCGTCCGGCAAGGATGCAGTGTGGCCGGTGAGCGTGCCAAGCTGGCGCGGTGATGCGCATGGCAAGGCTGATCTGGTCGAGGAAATCGCCCGTATTCATGGCTTTGACAAATTGCCATGCACGTCGCTACGCCGTGCGCCGGGGGCGGTAAAGCCCTTGGCAACGCCGCTGCAAAACCGCGCACGCCGCGCCCGGCGGGCATTGGCCAATGGCGGTTATCTTGATGCAGTGACCTGGAGTTTTTGCGCCCGCGAAGATGCGGTATTGTTTGGTGGCGGCGATGCGCAATTGGTGTTGGCTAATCCGATATCGTCAGAACTGGATTGCATGCGCCCCAGCGCTCTGGTGCACCTTATTCGCGCTGCGCAGCGCAATGCTGATCGCGGTATTGCGGATATGGCGCTGATGGAAATTGGGCCGGTATATCTTGGCGATGGCCCGCGCGATCAGCGCCTGTCACTGGCAGCAATTGTGCGCTCTAACCCGATGCGCCAATGGACCGGCAATCGCGCTTTGGATGTGTTCGATGTAAAGGCCGATGCACTGATGGCGCTCGAGGCTATGGGCGCGCCGGTGGGTAATTTGCAGGCCAATCCGCAAACCAATGCCTATTGGCATCCGGGTCGCTCTGGTGCCTTGCGTCTGGGGCCAAAAGTGTTGGCCGAATTTGGCGAAATTCATCCCGGTGTGTTGGCCAAACTTGGCGTTGATGGTCCATTATTGGGCTTTGAATTATGGTTGGATGCGGTGCCCGCACCGCGCGCTTCGGCGTCTCGTTCTAAAGGCGCATTGGCGAAAAGCGACCTTCTGCCGCTGAGCCGCGATTTCGCTTTTGTCGTTGATGCAGGCTTGCCTGCCGAAACATTGGTTCGCGCCGCCAAGGGTGCCGATAAGGCGCTGATCAAAGCGGTAAACCTGTTCGATGTCTATGCGGGTAAAGGCGTGGAAGAGGGCAAAAAATCACTGGCCATTGAGGTGCAAATTCAGCCCCGTGAAGCGACGTTGAACGACGCGCAGATCGAAGCCTTAAGCAAAGCTATTATTGCCAAGGTCGAAAAAGCCACCGGCGGGGTCTTGCGCGGCTAAAGCGCGCCCTATCGGCTTGTCGAGTATCGCCTTTTCGGGCATTGCCTTGTTGCGAAGGCGCCCGCTATGGTGGGGCATGTTTGCGGGAGGTAATGGGTTTGGGTGCTTTGATAACTAAAATTCAAGCAGGCCTGTTTCGCCAATTGCGTCCGCGACGGGCCAGACCCGGCCTGTCATTCGCCAACACCGTCATTGTCGCCCTGATCCTTATCGGGTTTTTGTTAATGGCGTTGGAGACCGAGCACAGTTTAAGCGCCGTCCAGCGTGCGCTCATCGGCCAATTGCAAATCTTTATTGTGCTTTCTTTTGCCATTGAGTTTTGCTTGCGGGTGTGGGCGGTTGGTGCCGACCAACATTATGAAGGTCGGTTTGGCCGCTTGAAATTGTTTCGTGAGCCGATGATCTGGGTTGATTTTTTGGCTTTCGCGCCGGAATTATTGGTCATGGTGTTTTGGCCCGAATGGGCGGTGGGCGTGGCTTATGCGCGCGGCTTGCGGTTTTTGCGCCTGCTAAAATTGTGCAGCTATGTTCAAGCCTTCGAGATTATCGGGCTGACTTTGCGGGCATCGGCAATGCAATTGGGCGCGACGTTGGTGCTAGCCTTGGTGACCATCTATATTTCCGCCTATGCGCTTTATTTTGCCGAAGGGCAGGTGCAGCCCGAAAGCTTTGGTTCGGTGCCGCGCGCGCTGTGGTGGAGCGTCGAGACCCTGACCACGGTCGGTTATGGCGACGCGGTTCCCATAACGCCATTGGGTAAGATTTTAGGCGCGTTTATCGCCCTTATCGGCGTCGCACTGGTGGCACTGCCCGCCGGTATTTTGGCGACGACGTTTCAGGCACAAATGCAAAAGAAGAAGAGGTAGAGCCTGTTATGTTTGCCGAGCAGGCATGCAAGCGCGCCTCCCTCCCATGAGGAGAGGGGACGGGGCCGTGTAAAATTTGCCATAGCGGTTGTAGCCGTACATACATATCACTGGTCCAGTTTTCACTAACAGAGCTTTTAATGAGAGAGGGTCTATTCCATGAAAGTGCACTATCTTGAAATCGTTTCATTGCAACCTGATAGCCAACGCGACGCCATTCAACATCTAAGCGGCATAACCTTCAGCGACCCAGTGGGCGAACTCGGTAACGCTGTTTGCACTACATTACCGGATGGTAGCCAACTCGGAATTCGTGCCCCAATGCATGAGAAGGAGGAACCCGTTGTCCGCCCATATTTTTTGTGTGAAGACATTGAAAGTAAGGTAGAACATTTATCAAACTTGGGGGCTGAAATTATGCACCCTCCAATGGATATTCCAGGCCATGGAAAATTTGCTGTTTATATTCTCGGTGGAGTTCAACAGGGCCTCTGGCAACTGTAACGCCTTATCTTCTTGGTTCCGTCTAACCCTAAAAACTGCCGCTAATTAATCACAAACGCACTGTAATGCGGTGTAAGGCTTGTCGCAGCGGTACCTCTTTTTGCTTGCTCAAGCCCCTCACCCTACCCCTCTCCTCATGGGATAAGGAACGCCCCTTTTGTGCTGCGGCCATCTGCCGCTAAAATTGTTATGGCGGCGCGGCATCAATGGTTATAGTGCTGACACTATGACTGAGCCTGATGACACTCCCTTTGCTGCAGACGCCTATTTTTTGGGGCCGAAGTCTGAAAATGGATCGTGGATACGCGGCGAGTTTCAGGCTATTTTGGACCATTGGTTTGACTGGCGGCGCTCTTTATTTGCCGACGACCCGGAGGCCATAAGCGAAGCCCGGCGTTTGTCGCCAGAGTTTTTGCGTGAGCGCGAAGTGTTGGGGCAGGAATTGCGCCATCTTTTGCAAATGCTGCGCTCGGAAGTGCCCAAATTCACCCCGCGTTATATCGGCCATATGGTGTCAGAATTATCGCTGCCGGCTTTGCTTGGGCATTTTGCCATGTTGTTGCACAATCCCAATAACACCTCCAAAGAGGTCGCCAAAATTGGCCGGCGCATGGAGACCGAAGCCATTGCCATGCTGGCAAAAATGGTCGGTTATGACCCGGCGCTGGCGCAAGGGCATTTCACCGGCGGTGGTACGGTGGCCAATTTTGAGGCGGTGTGGCGCGCCCGTTATCGTCTGGACCACGCCTTGTCGCTGGCGCTGGTATTGGCCGAGCGTGATGGCGATGCGCTGGACCCGTTCGCGGCGGCGCATATGGGCTGGCAGCGGTTTGAGGAATTAAAGCAGCAGCGCGAAGTTGATGATGCGCAATTGCGCGTCGCCAGCATGGTGCTTGGCAATCCGTTTGATGTGGCCAAGCGGATTAGCCTCTGCGCGGGCCGCGATTATCGCGGACCGGTTTTGATCACACCGGGCAATAAACATTTCTCCTGGCAAAAGGCGGCCAATCTTCTTGGTCTTGGCGAGGATTCTTTTTGGAATACGCCATTGGACCAAGAGGGCCGGGTGGATATGGCCGCTTTGGCGAACAATATTGCGATGGCGCGCGATCAAGGACGGCCAATCCTGTGTCTTACCAGTGTTGCCGGGACGACCGAGGCCGGGGAAATTGATCCGGTGCACAAGGTCGCGGACATGCTGGACGCGCACCGGCAGAACGGTGTGCATATTTGGCATCATGTGGATGCGGCCTATGGCGGCTTCTTTTGCACCTTGCTTGGCGGCGATACCGAAAAGGTGCTGGCCCCAGAACAACGCAAAGCGCTGCGCGCGATAGCGCGGGTGCAGTCGGTGACCATTGATCCACACAAGCTTGGCTATGTGCCGTATTCGTGCGGTGCATTTATCACCAAGGATGAGCACACATACCGGGCGTCGAGCTTTCAGGCACCCTATATCGACCGCGCCGATGTCGATGATAAATGGCGCTGCACACTGGAAGGCTCGCGCAGTGGGGCCGGGGCGGCGGCGACCTGGCTGACCGGTAAAACCTTGGGCTTTGGGCCGAAAAAATTCGGCGCGATTATCGCCAGCGGTATTGAGGCGCGCAAAGTGTTTCAAGATGATTTGGTCAAGGCCAATCCCTTGGTGCGCCCGTTAAAACCGGCAGATACCAACATCGTGTGTTTCTCATTGGCCAAACCGGGGGAGGCGTTAAGCGTGTCCAATGCGCGCACCTTGCAAACCTATGCGCGGTTTCAAGCTCATCCGGATTTCTCAGTGTCCAAAACCGTGCTGGGCGCGAACAGTTATTCAGCTTTGATCGCGGCACATGTTGGCACTTATAATGGGGTTTGCGATGCCGCCGATTTGGCGTTGTTGCGCTGCGTGTTCATGAACCCGTTTTGGGCCAACCCACAAACCCGCGATTATCTGATGCCACGTTTCGTCGCCTTGCTGGCAGAGTTTTCGGATTAGGAAGGCATCATTGTTTGCTGATATTTAACTGTTTCCTTTGGCGACAACGGGTTAAGTTGGGCGCTGGATAAAAATTCAAGGGGTATTTTCATGCGCAAGCTATTTCTTTCCGGGGCCGCTATTTCCACACTCATTCTCGCCGCCGCCTGCAATGGGCCGCAGGCACCGTCCGAGCAAGCGGCGAATACTGATGACGCGAAGCACGAAGCCGTTATGACGGACAATATTTTGCTGGCCGAATGGACTGGCCCTTATGGCGGCGTGCCGGCGTTTGATAAAGCGGATCTGGCGGCCTTGAAGCCTGCGCTTGAAATCGGCATGGCCAAAAACCTTGAAGAAATTGACGCGATTGCCAATAATCCCGATGCGCCGACTTTTGAAAACACCATCGTCGCTATGGAGCGTTCGGGCCGCGATCTGGGCCGGGTATTTACCTATTGGGGGATTTGGAGTTCCAACAGATCATCGCCGGAATTTCGCGCTATTCAGGGCGAAATGGCACCGAAACTTTCGGAATTCAGCTCGAAAATCACCCAAAATGCTGCCCTCTTTGCCCGCGTTAAAGCGGTCTTTGAAGGCGAAGAAATGGCCAGTTTGCGCCCGGATCAACAGCGCGTCGTGCAATTAACCTATGATGGCTTTGCCCGCAATGGCGCGACCTTGAATGAGGCAGATAAAGCGCGTTATGCCGCTATCAATCAAGAGCTTGCCGGCTTGCACACCAAATTTGGCAATAATGTTCTGGCCGACGAAGAAGGCTATGTGCTGTATCTGGACGAGGAACAAATTCGTGGCTTGCCCGCCAGCTTCGTGCAGTCTGCGGCTGCCGGGGCGACATCGCGCGGCCATGAAGGCTCGCATGCGATCACCAACACGCGCTCGTCCATGTCGCCATTTTTGACTTATTCCACCGAGCGCGATTTGCGGCAAAAAGTATGGGAAACCTATTATAGCCGTGGTGATAATGCGGACGATAAGGACAATAATGCGATTATTGCCGAAATCCTCAAATTGCGCGATGAGCGGGTAAAACTGCTCGGCTATGAAAATTATGCTTCGTGGCGCCTGGAAAACCGGATGGCCAAAACCCCGGCGCGGGCGCTGGAATTGATGGAAGCTGTATGGCCCGCAGCATTGGCCCGGGTTGAAGAAGAAGTGGCCGACATGCAGGCGATTGCGGACGCCGAAGGCGCGGGCATTACTATCGAGCCATGGGATTATCGCTTCTATGCGGAGAAAGTCCGCAAGAGCAAATATGACCTCGATTCCGACGAAGTGAAGCAATATTTGCAACTCGATAAATTGCGCGAAGCCATGTTCTTCGTCGCTGGCGAATTGTTTGGCTTTAATTTCGCACCGGTGCCCGAAGGCCAGGTTCCGGTTTTCCATGAAGATGTGAAAGTTTGGGAAGTGACCAATAAGGCCAATGGCGAACATATCGGTCTTTGGTATCTCGACCCCTTCGCCCGTCCCGGCAAACGCTCCGGCGCATGGGCGACCACCTATCGCAGCTATGAAAACTTTGACGGCAAGCTGACGGTGTTGGGCTCAAACAATTCCAACTTTATCAAGGGCGCGCCCGGCGAGCCGGTATTGGTCTCGTGGGATGATGCGCAGACGTTTTTCCACGAATTTGGCCATGCATTGCATTTCTTCTCGTCCAAGGTGGATTACCCGACGCTCAATGGCGGTGTGCGCGATTATACCGAGTTTCAGTCGCAATTGCTGGAACGCTGGTTGTCGACCGATGAAGTGATCAACAATTATCTGGTGCACCATGAAACCGGCGAGCCTATCCCGGCGGCATTGGTTGCCAAAATCAAGGCGGCGGCGACGTTTAATCAGGGATTCTCGACCACGGAATATTTGGCCTCGGCTTTGATGGATATGCGTTATCATACTAGCGACCCGGCCGGCATCGACCCGGATGCTTTTGAACGCGAAAACATGATCGCGCTAAAGGCACCGCGTGAAATCCCGATGCGCCATCGCAGCCCGCATTTTGGCCATATCTTCTCGGGCGAAGGCTATTCGGCCGGTTATTACGGCTATATGTGGGCCGATGTGCTCACCGCGGATGCGGCAGAGGCATTTGCCGAAGCCCCCGGTGGTTTTTATGACAAGGATATCGCCAAAAAACTGGTGGATAATTTGTTCGCGGTGCGCAATGCGGTCGATCCGGCGGACGCCTACCGGGCGTTTAGAGGGCGAGATGCGCGTATCGAAGCATTAATGCGCGATCGCGGTTTTCCCGTAACCACCCAAGATGGCGAGGAATAGGGCCTAAGGTCTGGACTAGTCTATCGCCGCCAGCGCCTGTATGGGTTCAAAGGTGAGTGACGCATTTCCATTTTCTCGGTTGCCGGTCTGGCAACACACCCTTGGTGGTTCTTTAACCGCCAAGGGTGTCGGCCTGCATACGGGCAAAATGGCGGGGCTGAGCCTGCACCCGGCACCGCCAAATAGCGGGCTGGTATTCGTTCGCACTGATCTCAACGGCAAAGCGGCCGATATCGTGCTGCGCCCGGACGCCGTGCACCGTCTGGATCGCGGCACCACGATTGTGGATGCCCACCAAAACACAATTTCCACGATCGAGCATTTATTGGCAGCTCTTTGCGCCTGCGGTGTGGATAATGCCCGCATTGAGGTCAGCGGGCCGGAAATTCCGGCAATGGACGGCAGCGCCTTGCCGTTTTGTGACCGCATCGCCCAAACGGGTTTGCAGCGCCAAGAGGTGCCGCGCCGCTATATGGAGATTTGCAAGCCCATAGAGATTAGCGAGGGCGGCAAAACCGTGCGGCTTGGGCCCGGTGCTGGCCTGCATATTAGCGCCACTATTGACTATCCGGACACGCTGATAGGCCAGCAAAGCTATAAGTTTGATCTGAACGCCCGCAGTTTTATCGAAACTATCGCCCCGGCGCGCACCTTTGGCCAGGCGCACGAGGTCGACGCCTTGCATCAAGCTGGCCTAGCCCTTGGCGGCAGTTTGGACAATTGCCTGGTCGTTGACGGGCAGAATTTGCAAAATCAAGGCGGCTTACGCTTTGCCGATGAGTTTGTCCGCCATAAAATTGTCGATATTCTGGGCGACCTTGCCTTGGTCGGCGCACCGATTCTGGGGTGTTTCACTTCTCATTGCGCCGGGCATAAACTTAATAATGCACTATTACGCAAGGTTTTGGGTGATGGTAGTTCATGGCGATGGTCGGTGTTGGCGGATGATGGCAAAGTTTCAAGGGTGTGATTGTTCACGCTTGGTGCTTCACCCGCGCCGCAGTTCAGGCTACACAGGGAGTTCTGACTCACAGAAGTTTGTATTGATCATGTCAAAACCATTTTTTGTTCTCTTTCTCCTATCATCGCTTTTGCTGGTTGGCTGCGGCAGTAGCGGGCGTAAACGCCTTGCTTATGTTGAACGCCCGGCCGAGAAAATTTACCTTGAAGGCTATGACAAGCTTGGCAAGCGCGACTGGCAAAATGCGGGCTTGTTATTTGACGAGGTCGAGCGCCAACACCCTTATTCTGAATGGGCGCGCCGCTCTATGCTGATGGCGGCTTATGCCAGCTATGAGGCCAATAAATATTCTGATGCGATTAATGCCGCGCAACGCTTTGTCGCCTTGCACCCCGGATCGCGCAGTGCGCCCTACGCCTATTATCTCATCGGCATTTGCCATTTCGAACAAATTTCAGACGTTGGTCGTGACCAATCGGAAACCGCGCAGGCCTTGGCCGCCTTGCGTCAGGTAATCCGGCGTTTCCCGACCAGCGAATATGCACGCGATGCGCAGCTAAAAATCGACCTGACTTTGGACCAGCTCGCCGGCAAGGATATGACCGTTGGCCGTTGGTATTTGCGCCGTGGGTATAATCTGGCCGCCATTTCGCGGTTTCAGCATGTCGTAGATGAGTATCAGACTACCAGCCATGCGCCCGAGGCTTTGCACCGACTTGTCGAAGCCTATGTGGGCATGGGCATTATGGCCGAAGCGGTGCAAGTCGCCGCTGTCCTGGGCTATAATTACCCGGGCACGGACTGGTATGAAGACAGCTATAAGCTGTTGGCGCAATATGGCGCAGCGGATGCCGTCGGCACGTCCGATGAAGAAAAAAAACCAAAAAAACGCTCCCTTTTGAAGCGTTTGTTCTAACGCATTCGTAGGCAATCATGCTGAACGCACTTTCGATTCGAAATGTTGTTCTGATCGACCGGCTTGACGTTAGCTTTGGTCCCGGTTTAACCGCGTTCACCGGCGAAACCGGGGCTGGAAAATCCATCATTCTTGACGCTTTGGGCTTGGCGCTGGGTAATCGCGGGGCCAAGGGCTTGGTGCGGGCCGGGGCGGAACAGGCCAGTGTTTGCGCGGTATTCACCCTGCCGACGGAACATGGTGCCAAAGCCCTTTTGGGCGAGGCCGGTATTGACTGGGATGCACAAGAGGATTTGGTTCTGCGCCGCCAGCTAGGTGCTGATGGCCGCAGCCGCGCATTTGTTAATGATCAGCCGGTTTCGGCTAAATTATTGCAAGATTTGGGCGCCGGCGTGCTGGAAATTCATGGGCAACATGATGGTCAGGGGTTGATGAATGCGGCCAATCACCGACCGCTATTGGACGAATACGGCAAATTGCACAAGGACGTGGAAGCGTTGGGCAAAAAATGGCGCGCTTTGAGCGCGGCGCGTGTGCATTTGGAAGAAAGTGTAAAGCGCCGCGAAAACGCCGATGAGCAGAGCGAATTCGTTAGTGCCTCTTTGGAAGAATTAAATCGGCTGGACCCAACAATTGGCGAAGAGGAAAGCCTGGCCGCCGAGCGCGCGTTTTTAATGCAGGCTCATAAACTGGCGGAAAAAGTAGAGGCTGCGCGCGCGGTTTTGCACGAGGACCAAGGGTTGGAGCCGCGCCTTGCCGCCGCTTTGGGGGCGCTGGAACAGGCGCTTGATCATTTGCCCGCTGACGCCGCTGCCGAGGCGGTGTTTGCGCCTTTAACCCGCGGTGCCGGGGCGCTGGAACGCGCCTTGATTGAAATGCAGGAGGCGGGGTCCGCTTTGGACGATGCTGGCCATGCTTTGGATATTCAGCCCGAACGTATGGAGCAGGCTGAGGAGCGCCTATTCGCTTTGCGGGCGGCGGCACGCAAACACAATATTGAGGTTGATGGTCTGGCAGAATTGCGCGCTGAACTTACCGGCCAATTGGAAAATGTTCACAATCTTGCTGGTGAAGAGACGGCGGCAGGCATTGCCCTTAAAGAAGCCCAACAAAATTATAACACGGCCGCCAAGAAGCTGGCCGATAAGCGCGCCGCTGCTGGCAGAAAGTTGACCAAGGCATTGCTGGTCGAACTGGCCCCGTTAAAGATGGAAAAAGCGCGCTTTGCGGTGCAGCAAACCATGTTGGCGCCCGAGCGCTGTGGCCCGCAGGGCGGCGACCAAATTCATTTTGAAGTGTCGACCAATCCGGGCACCCCATTTGGCCCGCTTGGCGATATTGCGTCTGGCGGCGAGCTGTCGCGGTTTTCATTGGCGCTGAAGGCGTCGCTGGCCGCCAAGGATGGTCCGGCAGCCATGATTTTTGATGAGATTGATCAAGGCGTTGGCGGCGCGGTGGCCGATGCGGTCGGGCGGCGCTTGGCGGATTTATCGCACGGGGCGCAGGTTTTGGTGGTCACCCACAGCCCGCAAGTGGCGGCCCGCGCTGATCAGCAATTTCGCGTTGAAAAACACGAGAATGGCAAGGTTACGACCACCGGATTATCGCGCCTTGATGAAGATCAGCGCTGCGAAGAAATTGCTCGCATGTTGGCCGGGGCAGACATTTCTGACGAGGCGCGCGGCGCGGCGCGGGCATTATTGGCTATTGGTTAAACTCGGGCCGGTTAAACCCAAACCCTGAGGTCATGCTCATGGCAATTTGGTGTCGGCAGCTTGCCACAAATACCAGCAGGCATGGGAGCGCCATGGCCGCCATCTTTCCCCAAGCTGGGTAAAGGCTTTCGCGTCGGGGCGTTCAGCCAATTCATAGGCAATTTTGGCACCGTTTAGCAGGCCAATATCGTTCAGCGGCAATATATCTGGCCGTCCAAGGGTGGACATTAAAAACATTTCGGCAGTCCAGCGGCCAACGCCGCGCACCTGTATCAGTCGTTCAATCACCGCTTCGTCTTCGAGCGCGTGCAGGGCGTCTTGGGCCGGTACGGTGCCGTCGAGGGTTTTTGCCGCTACGTCGATCACCGCCATGGCCTTATTGCGCGACAGGCCGACGGCGCGCAATTCTTCCCATGGTTTGATTGCCAAGGCTTCGGGCGCGGGGAAGTCGCTGTCAAACACGCCCAAAAACCTTGCCATAATGGCATTGGCCGCCGCGCCGGAAATTTGCTGATAAACAATCGTGCGCACCAAAGCGCGATAGGGGCTGACATCGGGATTATGGGTGAGCGGGCAGGGACCATGGCGGGCAATCAATGCCGCCATCACCGGATCGGTGGATAGATGGGGTTTTGCCGGATTAGGCGCCATTAAAATGTTTCCACCCAGCGCAAAACAGAAGGGGCGGCGGCCAAAACGGCTACATAGCTTATGCCGGCCAACTTGTTTTGCTTGAAGGCTTTCAGGCAGGAATCGCTATCATTGAAATCGGTCTTATTGACCTGATCAGACAAGAAAAAAGCGAAAAAAATCACCGGCAGCCAGCCGGATAAAATGATAGCGCGATCCGCCGACGCCAGCTCCCCGGCCTCCAAAATTCCCGCATAGGCCAGCAAGATCAGACACGCACCATAAATCATAAATAATGCAGTTTTGGTGCGCGTGCCAAAAAGCCGTGCGGTGGATTTGACGCCGATCAGCGCGTCATCCTCCTTGTCCTGATGAGCGTAAATGGTGTCATAGCCCAACGTCCAGAAAAACAGGCCCGCATAGGCTAATAATAACGGCGTGGTGATCGCCCCGGCAATGGCCACATAGCCAACCAGCACCCCCCAATTAAACGTCAACCCAAGCCAGGCCTGCGGCCAGAAGGTGATGCGTTTCATAAACGGATACGCCACAATGAGCGGGATGGAGGCCAAAGCCACCATCCGCGCCAAAGGCGGCAATAATAATAACACCAACAGGCCGACAAGGCATTGTGCCAACACAAAGAGCATGGCTGATTTTACGCTGATTGCCCCGGAGGCAATGGGGCGTTTTGCCGTGCGGGCAACTTGGGCGTCCAGATCGCGATCAACAATATCATTATAGGTGCAACCGGCCCCGCGCATGGCCAAGGCCCCAACAAAAAAACCGGCGGCCAATACCGCATCAGACGCGGACCATGGCCGGGTCAAATGGGCCAGCGCCATGCCCGCCCAGCATGGAATTACCAGCAGGTAAAACCCGATAGGGCGGTCATAGCGCGCCAGACGCAAATACGGGCGCAGGCTTGGCGGCGCATGAGTATCAACCCAGCTTTTGGGCAGGGCATCAGCTATAGTGTTCGGGTCCATGCGCCCAAGTGCACTCAATTGCGGGCATCACGTCAAGCGGCTCTTGACGTTTGCGCCGCATTAAGGTGACTTTTGCCTATGAAAGCTCCGCCTCGCCTTTTTGTTGAAGATGCCTTGTGCGCTGACCAGAAACTGATACTGGACCGCGAGGCGTCGCATTATGTGCAAAATGTTATGCGCCGCCGCGTGGGCGATGCTTTGCGCCTGTTTAATGGCCGCGATGGTGAATGGCTGGCGCATATTGAAAGCGCGGAACGCAAAACCGCACAATTGCGCGTCACCAGCCAATCAAGGCCAATGGTCGGTGTGCCGGATTTATTTCTGCTGTTTGCGCCGGTAAAAAAAGCCCGTAGCGAATTTATTATTGAAAAAGCCACCGAATTGGGTGCCCGCACCGTGCAGCCAGTAATCACCATGCGCACCATTGCCAAACCCTTGCGCGATGAACGCATGGCCTTGATTAGCCGCGAGGCGGCGGAACAGACTGAGCGGCTGGATTTACCGACAATATTGCCCCACGCGCCACTGGAAAATGTGTTGAAAGATTGGGACGAAAACCGCCTGTTATTCTTTTGTGATGAAGAGGGGGCCGGGGCAGGGGAAAATAAGGAAAGTCAGGTGTCGCCGCTGCGCCAATGCTTGCAAGACCTTAAACGCGAAGCGCCGGACGTTTTGGCCAAAAGCGCAATTCTCATCGGCCCGGAAGGCGGGTTTGCGCCGCAGGAGCGCGATGCTTTGCGCCAACTGCGCGGCGTGCGCGCGGTGACGCTGGGGCCACGGATTTTGCGCGCTGACACCGCCGCTGTGGCGGCCATGAGTGTGTGGCAATCCGTGTGCGGCGATTGGTGAAATTGTTATTAGAACGATTAGTATTCAAAGAACGATCACGGTTCGGTTCAAAAAGTCTGAAAATAAATGTGGTTATTTACATACTTTCCCAGTTTGTAACTTGTCGGCACGGGCATTGCTTCTTAAGTCATCCCCTTAGGGTACTTACGGAGGGGTTGTATGGCAGCCGTGGATAAAACAGCGCCGGTGGAAAACAAGACGGCGCTGGTCGACTATATGGCCTCCGGGTGCAAACCAGCAGACCAATGGCGCATTGGCACCGAACATGAAAAGTTTGGTTTTCGCCATGCTGATCACGGGCCTTTGCCCTATGATGGCGAAGGTCCGGGCATTCGCAAAATGCTGGAGGGCCTGCAACGCTTTGGCTGGCAACCCAAGCTTGAAGAAGGCTATCTTATTGGCCTAAGCCGCGAAGGTGCAACGGTGACGTTGGAGCCGGGCGGACAGTTCGAATTGTCGGGTGCGCCACTGGGCACTATTCATGAAACCTGCGCCGAAGTGAATCTACACCTTACCGAGGTCAAACAAGTCGCCGACGAAATGGGCGCGGGGTTTTTGGGTCTTGGGTTTTCGCCGGTATGGAGCCTTGAAGACACGCCGATTATGCCCAAACCGCGCTATAAGATTATGCGCGATTATATGCCAAAAGTTGGCCGCCTTGGCCGCCAAATGATGTTTCGCTCGTGCACGGTGCAGGTTAATCTGGATTTCTCTTCCGAGGCCGACATGGTCAAGAAATTTCGCACTAGTCTGGCCTTGCAGCCGGTGGCCACGGCACTGTTTGCCAATTCGCCATTTGCCGATGGCCGCCCGAACGGGTTTTTGTCGTATCGCGGCTATATTTGGGGCGATACCGACCCGGACCGTACCGGCATGTTGCCCTTCGTGTTTGAGCAAGGTTTTGGCTTTGAGCAATATGTTGATTATGCCCTCGACGTGCCGATGTACTTTATCAAGCGCGATGGGCGTTATCTCGATGTTTCGGGGAAAAGCTTTCGCGACTTTATGGATGGCAAGCTCGACATTCTGCCCGGCGAAAAGCCGAGTTTGAAAGACTGGGAAGACCATTTGTCGACAATCTTTCCCGAAGTGCGCCTGAAAACGTTTTTGGAAATGCGCGGTGCCGATGGCGGTCCATGGTCGCGGCTTTGCGCCCTTTCCGCGTTCTGGACCGGTATTTTCTACGATTCGGATGCTCTGGACGAAGCCTGGTCGCTGGTTAAAGACTGGAATGTATATGAGCGCGAAGGTCTGCGCCGCATGGCCCCGACATTGGGCTTAAAAGCGCAGTTTCGCGACACTTGTATGAATACCATCGCCAATAAAGCGCTGGCGATATCTCATAATGGGCTTAAACGCCGCCAACGCTTTAATGCCCATGGTGAGAATGAAAGCCTGTTTTTGCAGGATATGGAAGAGATTGGCCGCACCGGCATAACCGCGGCGGAGCGGCTGCTGAATTGCTATCATGGCGAATGGGACCGCGATTTGGACAAGATTTTCACCTTTGGTGCCTATTAGTAAAAGGTGGCGGGGCTTATTGACGATTAAGTTCTGAACCGATGCTATGCATTTTTGAAGACTTGTGCTTTATCTGTAAATGGAACATAACGAAAACATCAAAGCATTTCAAAACGGAGAATGACAATGATTGGATACGTAACTGTCGGGACAAATCAGTATGACAAGGCGGCCGCCTTTTATGACACTTTGCTGGCTGAGCTTGGTGGCAAACGAATGATGGAAGACGATAACTTTATCGCCTGGAGTGCTGGCAACGGCGGTGCCGGCCTTGGTATTATCAAGCCTAATGATGGCGGCAAGGCCACCGCCGGCAATGGCACTATGTTGGCGCTGGCGTGCAATTCTACCGCTTTGGTCGATAAGCTATATGCCAAAGCCCTCGAACTTGGCGGCACGTGCGAAGGCGCAGCTGGCCCACGCGGCGAAAGCGGATTTTATGCCGGTTATTTTCGCGATCTGGATGGCAATAAGCTCAATGCCTTCTTTATGCCGGGCATGGCGGATTAGCGCACTGACTTAAAACGGGTGGCGGGACCGCGTGGAGTTTCGGGCTTTATGTCCGGTGCTTTCGCGGTCCGGTTGGAAACCCCGATAACTTGCTGTTCCGCATAGACGCACTTTCGTCGTCCTCCGGCTTGACCGGGGGACCCATTATGACGTTCGGCAAGTATAAACGGCTTCGGTGGACCCTTCGGTCAAGCCGGAGGGTGACGACTGTGTGGAGCGCCATTCTGGCAATGGTACTTTTAGCAATGGCACGGGCACAGGTGCCATTATAGACCAGAGTTTTCTCGATCCCCTCTTGAGCAAAAAGCAAAGCCGTGCTCTTGTGTTTTCAAAGGCGCGTTAAGCGCCGTCTTTGTAAATACTGGGGAGTATTATTGTGGCAGAAACTATCGCGAAAGCCCCGCTTGGCGGGTCTGACGACACTTCATTTTTTGGCCATCCAAAGGGATTGGCCATCTTATTCTTGACCGAAATGTGGGAGCGCTTTTCCTATTATGGCATGCGCGCGCTGCTGATTTTTTATCTCACGCAGCATTTCCTTTTCTCGGATCAGCGTTCAGCGATGATTTATGGTGCCTATACGGCGCTGGTTTATGTTACCCCGGTAATTGGCGGCACGCTGGCGGATCGCTTTTTAGGGTCCCGCAAAGCGGTTACGTTTGGCGCTATTCTTCTTGTGCTGGGCCATTTCGGCATGGCCTTTGAGGGCAAACAGTCGCAAGAATTCGTCAGCTATGAGGGCGCGTCCTACGAAATTGTCACAGAAGGTCGCGGCGATAATGCCAAGCGCCATTTGGCTGCTGGCAATGATAAGTTTGATATCAGTTTTTCCGAGCTAGGCATTGAAGTTGAGGGCACAGAGGGGACCATAATTCCCGCGCTTTTGCCGGCAGGTGCCTATGAAAAGAATGTGCAGACCAACCCGACTTTCCTCAATATTTTCTATTTATCACTGGCGTTGATTATTGCCGGTGTCGGGTTTTTAAAGGCCAATATCTCTACCATTGTTGGCGCGCTATATGACCAAGGCGATATTCGCCGCGATTCGGGCTTCACCATTTATTATATGGGCATCAATCTCGGCTCATTCCTGGCGACCCTGGCGTGCGGCTATCTTGGGCAAACCTATGGTTGGAAATACGGCTTTGGCCTTGCCGGTTTTGGCATGTTGCTGGGCCTGTTTGTCTTCACCCGCTGGCAAAGCCTTCTGGGCGGACGGGCCGAACCGCCCAATCCGGCAATCCTGAAGGAAAAAGTTTTTGCTGGCCTGTCGCGCGAATTGCTAATTTATGTTGGCGGCGTGGTGATGGTTGGGGTGTCCTTTGTTTTGATTAAGAATGAAGGTTTTGTTGGTGATTTGCTGAACGGCTTTGCGCTGCTGGTTATCGCCACCATCCTTAGTTTTTCGCTTTACACCATTGGGAAAAAAGATGGCAGTGGCGACCATAAACTAGAGCGCGGCGTGTTCTATTTGTCGTTTGTTTTGCTGTTCCTGCCAGTGTTGGCAAGCTTTGCTGCCAAATTCGGTATTGGCGCGTTTGACATCTTTAGCTCTGCCGCTGGCAAATATGGCATGTATGCCGGGCTGGCCATGTTGGTGGTCATCTTGGTCGCCAATATTATGACGGTGCCATCGGAAGACCGTGATCGCATGCTGGTGGCTTCATTCCTGATTTTGGTACAATTGCCGTTCTGGTCCTTGTTCGAGCAGGCCGGGTCCTCGCTAAGCTTGCTGACCGACCGGGCCGTGGATCGTAATATGTTTGGCTGGGAAATCCCGGCATCCATGTTCCAATCCTTGAATGCCTTCTTCATTTTCACCATCGCGCCACTATTCGCCGCCATGTGGATTTGGTTGGCAAAACATAAGCGCGAACCCTCAACACCGGTGAAATTCTCCATAGCCGTATTACTGGTCGGCCTTGGGTTTATCGTGTTGGTACAAGGCATGAAAATGTCGGGTACTGAAGGTCTCACGCCGATGATCTGGATCGTGCTATTGTACCTTTTGCACACGATGGGCGAGCTTTGCCTGTCTCCGGTTGGGCTGTCGGCAATCACCAAATTGTCCATGCCGCGTGTGGTTGGTATGATGATGGGTGCCTGGTTCCTGGCATCCGGGTTTGCCAATTATGTGGCCGGGATTATCGCCGCTTCTACTGGCGCTGAAACCGTTGGCGGGGAAATTGTTGACCTTGCCGCTGCCAAAGCCAATTACATTGAGGTTTATGCCAAAGTGGGCATGGTCGCTATCGGCATTGCGATAGCCATTTTCATTGTCACGCCAATCCTGAAAAAAGGTATGCACGGCACGCGTTAGGGGTCCTCGCCCCCATGCCCTGCTGGTTGTCGGAGAAGTATCGTGCAGAGTATGGGGGTTATTGGCCTTGGGGCTTTTGGGCAATTATTGGTGCGCGAATTGCGCAGCTTTTTTGCCATCCGCGCGTGCGATCCTTCACCCGAAGCCGCGGCATTTGCCGCCGCTGAGGGCGTAGATCTTGTTTCTTTGGAAGAGTGCGCCAGCGCCCGTTATGTGGTGCTGGCGGTACCAGTTTTGCAGATCGAACCAGTCGCCAAGGCCATCGCGCCTTCTGTGCTGCCGGGGGCCATAGTGTTCGACGTGGCCTCGATCAAGCTTGGCCCAATGGCGGCGATGGACGCGGCTTTGCCCGCCAATGTTGGCGTTGTGGGCACCCATCCTTTGTTCGGGCCGCAAAGTGCAGATACGGGATTGCAGGGGCTCAAAATTGCCTTGTGCCCGGTGCGCGGAGTCAGCCCGGCGCGCCTTAAGCGGATCATTGGATTTTTAAAAGACCGATTGCATTTGGATGCGTTTTTAAGTGATGCTGATAACCATGATCGCGATATGGCCATGGTGCAGGGGCTTACCCATTTGATCGCCAAAGTGCTGGACCAGATGGAGCCATTGCCGCGCCGCCAAACCACATTGAGTTTTGATTATCTGGTCAATGCCATGCAATTGGTGCGCGGCGATTCGGACGCGCTTTTTCGCGCCATTGAGCGTGAAAACCCCTATAGCGCAGACGTGCGCCGCACCTTTTTCCGCCTTACCGATGAGTTACGGGCAGGACTGAAAGATGGTGAGGACAAAAGCTAGGGGCGGGAGGTTTTAACTTTCAGGATCAGCAGGCAGGTTTGCTTCCACAGCTTTGCGTAGCTTTTTTGACATTGGTTTGACGATTGAAGGGAAAGAGCCAACCAGATTGCCGTCCGGG
The DNA here is from genome assembly GCA_021776615.1 of Robiginitomaculum sp. Lineage (GTDB taxonomy): Bacteria > Pseudomonadota > Alphaproteobacteria > Caulobacterales > Maricaulaceae > Robiginitomaculum_B. Next base: position 342,068 of record JAJFFO010000007.1, on the reverse strand, counting down.
TCAATCAGATATTTGTGGAAATTCCATTTCGGGCCAGTGCCAATCTCGGCGCGCGCCCATTGGTAAAACGGATGGGCGGTATCACCTTTGGTGACGATTTTGGAGGTCAGCGGAAAGTTGATATTGAAATTCACTTCGCAGAATTTCTTGATTTCAGCTTCGCTGCCCTTTTCTTGCTCGCCAAAATCATTGCTGGGCGCGCCAAGCACGACAAGGCCCTGATCGCGATATTCTTCCCATAAGGCCTGCAACCCCTCATATTGTGGAGTGAAACCACATTTGGACGCGGTATTAACCAGCAAAACCGTCTTGCCCTTAAATTGCGACAGCGGCAAAGGCGCGTCGTCAATAGAGATAAACTCATAGTCATAGGCCGTGCCTTCTGCCGCAACCGCGCCGCCCATGAGCGAGACGTATGCAAGGCTGAAAACCCCAAGAATGGCGGTAATACCAATGCCGGTATAAAGGCCTTTCCTGCTTTTGCGATTTTGCTCGTGTGATGCTGCGGCCATGACAATCTCCCTAAACCCTGTGCGAACCCTAGCGCAAATGCGGGTCATTCTCCACTTGTTTTAACGCTATCAGGATCACAATTACGTGGTGATCTTGCGTAAAGCCATGGCCAGTCGATGGCAATCATCGGCACTATTATAAATCGCCGGGGTCACCCGCACGCACGCGCCCTTGGCCACCCCATCGCGGTGGGTGGTGAAAATGCCGAACTCTTGCACCAGACGCTCGGCAATCGCTTTATTGTCATCAACGCTGGTTTTACCGCGCAAACGAAACGAGGTGATGCCCCCATGCAGGCGCTCATCATTGGGGGTGAGGATTTCCAGCATCTCCAAATCGCTAACCGCTTCGACCCACAGATTGCGCAAATAACGCAGCCGTGCCTGCTTATTTTGCCGCCCTATGCGTTCGTGATAATCAAACGCGGCTGGCAGGGTCAGAATGGCGGCAAAGTTAGAGGTGCCGGTGTGAATACGGCCCGAAAGGCGGTGTTTTTCCGAGCTGTCAGAGGCCAGGTTGGGGGCAATATCTTCAAGCCGGGTTTTGCGGATATACATTGCCCCGGTGCCGATCGGGGCGCCAATCCATTTGTGCAAATTAAAGCCGATAAAATCGGCGCCCAAATCCTCAATCTTTATATCAACTTGCCCAAACGAATGGGCGGCATCGACAATCACATCGACGCCCATGGCCCGTGCCGCTTTGGTGATCGCTTTTACCGGTATCATCAGGCCGGTGCGGTGGCTGATATGGGTCAGCAGTAAAAGTCGCACCCGTGGATTAGCGGCCAATGCTTCGGTATAAAATTCAATAAGTTGATCATAGCTAACCGGCTGCGGAATTTCTAAACGCACCACATCGCAGCCATGGCGTTTGGCGGTCCAGTCCATGGCGCTTTTCATCGAATAATAGTCGAGATCGGCATACATTACCGCGTCGCCGGGTTTGAGTTTATCATAACCGCCAATCAGTGCCTGCAAAGCCTCGGTGGCCCCGCGGGTGATGGCAATCTCTCCCTCATCGGCACCCAGCGCCGCCGCTGTTCGGGTAAGCACCGCCGCCGCGTCTTTGTTATATTCGCGTCTGGCATAGAAGGAATTGTTGCGGTTTACCGCGCGGGTATGGACGATGTAATCCTCCAATACCGGGCGGGCCATCAATCCCCAATAGCCGTTTTCAAGATTGATGATGTCGGGCGAAATATCAAAATCCTTGGCGATCTGTGCCCAGAAGCGTTCGTCACTGGCCAAGGCCATGGCGGTTTCCGGCTGGCGGGAAAATGCTGGTGCTGCACTATTGGTGCCAAGGGATAATGCGCCCATTGCCGCTGCGCCGCGAAAAAGGGAGCGTCTGGATATTTTCATCGCCGCCATAATGTCAGTGCCTTTTGGTGAATGTGCCCACGAGTATAATCGTCGGCGAATGGTGCCGGACGCGCCGGTCGCATTCAAGGATTAAAACGCTTGAGATGATCAAATCATCTAAATTGCATATGGCCGCGCTGGTGGTCCTGATAAAACGCCGCTAACTTGCGCCCATGTTTACGCAATTTTTTGCGCAATTGCGCGCCGCCAAAGTGCCGGTCAGTTTACGCGAATATCTAACGCTGGTTGAAGCGCTGGATAAGGGCGTCATTTCGCGCAAGGTCGACGAATTTTATTATTTATCGCGCGCCGCTCTGGTCAAGGATGAGCGCGATCTGGACAAGTTCGACCGGGTATTCGGCACCGTCTTTAAAGGCGTGCAAAGCACTGATGATTTGGTTGGCGAAGCGCAAATCCCCGAAGAATGGCTGCGCAAAATGACTGAAAAATTCCTCACCGAAGAAGAAAAGCGCGAGATCGAGGCGCTGGGCGGTTGGGACAAATTGATGGAGACTTTGGCCGAGCGTCTCAAGGAACAAGAAAAACGTCATCAGGGCGGTAATAAATGGATTGGCACGGCGGGCACCTCGCCCTTTGGCGCTCACGGCTATAACCCCGAAGGCGTTCGCATTGGCCAAGAGCAAGGTCGCCATGGCCGCGCGGTCAAGGTGTGGGACAAACGCGAGTTTAAAAACCTCGATGGGAAACGCGAATTGGGCACCCGCAATATCAAAGTGGCGCTGCGCCGCTTGCGCAAATTTGCCCGCGATGGCGCGGCGGAAGAGCTGGATTTACGCGGCACCATTGATGCCACCGCCAAGCAAGGCTGGCTGGATATTCTAATGCGGCCCGAACGACGCAATACAGTAAAAGTGGCGTTATTTTTGGATGTTGGCGGCTCGATGGATCCGTTCATCAATCAATGCGAGGAACTTTTCTCGGCGGCGCGAACCGAGTTCAAACGCCTCGACCATTATTATTTTCACAATTGCCTGTATGAGGCAGTGTGGCGCGATAATCGTCGTCGTCGCAACGAAGTCCTACCGACATGGGACGTGTTGCACACGCTGCCATCGGACACCAAAATTGTATTTGTCGGCGATGCCAGCATGAGCCCTTATGAGATCACCGTGCCCGGTGGCTCGGTCGAGCACTGGAATGACGAGGCCGGGGCCATGTGGCTACAACGCGTAGTCGACACCTATACCGACGTTATCTGGCTCAACCCGACGCCGGAGAAATATTGGGACTATACCGCCAGCATATCCATGATCGCCCAGATTATCGGCCGCCACCGCATGTTTTCCCTGACCCTCGATGGCATTGAAAACGCCATGAAGGAATTGGCGCGCTAGAGCGCTAAACCGCCGGGCTCGCCGCTTTGTTCCACATAAATGGTGCGCGACGGGAAAGCGAAATCGGTACCGGCTTCGGCGACAATTTCCTTGACGGCGCAGACAAAATCTTCCTTGATTTTCAGCCAATCGCCCCAATTGGTGGTTTTGGTAAAGCAATAAATCATCAGATCGATCGAGCTATCATTGAAGCTGTCAATGTGGACGAAGGTGCTGACTTCTGGCGGGGCGGCAAAATCATCATTATTGGCGAGATAGTTCCAAATGCCCTGTTGCACGGCGCGTAATTGTTCGGTGCTGGCGCTGTATACCAGACCGATTTTCCAATAAATCCGCCTGTGGGTCATGCGCGAATAATTGATCACCGCATTGTCGGATAATTTGGCATTGGGCACATGCACGACGGCCTTGTCGAAGCGGCGAATTTGGGTGGAGCGAAAATTAATCTGCTCCGCCGTGCCTTCAACCACGCCTTCAACCTTGATCCATTCGCCGGGGTTAAAGCGGCGCTCGGCCAATATCAAAATCCCGGCGATGAGGTTTTTGAATAAATCCTGTGCGCCAAGGGCGACGGCCACGCCAAATATGCCAAGCCCGGCCAACATCGGGCCAATCTGAATGCCCCAAATTTCCAATATGGCGGCACCACCAATAAACATGAGCAGGCCACGCGCCGCCTTTTTTGCCCAATCGAGAATTGCCGGGCTGAAGATGTCGCGCAATGGCGCGAGCACATAAAATGCTGGCTCAACGCTGCGCACCAGCGCCCAAAAAATCGCATACGCAATCAAGGATCGTAAAACATTGGCGGCGGCGAGTTGGGCGCCGCTTTCCAAACCCAAAACCTGAATAGCAAAAAATAAACCGATAATCACCGGCACCAGTTTAAGCGGGGCGTCCAAAGCGCTCAGCAATTGGTCATCGAACTTATTGGCCGAACGTTGTGCCAGCCGAAACAGTACTTTGAGTAAATAGCGGCTCACCAGCCCACGAACCAGCAGCGACAGGACAACAATTCCAACCGCGATTGCCAGCGCGCCAATGCTGACATCAAAAACTGACTTATGCCAAACCTGCGCGACAATGGCGCCAAGCTCGCGCAGATGGTCCATGAGGTTTGTGGTTGTTGCAGCGATCATGAGTTAGCGTTCCTTGGTGTTCATAAATTTTACGTCGGGAAACTTTTCCTGCGCATAGCCGATTTCCCACGCGCTCTTGCCCAAAAATACCGGGTCGCCATCAACATCTTCGGCCATTTGCATTTTGTGCTTGTCGATGAAAGTGGTGATGTCGGCTTTATCGGGGCCGCTAATCCAGCGGGCGACGGCATAGGGTGCCTCTTCGAATACCACGTCGAGTTTGTATTCCTCGGCAATGCGTTCGGCGGTTACCTCGATCTGCAATTGCCCGACCGCGCCCAAAATCATGTCCGCGCCGATGAGTGGCTTGAAAAGCTGCGTCACGCCTTCCTCGGCGAGGCTTTCCAGCGCTTTGCGTAAATGCTTGGCCTTCATCGGATCTTTGGGGCGCGCGCGGCGTAATAATTCGGGGGCGAAATTCGGGATGCCAGCAAATTGCACCTTGCCGCTTTCGCTCAAACTATCGCCAACCCGCAAGGTACCATGGTTGGGAATACCAATGACGTCGCCGGCAAAGGCCTCTTCGGCAATGCCGCGATCATTGGCAAAAAACATAATCGGCGCATTGACGCTCATGACTTTGCCCGCCAGCGTTTTGAGCTTCATGCCGCGCTTAAACTTGCCCGATGCCAGCCGGGTAAAGGCAACCCGGTCGCGATGATTGGGGTCCATATTGGCTTGCACCTTGAACACAAAACCGGTGGTTTGCGCCGCGCCCGGTTGGGTGAGGGTTTCTTCACCATTGATATGGGCTTTGGTTGGCCGCGGGCTTGGCGCATGATCGGCCAAGGCATTAAGAAGATCGATAACGCCAAAATGCTTTAGCGCAGAACCAAAATAGACCGGTGTCAAATGGCCTTCGCGGTAGGATTGCACGTCAAATGTTGGGCAGGCTTCGCGCGCTAATTCTGCCGCCTCTAACAATTCTTCGCGTTGACCATCGGGTAAAAATCCGTCCATTTGCGGATCGTCCAAATTCACCCGCCGCAAAGGCGTTTCCCCGGTCTGTTTTTCAAACGGGATAAACATGTTGTCGCGCAAATCCTGCACGCCGCGAAAGCGCAGGCCAGACCCGGCAGGCCATTGCATCGGGCTGGCGTCAAGCGCCAGTTTATCGCTGATTTCGTCCAACAATTCGAGCGGATCGAGGGCCTCGCGATCCATTTTGTTGATGAAGGTTAAAATCGGAATATCGCGCAGTCGGCACACTTCAAACAGCTTTAAGGTTTGTGGCTCAATACCCTTGGCGGCGTCCAATACCATTACCGCAGAATCAGCGGCGGTCAGAGTGCGATAGGTGTCCTCGGAAAAATCTTCATGGCCCGGCGTGTCCAACAGGTTGAAAACCAGATCGCGGTGTTCAAACGTCATCACCGACGAAGACACTGAAATGCCCCGTTCGCGCTCAATACGCATCCAGTCCGACGAGGTGCGTCGGTTTTGGCCGCGTGCGCGTACCTGCCCGGCGAGGCGGATGGCGCCGGCGGCCTGTAGCACATTCTCGGTCAACGTGGTTTTGCCCGCATCCGGGTGCGAGATGATGGCGAAAGTGCGCCGCCGGGCGGCTTCGTCAGCATTGGGAAGGTTGGTCATGAAATTGGCCCTGTTTGATGCGCCGGATTACCGCGCTTGTGCGCAAACAGCAATACAGTGCCTCAGCTTGCAGCAATCAAATTGGGTTCAAACCCTAGATCCAGGAGCTAGGTGCGCAGCACCGACCATATGGTCTGTTCAACTTCACGGGTTGTCAGTTGGCCGCTTTGTTGGCGCGCATAGAGTTGCGCCAAGGTTAGTAAAGACACTTCCGCAAGACGCACCGCAATATCCGCTGCGGTCTTGGCACCGTCCGCCGAGGCACCAACCAACAGAGCATTTGCATTGGTTTTGGCGGCGACGATGGTGGCCAGATGGCTGGCCTTAACCGGAGCGTTTCGGGTCAGAAACGGGTCGGTAAAAATTTCGGAGCGGAGCAGATTCAAAGTTTCCATTTTGCTTAGCCGGGAAAATGCGCCCGGTGATATGGGAAAGCCTTCCGCGTGCACGGCTTCGAGCGGCAACCCAATTTCAAAAAGTTTGTCATTAAACAAAAAGATCATGGTTTATAAGCGTCACGAAGCTTAAGCGCGGTCAAGGGGCTTGTGTTCGTCATCCAGTAAAAAGTTTCGCCCCTGCGGGTCCTCAATTTCGATCACCCAAAGGTCGTTATCATACCCTTGCAAGCGGGCAATCAATGTATCGGCTTCGGCCTCGCTTTGCGCAGCTTCAGTTTGAGGCACCCAAATTCGGCGATAATTTTCGTCCCGTTCGGGGGCCCACACCAAAGCGCGCCCGTCCATGAACGACACTTTGATCAAAACCACACCGGCATCGTCATCGCCATGGTGACGCAAATAGGCGAAGGCACCGCCAATCCGGGCACGCCGTATCAGGGCTTCTGCCCAAAATTTGGTTTTTAAAGTCGGCATGGTCGCGCACAGCCGTTTTGGGATGGCTGCTTTCTTGCTCCTTCATTCAGTGGGTATCGAATTGCAGGGGTGAGTTGGTTCAAAATGGCACGATTTATACAGATTTGCATACTGATTTTGACATCTATGGTATTTGCCGGGCAGGCGCGGGCACAGGAAAGCCTGCGCATTTTAACCGGCATGGAGCCGGAACAACAGCTTGATTGGCGCAATCCCGAACTTAGTTTTGATCTGAATATTCCGCCCGGTGCCAATGCCGCCAGCCTGACCCTGTTTGCCAATCCGGGCGAGACTTTGCCCGCGCAAGGCAGTTTGATGGTGGTCAGTGTTAATGACCAGCCCGGCGTCGTGGTCAACCCACGGCCAGAAAGCTTTAGCGCCCGCATTGATTTGCCGGCATCGCATTTAAAAGCAGGCCGCAATCATATCAGCGTCATGTTTGAGGGGGCGTCCGCCGCGCTTTGCCCGGCCAAGAGTGATGGCGGCTGGGTGTTTGATCTATCGCGCAGTCGCTTTGATTTATCGATATCGCGTCATATTGCGTCCTTCGCGGCACTGGAAAACTGGTTGGCCAAGGGACCATGGGCAATCGACCAGATCAGCATAGATGGTGCCGGACTTACCAAAACCGGTTTTGCCAGCATGGGCGCTATGGTTACCCAGGGCCTGAGTATTCGTACCGGACGGGTGCCGCAGATTGTTGCGCTAGACAGTGTTGAGGGACTGCGCTTTCAGGCGCGCATTGACCCGGCCATGGTTGGACCGTCCTTAGCCTTGCGGCCCGGCGTGCGCCCCAGTGTCGAGTTTTTGGGCGGTGATGAGCAAGACGTATTGGCCGCCGTGCGGCTGTTCGCCAGCCGGATCATTGCGGTAAACAGTACGCGCGCAGCACCGGCCCTTTTGGCGCAGGCACCTCTGGTTCAGGGGCAAAGCGCGCTGGCCGGTATTGAAGAGGCGCTGACCGCTTCAGTCTGGCACGCCAGACCATTTACCAACACCGTGCGCGCGCCGTATCATGGCGAAACCCGACTGGTAGTTGAGCTTGAGCGGGCCGATTGGGTAAGTGCCAAATCCGTGGCATTAATGTCGATGAATGGAAGAAGCGATCAGCGCAAAAAATTGAATAAAAAGCTTAATCGACTGGTGTTTGCTCTCGATTCCAAGGGCACCAATGTTGAACATGGGTTTCAGATTGGCCGCGAAGCCGAACCGGCCAAAGATGTTACCATGGCCTGTGCCGGCCATGCGCAGGACGCCCCGCTAAAAGTAGTGTCGGCAAAGATTGAAAGCAGCGGCTATGGGCAGGCAGACGGGATGGCGCGCTTCGCCGTGGATGGCGCCCCTTTCACTGTGGACCGTGGTGCCGATACCGCCATTGTTTTTGGTGCCAAAACCGAGGCGCAATTATGGGCCGGCTGGCGCGCCGCCGCGCGCATTGCCATGATTGGCGGCGCACCGCTTACCACCGCCTGGTATGGCACCGACGCTCGCTTCGTGCCGCCGGAAGCCAAGGCGGTGATGGTGCTGAGCCTGCGCAGCCAACTCAGTGCTGATTTGGTCGACACGCTGCCGTCCGCGTTTAATCAGGGGGCGGCCGCCGGGCCAAAGGAATTTGGTCGTCGTAAAGGCAATGCCATCACGCGCTCCTATACCGCTTATGCTGATGCGGCCTTGCCGCCCGGCCTTGGGGTTGCCGCCTGGAGACAAAATGAGCAACGCTCCATTTTAATCCTTACTGGTGATGCCGACGGTGATTTTGCGCCCTCAATGCATGCCCTTGCTGACGGTCAGGCGATGAATTTTTTCGCTGGCCGGGTGTTGCGCTGGCGGGCAGGATTGGTGGAAATTAATGCGTTCGATCCGGTGAGCGCGATTGCCAATGGCGGGCAGGGTGGATCGGCCAGACTCATGGCGATTTTGTTTATCATTGCCGGAATCTGTCTGGTTGGCCTTTGGGTGTTGATTTGGCAGCGCGCTTATCAAAACTGGAGTCCAAAGATAAATGCGCTAAATGGCCGGACCAAATAAATAAGATAGCAAGGAAGATAGACTAGCGTCCGGGCATTGGTTCACGGATGAGGTCGGCTTTGCGCGCTAAATTTTATGCCTTTTTGTTGTTTTTTCCCTTGTGGGTAAGCGGCCCCGCATGGGGGGTTGAGGCGTATGAGGCTTATCGCGAGCGCACCTCAATGCTGCTAATTGCCCAGCACTGTGGCACATTAAGCCCGCTTGAGCACGCCGCTCTGGTCTCCGGACAGGTCCAAGCACGCGGCACGCTATTGCGCGCCGGTGAAGATTTGCAATCGCTTGATGATTTATACACAGATTTGGCAAAGCGCGCCGCTAATGTGGCGTGCGACAATGAGGATGTACATAACGAGATTGTGCGTATGCAAGAAGCGGCGGAACTTTGGTCGCGCATGTTCACTATGGTTTTTCCGGCGCGCTGGCAAAATTGGGAAGCGCGGCGCGAGGACGCACTTGAAAAAGCGCGCTGGCGGGTCAGAAGTCCGCTGAACGGCCCGGACGGTGTGATGATGGATTTTGGTCTGGTGGCGCACGGCGAGGAAGTATTTCTTGATTTATTAGTGCTTGGCGGCAGGACGCCATCGAGCGTGCTATTGCATATGCGCGATCCAAAGCTTCTGGCCGCTCCGCTTAATGATGATTTATTGCGCCTGTTAGGGCGCACCAAAGACGGGCGCACTATAGACGGGCCCGCCAGCTTTATGCCGCCGCAAAGTGTTGTCCAAAGCTTCTTTGCCGCCGATAAAATACCGGTGCCGCCATCATTGTTTAGCGATGCCGGGTTTTCCCAATCGGGCCCTGGCAAAGCCAAAAGCGATGCCGATGCACAATCAATCCTGTTCCGGTTTGGCGCTAAAGCCTTAAGCGCGTTTAGCGCCATGGACCCGCGTGATGTGGTGGCAATAGAACTGGTCTATCCGGCGCGTTATAGCGGGAAAAATGGTCCTGTTCGCGAACGAGTTTATGTAGAAGTCGGTGATTTTGTCGCCGCGCGCTTGTTTGCCGAAACCTTCCCCGAGGAGGATATAACCGCTCCGGAACTGGCTCAGGTGCCAGATTTGAAAGCGGAACTGGCAGCAGAATTTTCAATCAATTAGAGCCGGACCATTGCTTATGCTAAGGCGTGGTGGCCGTTTTTTGACTTTTTACTGTACATTTCACCCGATTGATCGGCCAAACGGTTCCTGTTCATCAGCTTATGCCCTAAATTGCTTGCGGGACGATGATGAGACGATGCAAGGAGTCGCGTGATGGCGGGAATGAATTTATTAGACATGTTGATGGAGGCACAGGGCGGCGGCGCACTTGGTTCCATTGGCAAGCAATTTGGTCTGGACGACAATCAGGCTGGCGCTGCGGTCAAAGCGCTTTTGCCGGCTTTGTCATCGGGGTTGAAGCGCAATGCGGGCTCGCCTCAAGGGCTTGAAGCGCTATTGAATGCGGTAAAAAGCGGCAATCATGATCGCTATCTGGACGATCCGAAAGCGATTGAAGGCCCGGCAGTACGCGAAGAAGGCAATGCCATATTGGGCCATATTTTGGGCTCCAAAACGGTAAGCCGCGAAGTCGCCGGACGGGCGGCTACGCAAACCGGTATCGACGCTGGCTTGCTCAAACAGCTATTGCCGGTATTGGCAAGTATGGCCATGGGCTCGGTCGCCAAGCAAACCAAACAGCCGGGCATGATGGATGCGATTACCGGCGCTATGGGCGGCGGCAAGAGCGGTCGTGGTGGAGGTCTGTTGGGTCAACTCGCCGGATCATTATTGGGCGGCGGTGCCAAGGCGCGTCAATCCAACCCGCTTATGGGACTTTTGGATGCTGATGGTGATGGGTCAGCCATGGATGATGTGTTCAAACTACTCAATCGCTAGACGTATTTGGCGGGTGATCGGTCTTACCCATATTTAATAATTTGAACCGGATTTTTGCAGTGTTTTCGTATACGGTGGGCTTCTTATTGGTTGTCTGATACGGGAAACCTGATGCGTCAAATACTATGGATTGTTATCGTATTTTGCCTGCTTGTGCCGACCTTGGTGCCTACCTTGGTGATGGCGAAGGCGGGGTCAATTGCTTTAACCAAAAACCATAGCGGGCATTATTTGGCGCAGGTCATGATCAATGGTCAGGGTCCGTTTGATTTTGTTGTTGATACGGCGGCCAGTCGAACCGTCATCAGCCCAGCGCTGGCAGCGCAACTGGCTTTGCCGGTTATTCCAGATCATATGGGTAGGATCTGGGCGGCTGGCGGCGCGATGAATGCGCTGATTTTCCAAATCGATTCCCTTGGTTTGGGGGGAGCAATTTGGGATTTGGGTACGGTACCGGCTTTGCCGGGCAGTTCGGAACACCGAGGGTATTCAGGCATATTGGGCCTCGACGTTTTGGCGTCTCAGTCGCTCATGCTGAACTTTGAAACCCGCGAGCTAAGTTTTATAGACCGGAAAAACGCCGCGAAACTACGCCGCAATCGCGACTGGCATCAATTTCGGGCGCAGCGCAATTTTGCCGGGTTTTTATCGGTAATTCTTCGTATCGATGGACACCGCGTTAAAGCGATTATTGATTCGGGCGCGCGGCAATCAATCGGTAATTCACTGCTTGGCCCTTATCTGGATGATCTTGGTGCCTTCGATATTATCAACCCTGACCAGTTTATTACCGGGTTGGGGTTGCCAAAATTACCGGCGCAAATCGGGATTGCCAGCCCCGCAAAACTGCGAAAATTGCGATGGGAGGATGCTCCCATTCTGGTTGCTGATCTCGATGTCTTTAATACCCTGCAACTGGCCGACGAACCGGCTTTGATCCTTGGTCTGGATTTTTTGCAAGGCACATCGGCGGTGGTTCTGGATTTTGCCAATGAAAAATTATGGGTCAAGCCGTCTACGCTGGCGTTCGAGCACTAATCCGCTTGCGGCTGTTCAGCGCCGCAAACCCGTAACACTTCATCCGCCGTGGTCATGCCTTGACGGGCTTTAAGCAAGCCATCTTCAAGCAAGGTTTGAAAGCCCTTTTTCCGGGCAATTTTGACGAGTTTGGCCATGTGCGCGCCTTCAATAACGGCGTCGCGCAAGTCATCATCAATGGCCACCACCTCAAATACTGCGACCCGGCCTGAATAGCCGGTATTATTGCATTCGGCACAGCCAACCGGCTTGTGCCATGCGGGGGCCTGATTAAGTTCCTCATCAATAATAAGCCCTGATTTGGCCATGCGCCGCAGCATATTCTCCCCTTCGCCATCTGTGTCCGGCACCGCGCACGATGCGCACAGGCGGCGCACCAGCCTTTGGGCGGCCAAACCGCGCACGGCGGCGGCAATCATATACGGCTCCAGACCCAAATCATTCAGCCGGGCAATGGCCGCCAGCGAGGAATTGGTGTGCACGGTGGATAAAACCAAATGGCCGGTCAATGCCGCTTGTGCCGCTATGGTGGCGGTTTCGCCATCGCGAATTTCGCCGACCATAATGATATCCGGGTCCTGACGCAGGATCGCCCGCAGGCCCTTGGCGAAGGTGTAGCCAATCTCGGCTTTGGTTTGAATTTGCACCACGCCGTCCATGTCATACTCGACCGGGTCTTCGATGGAGATGATTTTGGTAATGCCGTTATTAAGCTGTTGCAGGCAGCGATAGAGGGTGGTGGATTTGCCCGACCCGGTCGGCCCGGTGACCAGAATCACCCCATTCGGGTTTTGCGTAAGTTCGGTCATCACCATATTGGCGCGTCCGGTAAGTCCAAGACCTTGCAAATCCGGCAGCTCGCCTTCTTTTTTCAGCAGCCGCAATACCAGACTTTCGCCCCAGGAACCGGGCAGGGATGATACCCGCAAATCAATGGCGTGACCGGCAAAGCGAATGGTCTGGCGACCGTCTTGCGGCAGTCGCCGCTCGGCAATGTCCATGCCCGATAGCAATTTTACCCGGCTGGTAATAGCGTCAAACAAGCCGCGCGGCTCTTTTTGGCGGGTGTGCAATACCCCATCAATGCGGTAGCGCACTTTGAAATCATGTTCAAACGGCTCCACATGAATGTCCGAGGCGCTGTCTTTAAGCGCGGTGGCAAACATGTTGTTGACAAAATCAATGACCGGCGCTTCTTCCGCCATTTCTTTCAGGCGTGCGGTGTCTTGCAAATCATCGCTGTCCTTGGCGGTCAGGCCCAGGCTTTCGGTGATGTAGTAAAGGCAGCGCTCGATAAATTGATTTTCGCTCAGCCAATATTGGACCGGTCCAAGGCTATCTTTGCCCTGCTGCACGGCGGCGTAATACCATTGGCATTCAATTTTTTCCTGTATGCCGGGATTGAGAATGTCGCGCGCCACAACATTGAGAACTTGCTGACCATTGTTTTCACTTATCCAAACCGCTGCGCTTTGCCCCAAAAACCAGCGCGGGGAGATTTGCAAAACCGCAATCGCCTGCTCATAGCGCACCGCGTCCTTGGGGGCTTGCGCCGGGTCCAGAACGGGCATGCCAAGCTGGTCAGAAAGGGCAGCCATTAAAACGTCTTCCGTAAGGGCGCCAAGGCGCAGTAGGGCTTGCCCCACCAGACCGCTGGTTTCTTCTTGCAGGCGCAGCGCCTGAGTCAGGTCCTGTTCCGTAATCACTTTTGTCGAAAGAAGAATTTGGCCGATAAGTTGCGTTTGCATGTGTGGGTCCAGCTGCCTTAACACGGGTCCGCGCTGCACAAGCAGCGATGCGGAAATTCACCTAATGCCATGTTATAGGCGGCGATAAGTTTATTGAGAATAGCCAAAACGCGAATATGTCATTGCTTTTGCCGTGCGCGCATAGATTTACCTTGGCAAATTAATAGCTTAAAACCCAAATACCCTATCTTGAGGGGCGTTTACAGGTACTGACCCTAAGATGCGCCATGAAGCACAGCACACAAAGCGTGGGTTTTCGCTGCTCGAGACCTTATTGGCCTTGGCGATAATGTCGGTGGCGTCGCTGGCTTTGTTCCAGTCAACATCAACCTTGCTGCACTTGTCGGAACGCACGGTAAATGCGGCGCTGGAAGCGCAGGAATTGGCGGTTGTACAAAAAAGCTATGGTGCATTGATAGGCGGTATGGTGCTGCATTGGCCCGATGACGACAAAAGCGCCTTTGTCGGACAGCCGGGACAATTTAGCGGGGTTACGCGGACGCCATTTCACACGCTCAATATTGGCCTTTCGGCTTTCACCCTGAGCCTGCAAAGTGATGGTCGCAAGACGTGGCTGGTTTACCAAAGCGGCGATATTGAATGGGTGTTGCAGGAATTTGCGGCGGCGGATGGGCAGTTTTCCTATCTTGGAGCCGACAATGCATGGCGGTCCAGTTGGCCGCCCAAGGAAACACCAGAGCCAGGTGATTTTGGCGACGCCCAATTTTATGATCCACCGACCTTCCCTCTTGCTATCCGTCTGACTGCCGGTAATGCCATAGGCGTGGCAAGCAGCAATGCGGCTGCGCCCGGCGACATCATCTGGATTGCGTCCGTTGGCACACGCGATGAATTGCCGGATTTGAGAGATTTATGAGATGAACGCAACCGGCAAAAATAAGACAATAAAAATGCCGCACGACAGCGACGCGCGCGATGGGTTTGTCTTGCCCTATGTGTTGGTGGTGGTTTTTGTGCTGGCTTTGGCCAGCACCATTGCCGTGCGTTCGATCAATGCTGCGGGCCAGGTGGTGAGCGAATTAAGCGCCGATCTGCACGCTGAACAAAGATTAACCTCGGCCGAAGCTGACACCTTGTACACCTATATGACCAGCGCCGGGGTGAGGGGCGGCATTGATACCTCCTATACCTCGTGGACCAGCGAAGAAGTGGTAGATGGTTTTGATATTTCGCGCCTTAGCCCTAATGCGCTTTGGTCGGCATCGGGCGGTCAACGGCTTGCCCGTTTCGCCAATGGTGAGGTGCGCATAACCTATCGCGATGCTTCCGGCCTTATTCCCATCAACCGTAATGATCCGGGACCATTGCAGACCTGGTTGCAAAGTATGGGGGTTCGCTCTGAGGAAGCCAAAACCATGGCGGCAAAACTTGGCGATTATATTGATGCGGATACGCGGCGGCGGTTCAGGGGCGGCGAGCGGTCGGAGTATCGGCTTAAACGCCGCGAACCACCGACCAATTTTCCGCTGCGGGTTCATGAAGAAATGTATCATATTCTTGAGTGGGACAAGGTGATAACACCCTCATTATACGCAAGTTTACGCGCCGACACGACGTTGACCACTACAACCAGTTATTATAGAACGAAATTCTTGAGCCCTGCGCTGGCTGACCGGTTGGATTTGGATGGGGCAAAAGCCGCAATTGGAGAGGTTGGAAGCCGGGAAATAGACTTTCTTGACGCGGCAACGGCAACGGTCGAAACGCCAACCCGACTTGGGCGATTTTTGTTGTCGACACCACGAGGGACCGGGCAAACCATAATAAGGGCTGTGGAACTGGAACGATCGCCGGGGGCGCCGGATCAGCCTTTTCGAAGGCGCGTCGTGTTTGAGGAAATTGTAGATGACGGCGAGATTATCGAGAGTGACACCAATGGGCAAGAACGGGGCGGGCAAGAACAGGGCGAAATTCCCAGCTTTGTTTTCGCAACGCCTGACCGCGCAGCTCAGTGATCACTCAACTTTCGCTTTAAGGCGCGGCGGTTTATTCCACACGGACCTGATCGTGCTATCGCGCGCGGTGTGCAGCTTTCGCCGTATCACCTTGCCTAATGGCTCGCGCGATGCTGTGAAAGCGGCTTTGTTGCAAGCGGAGCGTCAGGCCCCCGCCGAGATTAATGTTTCGCAGATCGAGCAAGACCCGTCGAATAAGAAGGCCGCGGGTCTATGGACGTGGGCGGCGTTGGAAAGTGATGCTGGCCCAGCATCTGGCCCGGCACCGGTGTCCTCACCGCGGGCGATACCGGAAACCCTGGCCCGCCAACCCATGGCGCATGGACAAAGACTGGTGCAATGCCTTGAAGGGGTGGAGGGCCAGGTTTGGATGGACAATGCGCTGATGGCCTCGCGGTGGTGGCCTGCCGCGCCGCAGCAGCGCCAATGGGTAGCGTTTTTGCGCGCCGCGCGCCTCGATACCAGCGAGGGTGGTGTTGATATTCCGCCGGTGGTGGAGGTGCCATGGCGCACCAATCTGCCGGTATGGGAAGCCGCGGGCGATGCGGCGCGCACTTTGGTTACGCCCGGCAGATTGCTAATCATTGGCGGCACAATATTGGCGGCGATGCTGGTGCATAATGGGGCGCAGTATTTTCGCTATACGCAAACGCGCAATAGCCTCGATCAGCAGATCGAAGATCGCAAAATAGTTGTCAACGATGTGTTGGCAGAGCGCAATAAAGCGATCCAGAATTTGCAGACCATTGATCGTCTGGCGCGCATGGGGCAGGGGTCGGCTTTGTTGCGCGGCGTTGCCGGTATATTGGAAAAAGTGCAGGGCGAGGGGATGCGCATGTCCCGCTTTACCTTGAGTGACGGGCAATTGGATGTGCGCTTGTCCGGCAAAGCGCAAACCCGCGGCGCGGCATTGGTGAGCCTGCTGGAAGAAGATGAAGCGGTGACCCAGATATCGGTGAATTTTAAGGCCAATGATGTGATCGAAATTTCCGGTCGGCTGGCCGCTAATGCCGAACTGCCCGGAGCGCGTACCCGATGAATGCTCTCATTGCACAATTTAGGGAAAAACTTTCGCCCACCGCCGCGTACGGATTGGTGGTGTTGGCCTTTTTGTTCGGGTTAATGGCCGTGGATCCGGTGCATCAACGGGTGGTGCAGGCCAAAACCGATAGTGAATTTGCCGCGCGTGAACTGGCCAAGTTGAACACAATTGAAAACACCGATTTGTGGTCGCAGCGTGCCGAAGCCAGCGGCGCCGCGTTGCAACAATGGCAATCGGTTAAATGGGACGGAGAGACGGTTGGTGTCCTGGCGGCAAAGATTCAACAAGAACTGATCCAGATTGCGCAGGACATTGGACTGAGAAATCCGCAAATCAGCGTTGGTAATGAATTGATTGAAGTGGATGGCGAAACCATTATGCGTTTTAGCCTTGCTGGCGCCGCCTCGGACAATACGGCACCGATTGAATTATTGCTAAAAACCAGTGATTTGCAAAAATCCATGGTTTTTACCGAGGTGACGGCAGACTTTTTTCAAGGACGGAGTTTAATTCGCTTATCGGGCCTGGCTTTGGTGCAGGTGGCAGGCCGTGCTGGTGGTACAGAACCGGCCAACCGGCCAGGAGCAGCCCAATGATGGCCCGCAATGCCGGTGTGTATGCCGCCGTCGCCGCTTTGTTGGCGCTGGCCGGGCTGTTGGGCTGGGTACAGGCCGGTATCGGTGCATTTTCGGTCAATGCCAATCAGGGGGAATGGCATGAGCCGCCAGTGCCGATTGGTGGCAAGGATATTAGCGCGAAACTGAAAGAAAGATTGTTGGCGTCGGGATATTTTGACGCCATTGGCGAGGCGGTGGACGAAAGCACATTGCCTTTGCCCGAAGATGCCAGCGCCATGGCCATTGCCGAGCGCGACTATGGCAAGTTTCCTCATATTATCTCCATCGCTCGCCTCGATAGTGAAGACACCGCGCAGCTCAAATTAGAAGATGACACTATTCTTACCGTGCGCGCTGGCGATGTTTTGGACAGCGGCTGGGCGATAAGTGAAATTTTTCAGGGTCATTTGCTGGCCGAGGCTGGGCCGGAGAGCTTCTCTTTTGCGGTGATTGAGCATAAAGATAGCCAAGAGCTTGAAGCGCTTGAGGAATAATATCGCGATTAATGCCACATTTAGCGCCAAATTGAGTATCAGTATGATGAAAGTTCAAAGAGGGAATAAAATGCAGGGTTTGAAGAATGGCCAAAGGCGTTGGTTTTTTGCCGCAATGCTTGGCATTTCCGCTTTGGCACTGAGCGCCTGTGAGACCACTAATCCGGTGCGTGATTTGTCTACCAACTCCCAGCAGGCTGGCAAAAAAGTTGATCGGCCAGCGCCAGAACCGCAAACCAATGTTTTGGACGGTAATGGTAATATTAATTCGGATCTGGTGCGGCCACCATCGCAAGTCACACCGGTGCCCCGTATATCTGTGCCCCAAAAGCAAGACAGATCAGGACCATCCTCTAAAGCGCCAAAAATTGCCGTCGGCACGGTTGAGGCTTATGTCGCCCCCTCAGCGCTGCCGACATTTATTGATGTTGCTTTCGGTGAAATGCTGCAAATTCCTTATGTCACCGGCCCCGGCGTTGCCGCTCGCGAAGACATTGTGCAATTGCGCTCGTCCGGCACGTTGTCAGGCGATGACTTTTTCGCCCTGATACAATCGTCATTGCGCGAATATGGTGTTCTGGTGGTGCCCGAAGACGGTGTTTATCGGATTTTGGAAGACCAGGCGCTGAAGGCCCGCATGCCTCGGTTTATCCGCTCGCGCGCCCAGCCGGGAACACCAAAATCCTTGCGGCCGGTGATCCAGCTTGTCGAGCTATATGCGGTTGATGCTAATAGCATGGTTGGATTGATCAGGCAGGCCGTTGGCCGTGACAGCCAGAATGTCAAAATTGATGCGTCGCCGCTCAATAATACCATCACGCTTTCCGGCTTGCCCGATGAAGTGGATGCCATTTTGTCGATTATTAAAGAGCTTGATGAACTGAATTATGCTGGTTCTTCTGTGCAGCGTTACTCGCCGACCTATTGGGAAGCCAAAGCGCTTGCTGATGAGGTCAGCAAGATTTTGCGCGTTGAGGGCTGGCAGGTCACGACCAATATTTTGGCACCGCGCACGATTAACCTGTTACCGATTGAATATTCCAACGACATATTCATTTTCTCGCGCAATAAGGAAGCCAGTGAGCGTACGGATCAATGGCTCAAAGAATTGGATCGCCCGGTAAAGGCTGGCGACAACAATCAATTATTTATCTATCAGGTGGCCAATGTTGATGCGATTGATTTGGCCGAAACCGCCAATGCTGCATTAAAAGCGGGTACTGACGGCGGGGTCAGGCCTGCCGGTGCACCGGCGGGGGCTGCTGCAGGGGCGGGCGGCGGCCGCGAAAGCCGCTCTTCACCGGGCGATAAATTTGTTGTCGACCCGATCGGCAATCGGCTGATCTTTTCTGGTACGGCCAATGAATATAATCGGGTATTGCCGCTTTTGCAGCAGCTTGATCGGGCCCCTGCGGAAGTGTTGATTGAGGTGACCATTGCCGAAGTAACACTGAATGATTCTACCAAATTCGGACTTGAATTTTTCATCAACGATATTGGGGCCGGTAATTTCAAAAGAAATTCCTTCGGCACTCAAGGGCTCGGAGTCGGCAGCACCGGCTTTAACACCGCTATTGTTAATGGTGATTTCACCTTGAATGCCAATACCTTGGCCACCAATAGCGATATTAAAGTGCTTTCCACGCCGCGCCTTATGGCCCGTTCTGGCGGTCAGGCGAATATCTCGGTGGGTACGGATGTGCCGGTGATTTCCTCACAGCGGGCAGCAAATTCGCAATCCTCCGAGGGGGTTACCGATGTTTTGCAAACCGTGACTTATCGTAAAACCGGCGTAATTTTGAACATTGAACCGATTGTCTTTAGTAATAACCGCATTGATTTGACCGTGAGTCAGGAAGTCTCGGCAACCATTGACACCGGCTCGTCGGCGATAGCCAGCCCGACGATTTCTAATCGGTCTTTGGAAACCCAATTATCGCTTGAAGACGGGCAAACGGCGGTGCTTGGCGGTTTGATGCAAGATACCGTAACGCACACTGAAACCGGCATTCCGTTTTTGAAGGATATTCCGCTGATCGGCAGCGCATTTTCTACAGATTCGGTTACCTCAGACCGCACGGAATTGTTGGTGTTGATTACCGCTTATATTATGCGCGGGCAGGACGACAAGACAGCATTTGTCGATAGTTTAACCCGCGAAATGGACGAGTCGTTAAGTCGTGACGGCCAACTCATCACCCTGAAGCCACGGAGTATTTTCTCGGCCTCGGACAATGAGGGCGAAGAAGCGCAGTGATCTTATGCACGCTGTCGGCGGCCATATTATGCAAGAAGGTGAAACGGTAAGCACAAAGCACAAAACCGCTGGTTCGCCGGGGTTTTCCGTGCTCGAAGCCATTATCGCCATTGCTATATTGGCGGTTGCGTTTTTACCGCTTTTGGCCCTGCAGGACCAGATGACCCGCACCACCATATCTTTGGAGCGCAATGAGCAGCTTATGGGTGCCAAGCGTTCGGCATTGGCCTATGTGCGCAATCTCAATCCGATGCGTGACCCCAGAGGCAGCATCAGTCTGGGGCAAGCACAAATGCATTGGGATTCCGTACCGATCGCGCCAGAGCGATCCGTCAAAACTTTGGGCGGCAGCGATGGGCGCTTTATTGCCATGCTTTATGATGTGCAGGTGACATTGGAATTTGCGGATCAGCACACGCAAGTGTTTTCAGTTCACGCCATGGGCTGGCGTGCGGCGATCTCGGTGACCGATGATTTTTAGGTAATCTCTAGGTAATCCCTAGGTTTCTGGCGGCGGCGGCGTGGTTTGGCGAATGGGAAGGCAATCTGGCGGCGCAAAGGCATAAATAGCCCGCCGTCCCTTGGGGCTGATTATGGTAATTTCGCCGCCAAGGCACATGCCCGACGGGGTAATGCCAATGGCACTGCCTTCCGTGCGCCAATCTTCGGGCAGGGATACGCGCCAGACATTGGCAATGCTCGCCGACGGTTCTGCGGAAGTGTCGGTAATGATGACGGCGCTCTGCCCGCGCAACAAAGCTCTGGCACGCAAAGTACGCACTTCAGCGGCTGCCGCTTTGGCGGTTGAAGAGAAGCGCGCGCTTTCCAGACTTGATGATAAAGATACCGTTGCCAGAGAAACGATGAGCCCGATAATGGCCAGTGTTACCAGCACTTCCAGTAAGGAGAATCCGGTATTATTACACCCAATGGCGTTTGCCTCATCGTCATTGCCCGTGGCAGAACTACATCGCAATGTCGGCATTCAAGCCCTTCCCGCCAACCGTATTGTCGGCCCCATAGGAGACGACTTTCGGGCTGGTCTGGACACCACGATCATCTGACGCGGTCACTTCATAATGATAATCATTGCCCCACGGGTCTTTGGGAAACTCCCCGTCGAGATAGGGACCATACCATTGTGCCTGCATGGCCGGATCGCTTGGTGATTTCATCAAAACCTCAAGGCCCTCGCTGGGCGTAGGGTAGCGGCCAAAATCGAGGCGAAAGCTATTCAGCGCCAGTTTGATGGATTTGGCCTGCGCCTTGGCAGCAACAGGTTTTGAGCGATCCAATTGCGACTGGAGGCGCGGGGCCACCAGCGCGATAATCATGCCCATAATGGCGAGCACGACCAAAATTTCCAATAAGGAATACCCGGAACGGCTATCGGTTTTTACCCGGCGGCGCTTGGGAATGGCGAAAATGGTGTTGAAAAACTGTGTCATATGTCAAACTCATAAAGGCTGGTCATAGCAAGAACTATACTAAGCACAATTGTGCCTACAATAAGAGCAATCAGAAGAATGGCGGCGGGTTCGGCCAATGCGGTTAGCTGTTTGGCCCGCTCTTTGGTATTCTTCTCCTGCGTATCGGCGATGAATAATAGCATATCTGCGAGCGCACCGGAATTGCGTCCGGTGCGAATAAGGTCAATCGACAAGGCATCCATGGCTGGTAAATGCTCTTCCAGCACCTCATCAATATTGCGCCCGGCCCGGATTTCGCTGGTGGCACCATCCAACCCGTCCTTTAGCTCGCGTGATTGCAGGCCAGCACCGCCAAGGCGCAAAGCGGTAAGAATATCGGCACCATTATCGAGGGCAATACCCATGGTGCGCGCCCAGCCACCAATTTCCGCCTGAATCAGAAATCCACCAATCAGTGGTAATTTTTCTACGAATATACGAAAATTCGTCCGAGCTTTCTCATTACGGGCGATGAAGCCGATCCCGACAGTTAACGCCCCGACAATGGCCAGAAACATCAATATATTGGCTTTCATCCACACACCGGTGGAAATCACAAGGCTGGAGATGGCCGGCAGATCATCGCGATTATCGCCAATCAGCGCATCAAACCGCGGCACCACAAACACAAACATTAAAATCACAATCAGCCCGCCAACCCCGGCCAAAAACATCGGGTAAGACAGCGCGCCTCTGATCTCGGTGCGCATATTGTCATCAAATTCCATCCGCTCGGCGGCGTCCGACAATGCCTTTGCCAAAGTGCCGGTGGCCTCACCAAGCTCGGCAAGGCGTGGCACATAGCGTGGCAAATCCTTCATATGGTTTTCCAGAGCCCCAGACAGGCGTTGCCCGGCGCGCAAATCTGCACGAATGGCATTAGCGATCTTGGCCATGGCCGGATTGGCGTTGGATTTGGTCAGACTTTTCATGGCCTCCAGCAAGCCGACACCGGCACGTAAAAGCGTTGCTAGCTGACGGATAAAGATGGACTGATCTTTGCGGGTGATTTTACGGGCGCGTAAAGCGTCCAATAAGGCGGATTCTGTGCGTTGCTTGAGAAAAAATGGCGATAGTTGGCGTTTTTCCACCGCCACATAGGCAGCATCCTGATCCACAGCTTCAATTTCGCCGCCAACGGTCGATCCGTCTTTGCGAAGCGCTTTGAATTGAAATCTAGGCATGGAGTTCCAATAGTTGTGCGGCCAATAATTTCCCGATTTGCGGGCACGCTACACCATAGGCGGAAAATCGTTCAAGACTAATCAACGCTCATTTCCCCTTTGGCGGTGCGCCGAGGCGTTCGCGTACGACAAATGCAGGTTTTTGGGAAGTGATATCCAAAAGCCGAATGAAATATTGCCCGGTTATGCCAATCGCCGCCAGATTGAGCCCGCCAATCAGCAATATCGCAACCATGAGCGAACTCCACCCGGATTGCGTCGGAATACCCAATAGTTTGCGCGCAATCACGGCCCCGGCCAAAGCAAAGCTAAGGCCAGCGACGACAAAGCCAATAAAGGCGAAAATCTGCATCATCACACTGGAATTACCGACCAGCAAATCGGTAAATTGTGACCAGCGGCGCTTTAGTGAATAGCGTGAACGACCTTGCGTACTCTTATGGTGCGGCACGGGTATGGCGACCACATCTTCGGTAACCTGGCGGATAAGCGCGGGAATAAATGGGCGATTGGTTTTGATCGCCAACATGCCATCCACCACATGCCGCCGTATAAGTTTTAGCGGCGATAACTTTACCCGATAGCCCAGCACATGGCGGTCAAATTGCGCCTTTATACTACTGGTGGCGCGCTGCAATATGGTGTGTTGCTTATTACTATGGGTGGCGGTGACCATGTCGTGCTGTTGCTCGGCAATCAGCAAAGGAATGTCCTCGGGGGCCTGTTGCAAATCATCATCAATGGTGACCACCCAATCCCCGCGGCTATGGTGCAGGCCGCACAATATCGCGCCCGGCTTGCCAAAATTGCGGGTCAGGCTCACGGCCATGACCGCGTCTTCTTTGGCCAAACCGCGCAACATTTTGGTGGTTTCTTCGCGCACCGAGCCATCATCAATCAGGATAATCTCATAGCTGGCTTTCACTGTGTCGGTGAAAATGGTGTGCAAGCGAGCGACCAGATCGCGCAATTTCTCACCAGTATTATAAACCGGTACGACAACGCTATAGCGTGGTTTTTTAGCGCTTACACTCATGCTGCCCCCGCGCGCGCCACGATACGCTTAATGATTTTTTGTCTCTCATCGCGCTGATGCTGTTCGCGTGGGGATGGTTCACTGGCATCTTCACCCGGCGACAATTCGGTCTCTAGTTTCCGCGCTTCCGCTTGCGCCGCCTCGGGCGAAAAAGCGCCCGCATCGCTTTGTAATGGATAATCAAAAGCGCGCATTAAACTGGCGCAACGCAGTTCAACATAGCGGATTTCCGCAGCGCTCAATACGGATTTATATTTTTGCGCATTACCCGTGAGAATTGGCTTGGCAAGGTTTTCCCATGCCTGCGTACGCTTGGCATTGCGCTGCGTGCGTTGGTCCTGATGAAAATTCAACATGGCCGGATCATAGCCAATGCCAAGGTGCGTGCACAGGGCCTGCGCTTGTGCCTCAGTGTTTTGGATCAAATCCTCATAGCGCACTTGGATAATGCGATTGCTGGGTTGCAGCTGGCGAAAGGCTGCCAGATTGGCATTTTGATCCTCTACCCAGACATCAATCGCCCGCTTAACGCCGCCGGGTACAGCGGTGGTTTTCACCCACGATGCCGCGACATCGCGCGGGTCACGCACCGAATAAACAAATTTGCAGGTAGGCCAATTGGCCAGTAAAAATGGTAAAATCAAATAGGTATAATTCTCTTTGACGAAGCTAATCTGTTCGCCGGGGCGGCATTCCTGCCCATAGAGAAAATCAAAGACTTGCGCAATGCTTTGGTCCGGGCAGGCCGCGGTGAAGGCGGCGACATCGGGCTTGCTGTCCCATTCGCCAATCATCCAGTCGCGGGCATCGGTCAAATCAGTCAAAAATGCTTGCCAGTTTTTGACCGCCGATAACGGGTGATAGACATGAGCATTTAGTCCAAACAGGCGAAATAAATGCGAAGGCGGCGGGCCGGAAACCTGCCCGTGGCCATTCATGATAGAAGTGATGAGATTGCTGCCCGAACGTTCAGAACACAGCAAAAATACAAATGACATAAGCGCCCCTAAAACTCTGCTTACTGACTATAGAAGTCGCGGGCGAGAGAGACAACGTGTCTTGCCTGTTCTTCTGTGAAGTTCAGATCATTGAACAGGTTGAGAATGTTGTCATGCACAGCATCGGTTTGGGGGTAATGTTGGTCATCAATGTGTGCCCGGCCGAATAATGCCGAAGCAGGGTAATAATGCGCTGAGGCAAACAGGCCCTTATCAAACAAAAGCGCCAAAAATTCATCGCGGTTTTGCGCCCGCACATTATAACGCCACAGCTGCTGCGCCGCGGGTAAAGGCGATAATCCGCGCAGGCCGGTTAGCCCCTCATGATAAATTTGGTTGAGCGCTTTTTTATGGGCCAGAATGCCGGGCAGGCGCTCATCAATGGATTTTTGCATTGCCGCCCACTCAATATCCGGACTGCCGCAAACCCACGGCGCGATGGTCTTGTCGGCACCCGGTTCAAAAAATGACCGCTTGGCCTGCATGGCAGTCTTATAGCGTGCCGTGTTGGTAGCATTGTTTTGTGCCGCCAATTTCTCATCCATTGGCGGCGGCAACGCGTAGGCAATATCGCCAAACAGCACGCCATAGCCGCCGCCATTTAAATCCAGCACCTTGCCTGCGCCGGTGCTGAAAATTACCGCATCAACATCGCCGCTTGGCATTGCGTCAAAATCTGTTTTGGGCAGGCCGAGGCACTGGTCGTCAATCAGCAAAGCGGGCCTGGGCAATGCAGCCCGAAGCGCAGCGAGGTCGGCTTTGGCATTGGCGGCAAACCCGTAAGCATGCACGTAAATCAGCCCGGAAATCGCGGGCCGGGTTTTGTCACTGGCGCGCTTTTTGAGCGCAGCAATGCTCATGCAAAAGCTGGCTGGGTCGATGTCGATAAACTCAAAGTCTGCACCGGCCTGTATCAAAGCCAGCGGCACTGCCGGGCAGACATTGGCTGGCAAGAGCCAGACGCCATTGTTGTTGGCGGCAGCGAGGCCGTAAATAATTGTTGAGGCGCGCGGTGCGGTTATGATCTGACGGCTCATGACGTACCGACTATTTGGTATAATTTTTGATAATTTTCATTGAATACAAATTGCGCGGCGTCAAAGGCGTTTTTCTGGGCGCAAAGGTGTTGCCAACGGCGGCATTCCTCATCGCGCCGCTCCTCATCATAAGCATAATGGGCTAAGGCTTCACGGCCCAGATAATCCTGCCCCGGCCCGACTTCCAGCGCCGCTTCCACCGCATTTTTGGTGATTTTTGGCGCATAGCCAAGGCTTAACATCTCGCCAAAACACGCGGCTTCGATAAACGCTGCTTGGTCCGCGGGCAGCACGTCTTCGTGGCGTCCAATGGCTTTGGTGGAGATGCCTTCCAGCGCGGCAAAAGCGCTATTGCCGTGCCAGTTTTCGCCGCTTTGACTTTGCAAAGTGGTCACTTGGGCATCGGGCTCCAACCCTAACCAATTTTGCCAAAGGTCAAGATGGGCCTGCGGGTCTTGCACCAAGTCTTCATAGCGCACCAAAGTGACATCCGGGTGGGCGGCGAATTTTGCATGGTAAGCGGCGGATTTTCGCCATTGCCTTACCATAAACAAAAGCGGTCGTTTCTGCCCGCCATATGCGTCGGTCTTGCCATGGTAAAGCGAGGCAGCAATGTCGCGCGGGTCACGAATGATGAGAATGGCCTTCATGCCCTTGGACAAAAAATACGGCAAAAACTCTTCCGCGCCCGCTTCTTTCCACCCCAAGACCCGCACGCCTTTATCCGGCTTTTGCCGGTAATGGCTGAAATAATGGCGGGCGAAGTCGGCAAGGTTTCCCCCTTGCCAATATTCCAAAACGTTCAAAAAATTATCTGGCTTGAAATATTGCCCGGTGAAGGGGCGCATGGCCTCCAGCACGGCGCGCAATTCATCCCGCTCGAAGGCATGGTTTTGCAAATAACCCTGAAATGCGTCAGCATCATAGGCATTCTCGAATTGCTGGTCGTTTAGTGGGTAAGCGCAAAGCTTTTCGGGCCAGGAAAGATTGCGCAAAAATGCTGCCTTTAACGCCACCAACAACAATGGTAATGGTTGCGAAAAGCAATCAATACTCGGTACATTCCATAGCAATTTATCCACCAAAGTGGTGCCCGAACGCGGTGGTCCGCTGACAAAAAGCATTGGCTTCTTCATGCGCCTAATATGGCCGGACGCGGCGAAGAAAGCAAAATCTCGCGCGATGCCGGGCCGTGATTCATCAGCAAATCAATAACCGCCATATGGCTTTCAAAGCCCGTATGGGCTTGGGTGTAAACCGGATGCTGGTAATCCTGAAACACCGGTTTTATTCCCTGTCCGGCCAAAGCATCATCGGCCATATAGGATTGCGCCGCCGGGCCGGTGTAGAAAATATCGGCGCCGACATGCTGGCATAATTCGCCAATGCGGGCCACCGGATCTATAGTTTTGGAGGTTGTGCTGGGGATAGAACTGGCCTTCACGATTGGCGTTTTAATGCCCAGCAATGGCGCAAAGTCCTGCACCAGCCCCATGGTCAGATCAGTCAGGTGTTCCGGCGCGGCGGCAAAGGCTTTTTCCAAAACCGGAAATATGTCTTGGAAAAAAGACGCGCGGCCATAGTTTTGCGTAATGGCGCGCAATTGCGTGCGCTGCCAATGGCCGTGGTCGCTAATGTGAATGTCGCAAAGGCGCGCTTTTAAGCTATCTTTGCGCACCGGCACGGTAAGCCACATCCAGCCATCCTTGGTGCGGATGCGATTGCGATTGCGCCAATCCTGCTTGGTATATTGCGCATCGTCCAAAAATATAAAATGGTCACAAATGGCCATTTGCTCAAAATAGCCAAGCCATGGCAGATAGACCGGCTGCATAATCGCCGCGCTGGTCATTGTTTCTCACCCGCGGGCGCTTCGGCCTCGGGCAAAAGCGCACTTATCAGCAGCCCGATAGAGGCGGCGCTAACAATCGCCAGCCGCAGCAATATGGCGGCGCTGACACTAATGGCTGCCGGCGCACCAAACAAGGTTGCCACCCCGGCCAATGTGCCTTCGCGCAGGCCAAGGCCGCCAAAGGCAAGCGGAATTAACGTCACTAAAGTCGCAGTGACGCTGGCCAATAATGCCACCGCATAAGATAGAGGCTGGTGTAATGCTGCGAATACCAGCCATAGCGAAAACCCGCGCGCCAGCACCACAAAAATACTCAACGCCCAAATGCGAAAATTCAGGCGGCGCAAAGCGGCAAGACCATGGCCGAGGCGCTCGCGATTGGCCGCCGAGGTGAATTTTGGCAATACTTTCAGCACCAGCCACAGCAATAATCCGACGATTATGGCAGCGATAAAAACCCCAATACCCATACGTTGGGCAAAGCTGCGCAAGGCACCGGTATCACCGGCCATCAGATAAAACGCCGACAATAAAGCAAATAATGCGGTCGTGGAGATGCCGGCAAGGCGCGCGGCCAGCAAATGCGCCGCCGGTTGCGCCAGCGTGCCGCCGCCTTTGGCATAGCCCACGGCGCGATAGGCATCGCCGGTCAAAAACCCAAATCCCAATTGTGAGAAAAACGCCCCGCGTAATGCCAAGCGTAAATGCTGAACATAAGCAAAAGCTGGTACCGGTTCCATCCAATGCAGACGCAGTGCATCAAGCGCAAAAATGCTAAGCCGGACCAAGCCCGCCAAGGCCAATAATACAAAATTGGCACCAATGGCGGCCTTGGCGGCATCGCCAACATCCACAAAGTGGAAAAGAAGATATAACAGGGCCACACTGATGGCGATTTTCAGGGCCAAAAACCAGTGTGTTTTGCTAATCCCGGTCATTGTGCTTCCACGGCGCGTAATGGTCGTGCTTTTGGGGCCAATAGCACAATTTCATTCTCTATATAGGGTGCCATTGTCTTCGCGGCGACGCGGTAATCATCCTGCAAATCAAACCCGCGCGCGGCCAAGGGTGCCGGGTCCAACCGATATTTATAGCCGGGCGCATCCAAAATCCATGCTCGCGCCAATTCCTCCTCACTCATGCGCCCGACAAGATGGGCAAAAAAAGCGTCGGAGCCGTCATAAGCACTGAGCAGCCAGGCGGTATAGGGCGGCCGCGCGTTCATATGGTATTGCACCATGGGCAAGCGGCCGGACAGGTCGATGAGGATCGGGCGTTGACCCACCGGACCCATATCGTCCGCTACCGCATTTAACGCATCAAAAAAGGCTTTGGTTGCTACATCCGTGCGTATCATGCTGCGCCCACCGCGAATGCTGGTTTGCGCGGTTTGCTCGGCCAATGGTGTGCTCTGGCGATATGGCGATTGCGTCATATTGGCGCGCACACCCAGCATGACCAGCAAAAGCGCGGCCGCCATGCCCAACGACCAGACCACGCCGCCTTTCTTGGCCATTTGCACGGCTATTAATGCGCAGGCCAGCACAATGAATACCCCGGCAATGCCAGACTTTCTCAGCCATGCTCCGGTGCCAAACGCCGAAAAACTTAAACTAACCAAAACCAGCAAGGCGCAAACCAGCGTTAGCCGCAAAAACTGATGACGCCATTCGGGCTTTGTTTGTAATGCCGCCGCCAATCCGGCGCTAAGCACGGCAATAAGCCCAAGATTGAGGGAGAGGGCGGCAATATGGTTTAAGCCAACCGCGCCTAATCCTTCGGTTTCGCGCCAGAAATTGAACGATAAATACGCCAACCCTGCCGCGCCAAGCAGTCCACCAATCAGGTTTAGCCAATAGGCATGGGTTGCGTTGGTCAGACGCGCCGCAACGCCCGGCGCCGCCAATGCGCCACCAATAATCGCTAAAAACAAACCAAAGGGTGCCTTGCCGAGGGCCGTCGAAACCTCATTGGAAAACCCGGCAAAGCCCTTGCCGACGAGCCGGTTAATGCCCAAAATTTCGCGCTTTTGCATACCGCCTTGCAGGCGTTCCCAGGTGATGTTTATCGGCTCAATAAACACCTGCACCAAGGCGAAAAACAATGCCGCACCCAGCAAAGTGAAGACCGCCAATGGCAATAGTTTTTGCCATGGCCGTTCCGCCAACAGCAAAAATAATAGGGCGCTAATCGTCAAGAGGATAAGGGCGGACACCGGGCGCGTGAAGCTCAAGGCCAAACCGGAAAAACCGGCCAGCATAGCGGCTCCGCGAAACTGCCATGACTGCACATTGACCAGTTTCACCAAAGCGAAAACAGCACCTAGCACCAGCGCCATTAATACCAGCCCAACCGAATTGTATGACGGATCGGGCAGCCAATAATAATAATAAATTGCTGCGCCGCCGCCGCCGACACTGGCCAGTAACCAGTTTTGTAATGGCAAGGAAGACGCAGGGGCTAGCACCGAGCGCCCGGCCTGCATAAACATGGCGGCTCCGCTGCCTATAAGCAGCACAAACAGCATCAGGCGGTTCACATATATGTTGTCCGGCAAAGGCAGCAATTTCCACACCAGGGCAAATTGCGTGCTCATCATTTTTACGTCAGCAAGATGGCGAATGGCCGTGTAATAATGCCCGGTGTCGGAGACATCCATGCCACGACCCAAATAATACAACGCACTTAGTGGCAGAATCAAAAATGCCGCACAGAGGGCAATGACAATGCCAATTATCGCCCGGTCATGCAGGCTTGCCGCAGGGGTAATTGCCTTCGTCATGGCGCGGGCGTTATGGCGTCAGTATCGAGGCCATTGCTATGCAAAAAGCTGGTCAGGCTCTCAATCACCAAAGCGGTTTCGTCGGCGGACATAGCACTATAGAGCGGCAGGCGCAGCAAGGTTTGGGCGGCATCTATGGTGTGCGGCAATTCACCTGATGCCCGGCCATATTTCTGCCCTGCCGGTGTCAGGTGCAGCGCCACATAATGCGGCGCCGCGATGACCCCTAGGCTGCGCATATGCTTGGCGCAAGCATCGCGTAATTCCTGATTTGCAAAGCGGATGGCATAAATATGCGCATTATGACGGGCGGCTGTTGGAATATGTGGGGTGCGGATGGAGTTGAGGCGTCCAAAATGCTCTTCATAAATCTGCCAGATTTTCAGGCGCGCTCTGGTCAATTCTTCCTCGCGCTTGAGTTGACCGAGCAGGACCGCAGCAGCCAACTCACTCAACAAATAAGATGAACCCAGCACGCGCCACTCATATTTACTGACCTGCCCGCGCAAAAAATCGGCCCGGTCGGTGCCTTTATCGCGGATAAATTCGGCAGGTCTGACAAAGTTTGGCGCATTGACCAAAAGCGCGCCGCCTTCACCGCAGGTGACGTTTTTGGTATGATGAAAGCTGAACGCTGCCATGGCCCCAAAACTGCCCAGCGCTTTGCCATTCCACGCCGCGCCAATGCCTTGCGCCGCATCTTCCAGTAACACCAGATTATGTTCTGCGCACAGGGCTAAAAACGCCTCCATCTCGCAGCCGACACCGGCGTAATGCACCAGCATGATAGCGCGGGTGCGCGGGGTTATGGCGGCCCGCGCGGCCGCGACATCAAGATTAAGCGTTAACGGGTCAATGTCGGCAAATACCGGCACGGCACCGCGTAGGGCGAAGGCGTTGGCGGTCGAAACAAAAGTGAAAGCCGGCATAATCACTTCATCGCCGGGGCCAAGTTCCAGCGCCAAAGCGGTCATTTCCAACGCGGCGGTGCACGATGGGGTGATCAGCACCCGTTCAGCGCCGGTGTTTTTTTCCAACAATGTTTCGCATTGTTTGGTTTGCGCGCCGCCGCCCTCCAGGCGGCCGCCGGCAATCGCCTCTTCAAAAGCATCGCGTTCTTCGCGCCCATAATCGGGGCGGCAAAAGGGTACACGAATGGGCGGGTCGGAATTTTGCATAGCTTCTGATAGCCAGCGCACCCTTCGGGGTCAAAAGATAAATGCGGGTTTTGGCCCTCGTCAGAGTGTAAAGTTGGTTAGAGCGAAAAGCTGGTGCCGCAGCCGCAACCGCTTTTGGCGTTAGGGTTGTTGATTTTGAACGCCGCGCCAATCAGTTCATCGGCATAATCAATTTCTGAGCCAGCCAGAAAGTCCAGAGAAACCGTGTCGACCAGCACGGTGGCGCCATCGCGTTCAATCACCAAATCATCGCTTTGCGGGGCCTCGGCGAAATCAAACGTGTAGGAAAAACCGGAACAGCCGCCACCGACCACCGCCACGCGCAATGCCTTATGGCCGTGCTGCGCCATGATGGCGTTTATGCGTTTTGCCGCCGCAGCGGATAGCGTGACCTGCGTGTCGCTCATGAGATAGGCTCCCTTTCAACGGTAGGAATATAGCGCAGCTATGGTTATATGGGGATCCCAAACATGCATACAAAGTAAATTCATGACAGAAATCTTCTCAATTCCCCCGCGTGCCATATTTGCGTCCGACCCGGCGACAAGCCGTGGGCGGCTTTACCCGCAAGCGCCCAGTGCTACGCGCACCCCGTATCAGCGCGATCGCGACCGGGTGATTCATTGCACTGCTTTTCGTCGTTTAAAGCATAAAACTCAGGTTTTTGTGGCTCATGATGACGATTATTATCGCACCCGGTTGACCCATTCTTTGGAGGTAGCGCAGATCGCCCGTTCCATCGCCCGGGTATTGGGGCTGGATGAAGATTTGGCCGAAACTCTGGCGTTGGCCCATGATTTAGGGCACCCGCCCTTTGGTCATGCGGGCGAGGATGTGCTGGACGAGGCCATGCGCGATTATGATGGCTTTGATCATAACGCCCAAACCTTGCGCATTCTTACCCATATGGAACATGTCTATCCGGGATTTGATGGTCTCAATCTGACATGGGAAACCCTGGAGGGCGTGGTCAAACATAATGGGCCGCTTTGCAAAACACCTGACGATTGTGGGGATTTGCCATGGGCGTTCACTAATTTTGAAGGCTGGTCATGGCTGGAACCGCACACCTTTGCTGGCCCGGAGGCACAGGTCGCGGCCTTGGCCGACGACATTGCCTATAATAACCACGATATTGATGACGGCTTGCGCGCTGGCATCATCACCATAGAACAGCTGATGGAATTGCCCATGGTTGGCCCGACCTTTGAAGAGGTAAAGGCGGAGCATAAGGGACTTTCGGACAACAGAATTATTCGCGAGGCCGTGCGGCGGCTGATCGGTAAATGGATCGATGACTTGCTGATTGAAAGCAATGGCCGCATTGCTGCCAACAAGCCGCAATGTGCCGATGATGTGCGGGCAATGTCGACGCCGCTTATTGGGTTTTCTGAGGCAATGATGGTCAATATCGAGGCCTTGCGGCACTTTTTGCTCAACAATATGTACCGTCATTACACGGTTAATCGTACCCGCACCAAAGCCCGCCGCGCGGTGCGTGAATTGTTCGACGCGTTTTTGCAGGAACCGGACTTGTTGTCCGACGACTTGCGGTCGCAAACCGATGGGCCGCGCGGCAAGGCCACGGCGCGTCTGGTCTGCGATCATATTGCCGGAATGACAGATACTTTTGCATTGGACGAGCACCGGCGCTTGTTGTCTATGGATACCTATCTCTAAACTGGGGCTTGCATGACAACTGATTCGGGACGCTTAGGGTAATATAATGACGGAAAGGGATGACAGCATTTACGCGCCGTCACACGATCATGACGGCTTTGATGCCCGCCATGAAGAAGATGGTGGCCGGGGGCCGTTATTGTTGATGGTGGCATTTGGCGTGCTGCTGGCGTTTGCGGCGGTGGTCTATACTGCGTATCAGCAAGGTCTGCGCAAGGGTGGCCGCGATGCTGCGCCTATTGTTAGCGCCGAAAATAGCCCGATTAAAACCCGGCCCGCCGAAGCCGGTGGCCGGCCAACGCCAAATCTCAATAATCGTGCTTATGAACCCTTGGACGATGTGAAAGCGGTCCCGGCGGGAGAAGTGACCACAGCGCCTTTGCCCGAAGAGCCATTGGCCCGCCCCCGTCCGGCGACCAATACCCCACCGGCGAAAAAGCCAACGCCAGCGCCGATAAAGCGCGATACCACGCCTCAACCGGTGGTAAAAGCACCCGTTAAGGCACCGCCAAAAGCACTACCCAAAACACAGCCAAAAGCCGCGGCAATTACGCCCGGTGATTATGTGGTGCAAATTGCCGCTTTTCGTTCTGAAGATCAGGCCCTTGCCGCATGGGCGGGATTGGCCACGCGCTTGGCAGCGGTCACCGCCGGGCTAACACCGGATGTTCAGCGGGCCGATTTGGGCACGCGCGGGGTATATTATCGTCTGCGGGCTGCCAGTTTTGCCAGCCGCGAGGCGGCGACTGCGGTATGTGATAAGTTAAAGACCGGCGGTCAGGATTGCCTTGTGGTGCGCCGTTGAGCGCGCGGGCCTGTATTTTCGGCTGTGAGGGATTGCAGTTAAGCGCGGCGGAAAAGCAATTTTTTGCCGAAACCCAGCCATGGGGCTTTGTGCTGTTCGCGCGCAATCTGCAGTCGGAAGCGCAAATTCGGGCATTATGCGATGCCTTGCGCGCCTGTGTTGGACGCGATGCACCGATTTTCATCGATGAAGAAGGCGGGCGGGTTTCGCGATTGCGCACTATTGGTGGACACATTGGCCCTCCGGCGGAAATTTTTGGTAAATCAGGATTGTCTGAAGACGATATGTGCGCCGCCGTGCGCGCCAATTATCTGGCCATTGGTGCAAGGCTGGTATCGCTTGGCATTGATGTTGATTTCGCGCCGGTATTGGACCTTCCGGCCAGCAATGCCGACCCGATTATTGGCGACCGGGCATTCGCGACAACACCGGCTTTGGCGGCAAAACTGGGGCAGGCCTGCCTCGATGGTTTAGAAGCGGCCGGCGTGGATGGTGTGATTAAGCACTTACCCGGTCATGGCCGTGCTGAAGTTGACAGCCATATGGCCCTGCCAATTGT
The DNA here is from genome assembly GCA_021776615.1 of Robiginitomaculum sp. Lineage (GTDB taxonomy): Bacteria > Pseudomonadota > Alphaproteobacteria > Caulobacterales > Maricaulaceae > Robiginitomaculum_B. The sequence continues at coordinate 307,578 of JAJFFO010000007.1, read as the reverse complement.
TGAAGCTTCCAAAGACGCGCTGGAAAGTCATGATTTTGCGCCGTTTGCGGCCCTGAAAAACGCACCCATGGCCATGACCGCCCATGTTATTTACGCTGCTTATGACCGCCAAAACGTCGCCACTTGTTCGAAAATCGTGATCGAAGAAATTATTCGCGGGCAGATGGGTTTTAATGGCTTATTGATGAGTGACGATCTGGATATGAAGGCGTTAAGCGGCAGTTTGAGCGAACGCACCAAGGCCGCTTTGCAGGCCGGGTGTGATGTGGTGTTGCAGTGCAATGGCGTGTTGGCGGCGATGCAAGAAGTTGCCGCCGCAACCCCGCTTTTGCAAGGCAAAGCACTGGAACGGGCCAAGGCGGCACGTCCGGCGGCCAGCGCCAAAGCTGTTGACCTTCAAGCGGCGCAGGCCGAAGCTGAAAAATGGGTAAGGCGCTGCAAGATGAATGGTGTGGAGCAGAGCGCATGAGCGAACAGGGCTTTGAAGAAGACCTGCCGTTCGAGGCGGCCCGCCGGGCGCTTGGTGATGGGGCGGCTTTGGTCGTTGATGTAGAAGGCTTTGAAGGGCCGCTACATATTTTGCTAGAGCTGGCGCGCAAACAAAAGGTCGATTTGCGCAATATTTCCATTCTGGAACTGGCCGAACAATATCTTGGCTTTATTGAACATCTTAAAGATTTGCGTATTGAGCTGGCCGCCGACTATCTGGTGATGGCCGCGTGGCTGGCTTATTTGAAATCGCGCCTGTTATTGCCGACGGCAGCAAAAGATGGCGATGAGTTAACTGGCGAAGAAATGGCAATGCGGCTGGCGTTTCGCCTTCGCCGGCTGGACGCCATGCGCATCGCCGCCACAGGCCTGATGGCCCGCGAACGAACCGGTATTCATACTTTCACCCGCGGCGCGCCCGAAGGCGTGCGGCGCGTGACAACGCCAATATTTGAAGCCAGTATTTATGATTTACTCAAAGCCTATTCGGTGCGGCGCTCGCGTCAGGCACGGGCCCACCTTACTTTAAAAACGCCGGTGGTTTACGCCTTGGAAGAGGCCCGCGAACGGTTGGAGCGGGTATTGGGCCGCATACGCCAATGGACCATGCTGGAAGCCTTATTGCCAAAGAAAAAAACCAGTAAAGGCGAGGAGCCACCGCGCGCATCTATGTTGGCGTCTTCCTTGGTGGCGTCGCTTGAATTGGCCAAAGAAGGTAAGGCTGAATTGCGTCAGGCCGGTGCCTTTGCACCGCTTTTTGTGCGCCCCTGTGCAGCGAAAGAGGCGACCAAATGAGCGAGCAAGAACGCGATGGCGAAGAGGATGCGCCTGCCGATAAGGACGCCATTGTGCATAACCCGACTCTGGACGCCATTGAAGCGGCCGTAAAAGCGCTGGCTGCGCACACCAATAAAGCCGGGCAAAGCGACAATCCGGCGCTGCCGGGTCTGCACCCGGCGAGCGCTCGCGATGAAGTGCATTACCGCATGCTGGAAGCCTTGATGTTTGCCGCTGCTGAACCGCTGGATATGGAAAGCATTCGCGCCCGTTTACCAATACAGGCCGAGTGCTCGGCTTTATTGGCGCGGATGGAACAGGACTATGCGGCGCGCGGGATAAACTTGGTACGGGTTGCCGGTAAATACCGGCTGCAAACCGCGTCGGATCTGGCCCATATTCTGGTCGATGAACATGAGGAGCCGCGCAAGCTTTCCAATGCCGCTTTGGAGACCTTGTCGATCATCGCTTATCACCAGCCGGTTACTCGCGCCGAAATTGAAGATGTGCGCGGGGTTGCGGTTTCCAAAGGCACGATTGATTTGTTGATGGAAATGAAATGGGTGCGGTTACGTGGCCGTCGCCGCACGCCGGGCCGCCCGGTGACCTATGGAACATCGGACGGGTTTCTAACGCATTTTGGTCTGGAACGCATTGACGACTTGCCAGGCAAGGACGAGCTAAAAGCCGCAGGCTTGCTCGATAGCCGCGTACCGGCGGGGTTTGTGGTGCCCAGCCCCAGCGATGTTATGCGTGAGGACGAATTACCGCTTGATGATCCAAATGTGCCGGATGCAGAATTCCACACCGATTATATGGGTGATGATGCGGGCGGCGACGAGCAGTAAAAATACCTCGCCATAAGGCGGCAGGGCGGTTAAGTTGTCTGTGCTTGTTTTGCCAAAAAGGGTTATGACTATGGGTTCTGTAGGTCCATTGCAAATTGTCGTCATTGCTATTGTCGCGCTTATTTTGTTTGGCGGGCGCGGTAAAATATCGTCGGTCATGGGCGATGTGGCCAAGGGCATAAAAAGTTTTCGCAAAGGCTTAAAAGAGGATGATGCGGCAATTGAAGATGCCGCGGAAACCATTGACGGTACGGCGCGACGCGAAAAAAATACTTCACCCAAGGATTAGGGTTTCCAGTGCAGCCACAAATTTGAGGCGGCCAACCGGACCCAACCTTCATAGAACAGGGCAGACATATGCTGCCGCAAATCGGCTTCATTGAATTTTTACTGATCGCGATTGTCGCCCTCATTGTTGTGGGGCCGCGCGATTTGCCATCCATGTTGCGCAAACTTGGCAATATGGTCGCCAAGGCCCGTGGTATGGCCCGTGAATTTCAAGGTGCGTTTGACGATATGGGCCGCGAAGTGGAATTGGACGAATTGCGCCGTGAGATTGAACAAATTAAAAGCGCTAACCCAATTGGCGATATTGCCGGTGATTTGGAAGCCGACATTGAAGACACCAACAAGGCTTTGCGCGATGACACGATTTTATAGCGCCGATGCCGCTTGGGCAATGTCATGAGCAGCGATTCCAAACCCAGCAAAGCCGGTAAAGCGCCGCCGGCGGAAAGCCTTGACGATGAGGTCGAAGCCTCGCGTGCACCATTGATGGAACATTTGGTCGAATTGCGCGCGCGCCTGATTTGGTCGTTGCTGGCCGTGTTGCTGGGCTTTGCCGTCTGTTTTGCCTTTGCCGTGCCGATTTACGATGCCTTGCTGCGCCCGTTTTCGACCGCAGCGGCGCTGGTCAGCGATAGTTCTGGCGAAACCGTAGTGCCGCAGCTTATCTTTACCGGGCCGATGGAGTTTTTCTTCGTCAAAGTGAAAATGGCCTTGTTTGGCGGCGTGATTTTGACATTTCCGGTCATCGCCTTTCAAATTTACCGTTTTGTTGCGCCGGGGCTTTATCGCAATGAACGCGGGGCATTTTTACCATTCATGCTGGCTTCCCCGGCGCTTTTCGCGTTGGGTGCGAGCTTTGTATATTTCGTGATGATGCCCATGGTGATGCGCTTTGCCTTGATGCAGGAGCAAGCGCCGGACGTCGACACCATTGCCATTCAATTGCTGGCGCGGGTGAGTGAATATTTAAGCCTGATTACCACGCTGATATTGGCTTTCGGGTTTTCTTTCCAATTGCCGGTCATCTTATCGCTGATGGGCCGTGTCGGTTTGGTCAGCGCCGCGGCTTTGCGCAAAGGGCGCAAATTTGCCATCGTTGGTATTCTGGCTTTCGCCGCGTTTTTCACGCCGCCGGATGTCATCAGCCAGATATTATTGGGCATTCCGGTTTTGCTGCTCTATGAAATTTCCATTTGGAGCGTCGCCCTGATTGAGCGCAAACGTGACGCGGAAGATGCGAGCGCCGCAAGTGACGACTAAATTACACGGTTATCGCGGTGTCATCCCGGAAAGGCGAAGCCTTATCCGGGACCCATGGCGCGCCTGCCTAAACTCTATAGGCCCCGGATAACCCAAGAGGCTTCCGGGGTGACACATTGAGAGTGTTTATACCGTGTGCTGCATCCTCACTTATCCAACGGCGAAGCTGGTGGGGTATATTCGGCGTGAAGATCTCGCTCGCAGGCTTGTTAAGGGTGATGTGCACCCCATAATATAGCCAGATACAAAAGGGAATTGCGCTATGAATGACGCCGTTATGAGTAAATTGGCGCAAGGCTATATGGGTAAAATTGCGTGGCCAACGGCGCTCATGGCACTGGCGCTGATTGGCACCTATATCGCCATTTTTGCTATGGGCGTGATGCACATTCTGCCCTTATGGCTGTGCTTGTTGTTGATTGCGTACATAGTGTATGCGCTCTACACGCCGTTTCATGAGGCCGTGCATAACAATATTTTCGGCGCCGCGCCAAAGCTAAAAATCATCAATACCTGGCTTGGGTTTGCTATTGGCAGCCTTTTGGGTATCCCGTTCACCCTGCACCGGTCAGCGCATATGGCGCATCACCGGGCCACCAATATTGCCGGGCAAGACCCGGATCGTGTGTTTTCGGATAATTCCGTAATCAAGGTGCTAATGGGCAGTTTGCTGATTATGAGTAGTGAGTATAGCGCCTATTTTCGAACCGTTTTCCCCAAAGAAAATCGCCGCACACGAGTCGCCGTCATTATGGAAATTGTAGTGATGATTGGTTGGCGTCTCGGCTTGGCGCTGGCCGGGTTTCCAGTCGAAATACTGGTGCTGGCCATACTGGCCAATGAATTGGGTATTATGCTGATCGGGGTGTTTTTTGCCTGGATTGTCCACACGCCGTTTGACAAAACTGCCCGGTTTGAGAACACCTCGACCATATTGCTGCCAAAATGGATCCATGGCCCTGCATCGTTTTTATGGCTTTGGCAGAATTATCATTCCATCCATCACCTTTTTCCCCGCGTGCCGTTTTACCATTACCGCCAATTATTTGACGAAATCAGAGAAGGTATGGAGGAGCGCGGCGCCCCGATTATAGATTTGCAAAATTAGAAGCGGCCTTCTTCCTCTCCCCATTCTTTAACTTTGGGGCGGGAGAGGATTGAGGTGAGGGGGGGGTCGAGTATGTTGCTAACCTTCAAAGTTAACTCACAAACATTATCCCCTCACCCTAACCCTCTCCCTAAAGGAGAGGGAAATTACTATAAAAAGGTACGGGTTTTTTTATTCGTGCGTGTTTAGAGCGGCAAGAATTACATTTCGCCCCAGCGCAAGGTCGCTCGCTTTTTCGCAATCGCTTGCGCAGGCACCTATTTCATTATCAAACCATGCTAATTGTTCGCGTGCCTTTTTCTGCGCACCAATGGAAGCATGTGTGCGGCCAAGCTCGCGGCGGGCGGCAATAAAATCTTGTTTGTGCTGAATGGCTCTTTCAAAATGCTTGTTCGCTTCTTGGCTTTTGCCATTACCGGCCTTTGCTAGACCCATAAGGTAATTGGAAATGACGTCAGTGCGTTTTGACCAAATGGTGCAAGATAATGCACGTTCTGCTTTTATAAACTCGCCATTTTCAAGGTGGGCAATGCCGCGATCATATCGCCCTTCATCACTACCTCTGGTGCAAGTCTTCCACATGTTAAGTCTGATGTCATGAGCTGATCCATCTTGTACAGTGTCGTCGTGATTGAAGCTGTTGTAAGAATTAAAGTTTCTAGAAGTGTTACTGACGACCCCAAAATTTGAATTTCCTTTACCGCCACCACCGCCGGCTATTGCAGGAATAGCGGTTGCAAAGCTGGCCAGTATCACGGCGCTTGCCAGCGTAATTTTTTAAAAGAATGAGTGTTGACGGTCATGCTTGTTTCTCCTCAAGGGTCGAATTCAGCCTGTAATGTGATTTTATGTAGCATAGATTCATTCCAAACCATATCACTTTCTTGTTATACATATTTGTATTTTTCCTCGGTCGCTCCGTTTATTCCTTGGCTAGGGAGAGTATTCTCAATATCCGGCACGTAAACCTCCAAGGGGGGGGGGTATGACCGTTATTGAAGACAGTCTTGCACGTGAAACCCTGGAAAGCCGGGCAAATTCGACGCTGGAGGTAGCGAAATTGATCCTACCGTCATTCCAGACCTGCTGAGTTAAGACTAGTTATTCTGTAGCGCACAAAGGCATCTGCCAGCGAGAGCACAAAGGTAATGGAAAATGTGGCTATTTCGCACTCCAAAGGAGAGAGGGAGAAGCTGTCCGCTACACATTGCCCGGTGGACGAAAAGGTGTGGTGGGGGTAAACCGCAGGCTAACCTGAAGCGGAAAATCAGCCATGCACGATATAAAAGCCATTCGCGAAAACCCGGACCCGTTTGACGCGGCGATGAAACGGCGCGGATTGCCCCCGCAAGCGGCAGAGCTGATCGCGCTGGACGAAAAATTGCGTGTGGCCATTGCCGCCAAACAGGACGGCGAAACCGCACGCAATGCTGCGTCCAAGAAAATCGGTGCGGCGAAAGCCAGTGGTGATGAGGCAGAGTTTGAGCGGGTGCGCGCTGAGGTTGGGGCGCTAAAGAACCAGATTGAAGCGGCTGGCGAGGACGAAACGAAACTGGCCGCTGCCTTGGGCGCAAAGTTATTGGCACTGCCTAATGCGATGTCCGACGATGTGCCACCGGGTGCCGATGAAAGCGCCAATGCGCAAGTGCGCCAATGGGGCGAGCCGCCTGCGCTTGGTTTTGAACCCAAAGACCACACCGCGCTTGGTGAGGCATTGGGCATGCTCGATTTTAAAAGTGCGGCCAAGATTTCCGGTGCGCGCTTTGCTTTTTTAAAAGGCGGGTTGGCCCGGCTGGAACGGGCATTGGGTGCGTTCATGCTCGATGTGCAGACGCAAGAGCACGGGTTTTTGGAAGTGTCGCCGCCTTTGCTGGTACGCGATGATGCTCTGATCGGCACCAATCAATTGCCCAAATTTGCCGGTGACTTATTTTGGGCAGGAAGGGGTCGAGAGGGGCTTGAATTTGAAGAGGTTAGTAAAATTGCGGGCACTTCTGTCGCTATAACGAAATCACTAGAATCGAAAAACACCGTGGTTAGCCATGCTTTGATCCCGACGGCCGAAGTGCCGCTGACCAATTTGGCGCGTGAGGCCATTCATGATGAGGCCGGTATGCCGCACCGCTATTGCGCTTACACGCCGTGTTTTCGCTCCGAAGCCGGGTCGGCGGGCAAGGATACGCGCGGGCTGATCCGTATGCATCAATTCATGAAAGTGGAAATGGTGGTGATTACCACGGCGGAAAATTCGGCGGCGGAGCACGAGCGTATGACCAAATGCGCCGAAGAAATTCTCAAACGCTTGGGGCTGGCCTATCGGGTTATGCTGCTGTGCGCTGGTGACACCGGGTTTGGCGCGCAAAAGACCTATGATCTGGAAGTTTATTTGCCGAGCCAGCAGACCTATCGCGAAATTTCATCGATTTCCAATTGCGGCGAATTTCAAGCCCGGCGCATGAATGCGCGGTGCCGCGCCGCAGGCGAAAAGAAAGCCCGTTTCGTCCATACGCTCAATGGTTCGGGCATTGCCGTTGGCCGGGCGTTATTGGCGGTGATGGAGAATTATCAGAAGGAAGATGGTTCGATCACCATTCCCGAAGTTTTGAGGCCCTATATGGGTGGTCAAGAGGTCATCGCGCCATGATCCCGCAAAACCCGCGTATTTTGCTTTCCAATGATGATGGCATTGATGCGTCTGGCATTAAGGTGCTTGAACGTATTGCCCGAACCTTGTCCGACGATGTGTGGATTGTCGCCCCGGCGAATGAGCAAAGCGCGGCCAGCAGGGCGCTTTCTATTCGCGAACCTTTGCGGGTTAGCAAGCGCGGGGAAAAAAGCTTTGCCGTCTGGGGCACGCCGACCGATAGCGTGATGATGGGGGTTTTGTCGCTTGTGGACGGTAAAAAGCCTGATCTGATTTTGTCGGGCATTAATAAAGGGCAAAATCTGGCCGAGCATATTACCCTGTCGGGCACGATTGCCGCGGCGATACAGGGCATGGAGCTGGGTATTCCCTCGATTGCTTTGTCGCAAACCTATGGCTTTACCGAAACATCTTTCATCCATTGGGAAACCGCTGAATATTATGCGCCGCCTATTTTGCAACGGCTTTTTGAGCGCAAATGGCCCAAAGACGTGGTGATGAATATAAATTTTCCGGACTGTCTGGCCGATCAGGTCAGTGATGTGCAAATGACCCGTATGGGCAGGCGCGCACAGGACCAGATAGAAGTGCATGAACGCGCCGATCCCGGCGGGCGGGCTTATTATTGGCTTGGTTTTAATGGGCGCGAATCATCGCCCCTGGAAGGTACCGACCTGAAAGCCATTCAGGATAAGCGGATATCGATCACGCCATTGCACCTCGACCTCACCCATGAAAAAACTTTGGGCGATTTAGCGGCGTCGCTTGGCGGCATTGTTGGCGGATAGAAGCTAGAGATTATGGGCGAGGATGAATTTGATACCCGTGTTGTGGCGCTCATAATGGCGTTGCGCGCGGCGGGTATTGTCGACAAGCATGTGCTTGGCGCTTTGGAGCGCATTCCCCGCGACCATTTTGTCACCCGCGAATTTGATAATCGCGCTTATGAAAACCGGGCATTGCCGATTGCCTGCGGGCAAACCATTTCGCAACCGTTTGTGGTGGCGATGATGACCGAAGCGCTGTGCCTGACGCCGCGGGCCAAGGTGTTGGAAATTGGCACCGGGTCTGGCTATCAAACCGCCATTTTGTCGATCTTGGCGCGCCGGGTTTATACCATTGAGCGCTACCGGACTTTGCAAGCTGAAGCCGAGGCGCGCTTTGACCGCCTACGTTTGCGCAATATTGTTACCCGTCTGGGCGATGGCATGTTGGGCTGGCCCGAGCAGGGCGATTTCGATCGTATATTGGTAACCGCCGGCACCCCCGAATGCCCCCCGGCTTTGTTGGCGCAATTGCGCGAGGGCGGTTTATTGGTTGCCCCCATCGGGCCGCCGGAGCAGCAATTTGTCACCGTGTTTCGCCGCGATGGTGATGAATTTCATCAACGTCAAATTGCCCCCGTCCGCTTTGTGCCGCTGATTGCCGGTATTGCCCGCACGCTTTAGGGGGGAAGGGCCCAGACTTATGGTTGATATTTCTAGGCCAATTCCGGTAACCGCTTTGGTAATTTGGTCGTAGTATCCCGTTAAGGATAATGGGGCATAAATAGCGCCATGATTCGATACGCCCTAATACTCACAATGGTCGGCCTGCTCAGCGCTTGCAGCACGCCGCGCGGTCCTGCGCCCGTGATTTATCGCGGTGATGGCCCGGTTGAGCCTGCACCGGCGGTGATAAAAGACGAGACCGTGCCGGATGCAGCCCCGATTCAACCGATTGAAAGCCAATCTTTGGGCGAACTACCACCATTAGCGCCAAATGCCGGTGGTGAAACGCCCCTCAGCCAAAGCGCGTTGGACGGCGCGGAAGTGGTGTCCGCAAAAACCCGCCCGGCCAGTATAAAAGTGGCCAAGGGTGACACTTTGTTTTCCCTGTCCGAAAAATATCAGATTGCGCTTAAGCCGCTTATCTCGTTGAATTCCTTAAAGGCGCCTTTTGCGTTGAACGTCGGGCAAACCTTAAAATTACCGCCGCCTTTGCACTATCGGGTTCGCAAGGGCGATACGGTAATGGCGATATCGCGCCGCTTTGCGCTTGATTTTCGCTCTCTGGCATTGATTAACGGCATTGAACCTCCCTACGCCTTGCGCGCCGACGAGATTTTAATCCTGCCAGCCTTGGTCAGCGGCGCGGATGGCGCGTGGACCAGCGCGGCGGCGGCGCGGGCCAAGCCGTCTTTACCAAAACCTGGCATATCGACTGGTGTTAAAGCGCCGATTAAGACGACACCGGCAAAGTCGCAACCCAAACCTCGCGCCCCGGCAAAGACCTCAACTTTTTCCTGGCCGTTGAAAGGCAAAGTGATTTCGCGATATGGGGTCAAGCCCGGCGGCACGCGCAATGACGGGATCAACATTGCGGCCCCGGCCGGCACGGCCGTTCGCGCCGCTGGTGATGGCACCGTGGTTTATGCCGGGTCGGAATTGAAAAGCTTTGGCAATCTTATTTTGGTGCGCCATGCCAATGGGTGGGTAAGCGCCTATGCGCATAATAGTAAATTGCTGGTCAAAGAGGGCGCTAACGTCAAGACCGGCGATAGCATTGCCGAGGTTGGGGCTAGCGGGTCGGTTAATTCGCCGCAATTACATTTTGAAACCCGCCGTGGTCGCGACCCGGTAAACCCGGCGCTTTATCTGCCAAAGGCGGGTTAGGGCTAAAATCCGATAGGGGCACGTCAACGGCTTTTTGACCAGTGTGCAATCGGCCTGATTTTCAAAACTGCCCGGGCGGCGTTTTCATAGTGTGATTTGTGCGTCTTCGCCCCCAATGGGCAATTGCAATTCGCGTGGCCGCTCCTATATTCTGCGAAGCCCCGGCTCTATCGGCTTTGGGGTTTTTAGAGGAGCCGCGCCGCGAAAACGCAAAGCGCGGTGCCAGATAGGGGAATTTTGATGACTATGCCAACATTGTCTGCGGTTTTGTTGCAAGCTGCGCCTGCGGGACCAAGCCCGCTTTACACGATTGGGATGATGGCGGCGCTGTTTGCCATTTTCTATTTTTTACTTATTCGGCCTCAACAAAAGAAGGCCAAGGAACATCGCGACATGGTTCATGCGGTGCAACGCGGCGACAATGTTGTCACGGGCGGCGGTTTGGTCGGCAAGGTTGCTAAAGTGACCGACACCGAAGTTATGATTGATCTGGCAGAAGGTGTGCGGGTAACCGCGGTTAAGGGAACCTTGCAGGACGTGCGCTCAAAAAGCGCGCCAAAGCCTGCTAATGACACCAAAGCCAAGGCGAAAAAGTCTTAAACCATGTTGCATTTCTCCCCCTTAAAACAAGCGTTTATTTGGTTGATAGTGGTTGCTGGCCTGTTGTTCGCAATGCCCAATGTCTTGCCCGAAAATGTTCGCGGTGGTGCCGAAGTGGTCGGCACCATGCCGTCATTTTTGCCAAACAAAACGGTTAATTTGGGGTTGGATCTGCAAGGTGGTACCCACCTTTTGTATGAGGTCGATCTGGCGTCGGTCAAGCAAGCCAAATTGGAAAGTGCATCGGATGATGCGCGCCAGTATTTGCGCGGTGAACGGCCAATTATTCCGGCAACCGGATTTCGCATTACTGGCGACATTGTGAGTTTTCGCTTGGCCCGTCCCGAGCAAATGCAAGAGGCGCTAAGACGGCTGGAGCCAATTAATCAGGTCGACCAGGCGGCGTTATTGACAGGCGGCGGGCGTGCGCCCTTCACCGTGACCAGTGATCCGCTCTCCGGCCAGATCAGCTTCACGCTCACCCGCGAAGCGTTGGATAAGGAAACCAAGGACGCGGTGGCCCGCTCGATTGAGGTGATCCGCAAACGTATTGATGAATTGGGTACCCGCGAACCCACCATCCAACGCGAAGGTAATGAGCGCATAATTGTTGAGGTGCCTGGCGAAACCGATCCGGAACGGATTAAGGATCTGGTTGGTAAAACCGCTAAAATGACTTTCCATCTGTTGGATACATCGGTCAGCGTTGGCGAGGCGCAGGCGGGCCGCGTGCCACCGGGGGCAATGCTGGTTGAAGGCTCGAACCCATCTGAACCTTATGTGTTGATCCGCCGTCGCCCGTTGGTGGACGGCGAAGATCTGGTCGACGCCCGGCCAAGCTTTAATCAAAGTGGACAACCTGCGGTTTCCTTCCGGTTTAACAATAAAGGCGCGTTGCGCTTTGGCCGGGCCACCGCGGAAAATGTCGGGCGGCGATTCGCCATTGTGCTGGACAATAAAGCGATTTCCGCGCCGGTGATAAACTCTCCAATTCTAGGCGGTTCTGGCATTATTGAAGGTGGCTTCACCACCGAGACCGCCAATGATTTATCCATCTTGCTGCGGGCCGGGGCATTGCCGGCAAAACTGACCGTGCTTGATCAAGGCACGGTGGGGGCTGAGCTTGGCGCCGATTCGATCCGTTCGGGCACCATTGCCTTGATCCTAGGGTTTGTGGCGGTGGTGGTGTTCATGGTGCTGGTGTATGGCATGCTTGGGCTGATTGCCGATATAGCGTTGATCGCCAATGTCTTGCTTATCGTAGGCGCGCTTTCTGCGTTGCAAGCAACGCTCACACTGCCAGGTATTGCCGGGATTATTCTCACCATCGGCATGGCGGTGTACGCTAATGTGCTAATCTATGGGCGCGTGCGCGAGGAATATCGCGGCGGACGGACGCCGATGAATGCAGTGGAAACCGGTTTTGTTAAGGCCCGACCGACAATTCTTGATGCCAATATCACAACCTTGATTGCCGCCGTATTGCTGCTCCAATTTGGTTCCGGTCCGGTTAAAGGCTTTGGCGTTACCTTGGGAATTGGGATTTTCACCTCAATTTTCACCGCCTTTGTGTTTTCGCGGATGCTGACCTCTTATTGGCTGTTCCGGACCAAGCCGAAAACCTTGCCGATTTAACCAACAGGAATTCTACAATGGCATTTGCCCTTTCCCGCTTTATTCCGCTCGGCACCAAAATCCCATTTGTGCAACAGCGCTTTATTGCCTTTTCGGTTTCCGGCCTGGCTCTTATTATTTCCGTCGCCGCATTTTTGATGATGGGGTTGAATTTCGGTATCGATTTTCGGGGCGGCACGCAAATTCAAGTCGAAACACAGGGACCGGCAGATTTAACCAAAATCCGCAATATTGTCTCCGATTTGAATTTGGGCGATGTGCAGGTGCAAAATTTTGGCGCCGATTCAGTGGTGCGCATCCGGCTTGAGCTGCAGGAAGGTGCGGGAATTGAAGGGCAAAATACGCAAGAATCTGCTATTGGCGCGGTTAAAACCGCCCTTGATGCGCAGATTGATGATTTGACCTATCAGGCATCTTCGGCCATCAGCCCCAAGGTTTCTGGCGAGTTGGTCAAGGCCGGCATTTACGCGGTATTGGGCGCGCTGATCAGTATGCTGATCTATATCTGGTTTCGGTTTGAATGGCAGTTTTCCGTCGGTGCCGTGATCGCTTTGGCCCATGACGTGATTCTGACCATTGGTATGTTTTCCATTTCCAAGCTCGAATTTAACCTCTCCATCATCGCCGCTATTTTGACCATTGTTGGCTATTCGATGAATGACACCGTGGTGGTGTATGACCGCATCCGCGAAAACTTGCGTAAATATAAGCGTATGAGTTTGTTGGATGTGCTTAATCAGTCGATCAACGAAACCCTGTCGCGCACGACCATTACGTCGGTCACCACCTTGCTGGCTTTGTTGGCGCTGTTTTTCCTTGGCGGGGAAGTGTTGCGTGGTTTCTCCTTTGCGATGATTTGGGGCGTGCTGGTGGGCACCTATTCGTCAATTTTCATCGCCGCGCCGTTTTTGCTGGTTCTTGGCGTTCATCGCGGTGATGCGGACAGCTAAAATAAATCACTTCTGCCGCGTGCGGCGGATTGACGCCCCCCCCCGTTTCTGAGTCATAATGCGCCTTCACAGATTCCAAGGGGTTCTCATGGCAGCTATTCTTTCTAACTTACGATCAACGATGATTTTGTCGGTCATTCTGGCAATTTTGATGTACGCACTCTATTACGCGGTTTCCGGTGATGGGTATTCTGGCGGGGCCGTCGTCATGGCCTTTTTGCGCTGGACCCATGTGGTTTCCGGGGTGATGTGGATCGGTCTGTTGTGGTATTTCAATTTTGTTCAAATTCCCAATATGGCAAAAATTCCCGATGAACAAAAACCGGCCATTGGCAAAGTTATTGCGCCAGCGGCATTGTTTTGGTTTCGTTGGGGCGCAGCGGCGACCTTGCTTACCGGCCTATTGGTCGCGGGTCACCGTGGGTATTTGATGCAGACGCTGAGCCTTGGTGCCATGGAAAGTTTCACTAATGCGCAGCACGTCTTTTTGGGCGTTGGCATGTGGCTTGGTATTATTATGGCGTTCAATGTGTGGGCGATTATCTGGCCTAATCAGAAAATCGCTTTGGGCCTTATTGATGCCCCTGCCGAGGCCAAGCCTGCGGCAGCGCGCAAGGCCATGTTGTTCTCGCGGACAAATACCTTGCTGTCTCTGCCAATGTTGGTGGCTATGGCCGGCGCACAGACGCTTTTTGGATAATAAGCTATCCATTACGAAAAAGCCCCGACGCTCAGCGCCGGGGCTTTTTTTATGGAAAATAAAGAAGCTGACCGGGTCGGCCACCTTCATCGCGTGATGGTGGAAAATTTTATTTCACTCCCGACTTTTTCAAGAAGCCAAGCAAGGCTTCGCCGGTCTCAATGCGGCTGCTTTCCAGGCGCATGGCGTGATCAGAATTATCAAGCTCAATGAGGGTGACGTCGCCATTGCTGCTTTTGAGCTTGCGTTGTAAATCCCGGCTTTGCGTTACCGGAATTTGCCCATCATCAGTGGGGTGAATCAACAATAGCGGCACGGTAATGGCGGGTCCATTGCTCGCCCCTGGAGAAATACTGTCGGGGTTTGCGGCGCCATTCGGGCCGAGAAAGGTATGCTCGAGGTTTTGCAAAAAACGTGATGGCGGGCCGGCGCGCCGACGCAAACTTTCCAGATAGGATTTTGGGTTGCTCAACGGCGCATAGGCTGCCGCACAAGCGTATATGTTATCAGGCGCGGCCGCACCGAGCAGCGCCGCAAGCCCACCAGCACCGGTGCCAAAGACGCAGATTTTTTTGCCATTAACAATACCGCGATCGATAAGTGCTTTCACGCCATCATCAATGTCATGGCGAATGGTGCTGCCCCATTTTCCCTGCCCCTTGGTGCGAAAGCTGCGGCCCAGTCCCAAACTGCCGGTATAGTTGGTTTGCAGGACCGCATAGCCATTGGCGGCAAGCATTTGCGCCATCCATTGATAATCCTGGCTAGCGCGCCCAGTGGTGCCGTCGGGCAGTACCACGACCAATGGCAGGTTAGACTTTTTGTCAGTGGGAAGGGTGAGATAGGCCCGTAATGCCGTGCCATTACGGCTGGTATAGGGAAATGGTTCCACTTGCCCCATCGCGCCCTTAATCAGGCTTGGTCGAGCGTGCGATATCAGCGAAAATTTATTGTTAGCCGGGCGGTAAAGGAAATAGGAATCGGGTTCGCCGGGTGGGTTCATCGCCACAATAAATGCTGTGCGGTCTTTACTCCATGAGGTTATTTTCAAGGATTTGCCGCCAAATGATCGCTCCAATTTGGTGAAGGCGGCCTGCAATTGTGGGTCAAAAAAGATCGTTTCAGTTTTGTCCTTTATATAATTCACTCCCACCACAAGGTTGGAATAAGGGTCATGAATCGGCTCGCCCAAATCATGGCCGTCTAACGTTGCCAAGGGCGTCTTTGCCGAACCTGTCGAATTTACCGCGTAATATTTCAAATTTTCATCACCCGGTAATTCCAGCGCCACGACGATATTGCTGTCATCAAAGGCTTGCCCCATCAGGCGCAAGGGATGGTAATCAACACCCTGTTCCATTGCCGTGTTCCAGCCATCGCCGCCCTTTATCTCCAAGGTGACCCTGCTGGGGTTTTGCAGCACATTGCTGCGGGCAACCGGCTTGCCATGGCGATCAACAGCCCAGCGATTGGTGCGCGATTGGCCGGAATGGGATTGCACTATGCTGCCATTCTCTACCGAAACTTCCATCAGATCGAGAGACCCAAGATCGGTCCGTGCAGGAATTAAAACCGTTTTGGCGCTGTGATTAACGCCGACAACCCGGCCAAGGTCGCGATTGGCGCGCGCCAACCGGCCCATGGTCAACTGCTTGCGGGAGTTCTCCAATAAAGGGATGGACTTTCCCGATTGCAAATCAATGGCCATAGTACGAAAAACAGGCAGGTTTTGCGCTTTGCCGCGCCGGCCACCAAACCGTTCCATTCTTTCGACGACGACGATTATATGATCATCGCCAACCCACCGTATGAGGCGCGGGGAGACGCCGCTCATCTCAAATGATTGCGGTTCGCCGCCATCAATACCGTTGATGATAATGAGCGCGCGATCCGTAGCGTGCATATAAAATGCCATACGATCACCGCGGGGCGACAAGGCGATCAGAGAAACCTCCCCGGGTCCGGCAAAAGCGCGTACCGGCGGCGCCGAGGCGGCGTGTGCCATCTCAAAAAACGAAAAGAATATAAAAATCAGCGCCAAGTACCGCATATTATTCCCCTTAAAAGTTCAGCAATTTCGAGTTTATCCCCACGCGCGTTAACAAGGCAAACCAAGGTGGCTAATCTTACTAAACCGTAATATGCCACAGGTGAGGATTCACGTCGTTAGCGGGCGACCATCTTTCAAGATAGGAAAGCGTGCATGGGGATTATTTAACGGCTCGCGATGGCCATTGGAATTTACGCTGATCGAGCTATCGGTACAGTATTGCAAGATCATCGCCTTCCTCGTTTTGCCGGTGAGGTTGGGGCCGGTCATGTGCGGTGTTAGCGAGGAAAACACCACCATGTCGCCGGCTTTCAATGGCGTGCATAGGGCACGGTCGGCGATATTTTCTTGATCGAGCCCGGAGACCGCCAAGCCTTCTTTGCTTTGATCGTGGGCAAAGGTGCCGTAGCGATGCAGGCCCGGCAACACCCATGGGCAGCCGTTAGATGCATCGGCATCGGTAAGCGCTAACCAGCAGGTGATGTAGTCTTGCGGTTCAATAAAAGTGTAGCCATTATCTTGATGCCAGGTAAAGTTGGTGGCGTTATTGGGCTTTTTGTAAACCGCCTGATCCCAATACAGGCGAACATCAGGCCCAATAAGGTCGTGCATCAAATCGCACATTAACGGGCTGCTGGCCATGGCCCGAAGATGTTGATTCTCGCAGGCCAAATTGCAGGCAAAGGTCATTTGGCTGGCCGTAAACTTTACCGGCTCATGCCCCTCCATGGTCAAAACCGTTTCGGTTTCACGAGACTCCAACCGATCAATAATGGGGATAAGTGTCGCCAATTCATCGGCGCTTAGAACATTGTTTACAATGATATAGCCATGTTCATCAAAATTTGAAATTTCTTCAACGGCGAGCCGCCTCAGCGTGTTGTGCTGGCGCGTTGGCCAAGAAAAACCGGTGTTCAATTTGTGAAGCGGCGGCAAAATCATACGCGTAAACTACTCCCCTCAAGACCCGGCTGCCCCACTCAAGGTCCAGTTAGCCAAATCGTCAAGCGCTCGCGCTGTAATAAGACGTCTCTTGGCGCGTGTTTTCTCTTTTCCACGCAATCTTTTACCGTTCTCATCTTTATTCGGCGCCTCTATTGGCGGGAAAAGGCCAAAGTTTATATTCATCGGTTGAAAACTATTTTTCCCGGCGATATGCCCGCCGGTCAGGTGCGATAATAATGCGCCCAAAGCGGTGGATACTGGCGGAAATTGTTTTTGCTGTTGCAATCGCTCTGCGGCAGCAAAGCGTCCGGTCAGCAACCCGCAGGCGGCGCTTTCCACATAACCCTCAACCCCGGTAATTTGTCCGGCAAAGCGCAGGCGCGGCTGCGCTTTAAGGCGCAGGCTTTCGTCCAAAACCACTGGCGCGTTGAGAAACGTGTTGCGGTGAATGCCGCCAAGGCGGGCAAACTCGGCATTTTGCAGGCCCGGAATGGTGCGAAAAATCTCTTGCTGCGCGCCATATTTCAACTTGGTTTGAAAGCCGACCATATTATACAGCGTCGCCAAAGCATTATCCTGGCGCAATTGCACAATGGCGTAAGCCTTTTCCTCCGGCTTGTGCTCGTTGGTAAGGCCAACGGGCTTTAGCGGGCCGTATCTGAGGGTTTCGGGGCCACGCTCGGCCATAACTTCAACGGGCAGGCAACTTTCAAAATAGGGCGTGTCCTTCTCCCATTCCTTGAAAACCGTCTTCTCGCCTTGATTGAGCGCCCGGATAAAGTCTTCATATTGGGCCTTGTCCATCGGGCAGTTTATATAGTCCGCGCCGTCGCCTTTATCATAGCGCGACTGAAACCACGCCGTGTCAAAATCAATGCTGTCGCGATGCACGATTGGCGCAATGGCATCGAAAAAGGCGAGGGCGTCCTCGCCGGTGAGGTCGAGTATGGCACGGCTCAAGCCGGGCGACGTCAGCGGCCCGGTGGCGATAATCACATTGTCCCACGCCGGGGGCGGCAGGGCATCAACCTCGCCGCGCTCAATCTGCACCAGCGGGTGGTCATGCAAAGCGGCGCTCACTGCCGCCGAAAAGCCCTCGCGATCCACCGCCAGTGCACCACCGGCCGGAACCTTATGCTGATCAGCGCATTGCATGATGAGCGAGCCGCACCGGCGCATTTCTTCATGCAACAGGCCCACGGCATTATTCTCGTGATCGTCTGAGCGAAACGAGTTGGAACACACCAGTTCCGCCAGCTTGTCGGTCAAATGCGCGTCGGTACCGCGCACCGGGCGCATTTCGTGAATGATTGCCGGGACGCCTTGTTTGGCGCACTGCCATGCCGCTTCGGAGCCAGCAAGGCCGCCGCCGACAATATGTATAGGTTTTATAGTCATAGCGGGGGGTATTGATTGTGCTTATGCTTGCGTCAAGCGTTAAAGGTGTTATTACTACCGACGGATAGTATAGGGTATGATTATGCGGTTGTTAGTGATGATTGCATGTTCTTTTTTGCTGTATGCTGGCGGCGTGCAGGCCACTTCGCCGATTGTAGAAGCTTATAAGGCGTATGCCGAGGCGCTGGCACAGGGTGATGTTCTGACCGCTGAGCGGGAAGGTGAAAAAGCTTGGCAGGAAGCAGAAAAGGCCAACAATAAAAACTATAGCGCCATCCTTGCCTATAACCTTGCTCAATTGCGAATACGATACCTACCGCGCGAGGATGCGATTACCCCGGCCAAGCGAGCCTTGGCGTTGAGTAAATCCCTGCCCGATGGGGCGCTCACCGTACAAAGCACACAACTTATCAATGCATTGGCAATCGGCATTGGCAAGCCAAACAGGTCTAATGTTAAAGCGTTGAAATTGGCGATAAGCGATTTCACATCTGCCAATTTGGAACCGAATTACCCATTGTTCCACTCGCATATTGTGTTGACGACAGCCGCGGGTAAGCGGCGCAATTGGGGTGAGGCCCTCCAACAATCCACGGCGGCCCAGAGTATTTATAATACTATGGAGATGCAAAACGCACCCATTTTGGCATCTCTCAAGCTTTTCGAGCAGCGGCAAAACTGAATCAATCCAACTTTTCTGACATAGAAGAAGCGCAATCTGATTTGCAGCAAGTTATTGATATTATGGGTCCGCAGCGCTATGATCGCGTGAGCTCAATTGTTCGCGCGGCTCAGGCATGGTTGGCTATGATCAACGTCGTTGAAGCTACTCTCACTCTCAAACAAGAAAACCTCGCAAGTGCGGGGGCAAGATTGCGGCCGAAAACCCGAAAAAACAATTTGCTCGACATACGGGAGCCTGAAATTACGGGTCGCCCGGAAACATGTGAACCGGTTGAATGGATTAGCCGGGATCCACCAGTTTACCCGGCGGGATCTGCCGCACAAGGCTATGTTGGTGCCGCTTATGTTCAATACTCACTGGATCAGGATGGTGTGCCACACGATGTTACAGTTTCCGCAGAAGTGCCAGCAAGGAAGTTTGGCTCTTCTGCCGTCAAAGCGGTAATGGGCTGGCGCGCAAAACCAATGCCCAATGCGCCGGTAGCCTGCCGTGAGTTTATTGAAGTGCAATTCCGTTTTCAGATGGGTAATTAATCAATTAGTGTGGTGCAGGTCATTGGAGCGTGCACCTGAGTGAGCAGTCGCCAAAAATCGCAATTCGGATGAATAATGCAGGCATTTGACTTGATGATCTTGACTTTTCCAGCAAAACGAGAGCTTATCGAATAACGATAAGGGTGGGTATGTATGACCGATAAAAAAGGGCAAGTGCCCGTGCTGCGCTGTGTAGTTTCTGCATTTGTCTTTTTGCGTCGCAATATTGCTTTTCTTTATGTGACTGGCAGCCTGTTCATCTTGGCCAACATTATCAGTGCCTGGCTTAGCCTGTATTTTCCGGCGGCCAGCAGTGTCGGTACCCTTAGTGCTCTGCTGAGCCTCGCCTTAATTCCTTTAATGGTCGTGCTTTTTGCGGCCTATTTGCGCCGTGGACTGGGCATGCCGTCGGGCGGGATGATGGGATTGCAATTTGGGGCGGACGAAGCGCGGCTGTTCCTGACTATGTTTGCGGTGGCGGCGATTACCACTTTCATTGTTTTTTTAGGCACATTGGTGGCGATTTTTGGCCTTAGCGCGGTGATTGCCAGCACTGTTGACCCGGCCATTATCGAGACCGAACCAGCCAGCGTTTTCGCGCATTCGGGGGCAATCGGCATCGCGGCCGTTACGTTCTTTGGCGCGGCGGTTGCGGCGCTTGGGCTTTATACCATTGCGCGTTTTACCCCTGCTTATCCGGCGGTGATTGCTGAGGGCCGAGTGGTAGTGTTTGAAGCTGCGAGTTGGAGCAAAGGCCAGGGCTGGCGCATGGCCTTAGCCCTGGTGTTGACCGCATTGCCATTTTATCTGTTGCTGGCACCGGGCATGGTGCAATACGCCAAAATCATCTTTGCCAGCTATCCGGCGGATGGCGGTTTGGAAAATGCCTTGATCAGCACCGCAGATTTGCGCCCTCTGCTGTGGTTTTTTATGCTTTCGGCCATGCTTTGGCCGGCGATAAATGGCGCGATTAGCGGCCTGTATGTTACTTTTTATCGCGGTTTGCGCGCCAGTCAGGACAATAATCATGAGTGATACGAATGCGGCAGTATTAGAGGTGGGTGATATTCTGGCGGCGGCTTTCAAGCCGCTCAAGGGAAATTGGCTGAACCTTTTATTTTACCTTGGCGTGCCATTCTTATTGCTGTACGCGCTGCTGCTGACGCCAATGCTTTATTGGTTTTTTCAATTGTTATCGCCAATTTTTTCCGACAATGAGGCTGGCACTCTTACCAGTGCGGCACAACTCAAGCCGTTGATTGCGCCATATTTGATTCTGATAGCACTGCTCTATATTCCTGTTACCTTGAACCGTGCAGCCTTGTTTCGCTTCTATGCTGGCGAAGGGTTGCGGGGTAGTTTTTTTGCTTATCGGTTCGGTGCAGATGAAGTGCGCCTCTATGTGATTCTCTTACTGTTTTTGCTAGGTGTTTTCGCGGCCCCGATCGGGCTTTCCACCTTTATGGTTTGGGGGGGCAGTAATAACCAAATGAACTGGCTTTCAGTGTCTGGCCTCATAACTCTGTTTTTGATTTTGCCGTTTATGATGATGTTTTTGGCGACCAGGTTTTCCCTGGTCTTTGCCCAGACTTTTGCGGAAAAACGCTTGCGGTTTTTTGGCAGTTGGCAGCTGACGCGCGGTCATTTCTGGAATTTGTTTTTGGCCTTCTCTGTGTTGCTGGCGATTTTCGCCATGGTCGCTGTGGCGCTGAATACACCCGCCAACCTGCTGTTTTATACTCAGCCCGAAACCGGCTGGCTGAGCGACCCGTCAATCCTTCAAACATTGGATCCGGACGATGTGCCGCAATTAATGCGCGACACATTTTTAAGCACGTCCACCATTATTGCGTTTGTGCTAATACTATTGATTGGCACCATAGTGAATATTTATCAGTCGGCGGCCATCAATGGTGCCGCTCTTTTTGCCTATAAAAGCCTAAAGCCGGATTCCCATCAAAGCCCCAAAAATACGGAGTAAATTATGACGGAAAAAACCCAGAGCCAACGCCCAGTCAAGTATCAGGTCTATGGAGATTTTGGTCCCAAGCCCCGGCTGCACCCGGTTTATGTGGCGTTGGTATGGGTTGTCGCCGTCATTGTGATGACCATTGGGCAGGGCCTTGGCGTGCTACCGGGCTTGGCTTTAGGGGTTTTAGAGCAAGGCGCAGATTTAAACACTACGGGCATGCTGTACATCCTGATTGTTACCTTTGGTGCCGGAGCACTGCTGGCGCTTTTGTGGGTACGCTTTGTCGAAAATCGGTCTTTGGCCAGTCTGGGCCTTCGAAAACAAGCGGCTGTTTCGCGTTTTGGTCGCGGATTACTCATGGGATTGGCCTTCAACGCCGCTGCCGTTTTCGCTATTTATGCCTTGGGCGGCTATGATATTGCGGCGCTGTTCCCGGCATTTAGCTCCCCCGCCGCTTTGATGATGATCGCGCTGTTATTGCTGGGATTCATCGTTCAAGGATCAACCGAAGAAATTCTCATGCGCGGTTGGGTAATGTCGGCAATGGCATCGCGCTTTGGTATCATTATTGCTATCGCCGTTAACTCGACCATATTTGCTGCGCTGCATCTGGGTAATGAAGGGCTGGACCACATTAACTGGATCGCCATGGCCAATATTGTTCTGGTTGGCGTGTTTTTATCTTTGTATGCGCTTCGCGAACGCTCGCTTTTGGGGGTTTGTGGTTTTCATGCGGCATGGAATTGGTTGTTGGGGCTGGGCTTCGGGCTGGAAGTTAGCGCCATGACCATCGACTCGCCCGCTTTGCTGGTTGATTTCGACAATAAGACCGGTGCGGCGACATGGTTGACCGGTGGCAGTTTTGGACCTGAGGGTAGCATTGTTGTCACTGTGTTGTTGGCCGCGGGATCACTTTGGTTTCTCCGCCCTAAAAAAGGATAAAAAGATGAGCGCAGGTAAGTTTTCAGCAGATCGGGCCGCTTTCTTCTTTATAGAAAAACGTGCTGACAAGGGCGCATTGCGGCGATTAGGTTTTGCCTATGTGCTGGGTCGCCTGATCATTATTGCCATGATGGTGCTGGTTACCCTTCCGTTTTTGATAAATGCGGCGCCGACTTTACTGGACATGGATCCGGACTCCAACGCATTCTTGCTGAAACTGCAATCTGTTTCCAACGTATACCAAGCGGTTGGCATGTTGGCAGGGATGGTGTTTTTACCAATTTTTGTGGCCATCTATGCGGCTCTGCTGCGCTGGATGATCCACGGCGAGTCCGGTGGCAAGAGGTTAGGCTTGCGTTTTGGTGAACAGGAATTGCAGGTCCTGGTGGTACTTATTGCGGTAACCTTGGTGCTGGTGTTGGCCATTATTGTGAGCCTGATACCTTTGGTCATAGTGGCCGTAGTCGCGAGTGTAATGGCCAAAGCGGGCGGCCATCAAATCATCGTCGCCTTTGGATTTATTCTTGGCTTTGCCTGGCTTTGCGCCATCATCTGGTTTTCGGTGCGTCTTTCGCCCGCGGTAGCGCTAACGGTCAAGCGCGGTAAAATTCAGGTATTTGAAGCGTTCGCGGTAAGCAAGGGGCATTTTTGGAGTCTTTTCCTCGCTTATGTTTTGCAGTTTTTTGTTATTTTGGCATTGGCGCTGGCGGTTTTGTTTACTGCGCTTCTGGTCTCTTTGCCGTTTTTGGGCGTTGGCGTGGCTATGTTTGGCTGGAGCGAACCGAGCATGACCAATGTCGGGGCCTATATTGGGCTGGCGGCAGTGCCAATGCTGGTGCTGACGATCACCGGATTGATGGTGGAGTATTTGCGTTATGCCATGGGTGCCGGCGTTTCAGCTTGCCTGGTGAGCGGTATTGATATGCCAAAACCCGGTTCGGCTGAGGGTGTGAGCGAGGCGGCAACCCCTTCATGATCGTCTATGCCGCGCCCGGCAAAGACGCGCGCACCACACCGGCTTGGGCAGCTTTCGCATTATTATGGGCCGGGTGGCTGTTGGCCAATTTGGCGACACTGCCATTTGTGTTGCTGATATTATTGCCCATGGGCGGGGACTTGCCTGCCGCTGAGCGGTCGGGGTTGATACTCATCCTCACGCTCTACGTCATGTTTTCGGTGTTCGCGCTTTTGGCAATGCTGTGGATGAAGCGCTATGAGCGCCGCTCGCTTCGCAGCGCCGGGATTATCTGGCGCGGTGCGTTTTGGCGTTATGGGCGCGGCCTGTTATGGGGCTTGGCATTTGCTTTGGCTTTGTTTGGTTTTGCTGCCTTGCTTAGTGTTTTTATGATTAACCCGGACAAACCGCCAGCCAGTATTTCGATGGAAGTGTTACGCCAACCTGCTACCCTTTTGGTGCTGGCCATATTGTTGTTGGGAATTATGCTGCAAAGCGCGGCGGAGGAAATTATCTGCCGCGGCTGGTTGCTGTCGACATTAGCCAAGCGTTTTGGACCCATTGCCGGCGTGTTTCTGAGTTCCATTTTCTTTGGCTCCTTACATGCGCATTTTTTGTTCACCGGCAATTTAGCGGCAGGTCTGGTGGCAATAGTTTCGGTGACATTGATCGGGGTGATGCTAGGGTTTTATGCCCTGCGCGAGGGATCAATCATCGGCGTATGCGGCATTCACGGCGCTTTTAATGCCATTATTTTTAGCGCCGCATTGGTGGCCACATTAACCACGGGCGAGGCAGACAACGCTCTGGCTGGCCTGCAACGGGCCTTCGAGATCGGCACGCAACCCAAACACCTTACTCCGGTTAGCTTCGCCCAAGGCGGGCTGGCGCTCATTGTGGCGGTGTTGTTGTGGTGGCGGCTGCCACCTAAATTCCGGCCTGCTAAGCGGCGCTCTCGCGTGCCAAAATCGGCTTAAGATAGCGGCCGGTCCAGCTGGCATCGACTTTGGCGACGTCTTCAGGGGTGCCGTCGGCGACAATCTGCCCACCGCCATCACCACCTTCGGGGCCAAGGTCAAGCAGCCAATCGGCTTGCTTGATAACGTCCAGATTGTGCTCGATGACAATCACCGTATTGCCGGTATCGACCAATTCCTGCAACACTTCCAAAAGCCGCCGCACATCTTCGAAGTGCAAGCCGGTGGTGGGTTCATCGAGAATATAAAGCGTGCGCCCGGTGGCACGTTTGGAAAGCTCTTTGGAGAGTTTCACCCGCTGCGCCTCGCCGCCCGAAAGCGTGGTGGCTTGCTGGCCCACATGGATATAACCAAGCCCGACCCGTTGCAGGGTGACCATTTTTTCACGCACGCTGGGTACGGCTTTGAAAAATTCGGCGGCTTCGTCCACGGTCATATGCAGGACATCGGCAATGGATTTTCCTTTGAACAAAACCTCCAAAGTTTCGCGATTATAACGCGCCCCGTGGCAGACATCACATTGTACATAAACATCAGGCAAAAAGTGCATTTCGATTTTTAGCACGCCATCGCCCTGACAGGCTTCGCAGCGACCGCCTTTAACGTTGAAGGAAAACCGGCCCGGTTTGTAGCCGCGGGTTTTGGCTTCCGGCAGGCCGGCAAACCAATCGCGTATCGGCGTAAAAGCGCCGGTATAGGTGGCCGGGTTGGAACGCGGGGTGCGGCCAATGGGCGATTGGTCGATATCAATAATTTTATCGAGGTGTTCAACGCCATCCAAAAAGTCATGCTCCATCGGTATTTTGGAGCCGCCATTAAGTTTGCGCGATACCGCTTTATAGAGGGTTTCATTGGTCAAAGTGGATTTGCCGCCGCCGGATACGCCGCTAACACAAACAAACAGGCCCAGCGGAAATTCCGCGGTCACGTTTTTAAGGTTATTGCCGCGCGCGCCCTCAAGCCGCAAAACCCGGCGCGGATTAGGCGTGCGGCGCTTGGCGGGAATTGGTACGCAGCGTTTGCCGCTTAAATATTGGCCGGTAAGGCTGTTCTTGGCTTTGATGATTTTTGCCGGTGTCCCTTCGGCCACCACTTCGCCGCCGTGAATGCCGGCCAATGGGCCCATGTCGATGACATGGTCGGCGGAGAGAATGGCTTCCTCATCATGCTCGACGACCAAGACCGAATTGCCCAAATCGCGCAAATTCTTCAGCGTTTCCAGCAAGCGCGCATTGTCGCGCTGGTGCAGGCCAATGCTCGGTTCGTCCAACACGTAGAGAACACCGGTTAGCCCGGAGCCGATCTGGCTGGCCAGACGAATGCGCTGGCTTTCGCCGCCCGACAGCGTGCCCGACGAGCGCGATAAGGACAAATAATCCAGCCCCACGGCATTCAGGAAAGACAGCCGTTCGCGGATTTCCTTGAGCACTCGCTCCCCAATGGAAAGCTGTTTTGGGGTTAATTCACCTTCCAAAGCGGTGAACCATTTGTCGGCATCGGCAATGGATTTTTCGGTAGCGTCCGAAATGTCCAATCCGCCCACTTTAACCGCCAAGGCTTCGGCCTTGAGGCGCTTGGCATGGCAGGCGGGGCAGGGGGCAGCGGATTGGTATTTGCCCAATTCGTCGCGCACCCAGCTTGAATCAGTTTCGCGCCAGCGCCGCTCCAAATTGGGCAAAACCCCTTCAAATGTTTTTTCGGTCTCGAATTTGCGATTGCCCTCGCTATAAACGAAATGCAGCTTTTCCTTGCCGGTGCCGAACAATACTTTTTGGCGAAAATCTTCGGGCAGTTCGAACCACGGCACATTCATGTCTGCGCCAAAATGGCGGCACAATGCCTCCAGCGTTTGCCGATACATGCGCGATGTGCCCGACGACCATGGCTTAAGCGCGCCTTTGAGCAAGCTTGCCTCTTCGTCAGGGACCACAAGACCCGCATCAAATTCCAGCCGTTTGCCCAAGCCGTCGCACGATGGACAGGCACCAAACGGATTGTTGAACGAGAATAATCGTGGCTCAATCTCGGCAATGGTAAAGCCGGATACCGGGCAGGCGAATTTTTCGGAAAATAACAACCGACCATCATCCGGTCTTGAGGCATTGCTGGCCCCCTCTTTTTTTGACGTATCAGCTTTTTTTGGCGTATCGGCAAACTCAGCGATGGCCAGGCCATCGGCCAGCCGCAATGCGGTTTCCAAACTGTCGGCCAGACGCGCTTGCAAATCATCGCGCAACACCACCCGGTCAACCACAACGTCGATATTGTGTTTGAATTTCTTGTCCAGATCCGGCGCGTCTTCAATGGCGTAAAATTCACCATTGACCTTTAGGCGCTGAAAACCCTGCTTCATCAGCTCAGCAATTTCCTTGCGATATTCGCCCTTGCGTCCACGCACGATGGGGGCCAGCAGATAAAGCCGCGTGCCCTCGGGCAAGGCCATTAGGCGGTCGACCATTTGGCTAATCGTTTGGCTTTCAATCGGCAGGCCGGTGGCCGGTGAATACGGCACGCCAATGCGCGCCCATAAAAGCCGCATATAATCATAAATCTCGGTGACCGTGCCCACGGTTGAGCGCGGATTACGCGAGGTGGTCTTTTGTTCAATCGAAATCGCCGGAGACAGACCTTCAATACTGTCCACATCGGGCTTGGCCATCAGCTCCAAAAACTGGCGGGCATAGGAGGACAGGCTCTCCACATAACGGCGCTGACCCTCGGCATAAATGGTGTCAAATGCCAAGGATGATTTGCCGGAGCCGGACAGGCCGGTAATGACCACCAATTTGTCGCGCGGAATGTCGACACTGACATTGCGCAGATTGTGTTCGCGAGCGCCGGTAACGCGGATGGTCTTTAGAGGGTTGGCCATGGGGGATGCGACTCAGTTGACAAAAAGAACATAATATGAACAAAAAGAAATCTGTACAGCGCATTCAAACATTTTTGCATCGGGTTTTCGAGAGCGAATAGCAGGTTTGGGCTGGACGTTTTGGCGAGAGCATGAACAATCGCGCGGGAATCACGATTTCAGGGGTCTAATGTCCGGGAGACGACAATGGCGGGTGTAAATAAAGTAATTCTGGTAGGTAATCTGGGCGCGGACCCGGATGTAAAGCGTATGAATAATGGCGATGCTGTGGTCAATCTCAGTATTGCCACCTCGGAGAACTGGAAAGACAAGCAGTCGGGCGAACGCCGGGAAAAAACCGAATGGCACCGGGTGGTGATCTTCAATGAACATCTTGCCAAAGTAGCCGAGAATTATCTCAAAAAAGGCTCCAAAGTCTATGTCGAAGGCCAATTGCAAACGCGCAAATGGCAAGACCGCGACGGCAATGACAAATACACCACCGAGATTGTGTTGCAGCGCTATCGCGGTGAATTGCAAATGCTGGATTCGCGCGGCGATAGCGGCGGCGGCGCCTATGGCGGCAGCTCATCCGGTGGTTCTCGTGACGGCCAGCAAGGTGGTGGTAGTTCTGGCGGCTCCGGCGGTTCTGGTGGCTCGCAAGGCGGCCAACAAGGTGGCGGCCAGGAAAGCTATGACATGGACGACGATATTCCGTTTTAGGCCAAATTTGGACGTGCTTATTTTACGGCCAGACCCACGGCGGTGCATCATCATAAGGCCCCGGATAGCCTAACGGCTTCCGGGGTGACACGTTATGAGGCTTATTCCGGCGTGAAAATTTCCACTTTGGCGGAGGTGCCGACGCCGCTGGCTTGCTCGGCGCCGCCAATTACATAAATATCATTGCCGATGGCCACCGCGCCCAAGCCATGACGCGGGGTGGGCATTGATGGCATAGCGCGCCAATGGTCGTGGGCCGGGTCATATTCCCAAACTTCTTTAAAGACACCGCCGCCATTGGGCCCGAAAAATTCACCACCGAAAGCATAGATTTTGCCGTTAACACTGGCCGCAGCAAGGCCGCCTTGGGCTTGCGGCATCGGCGCAACGGTGTGCCAGCTATCGTCCTTCGGGTTGTAAATCTCGGTCATGGCGACATTGCCGCCGCCGACTTTTCGCCCGCCAATGACATAGAGCAGCCCACCCACAACCACACCGGCGGCAGAGTTGCGGGCCGTTGGCGCTGGTCTCAGCTTTTCCCATTTATTGGCGTCTGGCGACAAAACCCAATGCCCGGCATCATCGCGATGATCGGTCCACGCTGAATTTGCACTGCCCTTGGGTACCCGCCCGCCAACCAGATGAATATTGCCATCGAGCGCACCGCCAGAGGTTTCGCCGCGCGGGCCGCTTAAAGCGGGGCCATCGCGCCATTGATCAATGGTTGGGTCATATTGCCAAACTTGGGTTTGCATGGTCCAGCCATTGTCGGCGCGGGTGAAACCGCCAATGGCGAATAACGTATCTTTGGTACCCAGCAAATACGGGTGATGGCGGGCTTCCGGCAAAGCGGCGGCGTCGCGCCATACTGTGTCACCGGGGGTGAGAACCACATGGCGGTCGCTGGCCGGTAGGCCTTGCGCGGTGCGATACATGCCGCCGGCCAAATGCACGCGGCCTTGAAAGGCGGTCGGATAAATCTCTTGCACTTGTAATGGTAAATCAGGGCCACTGCGCCAATTGCCGCCCTGCTGTGTTTGCTTCTGTATTTGTGCACCTGCCTTGCCCGCAAAGCCCAAGGCCAATCCGGTGCTAAGTTGGCAAAGCATTTGGCGTCGTGAAAACGTGACATTCATGGCGTAATACTCCTAACATTTTGCCACGCTTTATACCTTAAATCGACCCGGCTTTGGGTTAAGGTTTCGCAATATTTGCGCTGCGTATTCGAGGGCCAAAACCGGATATCTGTACTGGCCTTGGCACTGGTGTCTGAGGTGGTGGGCTGCTAGTTATATTGGCCGTGCACTTTGCGATTCGAGCCTGGTTCGAAAGTGGGGATTGAACGGGAATTTTGAGTGAACGTGCAGGGGATATGCATTGACTGAAACGGGCGACAAGACACCGGACGATATTGATGATGGGGGTCCGACGGGCCCGAGCCATGAAGAGGGCGTAGCGCCGATTTCCATTGTCGAGGAAATGCGCAAATCCTACCTCGATTATGCCATGAGTGTGATTGTCAGCCGCGCCATTCCCGATGTGCGCGATGGCCTGAAGCCGGTGCACCGGCGGATCATTTATGCCATGTATGAATCTGGCTACACCCATGACAAAGCCTATCGCAAATGCGCCCGCGTGGTTGGTGATGTGATGGGTAAATACCACCCCCATGGTGACCAGGCGATTTACGATGCTTTGGTGCGCATGGCGCAAGATTTCTCAATGTCATTGCCTTTGCTTGATGGGCAAGGCAATTTTGGCTCGCTCGATGGCGACCGCGCTGCCGCTATGCGCTATACTGAAGTGCGTATGGCCCGCCCAGCCGAGGCCTTATTGGCCGACATTGGCAAGGGCACCGTAGCTTTTATTGAAAATTATGATGGTTCGGAAAGCGAGCCTGCGGTCCTGCCTTCGCGTTATCCCAACATGTTGGTCAATGGCGCTGGCGGCATCGCCGTTGGTATGGCGACCAATATCCCGCCCCATAATCTGGGTGAAATTATTGATGCAACTTTGGCGTTGATTGATAATCCGGGGCTGGACGATGCGGCAATTCTTGAAATGGTGCCGGGGCCGGATTTCCCGACCGCCGGGCAGATCGTTGGCCGTGCCGGCGCCCGCTCCGGGGTGACTACGGGCCGTGGCTCGGTGGTCATGCGGGCGCGCTGCAATGTTGAAGAGATTCGTAAAGGCCGCGATGCCATTATTGTTACGGAAATTCCGTTTCAAGTGAATAAATCATCGATGATTGAAAAAATCGCCGAGTTGGTGCGCGATAAGCGCGTTGAGGGCATTGCCGATTTGCGCGATGAGTCAGATCGCGACGGATTGCGGGTGGTCATCGAGATCAAGCGCGATGCCAATGCAGAAGTGGTGCTCAACCAGCTCTATCGTTATTCGCAATTGCAGACCAATTTTGGTGTGAATATGCTGGCTCTGCATCAAGGCCGTCCGCAATTGATGGATGTGCGCCAGATGTTGCAGGCGTTTTTGGTGTTTCGCGAGGAAGTGGTGGCCAAGCGCACCCGCTTTGATCTGGCCAAATCGCGCGACCGCGCCCACGTTTTGGTAGCGTTGGCGGTGGCGGTTGCCAATATTGACGAAGTGATTGCCCTGATCCGCACCGCACCAGACCCGGCGTCCGCGCGCGATGTCTTAATGGGCCGCGCCTGGCCGGCCCGCGACATGGGGCCATTGGTAAAACTGATTGCCGATCCACGTTCGCGGCTTGATGAGGACGGCAATATTCGCCTGACCATGGAACAGGCCAAGGCGATATTGGATTTGCGTCTGCAAAGACTGACCGCGCTTGGCGGCGAGGAAATTGGCGACGAAGCCAAGAAAATCACCGAGACCATTGCCGATTTGCTGGATATTTTGCGCTCTCGTGACCGGGTGCTCGACATTATTCGCGAAGAATTGCGCGACGCCAAAGACCGTTTTGCGGTGCCGCGGCGCACGGAAAGTATTGATGCGGAATTGGAAATTGACGATGAATCGCTGATTGCCCGCGAAGATATGGTGGTCACCATTACCAGTGGGGGTTATGCCAAACGCACCGCGCTCGATACTTATCGCGAGCAGCGACGCGGCGGCACCGGCCGGGCCGGGATGACCACTAAGGACGAAGATTTTGTTACCGAAATTTTCGTTGCCTCCACCCACGCGCCAATTCTGTGTTTCTCGTCGACCGGCATGGTTTATACCATGAAGGTGTGGCGATTGCCGCAAGGTGATCCGCGCACTAAAGGCAAGGCGCTGGTCAATCTGCTGCCGCTATCGGCAGGCGAAACCATTACCTCGATCATGGTCATGCCCGAAGATGAGGCGAATTGGAGCAAGATGGACGTTATGTTCGCCACCCGCTCCGGCCATGTGCGGCGCAATAAACTTTCCGATTTTGCCAATGTGATGCGCAATGGCAAAATTGCCATGAAGCCGGACGAGGGCGATGGTATTGTAGGCGTGCGCGCCTGTGCGCCGGACAATGATGTGTTGCTGACCACACGCAATGGCAAATGTATCCGTTTCCCCGTTGAGGCGGTGCGCGTGTTTGTCGGGCGTACCTCAACCGGTGTGCGTGGCATCCGCCTTGAAGGCGATGACGAAGTGATCTCCATGGCGATATTGCGCCATATGGATATCGTTCCCGCCGAAGCGCGCTCCTATCTCAAACATGCCAGCGCCATGCGCCGGGCCGTGGGTGAAGAAGATGAAATGGTTGCCGCAGAGGTGCCAGAGGTGCCAGAGGCCGGTGAAGACGATGATGATGGTGCTGAAGCGGCGCTTAGCGTTGAACGCCTCGCGGCCTTGGATGCGGAAGAGCAATTCGTGCTGACCATATCCGATAATGGCTATGGCAAGCGCACATCGGCGTATGAATACCGGGTTTCGGGACGCGGCGGCAAAGGGCTGTTTGCCCATGATTTACGCCTTAGCAAAATGAAAGGGGCGCATTTGGCCGCCTCTTTCCCGGTCGAAGATGGCGACGGCATAATGCTGGTGACCGATGGCGGACAGCTTATCCGTGTGCCCATAGGTGGCATTCGCATTGCCGGGCGGGCTACTGCCGGGGTGACCATTATTCGCTTGAAAAATGACGAACGGGTGGTAGCGGTGCAACGCATTGTTGAAAGTGAAGCCGATGCCGATGCTGGGGCCGATGGTGAAGACATTGTCGTCGCCGACGGTGCGCAAAATGTTGAAGATAAGGGCGGCGATGGTGAACAGGCGTAATTGTTATTGCGCAATGGCTTGTTGCTGCTAATCTTCCTTGGCTTAACATGCACCTATACTAAGTGTCGGGGGATAAGGCGCTGATATATGTGGTGATGGTGAAAACTGGCTGGCTTTGCGGCGTATGTCTGTAGAAAATTTGAGGATATGCGATGAAAATCGGCCTATACCCCGGAACCTTTGATCCCGTCACCAATGGCCATACTGACATTATGGGCCGGGCCATCAAGCTTGTGGACAAGCTCATTGTCGGTGTCGCTCTGAACGAAGCAAAGAAGCCGCTTTTCTCGGTTGAGGAGCGCATAGAAATGATGCAATCCGAGGCGGCACAATTTCAGGATGTTGCCGATATTGAAGTGCGGCCCATGGATGGATTGCTGATCCATTTTGCCGAGCGGACCAAGGCAACTTTCATTGTGCGGGGGTTGCGCGCCGTTTCAGATTTTGAGTATGAGTTTCAGATGACCAGTATGAATCAGCGCCTTAATGATGACATAGAGACGGTGTTTCTTATGGCTGACCCTCAACATCAGGCGATTGCATCTCGCTTGATTAAGGAAATTGCCCGTTTGGGCGGCGATGTAACACCTTTTGTTTCGGCGTTTGTCGCCCAAAAATTATCGGAGAAGATTTGATATAATGCGTAAAATTATCCTCATTCTAGCGCTAATCCTATGGGCTTGCGGCGCGCCCAGCGAAGTGGATTCCGCCAAAGCGCAGGAGCAACGTCCCGGTGGCGAAGCCGCTGAAGAGACAACGCAAAACCGGGTCGCTGACAGTGATCGCAACAGGCCGCTGGGCCAACCACTGCCAGTCGGCGTGCCAAACCCGGTGGAAGCGCCGGACATCTGGCGCGAAGTGCCAGCGGAAAATTTGCTGTATATGAAGACCTTGCATGGCATTACGCTGATCGAAATGGCACCGGACTTTGCCCCAAACCACGTGCAGCGCATGCGCGAATTCGCCAGCAATGGATATTTTGTCGGGCTGCCCTTTCACCGCGTGTTGAAAGAATTTATGGCCCAGGCTGGCGAGCCATCATTGGTCCGGCGTGATCCGCCGACCACACCGCCTTTGGTTGGCGAATTTATGTTTCGGCGCACGTTGGGGCAAAAAATCAAACTGGTCGGGGAAGATCGCAATTTCAACACCGGCTTTGTCGACGGGTTTCCAATCGTTTCACAGCCGGACGAATTGGCAATGATGACGGCGGATGGCCGGGTGCGGGCTTCCGGCCTGCATTGCCCCGGTGCCGCCGCCATGGCCCGGACTAATGATCCCAATAGTGCCAATGCGCAATTTTATATCACCACCGGTAATCCTGAATGGCTGAATACAAAATATACCGTGTGGGGCCGGGTGCGTGCCGGACAAAATGCGGTTACGGAGATTAAGCTTGGCGAACCGGCTTATCCGCCAGACCTGATTGACGGCATGACATTGGGTAGTGATGTTGCCGACAAGGACCGGGCGCGAGTGTGGGTAATGCGCACCGACAGCGCCGCCTTTGCCGCGCACCTTGAACAGCAAAAAAACGACGATGGAAAGCTGCCTGGGGTTTGCAAAATACCGGTGCCGGTTTATGTCCAGTGGGAACAGGCAGTTCAATGATCCAGATTTTCAGAAGGGACACCGCGCATGAGTGATACAGACACAATTTTAACGCTTACATTATCCACCGGTGAGGTCACTATTCGCATGCGCCCGGACCTGGCGCCGGGCCATGTCGCCCGCATTACCGAACTTGCCAATTCAGGCTATTATAATGGCCTTAGTTTTCACCGCGTGATTGATGGTTTTATGGCGCAGGGCGGCTGCCCGCACGGCACCGGCACTGGCGGCTCTGGACAGCATTTGTCCGCCGAGTTTAGCGCGCAATCGCATCAACGGGGCACCTGCTCTATGGCGCGCGCCATGGAGCCCAACAGCGCTGATTCGCAATTTTTCATCTGCTTTGGCGATGCCTCTTTCCTCGACAACCAATATACAGTTTGGGGTGAAGTGATCGATGGTATGGATGCGGTAGATGCTTTGCCCAAAGGCGAACCACCAACAGAACCAGGTACGATTGTAAGCGCCAGCGCGGCATAGCAGGGTAACGGAATAATCGATGAGTTGGATAAAACGGATATTGCTCAAGGAATCCACCGGCCGCTTGCGCCGGATCTATGAGCGTGTTGCGGGCTCTTCCGGCCAGATTGACAATATTCTGACCGCTCATTCCTTGCGTCCGCACACCTTGGAGGGCCATTTGGCGCTCTATAAGAACACGCTGCATCATGGTGCCAATACGCTAACCAAATCCTTTCTTGAAACCGTCGGGGTCTATGTCAGCGCGCTAAATGGTTGCCGCTATTGCGTGGATCACCATTTTAGCGGTTTGAAGCGTTTATTGCAGGACGACGAGTTGGCCGAGCGCATGCGTAAAGCGCTGGAAGGCAATGTGTTGGAGCACGCCTTTAATCTGCGTGAGCAGGTGGCGTTGCGTTATGTGCGTACCTTAACCCAATCGCCGCGCGCCCTTGTTGAGCAAGATATTCACGAAATGCGCCAAGCGGGCTTTGATGATGGCCAGATTTTGGAGATTAATCAGGTTGCTGCCTATTTTTCTTATGCCAATCGTACGGTATTGGGGTTGGGTGTAAATGCTGCGAATGAGATATTGGGGCTAGCGCCGGGTGATTCCAGTGATCCGAAAAATATGGTGCACGAATAGGGCGGTATCGACCCTGTTTATGAGTTCATGACCCTAGATTATGCGCGTTGATCAATTTGACTTTGACCTGCCCGAGGCCAACATTGCCTTGCGTCCGGCTGTGCCGCGCCATGCCTCGCGCCTGCTGGTCGTAGATCCAAATACAGTATCGTCAAACTGCCTCAGTGATCAGATGTTTACCGACTTGCCGCATTGCCTGCGTGAAGGCGATGTGCTGGTGCTCAATGACACCAAAGTCCTGCCCGCGGCCCTCTATGGTCTGCGCCCGGCGCGCGCCCATGGCGGCGGTGGCCCGGCACGCATTGAGGTGAATTTGCACAAAAGGCTGGATGCCAATCATTGGCGTGCTTTCGTGCGCCCGGCCAAAAGATTGCGCCTTGATGATGTGATTGCTTTTGGCGATACCGAAGGCGTGTGCAATGCGGGCGCGCTAGATGCACGGGTTAGCGATAAAAGCGATGGCGGCGAGGTAACGCTGGCTTTTGATTTTTCCGGCGCGGTATTGGACGACGCCATTGCCCGCATTGGGCAAATGCCGCTGCCGCCCTATATCGCAAGCAAAAGGCCGGTGGATGCGCGCGATGTAAGTGATTATCAGACTATATTTGCCAAGGACCTGGGTTCAGTCGCGGCCCCGACCGCCAGCCTGCATTTTACCGATGAGATGTTTGCCGCTTTGGCGGCGCGTGGTGTGGAGCGTCAAACCTTGACCTTGCATGTGGGGGCGGGGACTTTTTTGCCGGTAAAATCTGACGATACGGCGGGCCATAAAATGCACGGCGAGCTTTATGTGGTCAGCGAGGAAACGGCGCAGGCATTGAACACGGCGCGCGCCGAAGGGCGGCGCATTATTGCTGCGGGCACCACCGCTTTGCGCACGCTGGAAAGCATAACCGATGAAGCGGGAATGGTGCACGCGGGCAGTGATGAGACCGATATCTTTATTACGCCGGGCTATAAATTTCGTGCGGTGGATGGCCTGCTGACCAATTTTCACCTGCCGCGCTCTACCTTGTTTATGCTGGTGTGCGCGCTGGCCGGGTTTGAGGAAATGCACACCGCCTACGCCCACGCCATCGCCCAGCATTACCGCTTTTACTCCTATGGCGACGCGTCATTGTTGTGGCGCAAAAACTGAATAGCGTTTGATTTTGGCCATTTGTTTGATTCTGGCTCGTTAAGAACCATGTTTTACAACCCACCTCTATGTGTCATCCCGGACTTGATCCGGGATCCATTTTAGAGCGGCACCATGGATCCCGGATCAAGTCCGGGATGACACCCCCTCGTATTTTCAAGGATGACACCACTTACCCATTCAAAGCCAATCCACCGCACGGGCGATAAGCGTGTCGCAATCCACCTTGTCCGCATTGGCACCCCACAAGTGGGATGGGGCCATTAGGCGCAGGGTGATGAAGGCGTCGCGCACTGGCCCGGCTGGCAGCGCATCGGCACAAAAGACCAAGGCGGCGCGTTCGGCAAATAGTCTTTGATTTTCGCCCGCCGCCTGTTTAAGCCAATCTACCAATCCTTCCAGCACGGGGATTTCGTCGCCAATACGGGTGATTTCAGTGGTGAAAGCGGCATTTGCGGCATCATTGCCCATGGCACGTTCTATATCGAGGGCCATAATATTGCCCGAGCCCTCCCAAATGCCATTCAGCGGCGCACTGCGATAAAGTCGGCCCATGCCGGTTTCTTCAACAAAGCCAATGCCGCCAAAACATTCGAGCGCCTCGGTAATGACGCTGGTTTGGCGCTTGCATACCCAATATTTGGCGATCGGCGTTAACACCCGCGATAATGCCGCTTCATGCGCATCAAGCGGTGCCGCGTCAAAGCTGGCCCCAACCCGCATTGCCAATGCCAACGCCGCTTCGGATTCGACGATTAAGTCGGCCAATACGCCGCGCATAAGCGGCTGATCGATAAGCTTTTTTTGGAACGCCTTGCGTTGGCGCACATGATTGACTGCCATAATGACCGCTTTGCGCATGGCGGCGGCGGATCCGCTAATGCAGTCATAACGGGTGTGGTGGGCCATGGTTATGATGGTGGCAATGCCGCGCCCCGGCGCGCCAATGCGCCGTGCCCATGCGCCGCGGTATTCAATCTCGCTTGAGGCATTGGAGCGATCGCCAATCTTGTCTTTCAAACGCTGAATTTCCATGGCATTGCGGGTGCCGTCGGGCCGCCAGCGCGGTACCAGAAAGCAGCTCAATCCGGTTTCGCCTGATGCCCCAGTCTCTTCTTGCGCGAGCGTCAAAAAGGCATCGCACATGGGCGCGGAGCAGAACCATTTATGTCCGCGCAATTGCACCGTGTCATCGTCAATGGCGTCGGCAATGGTGGTATTGGTGCGCAGATCAGAACCGCCTTGTTTCTCGGTCATGGCCATGCCCATGGTTGCGGTGGTCTTTTGGGTTGTGGGTAAAACCCGCTCATCATAATCGGCACTGGTCACCAATGGTGTCCATTGTTTATCAGCCCATGGCTCGTTTTTAAGGACGGCGGTAACCGCATAGGTCATCGACATAGGGCAGCATACGCCGCCATCGGCCCAAGACATCATGCCCAATAGAGTGCCGTGGGCGATGTGGCCGCCGCTTTGATGTGTCCAGGCGCGGCTGGAGACGCCATTCTCCAAACCAAGTTTCATCAGCTGGTGATAGGCCGGGTGAAACTCAACTTCATCAATGCGCTGGCCTTGGCCGTTAAAGGTATGCAGCTTAGGCGGATTTTCATCGGCTTGGCGGCCCAGATCACGCACATCTTGCCTGCCAATGGTTTTGCCAAATGCTTCCATATGCGCGATTTGTTCGTGCAATTGCGCAGCTTGGGTGGGCGCATATAAGCGGCGCAAGCGCGCGTAGGCGCTTTCAACGGCGCCGCGCAAAGCCGGGTCTGCAAATAGCGCTATCTCGCCCAGAGGTTCGGGTTGGTTGCTGATCTGGTGGGTGGGTAAATCCGTGCGCGGACGAAATTGGTTCATAGCGGGCAATCCCATGGCTTTGCCCGCAAGATTAAGCGAAATTTTGCGGGGCACAAAACCCCTTTGGCTTTGTTTAGCCCGTGCTTTTTCCGAAAAACTGTAGTTTTCCGCAATCATTTTGGCGAGCTTAAGGGGTTTTTATACCTTCTATGGCTATGTTAGCGACAATTAAAAAATAAACAGGGGTGAAGCCATGTCGCTAGCGCAGAAAACGCAAATGCAAACGGAGACCAAAGATCAGGGTGTTAAGCAAGGGTATTTGAGCACTCTTATGTTGGTGGAACGATTGCACCGACAATTGCTGGATGTGGTCAAGGATGAATTGGACCGTGCCCGCCGTGACGACATTAACAGCGTGCAGGCGCTTTTACTGTTCAATATCGGTGATGGCGAATTGACCGCAGGCGAATTGCGCACGCGCGGTCATTATCTGGGATCCAATGTTTCGTATAATTTGAAAAAACTGGTGGATGGCGGCTATCTGAGCCATGAACGTTCCGCCAAAGACCGGCGCGCCGTGCGGGTGCGCCTTACCGATGATGGTGTCAAAGTACGCGAATTGGTTGGCGAGCTTTTTGATCGCCAACTTAAAAGCCTTGGCCCGGTTGCTAATCTTGGTGGCGATGAATTGCCGGTGCTCAATGGTGCATTAATGCGGCTGGAGCGGTTTTGGACCGACCATATTCGCTACCGCTTATAATAATTACAATATGATTTTATTGCCTTTTTGAGCGTGCTCAGGCATTGTGCGGTTTGCATGAGGCTGGGCATGTTCTTCGTGCATAATGGATTATTGTGCCGCGGCGTGGCGCTTGGTTGCAATAATATCAATTAGGTTTGCATCCATTTGAGATGTTGGCTGCATCTATGGTTTGACGGTGTATATACCGCGACGAAAAATGGAGAAGATAAAATGGATTTCGAAGTACTTATCCCGCTGGCACCGTTTTTAATGGTTGCCGCAATTGTTTGGTTTGCTTCGCGTGAAAAAGCGAGAACCAACGAAGCTATGCAGCAAACCATGCGCGCTGCCATTGATAAAGGCACTGAGCTAACACCAGAGACGGTTAAAGCCATGGGCATGCGTCCGCGCCGCCCGCAGACCGATTTGCGTGCCGGGTTAATCTTGGTTGCGGTCGCTTTGGGCCTGGTGGTTATGGGCACCGGCATTAATGCGGTTGAGCCAGACGAAGGTATCGTTCAAATTATGGCTGGTGTTTCTGCCATTCCCGGCTTTATTGGCATTGCCCTTTTGTTGATGCATTTTTTCTTGAAAAAAGAAAATGACGACTAGGCCTGTCTTGGTAATCGGGAGACTTTTGGGGCATGGCAGCACACGATCTGGAATTGGCAGCACTGGTTGCTGCTACGGGCGACAAACATGCTTTCGGGCAGTTGGTCGAACGCCACCAGACCCTTGTGCGCGCCATGCTCACCCGCATTACCGGCAATCACGCGCTGGCTGACGATTTGGCGCAAGATGCTTTTATCAAGGCTTTTCGTAAAATTGGCACGTTTAGCGGTAAAGGTAGTTTTAAAAGCTGGCTGTGCCGCATTGCGTACACCGAGTTTTTACAGGCGGTCCGCAAGCGTAAAGCAGCATTAGGCGCTATGGAGCGTTATAAAGCGCACCAGGAAATTGAGCACAGTGAGGCAAAGTGGGACAGCGGCGATGCCATGGATTTGGACCGGGCATTGGCGCAGTTAAGCGAGGTTGAGCGAAGTTTGATTGTTTTGTGTTTTTCCTCTGGCATGAGCCATGCCGAGGCTTCTGAGATTACCGGCTTGCCGTTAGGCACCGTTAAGTCGCATATTAATAGAGGCAAGGCTAAAATGAAGGCCCTGCTCGAGGAAAAGGAGGCAGTGACGGTATGATGACCCCCGAAGATGGATTTGACGCCCGTTTGTCCACTGCTTTTGAAAAAGCTGACGCGCTGATTGAGCAAGATGAGCGCTTCACCCAAAGGGTGGAAAACAAGCTTGGCAACGCCCTAAACCCACGGCTAATGGTGGTCGGCGGTGCCGGTGCTAGTGGTTCTGCCCTGGCCGCCAGCCAGTTGGAACGGTTGGCCGAAGGGGTGCAATTTAATAACGCCATTCTTATTCAAATTTTTGACACATTAGGCACGCAAAGTATTGTCGCGATTGTATTTGCCTTGATGGCCGGCAGCTTTGCGGCGGTACTACAAGGACGGCGTATTTGACCGCATTGCGCGGTTGCTGTTTTTAACAGGTGCAGGTAGGGTCGCCCGCCAGTAAAGGGCGCCATTTGGGGCACCCATAAAAGCCGCAGGTCGAGATAAGTGTCAGACGTATTCAATGAAGTTGATGAAGAGCTACGCCGTGATAAAGCCAATGAGCTTTTCATGCGCTATCGCCCGTTTATTTTCGCTGGCGTTGCCGCGATTGTGCTTGGCGTCAGTGGTTATAAAAGCTGGGAATGGTATTCCTCGCAAAAGCAGGCCCGCGCTGCCGAAAGCTATAATGCGGCGGTAGAGTTGCTCGAAGCAGACAATTATGCGGCGGCGGAAAAAGCTTTTGGCGCGTTTGCGGCTGAAGCACCGGGCGGCTATGGCGCGATCGCGCTGATGGAACAGGCCTCCACCAAGGCGTTGGCCGGTCTTCCGGCTGAAGCGGCGGCGCTGTTTACCCAGGCGGCGAGCCAGTTTGCTGACCCGCTATATCAGGACTTGGCCACTTTGCGGGCGGTGCTGGTGGTTGCTGATGACCTCAGCCTGGCTGATTTGGATGCCAAACTTGGCCCGCTTACCGGGCCCGGACGGGCATTTCGTTTTACCGCGCGTGAAGTGTTGGCGGCCAAAGCTATGGAAGAGGGTGATGCGACCCGTGCCCGTGCCGACTACACCTATTTATCTTTAGCGCTGGATGCGCCAGCAGGCGCGCGCACCAGAGCAGGACAAGCTTTGGCAGTGTTGGGACCAGAACCGGAAGTGGTGCCAGAAATTATTCCAGAAATTGTTCCAGAAACCATTCCGGCAGAAACGGCTACAGAAAACCAGGAAGGTGCACAATGAAACGCATTGTTTTGGGGATTTGTGCCTTAATGCTGGCGGTCAGCGGGTGTTCGTCTATCCCGTTTATTGGTGGTGATAGCGACGAGAAAAAGAAGGCCAAGCAAGGCGAGTTGCCGGACGAAGAACGGCGCATCTCTATCCTTAGTTTTGAGCAGGCGCTGCAAGTGGACCCCGAAGGCGGCGGCGCCCCCATCACCTTGCCGCCATCTTATGTGAACGCCGATTGGGCACAGACCGGCGCATTCCCCAGCCACGCGCCGCAGCATTTAAGCGCCAGCGGCAGCTTGCAAAAAGTTTGGAAAAAAAATGTTGGCAAAGCCAGCTATACCCGTGGCCGCATTGTCGCACCGCCGGTTATTGCTGGCAAAACCCTCTATGTGCTTGATGCCAAAGGCACGGTTAAGGCCATCGATACGGTATCGGGCAATGTCAAATGGAGCGAAACCGTTCGGCCAGAAAGAAAAGTGCTGCCCAAGGAAGATCGGCGCGGCCGTTTTGGTGCGGGCTTGCGCGGTATTTTCCGGCTTGGCCGCGGTGCTGCGCGCGAGGGCTATGGCGGTGGTCTTGCGGTTTCCGGCGGCCGGCTATTCATGGTCTCGGGCTATGGTATAGCTGCGGCATTGGATGTGAATACAGGCGAGATCCTGTGGCTGACTGAAACCCCAACACCAGTGCACAGCACCCCCAGTATTGCTGAAGGGCGCATGTTTGCTGTCACTCAGGATGATGAATTATACGCCTTCGATACCGATAATGGCGACGTATTATGGACCTATCAGGGGATTTCTGAGCCTGCTCGTATTTTGGCGGCTTCCAGCCCAGCGGTTTATGGCGAACTTGTGGTGGCACCCTTTGCTTCGGGCGAATTGGTGGCCTTGCGGGTGCAAAATGGCCGCAATATGTGGTCGGATTCGCTGACTCGCCAATCAGGCATTACCGCGCTTTCAGAGCTTAATGATATTGCCGGTGCGCCGGTGATATTCGACCGCACGGTTTATGCGATCAGCCATAGTGGGTTGCTCGCCGCCATTGATATGCGTTCTGGCGAGCGCATTTGGGCGCGGCAGGTGGGCGGTATTAATATGCCATGGCTGGCTGGTGATAACCTTTTTGTGGTCACCAATGATGGACAGGTTTCGGCGCTTTCGCGTTTTGATGGACGCGTGCTTTGGGTGCGCGACATGCCGCGCTATGAAAAAGTGAAAAAGCAAAAGGGCCGAATTTCCTGGGCCGGACCGGTATTGGCAGGCAATAAGCTCGTGGTGGTGTCGTCGGAGGGCAATGTTACGCAATTGTCGCCGATCACCGGTGAAATCATGGCCGAAGCCAAATATAATGACGCGTTTTTTATCGCGCCAGTGGTGGCGGATGAAAGCTTATATTTGCTGTCAGACAAAGCCGGACTATATAAATTACGCTAGAAATTTAGCGCATAAGTGGCGCTTTGGGTGTTTCATGTCTATAAAAATTGCCATTACGGGTCGTCCCAATGTTGGGAAGTCGACCCTGTTCAACCGTCTGGCCGGGCGTAGGCTTGCCATTGTCCATGATCGGCCCGGGGTTACCCGTGACCGGCGTGAGGGGTTTGGCCGGTTTGGTGATTTGGACCTTACCCTTGTTGACACTGCCGGGTTGGAAACCGCGAAAACCGGTATGGAGGCCGATATGCGCGGCCAGACATTGCATGCGGTTGGCGATGCCGATGTGTGTTTGTTTTTGGTCGATGCCCGGGCGGGGGTTACACCGCTGGATGAGGTTTTTGCCGATATCTTGCGAAAGTCCGGTAGGCCGGTAGTGCTGGTTGCCAATAAAACCGAAGGCCGGGCGGGCCGCGACGGCATTAGCGATTCGTATTCTCTGGGGTTGGGCGAACCGGTCGCGGTGTCGGCGGAACATAATGAAGGCATGGGTGAGTTGTTCGTGGCCATTATGGAGGCGGCGCAGGCCGCTGGTTTGGACACCGAGGCCAGCGATGATGATGACGACGAAGACGACGTCAACAAGCCAATGCGCATTGCCGTTATCGGGCGGCCGAATGCGGGCAAATCTACCCTGATCAATGGTTTGATTGGTGAAGAGCGTTTGATTACCGGACCCGAAGCAGGCGTTACCCGCGACTCAATCGCTGTGGACTGGGTTTGGGATGGTCGCCCGGTGCGCCTAGCCGACACGGCGGGCATGCGCAAAAAGGCCAAAATTACCGACAATCTTGAAAAAATGGCGGTGGATGACAGCTTGCGGGCGATTAATTTTGCCGAAATTGTGGTGGTGGTGATGGATGCGTTATCGCCGCTGGATAAGCAGGATTTGCAACTTGCCGATTTGGCCGAGCGCGAAGGCCGGGCGGTGGTTTTTGCCGTTACCAAATGGGATTTGGCCGAGGATAAGACCGCGCTTTTGGCGCATTTAAAGGAACGGTTGGGGCGATTATTGCCACAATTGCGCGGCGCGCCTTTGGTCACCCTTTCGGGTCTGACCGGACGTGGTCTGCGCCGCCTTATGCCGGCCATTGAGGGCGTGCACAAGGATTGGAATGCCAAGATTAAAACCCGTGATTTGAATGATTGGCTCGGGGCCATGACCCAGCGTCACCCACCGCCCGCGGTTCATGGGAAGCGCATTAAACCGCGTTATCTTAGCCAAACCAAAAACCGCCCACCGACATTTGTGTTGATGTGTTCGCGGGCCAAATATTTGCCGGAAGCCTATAGGCGCTATCTCATTAACGGATTGCGCGATGATTTTGATTTGATGGGCACACCGATCCGCATGATTGTTAAAGCTGGGACCAATCCCTATGAAGGCAAAAAAAGCGAACCATCATAGGGCCGGACCCCGTTTGGTTTGAAT
Source organism: Robiginitomaculum sp. (assembly GCA_021776615.1). GTDB lineage: Bacteria > Pseudomonadota > Alphaproteobacteria > Caulobacterales > Maricaulaceae > Robiginitomaculum_B. The sequence continues at coordinate 263,762 of JAJFFO010000007.1, read as the reverse complement.
CTAGAACCTGATCCTGACATGCCAATGCCAAAAGGTCGCATTGGCAAAAGCCGTATTTTCACGCACAGAAACACCATGGATATCCGCCTCAAAAAATACGCGCTGGCCGATCTGCCGCGCTATACCAGCTTCCCGACCGCGGTGCAGTTTCACGGCGAGGTTGGCGAGGTAGAATATCGACGCTGGTTGGCTAATATTGCGCCCCAAGAGCCGCTTTCCCTGTATCTGCATATCCCGTTTTGCCAGCAAATGTGCTGGTATTGCGGATGTCACACCAGCGTCGCGCACAGCTATGAGCGGGTCGGGGCTTATGTGCTCGATTTGCTGCGTGAAATTGATCTGCTGGCGGCGGCGTTGCCTGCCCATCATGGTGGCCTTGCCCATGTGCATTTTGGCGGCGGTAGCCCAACGCTGTTAAGCGATACGGATTTTGCTGCCATAAGCGCAAAAATTATGGAAAAGTTTGGCGCGCGCAGTGAGATGGAGCTCGCGGTCGAAATCGATCCGCGGACCATGAGCAAAACCAAGGCCTTGGCCTTGGCCGCGGCGGGCGTGACACGGGCGTCGCTAGGTGTGCAGGATTTCAACGAACACGTGCAGAAAAAGATTAACCGTATACAGCCATTCTCGCAGGTAAAACAAAGTGTTGACTGGCTACGAAGTGCCGGTATTAACGCCATAAATTTTGATCTTATTTATGGCCTTCCGGGGCAAAGCGTTACCGATGTTGAGCGCTCGACGGCATTGGCTGCCTCGCTACAACCAGATCGCTTGGCGGTTTTTGGTTATGCCCATGTGCCATGGTTTAAAAAACACCAAAGCATGATTAAAGATGCCGACCTTCCGGGTATGGAAGATCGTTTCGCGCAAGCGCAAATGGTCGGGGCGGGTCTGGAAAAAGCGGGTTATGTGGCCATTGGGTTTGACCATTATGCCAAGCCTGATGATTCCATGGCGCTGGCGGCGAAGCGCGGCAAATTGCGACGAAATTTTCAGGGCTATACCACCGATGCGGCGGATACATTGCTGGGCCTTGGGGCCTCATCTATCGGGGCAATGGAAGCAGGCTATGTGCAAAACGCGCCTTCAATGGACGGGTGGCGCGACGCTATTCATGGCGGAAATTTGCCCATTGTTCGCGGCGTGACATTGGTTGGCGAAGACAAAATGCGCCGGGCCGCGATTATGACGCTGATGAGCGCCATGGTGCTGGATCTGGCGGCGCATTGCCAAACCTTTGGCGCGACACCGGCGGCGTTGGATGATGCGCTTATCAAGCTTGCCCCTCTGGCCGATGATGGCTTGGTCGAACTGGACGGGCGGCAGATAAAGGTTACGGCGCAGGGGCGTTTGTTTGTACGCAATATTGCCGCCTGCTTTGATACATATTTACAGGCTGATGCCGGGCGGCACTCAAAAGCGGTTTAGGATCTAGGGGTTCAGGCCCCAGCTTGTGCGGCTTCCCAATCAACAAAATTGACCAACGCACCATTTTGCGTGCAATCGGCGGCGCATAGTGCCAGAAACAATGGGGCCAGAACTTCGGGTGAGGGCACGGTTTGCGGGTCTTCGCCGGGCATATATTTGCGCCGCATGGCAGTGCGCATATGCCCCGGATTGAGAAGGTTGACGTTTAGCGCCAGCTTTTCCACTTCCTTGGCATAACACAGCACCAGCGCCTCGAGCGCCGCTTTGGAAGCTGAATACAGCGCTGTAAAAGCGGGCAGGCTTTGCGTTGCCCCGGAGGTAAGAAATACCGCCCGGCCCGCCGGTGCGGCGCGTAAAAGCGGGTCCATAGCGCGAATAAGACGCCAATTGGCCTCCACATTAATGCGCATAACTTCGCCCCACACTTTTGGATCAATGTGCGCCGTGGGGCTGATATTGCCAAGCAAAGCGGCATTGCCAATGAGAATATCCAAATGCCCCCAGCGTTCGGCAATAACGCCGCCAAGCCGGTCAATGCCGTCCAGATCGTTCAGGTCGGCGGGCACTAAAGAAGCAGAGCCAGGTAATGGCGTAATCGCGTCGTCCAGCTCTTCAAGTGCGCCTTGGGTGCGGCCAATGGCGATCACATGGGCACCTTTGGCGGCAAGGGCTAAGGCAGCAGCGCGGCCGATGCCACGCGTAGCGCCAGTGACGAGGGCGATTTTGCCCTCGAAATTCTCGTCTAAGTTTGTCATGATTCAGGCGACCTCGGAAAGCAGGGATAATTGCTTGGCTTTATCGGTGTTTTTTTGTTCATAATCGCGTAGGCGCGTCGGGTAATCACCGGTGAAATAATGGTCGGCATAGGCTGGCGCTTCGCTATCGCGACGCTCCTCGCCCATGGCCCAATACAGGCCATCCACCGACAAAAACCCCAAACTGTCGACTTCAAGCATTTTTGCCATTTTCTCATGGGTATGGTTGGCGGCCAACAGGCGATCGGCGCTTGGCATATCAATACCGTAAAAATCGGGAAAGCGGATTGGCGGGCTGGCGGAGCGAAAATGAACTTCCTTGGCACCGGCATCGCGCACCATGCGCACAATCTTTAGCGATGTGGTGCCACGGACTATGGAATCATCCACCAACAGCACGCGTTTGCCCTCGAGCACGGAACGGTTGGCGGCGTGTTTCAGCCGAACCCCCATATCGCGTATGGCTTGGCTGGGCTGAATAAACGTGCGGCCCACATAATGATTACGGATAATACCAAGCTCAAACGGTGTGTCCGAGCCTTGTGAAAAGCCGATCGCCGCTGGAACCCCGGAATCAGGTACCGGCACGATAACGTCCACATCTGCCGGGTGTTCTTCGGCGAGGCGTTGGCCCATCCGCTTGCGCACTTCATAAACGCTTTTTCCATCGACAATAGAATCTGGCCGCGCGAAATAGACAAATTCAAAAATACAGGGACGCGGGCGAATTTCGGCAAAGGGCCGGTGGCTTTCAATGCCGTCCTCGGTGATAACCACAACTTCGCCCGGCTCGATATTGCGCTCGAAACTCGCGCCAATCATGTCCAGCGCGCAGGTCTCGGAGGCTAATATCGGCGCGCCATTTAACCGGCCCAATATAAGCGGGCGAATGCCATAAGGGTCGCGCGCGCCCAATAGTTTTTTATTGCTCAGCGCCACCAAAGCATAGGCACCTTCGATTTGTTTTAACGCGTCAATAAAGCGGTGGGTGAGGTTAGTGCGGCGTGAGCGCGCCACCAATTGCAACACCACTTCGGTGTCCGATGTCGATTGAAAAATGGCGCCATCTGAAACCAGAGTTTCGCGTAGCGCCCGCGCATTGGTCAGATTGCCATTATGGGCGACGGCAAATCCGCCGGATTTCAGGTCCGCATATAGAGGCTGAACATTGCGCAAAACCGTCTCGCCATGGGTGGAATAGCGCACATGGCCAATGGCGACCGTGCCGGGCAGGCGGCTGGCGACGTCGACGCCGCTAAAATTATCGCTCACCAGACCCATATGACGTTCCGAGCGAAATCTTTTGCCGTCATAGGCGGCAATGCCGCAGGCTTCCTGCCCTCGATGTTGCAATCCGTGTAAGCCAAGAACGGTGAGGGCGGCGGCATCCTGCAGGCCGTGGACACCAAAAACCCCGCACTCTTCGCGGGGTTTGTCGTCATAAGGATCAATGAGCAAAGACGGCCAGCATTCTGGTGTAGAGGTCATTACTCTTCTTTTCCCTTATCTTCGGTTTCCTGGGTGGTGGTCGAGATGAGTTGGTCAAGGCTTTGCCGCTCATTGCGCGCATAGCCCTGATCGTCGTCGTCTTTATCAGCCCCGGCGGGTTTATTCGATTGCTCTTGTACAGTTGGATCTGCGCTTGAAGAGGAGATCACTTGCCGGTCATTAACCGGCGCAGATTTTGGCGCCATTGCCTGCAAAGCCCGCGCGGTTGAATTAATCGCCGGATACAATCGCGCATTGGTAAGCCAGCCCGGCATTCGATCGCGCGGGGTCAGTTGGTTGAACAAAATTAATGCCAGCCCCATCAGCGCCATGCCGCGCACAATGCCAAAGATAAAGCCGGCACTACGATCAAGAGCGCCGACATCAGAGCCGCCGCGCAACCGTTCGGTAAAGCTGTGGGTGACCAGGGTCACGGCCATATACACCAGAATAAAAATCGCGGCGATGGTTATCGCGTCAGCGGCCCAGCCAGGGGTTATCAATTGCCGCACCGGAATGCGAAATGTCGGATAGGTGAAAATGACCGCCAAAGCGGCCGCCACAAAGGCGGTGACCGAGAGGGCTTCGCGAATAAAGCCGCGGGTTAGCGCCAAAATGCCAGACAGAAACAATAGGCCCAGCGCAAAGGCGTCGAATGCGGTGACTGAGCTGCCGTCCAAACCATTACTCCCGCTTTACGCGCGCCGAGAAGGCGATTCGCTGGGTTCAATTAAGCCAATAAGATCGCTCAATCTAGCCATTTTCGCAATGGTACAGCCAAAATTGCGTGCCGTCTCTTTGTTATTGCTGCCTGCCGGACCGATCGCTTGGGTGAAACCCAGTTTTTCGGCCTCTTTTAATCGTGCCCCCATGCGCGAAACCGGGCGGATGTCTCCCGAGAGGGCAATTTCACCAAAAACGACGGATTTTGGCGGTAAAGCAGTGTCGAAAACAGAGGAGATCAAAGCCGCAGCCACGGCAAGGTCAGCGGCCGGTTCGCTGATTTTCAAGCCCCCGGCGACGTTGAGATATACGTCCTTGGCTCCGAACCCAAGCCCGCACCGCGTTTCCAAAACTGCCAATATCATGGCTAATCGACCATTGTCCCATCCGACCACGGCGCGGCGCGGGGTGCCAAAGGCCGCCGGGGCGACCAAAGCCTGAATTTCGGTAAGCACCGGGCGTGTGCCTTCAAGGCCGGCAAAAACGGCGGTGCCGGTGGCGCTACCTTCGCGCCCATCCAAAAACAAAGCCGACGGATTCGCCACTTCACCAAGCCCGGCATCAGACATTTCGAAAACGCCAATTTCATCGGTCGGACCAAAACGGTTTTTGACGGCACGCAGAATGCGAAATTGATGCCCGCGCTCGCCCTCAAAATATAGCACCGCATCGACCATGTGTTCGACCACGCGCGGACCAGCAATTTGCCCATCCTTGGTGACGTGGCCAACCAGCGCGACGGCGCAATTGCGCTTTTTGGCAAATTTGGTCAATGCCTGCGCGCACGCGCGCACTTGCGCTACCGTGCCGGGGGCCGCCGCCAAAGTGTCACTCCACATGGTTTGAATGGAATCGATCACCACAAAATCTGGCCGTTGGCGCTTCAATGCCTCCAAAATAGGCTCCAAAGCGGTTTCCGTGGCCAGCGAGATATTAGCGTCCGCCAACCCCAGCCGCCGCGCCCGTGAGCGCACCTGATCAATGGCCTCCTCGCCGGAAACATAGGCGACTTTCGCCCCGCCTTTGGCCAAAGCGGCGGCGCTTTGCAACAGCAAGGTGGATTTGCCAATGCCCGGATCACCACCGATGAGTAAGGCCGAGCCGGGGACAATGCCGCCGCCACAAACCCGGTCGAACTCGGCAATAGAACTTTGCAGGCGCGGCAAAGGCGCATCAACGCTTTGCAAATCGTGAAACGCCACGCCGCTGGTGGTTTTGATCCGCGATTTTGACCGTGTTGACGCCGGGCCGGTTTCGGAAACTTCCTCAACCAGAGCATTCCATTCGCCGCACCCCTCACACTGGCCAACCCATTTCCCATGCGCGGCACCGCAAGATTGACACACATAAAGACTGGCTAGTTTTACCATAATGACTCACATTCACAATGTTCATGATATGTTCCATCATAGTTTTGGCATAATGGCAAGCTATTAATAAAGGGAGAGTAGTTATATTAGTTCCATACGGCTCATAATGGCGATCAAATTCTGTGCACCGGTCTCCAAGTCTTCTATAAATAACTTACGGCTTTTGAAGCGCTTTGCGCCTTGTTTTGATGTAAAAAATGCAATGGATTTTGGTGGATGTTTGCACTTGCTGATGATGGCTTCTGGGTGCTGAATGATGTCTTCAATCTTGTGCACTGAACTCGGCGTTTGCCCAGGCCAATCCAATAAAACACTCATGTTTTTATCGAGTTTTGAGCCGACTATTTTTGCCAGCCATGTCGAGAATGCGCGAATTTGTTTGCCTTCTGGAGGAAGGCATTCGTATAAAAAGGTTTGGCTGTAGGCCTTTAAGTCCGCGACGATTCTAAGTTTTGTTTTTGCCTCCTTAAAGACGTAAAGCGCTTCAAGTTTGTATTCTTTTGTTAAAAGTTCCCGAACGTGTTTTTTCCTTTCGTTTGGGTCTTTTCGTAGTTTTGCTGGAAACCAAGTCTCAACGCCACCACCAATTTGTTGATTGAGTTTAATACAGAGATCACGGCGTTCCTGCTGCCAATCTTTTACGATTTCAGCCACGCCAGGTGTGTTGGTACTAAAGCCGATGACCGTATTGGCAGATTCAACAAAGTCTTTCCATGATGGCGACATTTGGTCGAAAGTAGAGACACCGGAGTCGCTGGCAGCAAAATAACGGATGGCTTCTTGTAAAACCATCTTTTCAGCGCCATTTAAGCTCGCGTTTGTCTCCCAAAACATGTTCATTTCAGCTGCTATTCGTGACCACGATAAATGATGGACAGCAATCCCCTTTCTTTTATGATTTGGGATTGAATATGGCAGCTCTCCTTTGCTGGATGCAAACTCGTTAGAAATTGATATTATTGCATCTACAGCAAGTAATTTTCCAATTCCGATGTAATCCAGTATTTGCTCAGGTCGGATAGGTTGCCGCTCTGCTTTTGCTTCAACAAGCGCTGACCATTCTTTGGTTCCGCGTTTGCAGGTTAGCAAACCGTCTGGACGCAATGCCGGAGCATCTAAGAGGTCAAAACTTGGTTCCATAAAGCTTCTATATGCGCTGGTTCCTCCACCCCTATAATCAACTAATTCAAGAATATGCCCCCTGAACTCAGGTATGATATCAAGGACACGCATGAAGACAGATAGCAAACGTCGCTCTGTCTTTTTAAAAGAAGGGATTAATTGCGCGACAATCGGGGTTTTTAAGGCGCTCAAGACTTTCATTGTTTCCTCGAAAACATCAATTATCTACAAAATAAACCATAAAAAGGCCGCCAAGTCATCGCAAAAATCTAAAAGTTTTTCTTTTGCAGTTTTGTGATGTTACTGAGAATGCCGGGCTCTGGTGGCGCCGCCGTATGGATTCCGGCCTCCGCCGGTATGACGATAGGGTCGTGTTAGATAATCATTCAGCTAGCCCCTAGGGCAGGGACTTGACATGGAGCTAAAAGGTTTCCTATATACGGGAAACGAAAGGGTTTCCTATGGTAGAGACAGCAAGTGTATTCAAGGCGTTTGGCGATCCGACGCGCCAAGCCATTATTGGCATGTTGTGCCAGCGCGATATGGCGGTGGGTGAAATCGCATCGCATTTTCCGATTAGCCGCCCGGCGGTGGCCAAGCATTTGGCGATTATGCGCCGGTCCGGCCTGATCGATGTGCACATAAAGGGGCGCGAGCATATCCATCAATTGCGCCGCGAAAGACTCCGCGATGCACAAGATTGGATCGCGCAAATGGACAAATTCTGGGACGAAAAACTGGGCCTTTTAAAAGCGGCTGTGGAGAGTGAAAATGAATAATATGGTCTTGGTAAAAACCGTCATGCTCCAAGCATCGCCGGAAAGAGTTTTCGAATTTCTGACCAAGTGCGATCTTTTGGCGACATGGTTTCATAAAGCCGATGCCGATCTGATTGCCGGCAAGCCTTATGCATTAATGTCTGACGATCATCCGGACAAAAAGTTGTGTTGGGGCGAGGTGTTGGAGATGAAGGCACCGGAGCGTGTGGTTTACACCTTCACCCACGATCATTTGCAAGGCCACCCAAGCACGGTCACCTTTGTGTTGGAGCCGTGCGCCGGCGGCACCAAATTAACCCTCACTCATGAAGGCTTGGTTCGTGAAGGGCAGGGCGATGGCCCACAAGCAGCAATGGACATGCTGGGCGCCCACGATGAAGGCTGGGATGAGCACACCGCCAGATTGCGTAAAGCGGTTATGGCTTAAGATTTAGCCTTAACGCGCCAGCACTTTAATGGGGCCGTTTTCGCTGCCGGTGACGAATTGTTCGACATAGGGGTTACCCGAATCGTCAATTTCATCGGCGGCCCCGCGCCAGATGATTTTGCCTTCATGGATCATCGCCACTTCATCAGCAATTTTGCGCACTGACAGCATGTCATGGGTGATCGACAAGGCGGTCGCCCCCAAGGCGCTGACCTGTTTGCGGATCAGCGAGTTGATCACGTCGGCGGTGATCGGATCTAACCCGGTGGTCGGTTCGTCGAAAAACAAAATCTCCGGCTTGGTGACCACGGCGCGGGCGAGGCCAACGCGCTTTTGCATACCGCCGGATAATTCCGCCGGGCGCAAATCGGCAGTGTTGGGATCCAAATTCACCTGGGAAAGCGCGGCAATGGCCCGTTCTTTGGCCGTGGTGCGGTTAACACCGTCGGCGTATAGCAAACGAAACGCCACATTTTCCCAAACGGTTAGCGAGTCAAACAGCGCGCCGCCCTGAAACAGCATGCCAAATTTTTTCATGACCCTGGACCGCTTTCGCGTCGAGAGCCGGGTCGTCGGCGCGCCGTCAACATTTATCACGCCGCTATCGGGCTGCAAAAGGCCCAAAATGCATTTCAGCAAAACTGATTTGCCGGTGCCCGAAGCACCAATGACCACTAGCGAGCGGCCGGGCGAGAGGTCTAGGTCAACGCCTTGCAACACATGATTGCTGCCAAAGGATTTGCGCACATCACGGAGCGATATTTTGGGGGTTTCGGTCAAATCAGTTATATCAAGCATATCAAACAAACAACGTGGTTAGAACATAATTGGAGGCGAAAATCAGAATGGCAGCGCCAACCACCGCATTGGTCGTTGCGCGGCCTACGCCCTGCGCGCCGCGCTGCGAATGATAGCCGTGATAACAGCCCATTAGCGCAATGATAAAGCCAAATACGGCGGCTTTAATTAGGCCGGAAATCACATCCCACTGGGTGACGAAATCAACGGTATTGTGCACATAAAGCGCGCCGTTAAAACCAAGAATAAGTTTGGATACCGAATAGCCGCCCAACACGCCGATAATGTCGGCGATCAATACCAATATCGGCACCGAAATGACCGCCGCCGCTATGCGCGGGCCGACCAAAAACCGGAACGGATCGGTGGACAGGGTTTCCAGCGCATCAATCTGTTCGGTTACGCGCATGGCCCCAATTTCTGCGGCCATGGCGGCGCTAACCCGCCCGGCGAGCATAAGCGAGGCTAAAACCGGGCCAAGCTCGCGGGTGATTCCCAATACCACAATATTGGGCACGAATTGTTCGGCGTTAAAGCGTGCGCCGCCGGTATAGATGTTCAGCGCCAAAGCGGCACCGGTGAAAATGGCGGTAAGCCCGACCACGGGCAGTGAAAAATAGCCAATGCGCAAAAGCTGGGCGCTGAACTGGCTGAAATACCAGGGCGGTGAAAACGCCGCGACTATGCCGCGCATACCAAACAGCCCGACCTTTCCCGCCGAGCGGAAAACTCCCAATACACCGTGCCCTATAATCGCCAGTGGGTTCATGCACCAAGTCCTTTGTATTCACGCACAAAACGAGGCCCAAGCCCGGTGAGCAACTCATAGGACAAGGTTCGCGCGGCTATGGCAAGCTGTTCGAGATCGCTGCCCAATAAAGATAACATATCGCCTGCTTTGGGCGTTGTGGAAAGAGCTGAAACATCAAAAACCGCCATATCCATGCTAACCCGCCCCAATAGCGGCACGCGCTCGCCATTGATGCGCCCAAAACCATCGGGGCTGGCGGCACGGGGCAGGCCATCAGCATAACCTATGGCCGCTGTCGCCACCGCCATATCCCGGGGTGCAACGAAGTCAGCGCCATAGCCAATACTGTCGCCGTGCTTGACGGTACGCACCTGCAATATTGGTACATGCAAATGCGCTACCGCACGAAGCGGTGGATTGCCGTCGGCGCGCAGCATGCCGCCATAAAGCGCAATGCCCGGCCGTGTCAGATCGAACTGCCAATCGGCACCCAGCAAAGCACCGGCGGAATTGGCAAGGCTGCGGCGAATGCCGGGAAAGTCCGCGCAAAAATTGGAAAAGCGCTTTAGTTGTAGGTTATTCAAGGCATTTTGCGGCGAATCGGCACAGGCTAAATGGCTCATCACCAGACTAAGTTTCAAGTCCTTGGCGATTGTTGGCGAAAACTCGCGCCAATCCAATCCCAGTCGATTAATGCCGGTATCAACATGCAAAGCCGCGGGCAAATGCGCGGCATGTTCGCGCCAATGGGTGATTTGCGTCGGTGTGCTTAATACCGGTGTGAGCTGGGCGTCGCGCATCAACGGTGCTTCGCCCTCAAAGACCCCATTGAGAACAAAAATCTCTGCGCCGCCGCCCAATATTTTTCGTGCCGCCAAGGCCTCGGTTATGGTGGCGCAAAAAAAACTGGTACAGCCAGCGCCCGATAATATTGGCGCAACTTTCTCCAGCCCCAAACCATAGCAATCAGCCTTGATCGCCGCCCCGGTGTGCGCTTGCGGCGCGTGTTTAGCCATCAGCGTATAATTTTCGCGTACCGCATCAAGGTCGATCACAAGGCGCGGCAAAGAAAGCGGGGAAGCACTCATACCTTGCCTATAACCCGCCAAATCCGCGCCGTCATCCGGGCTTTGCGCATTGCCGACAATTCAAAGTTAATGCTGGCTGTCATCATAACGACCGGATTGGTCGAGATTGCCAAATTTGGTTAGCTCTTCGCGGAACGAAAGATCGACATTGCCGATCGGGCCATGGCGTTGTTTGCCGACAATAATTTCTGCCTTGTGGCGCACTTCATTCATTTGCATTTGCCATTCGGCGTGTTCCGGCGTGTCATCGCGCGGCTGGGTGCGGCCCAGATAATAGGCCTCGCGATACACGAACATGACCACATCGGCGTCTTGCTCGATGGATCCTGATTCGCGCAAATCCGAGAGTTGCGGCTTTTTGTCTTCGCGGTTTTCCACCTGACGCGAAAGCTGTGACAGGGCAATTACCGGTACGTCCAACTCTTTGGCCAAGGCTTTCAGGCGCTGGGTAATTTCGCTGACTTCCTGCACGCGCCCATCATTGCGTCGCGATTCGGCGGTAACCAATTGCAGATAATCCACGACAATGAGGTCGAGGCCTTTGCTGGTGCGCTTCAACCGGCGTGCCCGGGCAGCCAAAGCCCCAACTGGCAGGCCGCCGGTATCGTCAATGTGCAAGGGGATGGCGTTCAGTTCCGCTGCCCCGTCCATCAATTTATCAAAATCGCCTTCACCCAATTCGCCCCGGCGAATAATAGAGGAGGAGATGCCGGTATATTCAGCCAGCAAACGAGTGGCCAATTGTTCGCCGGACATTTCCAGCGAGAAAAATGCGACCACGCCGCCATTGGTGGTATGGCGTTCGCCGTCTTTGACTTCATAGGCATAATTGCGGGCCACGTGAAAAGCGATATTGGTGGCCAAAGCGGTTTTGCCCATGGATGGTCGACCGGCAATAATAATCAGGTCGGAGCGGTGCATGCCGCCCAATTTGTGATCCAGATCGCGCAGGCCGGACGAAACCCCCGAAAGCCCACCGTCTCGCTTATGCGCGGCGGCGGCCATGTCCATGGAATCTTTAAGCGCATCGGCAAACGGGCGAAAGCCGCGCGATATGCCGCCGGTTTCTGCAAGGCTGAAAAGCAGTTGCTCGGCGTCTTCAATAAGTTCCGGCCCGGACTTTGGCTCGACCGGGTCGACCGCTTCTTTTACAATGCCGTCGCCAATGCGCATAAGGTCGCGCCGCAAGGCCAGATCGTAAACCAGCCGTGCATATTCAGGGGCGTTGGCCGAACTGGCCGCTTCGCTGAGCAGGTGCGCCAGATATTCAACGCCGCCAATTTGCGCCAGGCCCTCATGGTGTTCCAAGGTGGTTTTAAGGCTAATGGCATCGGCCAGCCCGCCTTTGCCGATCACCTGGGCAATGGATTCGAAAATCTGCCCGTGCACCGGATCGTAAAAATGATGCGGCTTTAAATAATCGGCGGCGCGAAAATACACCTCATTGTCCAAAAGCAAAGTGCCCAAAAGCGCTTGCTCCGCCTCAATATTGTGCGGGGCGGCAGTGGTGGTGTCAGCTTGGTTGTCAGTGGGATCAGGAAAGTCAGCCATAGTGTGTGTTTATCGTAAACTTGCGCGTGCCGCGAGGGCAAATCTCTGGCCGAGCTGTCTTGTTCACGGATAACTACCGATCTGTGAATAACATTGTGGTGCCTGCCAACAATAACATGTTCACAAGCTGTGGATAATGGCGGAATATGTACCAATTGGCTGTGGATATGGTGCGCATAAAGGCCGGAAATTTGTGGAAAGCATGTTCATTTCATGTTGGCAAAAGCGCTGGTCTGCATGGGGCTTGTCCGCAATACGCCGCGGCAACAGAAGGCACAAAAAAAGCGGGCCAGTGTGACCCGCTTTTTTCAATACTGCGTCGAAGGACCAAATTTAGTCTTTCGCGGCTTCTTCTGTGTCGCCTTCGGCTTTGTCTTCGGCACTGTCTGATTCCAGAGCGATATCCGCATCCGGGTCAAACATGGCGGCGGCCTGTTCTTCGGCCATTTCCGCTTCCGCAACGCGATCTTCATCACGTCCGGCGCTGATTACGTCTTCGCCAGAGGCTTGACGTTCCGCTTCGTCAGAGGTGCGGGCAACATTAATGCCGACGGTGACGAATACTTCCGGGTGCAAGCTGATGCGCACATCATGAATGCCGACCGATTTGATCGGGCTATTCAGGACAACTTGTGCACGGCTCAGGCCATTACCAACGGCTTCGGCAATATCTTTTGCTGAAACCGAACCATACAGATGGCCAGATTCGCCAGCTTGGCGGATCAGGGTATAGCGTTCGCCGTCCAGCTCTTTGCCGACGCCTTCAGCAGAAACACGTTTTTCGGCATTGCGCGCCTCAATGGCTTCGCGCTCGCGTTCAAAACGGGCAATGTTGCCGGCATTGGCGCGGAGCGCTTTGCCTTGTGGCAAAAGGAAGTTGCGGGCGAAACCGTCTTTGACGGTGACAACATCACCGATCGAGCCAAGTTTCTCAACGCGTTCAAGTAGAACGATGTCCATAATGACCTCCTATTTCACCGCATAAGGCAACAGACCAAGGAAGCGGGCGCGTTTGATAGCGCGGGCCAGCTGGCGTTGCTTTTTGATGGATACGGCGGTGATCCGCGATGGCACGATTTTGCCACGTTCGGACATATAGTTCTGCAAAAGCTTGGGATCTTTATAGTCCAGCTTCGGCGCGGTGTCCGACGAGAATGGGCAAACCTTGCGACGACGAGCGAAAGGGCGTTTGGAGGGTAAATTGGTTATGTTGACTTTCATGATCTTAATACCTTTCCACGCGACGTTTACGCTCTTCGCGTTTGATCAAAATCGGCGATTGCTCTTCGTTGAATTCGTCAACACGAATGGTAAGCATGCGCAAAATGTCTTCATTAATGCGCAATTGGCGTTCCATTTCCTGAACCACCGGGGCCGGGGCCTCAATGTTCATAAGGGCGTAATGGCCCTTGCGGTTTTTATTCATACGATAGGCCATGGAGCGCAGGCCCCAATATTCGATCTTGGCGACCTTGCCGCCGTTTTCTTCGATGAAGGACTGAAGCCCTTCCGTAATGGTGTCCACTTGCTGCGAGGAAATATCCTGGCGGGCAATGAGGACGTGTTCGTATAATGGCATAAGCATCCCTTTGCTTAGGTGCGGCGCGCGGCGAACAAGGGTGTTGATCCGTCGAGCGGTGGCTCTTTCCAGCAAGGTTGGCCCTGTGCCCACCTTTGATGCCAAAAAGACCGCATCCGTTAAGGCGGCGAACTATAGGCACAAAGGCCTTTTAGGCAAGGGCTGAGGGCGCACAAAACACATATGCGTGGATTGTCGGTTTCATATTCACACCGGCGAGGTTTTGCTATAACGCTGGCATAGAGATTAATTATTGAGGGATGCGCATATGGCGATCGCTTTCACCTTTCCCGGTCAGGGCAGCCAGACTGTTGGCATGGGTAAGGATTTGGCCGACAATTTCACCGCCGCCAAGGCGGTTTTCGACGAAGTGGATGACGCTTTGGGCGAGAAGCTTTCGAAAACCGTTTGGGAAGGTCCGGGCGACGCATTGACGCTCACCCAAAACGCACAGCCGGCGTTGATGACAACTTCAATGGCGGTAATGGCAGTATTAAAAGCGGAACATGGCATTGGCGTCGAGGCGGCATCTCATGTAGCCGGGCATTCTTTGGGCGAATATACCGCCCTGGCCGCCGCAGAAGCGCTGACCCTGACCAATGCCGCCAAATTATTACGCCATCGCGGCGAAGCCATGCAGCGCGCGGTACCGGTGGGTATGGGCACTATGGCCGCTTTGCTGGGTGCCAATGAAGAACAAGCGGCAGACCTTTGCCTGTTGGGCGGCGCGCACGGACCGTGCGAAATTGCCAATGACAATGCTCCGGGGCAGGTGGTGATATCCGGCGCCCGCGCGGCGATTGAAGCGGCCGTCGCTGCAGCAAAGGATCATGGCATAAAAAAAGCCGTTATACTGCCCGTGTCTGCGCCGTTTCATTGCTCGATGATGTCACCTGCGGCCATAGAGATGGAAGAGGCGCTGGCCGATGTGGCGATTCGCACCCCCATCGTCCCGGTGGTAACCAATATCGCCGCTGTGCCCACCATAAACCCGCAAACTATTCGCCGCCAATTGGTCGAACAGGTTACCGGGCGCGTGCATTGGCGACAAAGTATTGCGTGGATGGCGAATAATGGCGTCGATATGTTTGTCGAGCCGGGTTCCGGGCGGGTGCTGACCTTATTGGTGCGCCGTATCGCCGCTGACGCAAAATACGTTGCACTGAATAGCGTTGAATCGATTGCGGAATTCGCACAAACTTTCAACGCAGCAGACCAGAAATAGAGGCAGATCTATGTTTGATTTAAGTGGAAAAAGGGCGCTGGTTACCGGCGCAACCGGCGGCTTGGGCGGGCAGATTGCCCGGGCTTTACACGAAGCCGGTGCCAGTGTTGCGCTTTCGGGAACCCGCGCGGAACGTCTGGAAGACCTGGCCGCTGAGCTTGGTGATCGTACCGCGGTTTTGCCGGCCAACTTAAGCGATGCCGACAGTGTGGATGGCTTGCCCGCCCGCACAATTGATGCCTTGGGCGGGCTGGACATTTTGGTGTCCAATGCCGGTGTCACCCGCGACGGCTTGCTTATGCGCATGAAGGATGAGGATTGGGATTTTGTCATGCGGGTCAATCTGGAAGCGTATTTTCGCCTCACCCGTGCTGCCTTGCGCGGGATGATGAAGGCCCGGTGGGGCCGCATTATCGGCATTACCTCTATTGTTGGCGTAACCGGCAATCCCGGTCAGGCCAATTATGCGGCATCGAAAGCGGGGATGATTGGTTTTACCAAAGCCCTCGCTGCCGAGACCGCCAGCCGCAATATTACCGCCAATTGCATTGCGCCCGGCTTTATTGAATCGCCAATGACCGATGCGCTTAATGAGAAGCAACGTGACGCTATTTTGTCCACGATTCCTGCCGGTAAGCTGGGCAAGGGGGCTGATATCGCCGCGGCGGCAACCTATCTTGCCTCGGAAGAAGCCGGTTATGTTACCGGGCAGACTTTGCATGTAAATGGTGGTATGGCGATGATCTAATCGGGGTTTTCGCACGTTAGCGCTTGGCGCAGCAAAGAAAAGTATGTTAGGCGTCGCCGCGACCGCATAATATGCGCAGTTTAACTTAAAGACCCCACGGGGCTTATTGAAAAGAGAAGAAGGCCAAAAACATGTCTGATATTTTGGAACGCGTTACAAAGATTGTTGTCGAGCACCTCGACGTTGAAGAAGCTAAGGTTGTTGAGAGTGCAAGTTTTATCGATGATCTTGGTGCTGACTCTCTCGACAATGTCGAGCTGGTGATGGCATTTGAAGAAGAGTTTGACATCGAAATTCCTGATGATGCTGCCGAGCATATTCAAAAAGTTGGGGATGCCGTTAAATTTATTACCGAAAAAGCAGGCTGATTTAATTGGCGCCATAATCCTATGACAGAACGCCGTGTCGTCATTACCGGAATAGGATTGGTTACCCCGCTGGGGGTAGGCGTCGAACCTGCTTGGAAAAATTTAACCGCCGGAAAATCCGGTATTGGGCCGCTTGAAGGCTTCGATACCGATGACCTGACTTGCAAAATTGCGGGCTATGTCCCTCGTGTCGATGGCGCGGGCGGGGGCAACCCTGATATGGAAGGCGCGTTTGACCCGGAGAGCGTGCTTTCGGCGCGTGATCGCAAGCGCGTTGACCCCTTTATCCTCTATGGTATTGCCGCCGCCGACGAAGCCATAGCCATGGCCGGGTGGACGCCTGAGGACGAAGAAGCGCAAGAGCGTACCGGTGTTGCTATTGGTTCTGGCATAGGCGGGCTGCAAAGCACCTATAATGCGTCTTTGCTGATCCATGAAAAAGGTGCACGCCGCCTCAGCCCCTTTGTTGTCCCCTCAATGCTGGTTAATCTGATCTCCGGTCAGGTTTCTATACGCTATGGTTTTAAAGGCCCCAATCATGCGGTGGTCACCGCCTGTTCAACCGGTGCCCACGCTATTGGCGATGCCGCGGCCATGATTGCCCGTGACGATGCTGATGTAATGGTTGCCGGTGGTGCTGAAGCCTCGATTTGCCGTTTGGGCATTGGCTGTTTTGCCGCCGCACGGGCATTGTCTACCCAAAAAAATGATGAACCGACAAAGGCTTCGCGCCCGTGGGACAAGGACCGCGACGGTTTTGTCATGGGCGAGGGGGCTGGTGTTCTGGTTCTTGAGGAATTGGAACATGCTCTGGCCCGCGGTGCCAAAATCATTGCCGAAGTGAGCGGCTATGGGCTTTCGGGCGATGCTTACCATATCACCTCACCGGCACCGGACGGTAATGGCGGTTTTCGCTCCATGAAAATGGCGCTTAAAAAAGCCGGGCTGGAACCTGCAGATATTGATTATATTAACGCCCACGGCACTTCTACGCCGGTTGGCGACGAGATTGAATTAAAAGCCATTGAGCGCATGTTTGGCGATGCGGCGGGTGATCTGGTGATGTCGTCGACCAAATCCTCCATCGGCCATTTGCTGGGTGCTGCCGGGGCGGTTGAAGCGGCGTTTTGCGCGCTGGCTATTCGCGATGGCATCTGCCCGCCAACCTTGAATTTGGATAACCCTTCGGTGGAAACGCCGATTAATCTGGCACCGCATAAGGCTGTGGAAAAACCAATTAAGGCGGCCTTGAGCAATTCCTTTGGGTTTGGCGGAACCAACGCATCGCTGGTGCTGACCGCATATCCGTGAGCGGCGACAAAGTCAGGGCGGACAAAAACCCGGCAGATAAAGCCGGTGATTCCGACAAGGCCGGTAATTCTGGTAAAACCGGTAAACTCAAAAAACGTAAACTCATTGCGATATCGGCTAGTATTTTGCTTGTGCTGGCGCTCGGTGCTGGCTTTGCCGGCTGGTATGGGTGGAATTTTATCATCCTGAAGGCCATGGACGCGCCGGGACCTGCGGAGCAGCAGACCACTTTTGTGATAAAACCGGGCAGTGGTGTGGGCGGCATTGCTGCTAAGCTCGAGGCTGCAGATTTGATCAGCGATGCGCGCCTGTTTCGCGTGAAAAGCAAAATTATGGGCGATGCGGCTACCTTAAAGGCAGGCGAATACGCCATTGGTCCGCGCGCCAGTATCAATGACATATTCGCACAATTGCAGGCCGGTAAAATTGTTCAGCACAGCATCACCATTGCCGAGGGGCGCACCAGCCGCGAAATTCTGGATATTATTCGCCAAAGCGAAGTTTTGAGCGGCGAAATAACCGAAGTGCCGCCCGAGGGCGTACTGCTTCCGGAAACTTATTTGGTTACCCGCGGGACCGATCGCGCCGCTTTGGTGCAGCGCATGCAAGACGATATGAACGCCTTACTGGATAAAGAATGGGAAGGTCGGGATGCGGATTTGCCGATTCGCAATAAAACAGAATTATTGGTCCTTGCCTCCATTGTCGAGAAGGAAACCGGCATGGATGGCGAGCGGGCGCGGGTGGCAGCGGTATTTGTCAATCGGATGCGCCGTGGCATGCGTCTGGAGAGTGATCCGACGATTATTTATGGTCTCACGGGTGGACGTCCCTTGGGCCGCGGTTTGCGACGCTCGGAAATCGCCCGCCAGACCGCGTGGAATACGTACCAGATTGACGGCTTGCCGCCGACACCGATCTGCAATCCTGGCCGCGACGCGATCATGGCCGTATTACATCCGGCGCAAACCAAAGATTTGTATTTTGTTGCGGACGGTAATGGTGGCCATGCGTTTGCCACTTCCTATCGACAGCATTTGCGCAATGTCGCCAAGTGGCGGCAAATTGAGCGCCAAAGAAAAAGGGCGACGCAATGAATATTGCCAGCATGACCGGGTTTGCCCGTATTGAAGGGGTTTATGAAGATTGGACGTGGGTGTGGGAAGCGCGCAGCGTCAATGGCCGCGGGCTGGATATTCGTGCCCGCGTGCCCAATGGCTTTGATGAGTTGGAGCCGCAAGTCCGCAGTAATGCCAAGAGCACCCTAAGACGCGGCAATGTGCAGGTGAGCTTGCAATATGATCGCGCTAAAGGCGGAGATTCTCTGGTTGTCCATGCGCAGATTGCGCGGCAAATGGCGCAGGCATTGCAGCCTTTGGTGGACGATGGTCTGGTGCGCCCGGCCAGTGTTGATGGTCTGCTGGGGGTGCGCGGAGTATTGGACGTGCCGCGTATTGATGATGATAAGGAAGCGTTAGCGCAGGTGCAAAAGGCCATGGCTGCCGGTATTGCGCCGCTGTTTAGCGCCCTGCAGGAGGCGCGCGGCAATGAAGGCCGGGCCACGGCAGCAGTGATTAGCGCCGCCTTGGACGAGATTGAGAAACTTGTTGTGCAAGCGCGCGCGAATGCGGGCGCACAACCGGAAGCCATTAAGCAAAAACTGCAACGGCAAATTGAAACCTTATTGGATGGACAGGCATTCGAGCCGGAACGTCTGGCACAGGAGGCGGCATTGCTGGCGGTTAAAGCCGATATCTGCGAGGAATTAGACCGGCTTGGTGCCCATATTGAGGCGGGCCGTGCTTTATTGGCGCAGGATAATCAGATTGGCCGTAAGCTGGAATTTCTGACTCAGGAGTTTAATCGCGAGGCCAACACGCTATGCGCCAAATCTTCGGATATGGCTTTAACCGAAATTGGGCTAGAGTTAAAAACCAAGATTGACCAAATTCGGGAGCAGGCCGCTAATGTCGAATAAAGACCGCGCACGAAGAGGGCTTATGCTAATCCTTTCCAGCCCGTCAGGCGCGGGGAAGACCACGTTGAGCCGCTTGCTGCTCGAAGAATACAAAGACATGGCGCTGTCCATTTCCACCACAACCCGCCAACCGCGCAAGGGCGAGGTGGACGGCGTGCATTATCGCTTTGTCGATGAAGACGCGTTTCGGCGCATGGCCAAAAATGGCGAATTTTTGGAATGGGCACAGGTTTTTGGCGCCTATTACGGCACCCCCAAGCAGCCGGTGGAAGATGCCTTGAGCGCCGGTCATGACGTTCATTTCGATATTGACTGGCAAGGCGCGCAACAACTCAAACAAAGCGCCGCTAACGATCTGGTTAAAGTGTTTATTCTTCCTCCAAGCCTTGAAGAATTGGAGGCGCGCTTGCGCCGCCGCAATCAAGATAGCGAAGCGGTTATTGCCGACCGTATGGCCCGCGCCCGCGACGAGATTAGCCATTGGGGCGAATATCATTATGTTCTCGTCAATGAGGATGTAGAGCGCTCCATGTGCGATTTACGCGCTATCCTCGCCGCCGAGCGGCGCTTGCGCAAACGCCAACCGTGGTTGGCCGAATTTGTCCGTAATCTCATTCAACCGCTTTAATAAAAATATGCTCTAAGGTGTTGAAGGGGCGTAAGTCTTACGTTTGACCTTCGGCGCGCCAAATTCGGGTCAGTGCAAAAAAACCTTCAGGGGCAATGGTTTCCGGGCGTTCGGTCGGCTGAACGCCTGCTGTTTCAAGCCAATTTTCAACATTAAGGCCAGCGGCCTTGGCGACCGGTTTCAGGCTGGCGCGCAGCATTTTACGTCTTTGGCCAAAGGCCGCGCGGGTGATCTGTTCGAGGCCTGCTAAATCATCAAAGCGCTCGGCAATTGGCTTGGGAGTCAGGTGCACAACGGCCGAATCCACCTTGGGCGGCGGCGTGAAAGCGGCGGCGGGCACGCCAAAGAGCGTGTGCCGATGGGTAATCGCCGCGCACAAAACTGATAGCCTGCCATAAGCGGGGGAGCCAGCGGATGCGACCACTCGGTCGGCGACTTCTTTTTGGAACATTAAGGTGAGAGAGGTCCACGCAATTGGCGCGATGGTCAGCCATTTTATCAACAAAGCGGTGCCGACATTATAAGGCAGGTTTGAGACGATTTTGAACGTCTTGTCCCGGCCCACAATAGCACTTTCATCCGTCTTGAGGGCGTCTTCAAAGCGCCATGTTAACCGTCCATTGGCGGCGTTGCTTATGTTTTCCAGCAAGGGAGCGAAGCGCATATCCTTGTCAATCGCGATCACCGATGCGCCGCTTTCCAATAAGGCGCGGGTCAGACCGCCGGGACCGGGACCGACTTCCAACACAACATCACCGCTTTCGACCGCCGCCGCGCGGGCGATCTTGCGGGTTAAATTGAGGTCGAATAGAAAATGCTGCCCCAAAGATTTATTGGCGTGCAGGCCAAATTGCTTCAGGCAATCCTGCACCGGGGCCAGGTCCTTAAGTGTCGATATTTCAGGCGTCGACATGGGCTTGCCGACTGGCGCTCATAGCGCTGGCCGCCTTTATCGCTGCGATCAAACTGTCTGGCCGCGCGCTGCCCTTGCCGGCGATGGCGAAGCCGGTGCCATGATCCGGCGAAACCCGAATAAAGGGCAGACCCAAAGTAGCGTTAATGCCGCCATGAAAGTCGAGGGTTTTTACCGCAATTAGCCCCTGATCATGATAAAGCGCCAATACCGCGTCATAGTCAGAGCGGGCATCTTCGCGGAACAACGCATCGGCAGGTTGTGCATCGGTGATATCCACGCCTTGGGCGCGCAAACTTTTGGCGGCGGGGTTGATGAAACCCTGCTCCTCATCGCCCATTGCGCCGTCTTCGCCCGCATGGGGGTTCAGGCCACACAGGGCAATGCGCGGGCGCTGTATGCCAAAATCCGTCTGTAGCGCCCGGTGTATAACCTGCGCGGCGCGGGTGATATTCGCGGCGCTAAGGGCGGTGGGTACTTTGCTCAAGGGGATATGGACCGTGGCCAGAGCCACTCTTAGTCCGCCGCCGCTTAGCATCATGATCGGGCCGCGAGGGGGCGTCCATGCGGATGCGGCTTTTGCCAGCTCGCCCAAAAACTCTGTGTGTCCAGGATGGGTAAAGCCCGCCGCATAAAGTACGGACTTCGCAATAGGGTTGGTGACCAGCGCCCCGGCCTGCCCGGCCAATACCAATTCCACCGCCAATTCTATGGCGCTGATCACCGCTGGTGCATTGAGCGGGTCTGGCTTGCCAGCAATGACTTTGGCGCCAAGGGTCATTGGTAATACCGGCAAGGCTTTTTTCATAATTTGCGCGGCCTGCGCAGGCGACGAGATGGCAATTGGTGCTGGTAAGTCCTTGGCGGCCGCGTGTTTGCTGGCAAGGTCGATATCGCCAATTAAAAAAAATGGATCGTCCTGATTACGTAGCGCGGACCACGCCAAGGCGGTGATTTCCGGCCCAATGCCCGCCGGATCTCCCATGGTTAGAGCCGTCGGTAAAGCCGGAGAATTAGTTGCGGATTTCAACCGTCGAATCCCGCCGCAAATCGCGCAAATAACGCCGGGCCAGCATAGCGACACGGGTGTTGATCAATTGGTTCGCGATTTGCTCGTCGCCGGGTACACCGGCCTCTTCAGAATAATGCTTGCTGCACAGCATAAGCACCGTCGCCCCTTGCGGGCCATCCACCGGCAAAGAGAACTGACCTGGTTGCAGGTTTTCCAAAACAACGCGCACCGCAGGTGCAAGCTCATTCAGCGCCACTTCTTTAAAGGCGTTTGAAAAGGCGCCGTTCACAGATTTTTCAATATTGCCAATATCATCACAGGATTTGACTTTGCCCATGTATGATTTCAACGCCCCGTCTTTTCCCGCAGGGGCAACAATCTGGTTAAAATCGACCACCATTGGTGCGTCGCCATCCTTGCGATCACGCAGCGCTATTATGTAATAACCACCCGGTACCTTGATCGGCGGCGATATGGTGCCCGGCTCCATTTGATCGACAGCCAGTCGAACTTCGGGAACCAGATCATCTCTAAATACCCAGCCAACATCGCCGCCCTGGGTGGCGGATGGGGCGGCGGAAAACTGCTGCGCCACGGCCTGAAACGGTGCACCGTCATTCATTTGCTGAATCAGCGATAGTCCGCCTTGATAAATCGTCGGATCCTGCTCGGCC
The DNA here is from genome assembly GCA_021776615.1 of Robiginitomaculum sp. Classification (GTDB taxonomy): domain Bacteria; phylum Pseudomonadota; class Alphaproteobacteria; order Caulobacterales; family Maricaulaceae; genus Robiginitomaculum_B. The sequence goes on along the minus strand of JAJFFO010000007.1, from coordinate 241,046 downwards.
GATGGCGATTCCAAAAGCACTTCCGCAATCATATATTGTGGTTTTGAAAGTGAAGCCTCGATCCGTGCTTTGGACTGGGCGATTTGATTATTGCTAACCCGAACCCGAGACCCAAAACGTCCTTGGACGAGAATTTGCCAGGCAATTTCCGCCCGAATTTGGTTTTCTAAGGTCACCGGTGAAATGCCAGCTCGGCGCAAATCATCTTTTACGTCGTCAATGGTAACATTATTTTGGCGGGCAATACGGTCAATGGCCTGATCAATTTCGCCCTGCGAAACCTCAATTTTAAATTTTTCGGATTCCTGAATTTGCAGGCGTTCCTCAACCAGATCATTCAAGGCCTGCTGCTGCACCCGGAGTATTGTCTGCTCGTCCGGCTGAACCCGTGCCGACGATATAATCATTTTCATCCGCTGGCGGACGTCAAAAGTGGAAATCACCTGATCATTAACAATTGCCGCAACCCCTTCCGCAACTTGCGCGGAAGCAAATCTGTGGCCAGTGCCTACGAGCACCAGCGAGAGCGAAAAGGCCAAGAATAATCGTTGCGCTAACATGTTCAAGGAAAAGCCTTAAAATTGGGGCAGAATTTAGGCTAACATACTGCAAAGAAGGTGGAGTGCAATCGCTGGTGCTGCACCTGTTAATTTGAGCCAAATGAACCAATCGTCAACAGGGTAAAGCGAATGCCAATGGAAGCATTGGGGGTGAGGGTGCGATCAGAGGTGTTGTTGTTGCGATAGCTGATTTCCAGACTGGAACAATCATCATGATAAATAATGCCCAAATTAATCCCGGTGGCCCGTTTGGCCGCCAGATCGCGCGTAGCAGAGCCGGTAATCGCCCAATTTTTTGATAACCCAATGGTGGTTCGTCCGCGAATTTCCTCAGTCGGGCGACCGGAAGCGATAGAATCGTCAAAATTAAGATAACCTACAGAAGCATTGAGGCTGTAGAGAATTTTGGACAATGGACCCAATTGTTCCTTGTTCAAATTCAAACGAACTTCTGTTTCAACGCGTTTGACGTCGAAATTATTTTTATCAAACCGGGTGTGTGCTCGTACCGCCAAAATCGGGCTGGGGGAGAAATCAAAGGTGCTGACATAATCAGAGGACTGGCCCTGCAACCCTGATTGTGCCGAGAAATATGTGTTGGGGCGCGAACGAAATGCCTGTCCGGCCAAAAGGGAGGCATGGCCATTCTTGCCCCATCGTGCGGAAATGCGGCCACCAATATTGGCGCGCAGGCCATCTTCCCATCTATCGAACCCGGAAAAACGGTTGGCCGAAAACAGGCTGGCCCCATCAAATTCCACGGCAATACTGTCTTCATTGGGAATGATGGATTCAATCGAAGTGATCACATTGCCATTGTTATCGGTGGTGATTTTTGTGAAAGACCCGGCACCGTCGCCATGCGGGCTGGCGGCCACTTGCACCAATGGCTCAATAGTCCAGCTTACATTTTTACCCGGGCGAAAAAACGGCCATTGAAAGTCGGCACCAACCACACCAAGGGCGCGCGCCAGCGATTGTGAATTGGTGCCAAGATCGGCAAAAAACTCGGTATTGTGAATTTGATAAACATCGGTGCGGCCTTGGGCGAAGGGTTTGAGCACCATGCCATTTTTTGCCACCATACGCTTTGACCAATCCAAAGCGATTGAGGCGCGGCGGCTGTCCGCACCGTCAACTCGGGTGAGCGAGACGGTATTAGCCCGTATGCTGGCTTTGCCGCCTAGCCATGGATCATCAATTTCTTTGCGAAGATCAAATAGCGGCCCGACAATGGGCAATTCGTCATCGACATCGCCGGCGCGCAAGCCTTGAAAGCGGATCGCCCCGGCCTGAGCAAAAAAGTGCTCGCTTTGTCCCTGGGCGAAAACCTGATTGTTGATGCGCAAGGAGTTGGATTGAAAAATACCCCGGTCATCGGTTTCGCCTTCAATGTCATAGCGGCGCAAAAACAAATCATCGGTAACTGCCGCTGCGCCAAAACCCCATTCCCAGTTTTGATCGACGCGAAAGCGCCCTTCGGCAAAAATATGCCCGCGTAAACCGCTTTGCCCGAACTTGGTACCCTGGCCGTCAAAATCCTGCTCGTGGGTGATACTGCCGGTAAGTTTAATCGGCCCGGCATGCACATTGCGGCGATATTCGCCAAACAGCACCGGATTAACCCCGGTAAACACCCTCGGTGTCAGCATGGCATCGGCATAAGGCCCCAAAACTTGATAATAGGGTTGCTCGTAGGAAAACCCGTATTTTCCCGATTGGCGTACTTGCGGGAACAAAATACCCGATCGGCGCCCGGCCTTGGGATCTGGGTGTGAAAATAACGGCGTGTAAAAAACCGGAATGCCTTTCACTTCAAGTACCGCATCGCGATAATTGATCATTTTTGTTTCTTCGTTTTGCACCACTTTGCGCGCCCGAATTCGCCATGTTGGCTTGTGTGACGAATCGCCGTCTTCGGCGGCGCAAGCTTTGCAAGCCGTATAAAACGCTTTTGACAGGGTGTTGCGCGCCCCGTCTTTGGAGTGGGTTGCCCGGGTTGCGCCAATGGTCGCATTGTTTTCAAGGCGGGCAAAAAAGGCGAGGGCAACCGCCGAGCTTAAGTCGTCGCTTAGCTCCATTTCGTCGGCAAATTCCACACTGCCATTATTGTCGACCACCACCACTGAACCAATGGCATGGACCCGGCGGGTTTGTGGATAATAATACAGGGTATCGGCTTTAAGAATGCGGCCTTCAAAATGCGCCTCTACGTCCCCGCGGGCTATATAGCGTTCATTTTGCGCATCATCGATAAGCTCGCGTGCTTCGAGAAACACCGGTTGTTGCGGCGCATTTTGCACAGATGTAGAGGTAGGTGTCGTCGGCTTCTCGGCCTCTTGCGCCATGGTGCCTTGGGCGGCGGTAAGAATGCCAAAAAAAGCGGCAAACATCGCGCGTGATCCAGTTGGAAAATGTCCCATTATCGCCTGCTGCGTCCTCTAATCTCGATAAAACCATGGCGCCGAAAAAACGCCTTCTGCCTGTTGGTACTGCCTTACGCACTTTGGTCGCCAAGCGTGTGCAGGGTAACCATGTTAACCACATTTATTATCCGACCCATGCTGCGGCGTCCATGGTGTATCTCTGTGCTTTATCTTAATGGTTTGTCTTTGTGTTTTATATGGTTTTGGCTTGCCTACCCGTCCTCCAAAATAGTTATCCGAGCGATGCCAGCCAGAAATACAATGACCGGTATGCTCAGCGTGGCGACAAGCGGCGGTAAAACCTTGGTGGTGCCCAGGGTTTGCATAAAGTCGATGGCAAAATAGAACGCAAACCCGGCCGCGCCGGTTAGCAATACGAGCCGCAAAGTGCCGCCAAGACGCACCAGTTTGAACGAAAAGGCCGCACCAATAAGCGCCATGGTTGCTAGAATTAGCGGCAGACAAAGGAGAAGGTAAAGTTGCAATAAAAACCGCTCCGGGGCGACACCGGCTTCACGCGACTGTTGGATAAAGCCGGGCAATGCATATACCGACAGGCTTGTGGCATTGCCGGCGTTTTCCACCAATGCTGCGGGCGCAATTTTGGTAGGTATGGTCAGGTTTTCGTAAAGCGTGATTTTGCCCTCAAAGGCGATGTCGCGTGCGCTATCAAGCTGCCATGATCCGGTTTGCAATTGCGCGCTCTTGGCGTCAATGCGATGGGTAATGACTGGCGCACCACTTTCCGTATGGTTATAATAGTGGAAGGTAACGTCATACAATGTAGCGCTTTGCGCGATGGCGCTTTGCGCCCGAATAACCACCCAGCCATCGTCAACGGCCTCGCGAAACCATTTTGCTTGGCCGCCGCCCAGAGCCGTGCTCTCACCTTCAAGCAAGGCCATACGTTCGGTTTCAAATTGCGTTTTCATCGCGGTAGCAAGGGGGTTTAACGCCGCCGTGCCGATAATGCCGAGACTGAAGGCGATCAATAAAGCCGGGGCGGCAAATTGCCATGCAGACATGGAGGCGACCCGCATGGCCACCAATTCGCTGCGGCGGTTCAGGCGAAACATCACCCACATCACCCCAAACAGCACCATGAACGGTAAAGTTTGTTCGAGCATGGTTGGCATTTTTAAAAGCGTTAGCCGCAATACCTGCAAAGCGGTGACATTGGGCTCAGCATCCATGCGCCTTGATAGCTCGACATAATCGACCAGCACCACAAGCGCGCCAACAATCAAGGCGGCCAGTAAAATGCCCTTGATAATCTCGCGCAGCAAATATCGCGATAAAAGCCCGCCAATGCCCAAAATGCCGCTCATGCAGACACCAGACGTCCGGCCGGGCGGCCAAAGCGGTTTTTATGCAAGACCATCCACAGGCAAATACCGGCGACCACTATAGGCAAGCCATATTGCGCCAAATTTATCGCCGGGTTTTCTGCCGCAGCCGCCTCAATTGAAAAGCCACTCAAACGCACCAGCAAGGCCAGTATGGCGGCAGTTAACAGGGGGCGATTATAGCCCAAACTATTGTAATTGCCGCCCAACAGCGCCGCCAGCGCCATTAATGCCAAGGTGAAATTATAAAGCGGTGAGGCCAGCCGCGAATGCCCCTCAGCGCGCAAGGCATCCTGATTTTGGCGATCCCAATAATTGGTCATATCAGGGTGAAACAATTCTCCCAAATAACGATCAGAACGCTTGTAAAGAAGCGTGCTTTGCGGCGCAATAACGCCGCTTAGCTCATAGCGTGTCTGAGAGAAACTAAGGTTCTCAACGGCACCCTTGGCATCAATGCTTTGCCGTGTGGCATTGGTCAGCGCCAATGCCGCTTTGTCGCCATCCTCGATTAAGGTGCCGGTTTGGGCAAAATAGATGAGCGGTTTATCACGATTCCGCCCATCATAAATCATCACATCATGCAGGACTTTCTGCTGCACATCTTTGGCAAAAATCGTCAAATTGAGCGCTGGCGAAACAAACACGCCGGGCCGGATAATGGACGAGGCGATATCGGTGCGCACTTCATACAGGGTTTCGCGCATCAGCTTATAGGCGGTTGGCTGCACCCAGGTATTGATCGCCAGATTAGCCAATACCGCAAAGCTGGCAATGCGCATAACCGGCGCAATAACGTCCCAGCGGGTCATGCCACCGGCAAAAGCGACCATGTATTCATTGTCGGTGAGCAGGCGCTGTACGGCGAAGCTGATGGCAATGAAAAGTGCAAATGGCAAAATGATGGAGAATAATTGCGGCAGCGCCAGCAAGGTGATTTTGCTATAGGCCATAAAGCTGGCCCTATCGTCGACAATAATATCCAGCACCGCCAGGCTTTGGGTAAGCAATGCCAGTGTGCTGAGTACGATGCCGGCGATGATGAAAGGCTGGAGCGCCTCTTTGATGAAATAGCTTTGCAGCGTCCTCATTCGACCGGCCCCCCTTTACGCACCTTAGTTAAGCCAAACCTATATTCATGGTGATTCATGCGAACCATCAATGGCTGATATGGCTTTGATGCGGCGAAAACAAGACCAGTTGCCACTTCAAATCAAGTCCGGATCGGTGATTGCGGTGCATTCATGTATTCCGGCGTGTATTCTGGCGCTTGCCATCACGCAAGAAAGTCCTAGGCTCCGCCGAAATCCCCCGGCGTGATGACACGCCAATAGTTAACGGCGTGATGGCACGCCAAAATACAGTCGCGTGAGGGCATTATGAAAGTAGAATTTATTAAAGCCATAAAAATTGAAGGTGCCGTCTGCGCCCCGGTTTTCGCCGGTAATCGCCACAGTGTTGGTGCTGACGCGCTGGATGAAGCCAGTGGCGGTGCCATTAGCCGGGCGCAAAAGGTCTCACGATTTACCGGCAAAGCCGGACAAGCGCTTGAAATACGTTCCCCTTCTGGCATGAAGGCCGACATGGCGCTGCTCGGCGGTGCCGGAGATCGCGATGATGCTGATGTCCTGGTCTGGGAAGCCTTCGGGGCGAGCGCCATGAAGAAGGTTCAGTTTAGCGGCATTAAAACCCTGACATTTGATATGCGCGGTCTTGACGCCAAAGCCGGTGCACGGGCGGCGTTCGGGGCGTTGCTGGCGGCCTATCGCTTTGACCATTATCGCACGACGCTGGCCGCCGATAAGCAGCCATCCATTAATGCTGTTCGGGTGATTTGTAGCGATTTGGCGGCTGCCAAAACCGCCTTCGCGCCGCTCAATGAAACCGCCAATGGTGTTTATATGGCCCGCGATCTGGTTTCCGAGCCGGCCAATGTGCTGCACCCGGAAGAGTTTGCCCGGCGCGCCCAAGGGCTCGAAGAATTTGGCGTCGAAGTACAGGTGCTCGATGAAAAGGACATGAAGAAACTGGGCATGCACGCTTTGCTGAGCGTTGGCTTGGGCTCAAACTTTGGTTCCAAACTGGCGGTCATGTCGTGGATGGGTGCTGACGATCCCAAAGCCCAACCTTTGGTCCTGGTCGGCAAAGGCGTATGCTTTGACACTGGCGGCATATCGCTAAAACCCGGCGCTGGGATGTGGGATATGAAAGGCGATATGGGCGGCGCGGCGGCGGTGACTGGCACCATGCGGGCGCTGGCGGGCCGCAAGGCCAAAGCCAATGTTATTGGCATTATCGGCCTTGTTGAAAACATGCCTGATGCGGCGGCAACGCGCCCCGGCGACATTGTCACTTCGGCCAATGGACAAACCATTGAAGTGCAGAATACCGATGCCGAGGGCCGTATGGTACTGGTCGATGCCCTATGGTATGGTCTAACCCGCTTTAAACCGCGCCAAATCATTGATTTTGCGACGCTTACCGGGGCCATTATCATTGCCCTTGGCCATGAAAATGCTGGTGTTTTTTCCAATGACGACGCCCTTGCCAGTGCTTTGGATGTGGCCGGCAAGACATCAGGTGAGACCGTGTGGCGACTACCGATTAGTGCGGGCTATGACAAATTGATCGACAGCAAATATGCCGATATGAAGAATATTGGCGGCCGCGGTGCCGGGTCGATCACTGCAGCGCAATTCCTGCGCCGTTTTGTTGGCGAGACGCCATGGGCGCATGTGGATATTGCCGGGACCGCGTGGAAAGATAGCTCCGACGATCCGCGCGAGCCCACATGGGCAACCGGCTATGGCGTGCGCCTGATGGACAGCTTTGTCGCCCAAACTTGCGAGGATTAGGCGTAGGCTTTTCCCTGTAACCCATAGGATGTGAGCAGAGAGGATGGAGGCAATGGAGCCTGAGGTAAAAACTGCTGAACATTGGTTTTACCATCTCGAGCGCTCGTCGCTGGAAGCCGCTTTGCTACCGTTATTGGAAAAAATCCGGCAGCGCGGCTGGCGGGCCTTTATCCGCTCCGCTGATCAGGACGCCTTGGCCGAACTGGATCGGGTTTTGTGGACCTATAAACCTGATGGCTTCTTGCCACATGGTCTTAGCACCCAGCCTCACGCTGCCGACCAGCCGGTATTGTTGAGCGAAAGCGCGGACAATGAAAACGCCGCGCAGATCGTGATTTTGGTTCACGGTGCCGCGGATATGGATTTGCAGGGCGTGGAGCGTTGCATCACCATGTTTGACGGCAAGGATGAACAAAAACTGGCGCAGGCCCGCGCCCGCTGGAAAACCGTCAATGGCCAGGGCGCGTCTGCGTCCTATTGGCGCCAAGACGAAAATGGCCGCTGGAATAAACAAAATTAGGGCGTGAGCCTAACTCAAATTACCTATTCTACTCCGGATTAAGTCCGGGGGGATAAGCGCAATAAATTTGCTATTTTATGAGGATGAATAAGGGCGATTTGCCCCGGATCATCGTCAAATAAGGGGCGCTTTACGCGTCATAAGCATAAAATAAGGGGTAATTGAGGGGCAGCTAAGGGCCGCAGGCCGTTGGTCAAGTGACCCTAATCGGCGTACGCATCTTGCTGGTGATTGGTTTTGTTGTCGCTTAAACCCTAGGGGCTTTTCTTTACGTTATATCAACCATGTCGATTGTATGCAATTAATACAACTTAAACGTGCTTCAATTCAAATGAAAACGTGTGAGGGCATATGGTAATGAGCGAACGTAGCGACACTAATGAAATATCTGGATTGATTGAGCGGTCGATTCATCGTGCGGCGGATGCGCATTTGATTGTTTCGGTAACCGACGAAAATGGCTTGATCACCCATGCGAACACCAATTTTTTAAAACTTTGTGGCTACACGCTGGCGGATTTACACGGCAAAAGCCATGGGGTTTTGAATGCCGGTTTTCACTCGCCGGAATTTTTCGAAAATATGTGGCAGCGGATAAAGGCGGGCAAATCCTGGCAGGGAAATTTATGTAATCAAACTATCACCGGCCAAAAATTCTGGGTCAATACTGTTATTGCGCCGATGACTAACGATTTGGGCCTGCTGGTGGGGTTTACCTCAGTGGCCACCGATATTACCCGCTTTGTCGGGCATGAAAATGGCCGCGATGTCGAAGCAGAAGAAACAGCCTGCCTAAAGGGGCTTTGTGATATTAGCATTGAAGATGTTGGTCTTGAAGAGGTGTTGGAAAAAGCACTGGAGCGGCTGGTGTCAGTGTCGTGGCTCAAACTCGCCGACAAAGGTGGCCTGTTTTTGAAAGATAACACCGTAGACACCTTGCATCTGGCCGTGTCCCACAATTTGGCGGATACGGAAAAGTTTTGTTCCAAAAGGGCTTTTGGCTATTTTGAAGGTCCCGACCTCGATGGACATTATTGTCTGCCATTGAAATATGATAACCGGCTTTTAGGGGTGTTAGTGGTCTATGTCGCGCCGGGCACTGTTGTTGCGCAGGAGCAGGAAGATTTCCTGCTGACTTATTGTAATACCTTGGGATTGCTTATTCAGTTGCGGCAAAAACAGCAAAAACTGAATGCCGAGATGTCGCGCTCCAACCGTCTTTCCCAACAGGCGCAATTGGCCAATTGTGCGGCCAATCAGGCGGCCGAGGCCAAGGCCAATTTTCTGGCGACCATGAGCCATGAAATTCGCACCCCAATGAATTCGGTGCTTGGCGTACTGTTTTTGATGGAACAGACCAACCTTACGGCGGAGCAGATGGAATATGCGGCCATTTGCAAGGATGCGGCGGAGGCGCTGATGCAGATAATTGACGATATTCTGGATTATGGAAAATATGAGCAGGGCGCCTTTGTTCTGGAAGAAAGCCGGTTAGAAATTCGTCCGTTTTTTACTACTATTCTTGAACCATTTGAAGAACCGGCACTGGCCAAAGGTATTGGGCTTTATTTGCATGTGGATGACGATTTGCCCACTTGTCTGGTGGGCGATCAAATACGCCTTCGCCAACTCATCAGCAATTTGCTGTCAAATGCACTCAAATTTACTGAGCAGGGCCGCATCATGGTCAAAATTGATCGTACCGGCACCAAAGATGTGCCCCAGATTTTGATCATTGTTGCCGATAGCGGGCGCGGCATTCCCGCGGGTGAGGTTGAGCATGTATTCGAACGCTTTAGCCAGGCTGATAGCTCGATCACTCGCAAATATGGTGGCACTGGTATTGGTTTGGCCATATGCAAAACGCTGGCAATTGCCATGAAGGGCGAAATTGGCGTCGATACGGTGCCGGGCGAGGGCAGCACGTTTTGGGTGCGCCTGCCGCTGCGGGTTGGTCGGCCAGATTTTGTCGCTAAACATGACACGCTGCCACCTTCTTCGGAGGGCTCAATGCGGCCATTGAATATTCTGGTGGCCGAGGATAATGCCAGTAATTTATTCCTTATCCGCAAAATTCTGGAAGTGAATAACCATGCGGTAACTTGCGCGCGCGATGGCCGCGAAGCGGTAGAAATTGCTGCCAAAACGACGTTTGATGTGATCTTGATGGATGTGCAAATGCCGGTGATGGACGGGCTGTGCGCCACCAGAGAAATTCGCAAACTACCAGCGCCGTTCCGCGATGTGCCAATTTACGCCGTCTCGGCAAACGCTCTGAGCAAACACCACCAGCAATCCAAAGAGGCGGGCATGAACGGACATATTGATAAGCCGATCCGGCCCGCCGAAATTTATCGAGTTTTGGATCAAATATCCTACGACAAACAAGGCCTTGATGAAAGATTGAAAACGAAGTTCGGCTGAGGGGCCACGCGCCGCCCCGACGCCCAGCGCGGCGTCGGGGTTGTTACCGCGAGACAGATACTGGCGCTCGCCAGCAAGCCCAAGCGGGCGTCGGCCGGTCAGGCCGCCCCGTCGGAGGCTTGGCCCCGGTTCTTTCCGGGGACATTGCCGCGAGACAGACACTGGCGCTCGCCAGCAAGCCCAAGCGGGCGTCGGCCGGTCAGGCCGCCCGTCGGAGGCGTGACCCCGGTCCTTTCCGGGGGCATTGCCGCGAGACAGAAAAACCTCCTTCCCGCGAGATAGAAAACAAAAACTTTCCCTTATTCCTCGCGCATTTTGTCGCGCAGCGCCCGGAACTCATTGCCCTCATACCAATTGGGCCAAACGCCATCATGGCTCATGGCTTCGCCGACCTCATACATAACGCTTAAGTTTTCGGCTATGCCCGACAAATCCCAGTCTGCGGTATATTCGTCGGCAGGCTTGTGATAGCGGACGGTGGAATAGCCTTCGGCAAAGGCTTCGCCGGCAGCAACGCCGCCATCAATCAAGTCTTGGCCGCCCGCGCCATACAACATGGGCACGCCCTTTTTGGCCAGGCTGATATGGTCCGAGCGGTAAAAATGTCCGGCTTCCGGGGTTTGGTCAGGCACCAAATGCTTGCCGTATCGGGCAGCTTTTTCCTTCAAAATATCTTCCATTTGCGAAGCACCAAAGCCGACAACCTCCATATCCCTGCTCGGGCTGGTGGGTAGCAATGCGTCAATATTTATGCCGCCAACAATGTTTTTAAGCGGCAAAAACGGTGCTTCACCGAAATAGGCAGAGCCCAATAGACCGGATTCTTCCGCCGTGACCGCGAGGAATAAAATCGAGCGATCCGGTGCGGTTTCCTGATTGGCGAATACATCGGCAATACCCAAAATACCGGCGAGCCCGGTAGCATTATCCACCGCGCCGTTAAAAATGCCGTCCTCGCCTTCCGGCACGTCCTTTTTGCCCAAATGGTCCCAATGGCCCATATACAGCACATATTCGTCAGGCGTTTTTGCACCGGGCAATACGCCCGCGACATTGCGCGATAAAAGGTTTTTTACCGAGGTGTTGATGCGGCCAGAGGCTTTGGCCCCGGCAATCGGCGTTGGGGTAAAGCCTTGTTTGGCGGCGTCTATTTTCATCGCCTCATAATCAAAACCGGCGGCAGAGAAAAGTCGCAAGGCCGCATCATGACTGATCCAACCTTCGGCCTTGGTGCGATTGGCACCGCCATCTGGCCGCTCCAAATCATATTGTGCGCCGCCCCAGGAGCCGGAAACCACTTCCCATGGATAGCTGGCCGGTGCGGTTTCGTGGACGATAATTGCGGCGGCGGCACCCTGGCGTCCGGCTTCTTCAAGCTTATAGGTCCAGCGCCCGTAATAGGTCATCGCCTTGCCATTGAATAAGTCCGGATCCTCGGAGGCAAAGCCCGGATCATTGATCAGCATGACCACGGTTTTGCCAGTGACATCCACCCCGGCATAATCGTCCCAGCTAAATTCCGGGGCGACCACGCCATAGCCAACAAAAACCAAATCGCTATCTGCAAAGCTCAAACTGGCCTCGGTGCGTTTGGTCCAGAAAATTTTCTCATCGCCAAAGCTGCTGGGTATCGCCTTTCCATTGACCGAGAAGTCCAAATAGGAGGTGGCTTCGTCGAGCGTCGCTTCCACCAGAGGCACGGGCGCGAAGTAAGAACCGTTTACCGCCGGTTGCAGGCCGATGCGAGCCATCTCGTCAGCAACCCATTGGCTGGCGGCAATGCCGCCCGGTGTGGTTGGCGCGCGACCTTCATATTTATCATCGGAAAATTCGGCAATTCGGGCCCCCAGTTTTTCGGTGGAGATCACCGTTGTGTGCGCCGCATATCCGGCAACAATGTCCGTTGGGTGTTCCCCGCGTGGTAATGGCGTTGGCTTTGGTTTTGCCGAGGTTTTTTGGTCGCCATTACTGGTTGTTGGCGGTGTCGATTGCGGTGCGCAGGCGCCGAGCGCAAGTAAGCAGGTGCCGATGAGAAGAGTTTTAAGTGCTGGTGTGGATTGCATAATATGCCCCTTAATGCTGGTCATTAGAGGCCAATGCCTCTCCGCCAATTTTTCTATGCCTTTGTGACCGTGCCTCCGCCTTTGGTCAAGAACACTTTTGCCAGCCTGGTGCCGCAATACCGGTCGGCGGGCCGCGTAGTAGCGGTAATCCAGGTTAAAAATTATTCATGTAGCGAACTCTTTACATTTGTAAAATGATAAGTATGAATCCGATATCAAAACCCATAAAGGTGTCTCTATGCCGACCAAGATGGAAATCGAAATTCTTAAAGTGTCTTGGCGCGAGGGCGAGTTGAGCGCGCGCGAAATCCATGACCTTCTCAAAGATAAACTCGGCTGGTCGGCCTCAACCAACCGCACCATTCTTGATCGCATGGTAGAGAAGGGGTTGCTGAAAACCCGCAGCGTCCACCGGCTGAAAATCTATGCTGCCAGTGCACCAAAAACCTCGTTCTTGGCGACAATGATCAATGATTATCTTGGCCGGGTGTTAGAAATTGACGGCCCGATACCGGTATCCTCTTTCACCGGCAGCAAAATTCTAACCGAGGATGAATTGACAGAGTTGGAAGCGCATTTTCTCGAACAGAGCCAGAAGGCAGAGGAATGAGCCAGCTAATCCTCATGCTGATGCTATTGTCGGTGCCGTGGGCAGCTTTGGTCTATGGGCTGGAACATTTGGGCAAAAACCCCAAGGTGAGCCGGTCATATGAGGCACTGCGCCATCGCCTGCTTACACTTTTTGTGGCGCTGGTGCCGCTGGCGGCATTGCTTATTGGCGTGCTGTTCAGTCTTGGTTTTTTTGAGGCCCAAAGCACGCCGGTGTTAAGCGCCATTACCGGTGAAATAGGGCAAAGCTTGCCGCAGACGGCCAGCAATACAGTGTCTGTTTTGGCATCAACATGGCGCGCGGTGCTGGCGGTATCCACCCACCCAGCGACCACCGGGTTTTTGTGGGTGGTCTATTTGGTGGGCTTGGCTTTCTTCGCGGCGAAAAATACCGTCATGGCATGGCGTCTGCGCACGGTTTTGCGCACCGCACAGCAGGTCGAAAATACGCGCCTTCTTGGTGCCATTTACCGCTATGCCGCGGTGAAGCCAGGTGGAGAGTTACCGCAAATTCTGGCGGTAAAAGCCGATGTTTCGCCCTTTGTCGTCGGGGTTTTTAAGCCGCGTATTGTGTTTTCACAAAAAGCGTTGAACAGCCTTTCACCTGACCAATTGTCACTGATAGCTGCTCACGAATTGGAGCATATCCGGCGTAATGATGTGCCGGTCTGCATGGTTATGAATGCCTTTGGGGCGCTGTATTGGTTTAACCCGTTTTTCCACCAGCTTTGTGAACGCGCCGAGGCGGCGATGGAATCGGCATGCGATGCCGGGGCGCTTAAGCACGATCCCACCGCAAAAAAACAATATGCGGCGGTGTTAATGAGCTTCCACCATCGGTTTTTGCAGGCCCCCGCAATCGGAAATGCTCAATTTATAAAACGCACAATAAGGAGCGAAAAAATGCGTATTGAAAACATCTTCTCTTTTAACCAAGGTGAAAAGCCATCAATGCTGACACAATTGCCGGTAAGTCTGGCCAAGCTTTCACTCTCTTCATTGGCGGCCACGGCTTTGGTCGGCTGCGCCATGGCGGGGGCGCAAACGGCAACGACTACCGGCAATAGCCCAGCTTTTGTCGAACCGACCCATGAGCGTGCCCAAGAGAGTGACCGCGAAGTGGCCCTTGCGGAACTTGAGAGCGGTGCACGCGACATGATGATCAGCGCCGAAGCCCGCGCTGAATTTGAGCTTCGCGCTGAAGCGTTGGCCAGTCGAGCGTTGGAAAACTCCGAAAAATTTCAAGAAGAAGTGGCGCTACTCGAAGCTAACGCTCGGGCAAATGCAGCGCAGTTTGAAGCCAATGCGCAAAGGCTGGCAGAAAATGCGGCTAGGTTTGCCGCCAACGCTCCGGCTCTTGAAGCTAATGCCGCCAAACTTGTGCAAAATGCAGTGAGGCTTGAGGCAAAGGCTTTGGTTCTTGAGGCTAATATGGCCAAGCTTGCAGAAGAAGTGGCAAGGCTTGGGGCCAACGCCCCGGCTCTTGAAGCCAATGCGGCTAAACTTGAAGAAAGTGCGGCGCGGCTGGCGGACAGAGCCATGGTGCTTGAAGAGCAGGTCGCAATCATGGAAGCCAAAGCCGAAGTGCTGGAAGCGCAAGCACTGGCGGTGGAAGCCGCAGAGTGAATGTTTAATGAGAGCGAGTTTTTACCAGCCGGGCGGCGAAACCGACAAATAGAGTTGGGGGCCTAAACCCCCAAGGCTGGAATTGATCATAGGGAGTTTGATGCCCAAGGGCATTGAACTCCCTTTTTTTGTGTGATGACCTAGCGCCTGGCCAATTGCCGTCATAGTCTGGCGCGAAATCTGGAGAATCCCATCATGAATCCCATAAGATCGCTTTTTGTTTCTGGCCTCGTTTCTGGCCTGTTTGTGGCCGGTATGACTGGCGTGGCATTTGCCGATGACAATGCCGATACGGCTAAAATGCTTATCGAAAAAGCCCAAACCAGCTCGCTGGCGTGGGATTTGGTGGAAAGCCTGACAACCGAAATTGGCCCGCGTCTGGGTGGCTCGGCGGCAGAAGCGCGGGCGCGCGACTGGGCGGTGCGCAAGCTCGAAGGCCTTGGGTTTGCCAATGTTCATGTTGAGGATTTTGAAATGGACGGCTGGCGGCGCGGCGATATTGCGCTGCACGTGGGCGACCCTTATCCGCAACGCCTTATTGCTACCGCTCTTGGTGGCTCGGTTGGTACGCCGGTTGGTGGTATTACCGCCTCGGTGGTGCGCTTCGAAAGCATTCAGGATTTGCGCGAAGCTCCGCTTGGATCCTTAAAGGGCAAGATTGCCTATGTCGCCGATAAGATGACCCGCTCGCAACGCGGCAGTGGTTATGGGGTGGCTGTGCAAAAACGCGGCGGCGGCGCATCTGTGGCCAGTGAACGGGGGGCGCTGGCAATTGTTATTCGTTCAGCGGGCACCGATTATGAACGCCAACCGCACACCGGCGGCGTACGTTACAACGGTGAATTTGCGGCCATTCCGGCGGCGGCTTTGTCGAATAATGATGCGGATCAATTGGACCGTTTGCTGGCCCTTAACGGCGATATCGAGCTGACCTTGTCGATGAGCGCCAAACGCCTTGGCAAGGTGAAGTCAGGCAATGTGATTGGCGATATTATAGGCAGTGAATATCCGGACGAGATTGTACTTTTGGGCGCGCATCTTGATAGTTGGGATGAAGGCACCGGGGCGATTGATGACGGCACTGGCGTAGCAATTGTTACGGCGGCGGCGGCATTGGTGGCGCAACATGCCACGCCAAAACGCACGATTCGCGTGGTGTTGTTTGGTGCCGAAGAGCAGGGGCTTATCGGCGCGCGCGCTTATGTAAAAGCCAATGCCGAAGAGATGGAAAAAATCATCATGGTTTCGGAGTCAGATTTCGGCTCTGGCCGGATTTGGCGCATGGACACCGGCATTGCCAAAGCCGATGTGCCCAAGGCCGACGCTATATTGCGGGTTTTGCGGCCATTGGGCGTGTTGCCCGGCGATCGCACTGCTTCGGGCGGGTCCGATGTGTCGGCGCTGTCGGCTGCCGGCGCACCGGCGATTTCCATGGGGCAAAATGGCTGGGATTATTTCGATCTGCACCACACGCCTAATGACACTTTAGACAAGATCGATCCCGATGATTTGGCGCAAAATGTTGCGGTCTACGCCGCTTTCGCCTTGATGGTCGCCAATACCGATGGCGGTTTCCATGCACCGGAAAAAGAAACTGAGGACGGCAATTAAGCTAAATCAGTTAGGTTCGGCCAGTTAAGCCAAAAGGGGTAAAATATGTCTGCGCTAGAAACCGTCATCCTGGACGCCACCCCCGGCGGTGTCGCTACGGTCCTGATCAACCGCCCAGAAAAACACAATGCCTTTAATGGCCAGGTGATTGAGCAGCTATCAGACGCCTTCGAGACCGTGCGGGCTTCGAATTGCCGGGCGATGATATTGCGTGGTGCTGGTAAGAGTTTTTCCGCTGGCGGTGATCTGGCTTGGATGAAAGCCGCGGCCCATTACACCAAAGCGGAAAACGAGACCGATGCGTTAGGGTTGGCGCATATGCTCAAAAAACTGGCCGATTTGCCGTTGCTGACCATTGCCAGCGTGCACGGTGCCTGTATGGGCGGCGGCTGCGGTCTGGTGGCGGCATGTGATGTGGCGGTGTCGCGCGAAAACGCCAAATTTTGCTTCTCCGAGGTAAAGCTTGGCCTCATTCCGGCGGCCATATCGCCTTATGTGGTGCGGGCTATCGGTCCACGTTGGGCCACGGCTTTATTCACCACGGCGGAAAGCTTTAACGGCACCTATGCGGAAAAAATGGGCCTCGTGCACTATACCGTGCCCGACGAAGCGGGCATGGACGAAATGCTTGAATATGTGGCTGGCATGGCCTTTGCCGCCGGGCCGGAAGCGGTCGCCGAGGCCAAACGGCTGGTCGCCGACGTGGCCGGGCGCGAAATCAATGAAGACCTTATCCATATGACCGCCAAGCGCATTGCCGAGCGCCGCGCATCGGACGAAGGCAAAGAAGGCCTTACCGCCTTTTTGGAAAAACGCAAACCAAACTGGACGGCGTAAATTTTCGGCGGACCAATATTGTTCGCATTTATCTGCAACCACATTGAGTATAGACCCTAAGGCCGGGCCTCTAAGGGAGACACAAGGATCACCAGCGCTTGGCAAATTGCCGCCGCGTGAAAGTTTATCCATGTGGGATTGGCGCGTTGTTGGCATTGAACTAGGCTCTACCCATAAGAGGAATTGAAAACTCTGTGTTGCTATGGGGATTGAACATGCCTTACCGGTCAGCTTTTGCCGTCATTCTTTGGGGGATTGCCAGTCAGTCGAGCGCCAGCGATCAGGCGCATTGCGATTATGGCGAGCGGCACGCTTCCATGCCTGCCGAGTTTGATCAATACGCGTTTATGATTGGCGATTTTCGTATCGAGGCCCGCAGAGGGCAGGGCGAAGGCTGGTCGCCAAAAGGGCCACGAGAACCTTTATGGCGCGGCAAATATATCATGAACGGTATGGCGATTATGGATGAATGGTTCGGCGTTGACCCGGCCATAGATCCGCAGGCCGGGCGCGGCGTAAATATTAGATTCTGGGATGCCCCGGAAGAGAAATGGAAAATTGCCTGGCAACATACTACCGACCCTGAAGTGCGCACGCTGGAATCCTCGGTCGACGAAGATGGCTTGCTGAGACTGTACAGAATTCACGACGAAAAATTTGCGGCATCAGCAGAAGGGCAGAAAATATATTTCGAAATTTACGACAAGGATCATTGGGCGCGCATAACCGAAAAACGCGACGAGAATGGCGACTATAAGCCGCAACTAAAGCTTGAAGCCTTCAGAATTGCCTGCGGCGAATAGGGCTTAAAGCCCCGGTTCGCTCTTATGCTCCGGGTGACGGGCGACAAATTCGTCCTTGATTTGACGCGATGATTTGCGACTTTCATCATGGCACCAGCCCGGTTCCGCGAAGATATAAAAAAGCCTTTGTTTCGGGCTTAAGCCTTTTTGCGCCGCGTCTTTGATGATGCCGGCATATTCGTGGGTGGCGACGCGAAGCGGGTTGAAGGTGCCAAGGTCGCTAACCAGACCATAGCGCGGTTTGTCGTCTTTACGCTCGGGGACAAAAGTGCCGAGCATTTTATCCCAAACAATGAACACACCGGCATAATTGGCGTCCAGATAACGCGGATTATTGGCATGGTGCACCCGGTGGTGCGACGGCGTATTCATCACGGCCTCGAACCATTTTGGGCATTTGTCGATGAATTCGGTGTGGAACCAGAATTGATAAATCAGATTGAAGCCGTAACACACGGCAATCAGGCCTGGGTGAAAGCCCATCAGCACCAGCGGTACATACAATATAAACGCTCCGGTCAGCAGGCCGGTCCAAGTTTGGCGCAGCGCTGTGGTCAGATTATAGTGCTGCGAAGAATGGTGAATAACGTGCGCTGCCCACGCCCAACGCGAACGGTGGTAATAGCGGTGGGCAAAATAATACGCCAAATCAACCAGAACGAAACAGGTAATGCCGGTGAGCCAGTTTGTTGGCAATTTGATCGGCGCAAAGCCATAGGCAAAAACCAAAGCGCCCACGGAAATAAAGCCAATGGCGGCATCGGCCACCGTGCTGCCAAGGCCCATAAACACGCTGGTGGCGGCGTCCTTACTTTCATATTGCCCGCCTTTGCCGCGCACCCGGATAAGCACAATTTCGGCCAGAATAAGCAATACAAAAAACGGCGCGGCGAGGGTAGTAACGCTGGTGTTTTGCAAAAATTCAGGCATGAACTGCCTCCTGTCTGCGCTGCAATGACCATGTCTGGTGACTATGCATATGCTATCTCTTGAATAGCATTATTTATCTGTTTTTGTTCGGCTTCTCGCGCTGCCGCGTCGACAAAGTGCAGCTGCATTTTCGGCCAGGTGAAGTCGTTTAACACAATGGTAAGTGCATTGCCTTCGCCGGTCAGGGAGTTCAGCGCATTTGCCGCCAATGCGCGCACCACCAGCCGATCGCCCAGGGTCCGCACCAACACCAAAAATGGCCCGCCGGATAGGTATACTAACGCGCCATTGCCGTCTTCACTGCGCACCAAGCGGGTAATGGTCGCGCCCTCGAAATGCTCATCAATGGATTGCGCAACCAAATTATCGTCGCCCAGCACAATCGGCCGCGACAAGCCGGTGGCGCGGATTACCAACACCATCAGGCCGATCGCCAATAGCGATGGGATAACAACGTATGCTAAGTCAACCATGTTCACTCATAGCGAGTTTGTGCCAGATCGTGCGGCCCTTGCCAAGATGGCGGCGCGTGCATCATTGGCAAAATCGCTAAATAATCCGTCCACACCCAGATCGAAAAAGAAATCATATTCCGCTTGCGCATTGGCAAAATGTTCTGGCAATTGATCGGAGCGGAAGGTCCATGGGTGTACTTTCAGACCGGCCTTGTGGGCGGCCTCAATCCAGCCTGACGAGGTGCCATCTTCATTGACCAGCAAGCCTTTATACGGGCCAATGCCATTAGCGTAGGTTGCGATGGCATCCATATCTACGCCGTCCGCGTTTTCCAGCAACATAACCAGCATTAGTTCGGTTTTGCCGCGCATTGATCGCAAAATGCCATCTTCGAAGGATTGAATAAACACTGGCGAGCCGGGCTGATCCCATCCCGCATCGGCCAGGCTACGCAAAACTTCCGTCTCGAAATCATAACCTAAAGATTTGAAATACGAAGGCAATTTGGTTTCCGGATAAATGCCAACGGGATTGCCCTGCATTGAGGTGCGCCCCTTGGCGATCTTAATCACTTCGGCAAAGGTGAGAATTTCAAACTGACCATCGGCGGCATGGCTGCGCGCTTCCATGGCTTGGCGCGCACGCAAGGTTTTTATCTCCGCTAACGTAAAATCCTCGCTAAACCATTCTTCGCCCTCATGGCCGTCTTTTATGGTTTTGCGGTTGGCAAATTCTGGGCGCGTCGCCACATCGGTGGTGGTGCCCAGATAATGGTCATGGCGGGCGATCAAATGCCCATCTTTGGTAAAAACCAGATCCGGCTCGATATAATCTGCCCCCATGCGAATGGCCAAATCATAGCCCTGCGCCGTGTGCTCGGGCAGATAACCCGGCGCACCGCGATGGGCGATGATGAGGGGTTGCGCGTTTTGTGGTTCGGACATGGCGTTATCCTTGTTTTTGGCCTCGTGCTTGGCCATTTGCTGCAATAATGTTTTGGGCTGACAAGCCACCAGACCTGCACCCGCCAAAACCGGCAATGCCCCCAAAACATGGCGGCGAGAGAGGGGCGGGTTTTGCTGGCTCATTATGGCGCGCTCCGTTGACAGCACGAGGCTATGCAGGTCCGCGGCATTGAGCAAGGTGGTAAGCGTCAGATTATAACTTGCGGTTCGTGGCCGTGGCCGATAAAGATTTGACCCTGATGATTGTGTAAGCGACGTGTTGTCGCCGGGGTATTACATGAACGCTCCTGACGGGTGGAAACACCAAAATGCTGTACCGCCAACGGATACGGCCGAGCCTGATTATTTTCATAAGGTTGTGGATTGCCAATGGGCTTGCCCGGCGCATACGCCGGTGCCCGGTTATATCCGGCTGATTGCGCAAGGGCGTTTTTCCGACGCTTATATGCTCAACCGCCAATCCAATGTGTTTCCGGGGATATTGGGCCGGGTGTGCGATCGCCCGTGCGAGCCTGCCTGCCGCCGCGATCGGGTCGAGGACGAGCCGGTGGCCATTTGCCGCCTCAAGCGCGTTGCCGCCGATCATAAGGACGACATTACCGACCGCCTGCCGAAAAAACCGGCCAAGACCAATGGCAAGCGCATTGCGCTTATTGGCGCCGGACCAGCCTCCTTCACTGTGGCGAATGATCTTGCGCCGTTTGGTTATGAATGCACCATATTTGAACGCTTTGGCGAACCCGGCGGTCTGATGCGCACCAATATCCCGGCTTTTCGTTTGCCGGAAAAGGTATTGAGCGAGGAATTGGGCTATATTCTCGATATGGGCGTCGAGTTAAAACTCAACAGCCCGGTTTCGAGCATGAAGGCCTTGCTCGACGAAGGCTATGACGCGGTCTTCGTTGGCACTGGCGCGCCCAAGGGCAAGGAACTTAATCTGCCGGGCCGCGATCAAAGCGAAAATATTCACATCGGCATTGATTGGCTGGAATCGGTAGCCTTCGAGCATACCAAAGCCATTGGCAAAAAAGTGCTGATTATTGGTGTTGGCAATACGGCCATGGATTGCTGCCGTACGTCGCTGCGCCTTGGTGCCGATAATGTGAAAGTTATGGCACGCAAGCCACGGGCATTTTTCAAGGCCTCGGCATGGGAATTGGAAGACGCCGAAGCTGAAAATGTCGAAATTATTGTCAATCATTCACCCAAGGAATTTGTCGTCGATAATGGCGTGCTCAAAGGCATGTTGTTCGAGACGCTAGAATACGTGCTGGACGAGAAAGGCAATATCACCAAACAGACCGTCACCGGCGAAGTGGTGATTGAATGCGACGATGTGGTGCTGGCCATCGGTCAGGATAACGCTTTTCCATGGATAGAGCGCGATGCCGGTCTGGAATTTGGTAAATGGGATATGCCATTGGTCGATGAAGTGACCTTCCAGTCGACCAGGGAGGAAGTCTTCTTTGGCGGCGATGCGGCGTTTGGCCCGAAAAACATTATCTGGGCGGTCGAGCATGGCCATCAGGCGGCCATATCCATCCACCAATATTGCCAGCAAAAACTGGTTACCACGCGCCTGCCCAATGGGGTGAAGCTCGCGCCGACCAAAATGGGGATGTTTGAGTGGAGCTTTTCCAACAGCTTTGACGCCGCTGAACGGCGGATCATGCCGCATGTGGAATTGGCCAAACGGTTCAAGGATTTGGGCACCGAGGTCGAGCTTGGCTTTACGGCTGAACAGGCGGCGACCGAGGTGGAGCGATGCCTTAATTGCGATATGCAGACGGTGTTTAACGCGCCTTTGTGTACCGAATGCGATGCCTGCGTGGATATCTGTCCGGTCGAATGCCTGACCATGACCGAACCGGCGGCCGAGAATGTGTTGCGCGAGGCGCTGGAAATCCCGGCCTCGAATACCGAGCAGGCTTTATATGTCTCGCCAGCCTTGCCGCTAACCAGCCGGGTGATGATTAAGGACGAAAACATTTGCTTGCATTGCGGGCTGTGTGCCGAGCGCTGCCCGACCGCGGCGTGGGACATGCAGGAGTCCGAAATTATAATCAATCATGTTGAAGACATGGTGCCCGGAGCGTCCTCATGAGTTTTAGTCCCGACATTAATGACTTCGTCATCAAGCTGGCCAATGTGAACGGCACCGGCTCATCGAGCGCCAATGGTCTGTTGATGAAGGCGATATTTCGTATGGGCGTGCCGGTGGTCGGCAAAAACGTGTTCCCGTCCAACATTCAAGGCTTGCCAACCTGGTACGAAATCCGTGTTACCGGCGAGGGACATATGGCCCGCTCTGGCACCGTCGACATGATGGTGGCCATGAATGCCAACACCTATGCGCGCGACATTGCCGCACTTAGCCCGGGCGGCATTTTGTTGTATGATTCAACCTGGCCGCGCCAGCATGTTTTGTCGCGTGCTGATGTGACCGTATTGGGCGTGCCGTTTGCGCAAATGTGCAATGAGGCCTTTAGCGCCGCCCGTTCGCGCGTATTGATGAAAAATATGGCCTATGTCGGCACGGTGGCGGCATTGTTGGACATTGACCCCGATGTGGTGCGCGAACTGGTCCGCGAAATGTTCGCGGCCAAGCCAAAATTAATCGATTTGAATATGCAGGCGATATCGCTTGGCTATGAATATGCCAAAGCAAACTTTGCCTGCCCGCTGGATTTTCGCGTCGAGAAGCTGAACAAAACCGTGGGCAAGATTATGATTGAAGGCAATGCCGCCGCCGGGCTTGGCTGCGTCTATGCCGGGGCGACGGTTGGCGCGTGGTATCCGATCACCCCTTCCACCTCGCTGATGGATGGGTTCAAGGCCTGGTGCGAGGAATTGCGCGTCGACAAGGAAACCGGCGAACATAATTATTGCATCATACAGGCCGAAGACGAATTGGCCGCCATTGGCATGGTGCTCGGCGCCAGCTGGAACGGCGCGCGCGCCTTTACCCCCACGTCCGGTCCGGGCATTTCGCTGATGAGCGAGTTTATTGGCTTTGCCTATTATGCCGAAGTGCCGCTGGTACTGTTCGACGTGCAACGGGTTGGGCCGTCCACCGGCATGCCGACCCGCACCCAGCAGGGCGATGTGCAAATGTGCGCCTATGCCTCCCACGGCGATACCCGCCACATGTTGCTGTTTCCGGCGCATCCGGGCGAGTGTTTCAGTCTTGCGGTGGATGCGTTTGACATTGCCGAGCGCTATCAAACGCCGGTTTTCGTGCTGTCGGACATCGACATTGGCATGAATGACTGGATGGTTGATGAATTAGAATGGGACGATGCTCGCCGCCCGGATCGCGGCAAGGTTTATAGCGCCGCTGATCTGGAAAAAATGGATAAGTTTTACCGGTATCGCGATGTTGATGGCGATGGCATTCCCTATCGCACCATCCCGGGTACCCACCCGAAAGGCGCGTATTTTACCCGTGGCTCCGGGCATAATGCTGACGGTGCATACACCGAAAATGAAGCCGAATACCAAGAAGTTTTGGACCGGCTGAAGCGCAAATGGGAAAATGCGGCTGAACATTTGCCGCCACCCATCACACACACGGCCAAGGGGGGCAAAGCCCGCTTTGGCATTATCGCTTATGGCAGTTCCGACGGCGCGGTGATGGAAGCCTGCGCAAAAATGGCCAAAGAGGGCATTCATGTGGATTATATGCGCATACGCAGTTTTCCGTTCAGCCAAGAGGTAAGTCAATTTGTTGACGCCCACGAGCAGGTATTTGTGATTGAGCAAAATCGCGATGCGCAAATGCGCGGGTTATTATTGCTCGAAACCGAATTACCGCGCGAAAAACTGGTGCCGGTTTTGCATTATAGCGGCGAGCCTTTGGCTTCGCACTTTGTCCATCGGGAGATATCCGCCCTCGTCAATGCCGCCAGCCAGAAGGAGGAAAGCGCATGACTTCCTTTGCCAAACCTTCGATCAATTTAAAAAACGCCAAACGCAATAAGCTTGGTCTGACGCGGCGCGATTATGAGGGGGCGATGTCGACCCTGTGTGCCGGTTGCGGGCACGATAGCGTCACGGCGTGCATGGCCAAAGCCTTTTTCGAGCTTTCCATCGAGCCACACCGCGCGGTGAAGGTCAGCGGCATTGGCTGCTCATCCAAAACCACCGCGTATTTTCTGAGCGAAGCTCATGGCAATAACACCGTGCATGGGCGCATGCCCTCGGTGGCCACCGGCGCGGCGGCGGCCAATACCGAACTGACCTATATTGGCGTCAGCGGCGATGGCGATTCGCTTTCCATTGGTCTTGGGCAATTTGCCCACGCTATTCGGCGCAATGTGAACATGCTCTATGTGCTCGAAAACAATGGTGTTTATGGACTGACCAAAGGGCAGTTTTCGGCCTCGTCCGACATTGGCAGCCGCAGCAAAAAGGGCGAGGAGAACCTCTCGCCGCCGATTGACCCGGTGTCATTGGGCTTGTCTTTGGGCGCGACCTTTGTTGCTCGCGGCTTCTCCGGCGACCGGGCGCAATTGGTGCCATTGATAAAAGCCGGGCTTAAGCATAATGGTTTTGCGCTAATCGATATTGTTTCGCCGTGCGTCAGTTTTAATGATCATAAAGGTTCGACAAAGAGCTATGCGCACACGTTTCAATATTATCATCCGGCGGTGCATGCGGACTATGTGCCCATGGCCGATGATATTAAAACTTCTTACGAAGACGGCGAAGCTGTGCCGGTCGAATTGCACGATGGCGGCATGATTATGCTGCGCAAGCTCGACAAGGATTATGACCCGCAGGACCGCGCCGCCGCCTATGCGCAAGTGGCCAAAAGAGCGGCAAAAGGCGAGATCATAACCGGGCTGCTTTATGTGGATGAAAGCCAAAAAGACATGGCGGCAATGAATAAAATGACCGCCACGCCGCTCAACGCTTTGCCCTATGAGAGTTTGTGTCCGGGGGCGGCAAGTTTGGCGGATTTGCAAAACCGCTATCGCTAAACATCGCTAAACGTTGGTTTTGAGGGGGCGGGAGCAATCATATTCGCGTGATTATCCGACTTTTTCACACACTAGCCGCATTTATGCCAGCATTTACTCTTTTCATTCACCTTAAGAATCCTATTTTATAGGGATGGCAGGAATATTCCTGTGTGAGCCGTGGATTGGTAAGTTGAGCGAACGCAAAAATAATCGCCCGGATAAGCATGATGATGATGACGGTCCGCAGACCGGCGTTGTTGAGAAAACCCGCGCCAAAACCCGCCGCCCTTCCATGTATCGGGTATTGTTGCTCAATGATGATTACACGCCGATGGAGTTTGTGGTGGATTTGCTCGAACGGATTTTCCACAAATCGCGCGACGAGGCCGTGGCGGTAATGCTCAATGTCCATCAAAATGGCGTTGGGGTTTGCGGCGTGTATTCGTTTGAGGTCGCCGAGACCAAAGTCGCCCAAGTTGCAGTCATTGCCCGCGAACAGGAACACCCGCTGCAATGCACTATGGAAAAAGCATAAAGGAGAAAACATCCATTGCCATCATTCACACCCGCCCTTGAAGAAGCCCTGCACCGTGCCGTTGTCGCCGCCAATGAGCGCGATCATGAATATGTAACGCTGGAGCATTTGCTGCTGGGGCTGATTGATGATGAAGATGCGGTGGAAGTTTTCAAATCCTGCGAGGCCAATGTAGAGGCCTTGCGCGAAAGCGTGCTGGATTATCTTGAGGACGATTTGCAGACTCTGGTGGTCGAAGATCATGGCGGCGAATCGCGCCCGACCGCCGGTTTTCAAAAAGTAATTCAACGCGCGGTTATCCATGTACAATCCGCCGGTCGCGACACCGTATCTGGCGCTAATGTTTTGGTGGCATTGTTTGCCGCGCGCGAAAGCCATGCGGTATATTTTTTACACGAACAGGATGTCACCCGCTTTGATGTGGTGCGCTATCTTTCCCACGGCCTGCCCAAAGGTCAGGACGATGTGCCGATCCGCCCGTTTGACGAAGAGGACGATGAACCGGAGGCGGCGAAAGAGCCAACGGCGCTGCAAAACTATTGTGTGGACCTCAATGAAAAAGCCAGAAATGGCGATATTGATCCGCTGATTGGCCGCGAGGCCGAGGTGGAGCGTTGCATTCAGGTGCTGTGCCGCCGCCGTAAAAACAACCCGCTTTTGGTGGGCGATCCCGGCGTTGGCAAAACCGCCATTGCCGAAGGCCTGGCACGTAAAATTGTTGAAGGCGAAACCCCGGAAATTTTGAGCGACAACACCATTTTCTCGCTGGACATGGGCGCACTTTTGGCTGGCACGCGCTATCGCGGCGATTTTGAAGAACGCCTCAAAGCCGTGGTGAAAGAGCTTGAAGAAACCGAAGGCGCGATTTTATTTATCGACGAAATCCATACCGTGATTGGCGCTGGCGCAACGTCGGGCGGGGCTATGGATGCCTCCAATTTGCTAAAACCGGCGCTGCAATCGGGCACGTTACGCTGTATGGGCTCGACCAGTTATAAAGAACACCGCCAGCATTTTGAAAAAGATCGGGCATTGGCGCGGCGCTTTCAAAAAATTGACGTGGTAGAACCAACGCCGGACGACACGGTCAAAATCATGTTGGGGCTAAAGCCCTATTTTGAGAAATTCCATGAGGTGCGCTATACGCTCGATGCCATAAAAGCGGCGGTGACTTTGGCTTCGCGCCATATTAATGATCGCAAATTGCCCGATAAAGCCATTGATGTGATTGATGAAGTGGGGGCAAGGCAACGGCTTATGCCCGCCTCGCGCCGCAAAAAAGTCATTGGTGTCAAGGATATAGAAGAAATTATCGCCAAAATGGCGCGGATACCGGCCAAGTCGGTGTCCAAATCCGATGAAAAAGCCCTGCTGAGTTTGGAAGCTGATCTTTCGCGGGTGGTGTTTGGGCAGGATAAGGCCATTGGCCAAGTGGCGGCCGCGATAAAAATGGCCCGTGCGGGCCTGCGCGAACCGCTAAAGCCGATTGGCTGCTATCTGTTTTCCGGCCCTACCGGGGTTGGCAAAACCGAAGTGGCGCGCCAGCTTTCCTCGGTTCTGGGCGTCGAGCTTTTGCGCTTTGATATGTCCGAATATTTGGAACGCCACAGTGTTGCGCGCCTTATTGGCGCGCCGCCGGGCTATGTTGGCTTTGATCAAGGTGGCCTGCTGACCCAGCAAGTGGATCAACATCCGCATTGCGTTTTATTGCTCGATGAAATCGAAAAAGCCCATGCCGATGTGTTTAACATCCTTCTGCAAGTGATGGACAATGGCACGCTGACCGATTCCAACGGCAAAAAGGTTGATTTTCGCAATGTCATTTTGATTATGACCACCAATGCCGGCGCCGCCGATGCCGCTAAAAATGCTATCGGTTTTGGCCGCGCCAAACGCGATGGCGAGGATGAAGCGGCAATTAAGCGTCTGTTCGCCCCGGAGTTTCGCAACCGACTGGATGCCACGATTGGTTTCGCCACCCTCGGCGCCGATACGATTGGCAAGGTGGTCGAGAAATTCATGATGCAATTGGAGTTCCAGCTTGAGGAACGCAATATCAGCTTTGAGCTAAGCGATGCGGCGCGCGAATGGTTGGGCAAACGCGGCTATGATGAAGCTTTTGGTGCCCGGCCTTTGGCGCGTACCATTCAGGAACACGTTAAAAAGCCGCTTTCCGAAGCCATCTTGTTTGGTAAATTGAAAAATGGTGGTTTGGTCAAGGTCGATATTGATCCAAAGGACGACAAAAAACTGAGCTTCGCACTGTTTCCGGAAGAACCAAAACGCAAAGCCCCATCTCGGGCTTCGGCTAAAAAAGCGACCAAAAAGAAGCCCAAAGCAACTGGCAAAAAGACAAGTGCCAAAACCTGAACCCAACCCTGCCGGACCGGCGACGCGGGCGCTGGTTTTACGGCGGCTGGCCGGGGCGTATTGCGTAGCGCGATTGGGGCCAAAAGCGCCGCTGCCGCCCGGTTTTCTTGAGGGACCGGGCTTTGCATCGGCAACGCGGACCGAGGCCGAACTGTCCCTTGTTTATGCGCAAAGCGAGGACATATCCGCCGATGCCTGCGTCAATAACTGGGTTGGCTTTGTCGTCGAAGGCGTGTTGGATTTTTCAGAGATTGGGATTTTATCGCGCTTAAGCGGTGTGCTTGCCGAGGCTGGCATCAGCCTTTATGCGGTGTCGACTTTTGATACCGATTATCTGTTCATCAGGGCCGAGGCTGAACAACAAGCGCGCGCGGCCTTGTCCAAAATTGCCAAGGTCAGGGTTTAGCTTCAAACTCCAGCCAATCACCAACTCCCCTGCGACATAAAACCGACCTCGGCGCAAATCACAAATAATTGAGTTGATGAGCAATTCCATTGCCTGCTTATTGCCGCACAGTTTGATTAATACCGTTAAAGAGGGGCAGAATTATGCGGCGTTTCATCCTTGGCCTTAGTGCCGGTTTTTCAATTCTTGGTGGCTTGGCAGGCCCGGCATTGGCGCAAGACAATGAAGCCAAGGCGGCGTTGGCCGGATTTGAAGTTTCCGCGCCGATCACCATTGGCGCGGCCCCGCACGGCATGTGGCGCTTTGGCGAGACTTTAGCCATTGCGGTGTCCGGTGAAGACAAAATTGCGCTGCTCGATCTGCCGACCGGCGAAATCACCAAAACCATACCGGTGGTCAATGTGCCATTGGATGTTCGCCCCGCTCCGTATGGCGGATTTTGGGTCACCCAGTTTCGCGGCACCACGATTAATCGCGTCGACAATGCCGGTAAGGTCTTGCAATCTATTGAAGCTGGCAAAAGCCCATCCTTGTTTTCAAGCGGCGGCAGCCCCGATCGCTGGTCGGTAGTTAGCGAATTTGCCGATCAATTGACCGTGTTTAATCCGGCCAGTGGTAATGATGTGCAAACTAATGCCATTGGCGAGCGGCCCTATCCGGCGGCGGTTTTGCGCGATGGCTCGGTGGCGTTTATTCCGCTGCGCGGTGAAAATGCGGTACAGATTTATGATCTTTTGCAAGGGCGAGAATTGGGCAAAGTAGGCAATTGTGAGGAGCCGGAAGGCGGTGATTTGTCTGCGGATGAGAAGTGGTATCTTGCCGCCTGCAATGATGTGGTATTGTGGATTAATACCGGTGATTACACCCGCACCCACCGTACACCGGGCATCGGCCCTCGGCCATTTTCAGTATTGGCAGGGCAAAGCGGGCGCTTTGCCTATGTCAATAATGCCGGTGGTGACACGGTCAGCGTTATCGACATGCGTACCAAAGCGGTGATTGGCGCACTGACCACCGGCCAACAACCGATAGTCATGCGCGAATTTGACGGCAAAATTTACGTGACCAATGAGGTTGCCGGTACGCTGAACATCATTACCCCGCCAGCACCGCATTAATTAATCTTCCGGCACCTTCTGGATCGGACTGTCTATAAGTTCCAGTGTGTTTTCAAACGGTGGTGCCAGGCGACCTTCGGTGGCAAAGCGGGTTTGCAGATTGCTTATACGCATTTTTACGTCGCGCGCCAGATCGCCATAGAAGAGATTGAACGGGTCGGGCTTAAAGCGGTTGCCAAAGCTTCTTTGCTTACGAAGCGCTGGTGATGATGGTCGTCCAATGTGCAATACGCCGTCCACGCATTGGCTGGCGATTTGTGCGGGCAGGGGGGCCGGATTACTGCCCCATTCCAGACCGGTCGCGGCGACGCCGCCTTGATGCAAAGCTTTGGCCGCCAATTCGCCGCTCATATCGCCGAGCATTGGATTGACGCAGGCCAAATCCCGGTTTTTGGTCAGGCTTAATTTGCCGCTTTGCTCCCACACCATGGTGCGCTCTTTGAAGCGTTTAATTTCGCTTTTCTCCTTTGGGTGAAACGCGCCATATGTAATTACGCAGCGCGAATCGCCGAGCGTTTCACACGGCGCTATGCCGGGTAAAAGAGTGCCAAACACATCCAATGGTACGGCAAAATCGATCGCATAAGCGGCGGCCAGCCGCTCTAGCAAATACGGGTCATTAAAGCGATCGCGTAGCAGGCCCAATACGTGCAGGCCGCCTTGCTCCACGCCGACCAAGACAATAGGGGCCTTGTCATCGGTTTGCGCGAGGAAAACATCGAACGCGTTGCTTACGTCCTGATAGGCCAGTTCGCGGGCGCCGCGCGCATCATTGCGCACGGTTAAAAACGAAAACAGCGAGGCCGAACGATAAAGCGGGATCGCCACATCACCGGCACCAAAAAACGGACCGGCCCAATTGGGGATGGCTTCGCGGTGCAGGCGGCGCAGTGGCTTTGGCGCGAGAGGCGGCGTATTCCACTGCTTGCCGCCCCAATACACACTCGGCGTAACCACAAATATTTGCGGTGTGTTGGCGCTGCGCGTTGGCGCCATGGCCCAGCCTTGCGGACTTGCATAATCGGGGGCAGGCGGCGGCGTATAGGTTTGAAACGGGGTGCGTGGGTCGTTTAAAAATCGAAACAGATTATCGCGGGCGGCAAAGGCAAACAGCGCTAAAACTATAACAAGCCCCAGCGCGCCATAAAGGCTGAGGCGGGTAATGGGTGCTTTGAAAATGTTCATGGCTCTGTCCTTACAACGAATCGGAGCATAAAACTGCTTGTGGGCGGCCTTCAAGCGGGTAAGGGCCTTGAGTATCGGTAAATCACGCTTAAATGTACGCAAAGCGGGTATTGCGATGTACGATTTTGCAAATACGCCCCAAAACTTGGTGATATCCAATGACAACAAAAAAGCACGATACCGACGACACTGAGGGTTTAATCAAGCCGCCGCGCCGCGGACGTTTGCTTTTATGGCTACGCAATAACTTACTAACCGGCATTGCCGTCTCTGCGCCAATTGGGGCGACGGTATGGCTGGTATGGAGCTTTTTGCGCTGGGTCGATGGGCGCGTAGTGCCGCTTATCCCGGAAAAATATAATCCCGAAACCTATCTGCCAATCGCCGTGCCCGGGCTGGGCTTGCTAATTTCCGTTGTCGCCTTGACAATATTGGGGGCGCTGACCGCCAATCTTTTTGGCCGCACCATTTTGGGTATTGGCGAGCGGCTGGTCGAGCGCGTGCCACTGGTCAGCAGTATTTACGGCACGGTAAAACAGATTGTCCAAACCGTCGTGTCACAGCATGAGCAATCTTTCGACTCGGTGGTAATGATTGAATATCCGCGCACCGGCGTGCACGCGGTTGGCTTTGTCTCCTCCCCGGCGCAAGGCGAGATTGCCAAACATCTGGGCGATGGGGTGGTTGGCGTGTTTGTCCCGACCGCGCCAAACCCGACCTCTGGATTTTTGATTTATGAGAAGCGCGAAAACCTGATTTTTCTGGATATGACCGTAGAAGCCGGGGCCAAGCTGATTATTTCTGCGGGTCTGGTTTATCCGGGGGCCAATGGCGCTCAGCCCGATGAGAGCAAACGCACCGCCTGATCTTGTTCAAATAGATATAGGAGTTGGCGCAAGGCTTCGCCGCGTCTGCCGACCAGATCTGGGTCCGCCTGCGCGATCAAACGCGCTTGCGCATTGGCCGTTTCCAGCAAATCCGTATCGGTCTCCAATTGCGCAAAATAATTGCGCGCCATGCCGCTTTGGCGCACGCCCAGTAAATCGCCCATGCCGCGCAATTTCCAATCCATTTCGGCAATATAAAAGCCATCATCAGAATGGCGCAGCGTTTCCAGCCTTGCCTTCGCGGTTTCGCCCAAAGGCGGCTTATACAGCAGCAGGCAGGCCGATTGGCGCTCTGAGCGGCCAACCCGGCCGCGCAATTGATGTAATTGCGCCAAGCCAAAACGCTCGGCCTGTTCGATCACCATGACGCTGGCTTCGGGCACGTCCATGCCGACTTCGACCACCGTGGTAGCCACCAGAATTTGAATGTCGCCGCGTTTAAAGGCCAGTGATAGCCGTTCTTTTTCCGCAGCGGGTAAGCGGCCATGAATCAGGCCAACAACACCCTCGCCAAAACGTGCTTCAAGGTCCGCATGACGGTCCTCGGCGGCGGCCAGATCGACCTTGTCACTTTCCTCGACCAGCGGACATACCCAATAGCCGCGTCCGCCGTCCTCAATAAGCTTGCCAAGGCGGGTAATCACTTCTTCGAGCCGCGCCAACGGCAATACGCGGGTGGCCACCGGCTTGCGCCCCGGCGGTTTTTCATCGAGCTTGGACAAATCCATATCGCCATATACCGCCAAAGCCAGCGAACGCGGTATCGGCGTGGCGGTCATCACCAACAAGTCCGGGCGTGCGCCTTTGGCGGCCAGTTTGAGCCGGTCCGAAACCCCAAAGCGATGCTGCTCGTCAATAATCGTCAGCACCAGGTTTTTAAACTCAACGCCGCTTTGAAACAAAGCATGGGTGCCGCAAATCAGGTCAATCTCGCCGCTTTCCAACTTGGCGAGAATCTGCGCACGCTCCTTGCCCTTATCGCGCCCGGTAAGGATGCCGAGCTTCATGCCAGCACTGGCCAATAATGGCGCTAAAGACGCCGCATGTTGCCGCGCCAAAATCTCGGTCGGGGCCATAAGCGCGCATTGCCCGCCAGCTTCGGCGGCGCGGGCGGCGGCCAAGGCGGCGACAAAGGTTTTACCGGCACCGACATCGCCCTGCAGCAAGCGCATCATCCGCTCCGGCGCGGCCATGTCGGTGCTAATCTCGCCAAATACCCGGGTTTGCGCGCCGGTGGGGGTGAACGGGGCAGCCGCTATGATCGCCTCGACTTTGCTATCGTCACCGCGCAGCGACAGGCCGGGTACCGCGCGCCGCCGGGCCCGCACCAATGCCAATGCTAGCTGGCGCGATAATAACTCATCATAGGCCAAGCGGCAGCGCACCGGGCTTTGGGTCGCTAATACTTGTAAGTCATCGGGTTGATGCAAAGCCTGCAAAGCTTCGCGCCAGCTGGGCCAATGGCGCTCGGCCATCAGGCCGGGGTCAATCCATTCTTTCAGCTCCGGCGTGCGGGCCAAAGCCCCCAATATGCCCTTGCGCAGAGTTTTGGCCGCCAAGCCCTGGGTCATCGGATAAACCGGCTCTATTTGCGGCATGTCATCGGCTTCTTCCGGTTTGACGATATAGTCCGGGTGCAGCATTTGAATTTCGCCGCTAAAGTGCTCAACCTTGCCACTGACGATGCGTTTTTCGCCCGGCGGTAGCTGACGCATCAGGTAATCGGGCCGTCCATGAAACCAGGTCATGGTCAAAAACCCGGTATCGTCGCGCGCGCGCACCCGATAGGGCCGGGATCTGATTTTTGGCGGGATATGTTCCTCGACAATAATTTCAAAACTGGCAATTTGCCCATCAATGGCGTTGGCGATGCCGGGGCGCGAACGGCGGTCAATCAGACTGTTCGGCAGCATGAACAGTAAATCACGGACGCGGCTGGCCCCCAGTTTTTCCAGATTCTCCGCAACTTTTGGCCCAATGCCCGGCAAAGTCGGGGTGTCGGCAAAAAGCGGAAAGAGGATTTGTGGTCGCATAAGACGATTATAGACGCCAAAAGGGCGGGCCTGCCATGGTTTTTGTCGCTAAAAAGTTTTTACCAGCTTTGCCCGCAGGGTAATCTGGTTGGGATCACCATGTGTGCTTTGGGTGATCGGACTGTCTTTGGCACCATCGCTAAGGCGCGCCAGATTGACGCTGGCGTTAAAATGCCAATCTTTCCCTAAATCATTCTCGACTACCACGCCAATCGCGTTTTCATATATGCCCGATTTGGCATGGAATTGCCGCAGCCCGGAAGCGGCGGCCTGCACCGCATCAACATCAAAAAAAGCGCTATTATGATGGCGCGAACCCCATTTGGTTCGAAAATACGGCACCATGCGGGTTTGGCGGCTGAGCTCCATGGTATAGCCAATTTCCAAATCAAAGGTCTGGCCATTGGTGACATCTGAAATATCGGTGAGCAGTTCGGCGGTGATATAGGTTTTATAAAGCGAAAAACCGGCGAATATGCCGCTATCCACCCGCGCAGAAACTTTGCCCAGGCCCTTTAGCGCTTCAGGTAGATCGTCGACCTGACGGCCCTGATCGGCGCGCAGTAAAAACCCGGCGCGAAACAGGCGGCGATTGAAGGCGATGACACCCAATGTGCCGTTTTCGAAAAACACCTTGTTTTTCCACACCAGCTTGAGATCCAGATCCAGATCTTCATCATAATTATCGGAACCGGGGAAGTTTGGCGCGGTAACCAGACCCGCGCCATAGCGCCCGTGCCACGGGTGCTTATCGTCATCCAGCTTAACTTCAACGGCCTTGATATATACCGGCGGTCCGGTGGTTTTGGTACGCACATCGTAAGCTTGGCCGGGCAATGCCCACAGAGCAGCCAGTGCGAAGGCCATGACCCGCCCGATACCAAGGGGGCGCAGACCTTGGCGCATTTTATTCGTCTTCGGCATTGATGGTGTTGATGGCCCCAAAGGAGCCGTTGGCGCCGAGGGCATAGTGCACTTCATACCCGGTATGGTCGGAAAGTTGGCGGCCTTGCAGGCTTTCCTTGAAATTTCTCTCAATATAAATTGGCCGTATTAGCGCGGTGGTTCCCGAGCGGTAAAATTGTTTGTCGGCGGTGTGATAGAGAATTTCTGCCTCGGCGGTATTGGCTTCCAGCACACAATTCAGGCCGGTTTCCAAACAACTTTCGGCGGCGTCCAGCGCATTAATTTCTTCGCGAAAATACTGATAGCGTTCCGGCAATCGGGTGTTGAAATCACCGGCAATGATCAGCGGTGCGGTAGTTGTCGACAGGCGCGAGAGGAATTTCGCCAGCGTATCGGTTTGTTTTTGGTGTGCGCGAAGACGGATCGCGCCCGGCGCTTTGGCGGAGCGGTTGGAGTTGAAATGCGATGTTACCAATTGCAAAGGCATGGCCATGCCCGGCACCGAAATTTCACCCATAATAATGGCTTTATTGGCCAGACAATCGAGACCGGCGCAGGATTGGCCGTCAAAGGTATAAAATTTGGGATTAGTGATTTCAAAGTCGCTTAAGATAATCAGCCCGCTGCCCATAAATTTTTGCGCTTTCGGGGTTTTGGCGTAGGACTTGCCACCTTCCACCTTCCACGATGTGGCTTCCTTGGAGCGGCCCTCTTTGCGGCCCGGCCCGCGCACTATGTATTTATAACCGCTCTCTTCGATGATGACATCACAACGCTCGCCAAAAGCTTCCTGCAACACCACAATGTCCGGCTGCGTACCGGCAGCGCGGCGTTGTTTGAGAATTTGCGCAATGCGGTTCAGGCGCGGTGTTTTGTTGCGCGCAACCGGGCTTGGCAAAGCATTTATATTATAGGTCAAAACGCTCAAACTGGCACCGGGAGCACTGGCCAAACCGGCATCATCAGTTTTGGCGTAGCGCGCACTGAGTGCCAAGGCCAGGCCCAAGACCACGGCCATTGATCGCAAAAGCGTCTGGCTAAACATCACGCGCACATTCATAATCCTATACCGCATCTCCGCAGGAGATGGCAAAACAGCGCTCTCAACCGTCCTGACCGGTTCGCATACTCTGCGAGTCAGGTGAAAGTTTCAAGAACTTTCGGGCGAAAATGCGGCTGCCGTCATTTACCATTTGTTTTGCGCGCAATCTGGCTTATAGCGGGCGCCATGGATACGCGAAGAAAAAAAATATTATTCCGCGCATGGCACCGCGGCTTTAAGGAAATGGACCTGATTGTCGGGTGTTTTGCCGATCGACGATTGGCGGATTTAACCGCTGACGAGTTGGATCAATTTGAGACCATATTGAACGAAGAAGACACGCCGCTTTATCAATGGATTACCGGCAAAGCACCCATGCCCGCGCATTTGGATACGCCGATTATGGCGCAATTGCGCGATTTTGCGCCGCTTGCCAAAGCATTACGCGACGGCCGGAGCACGTAGCATGGCGCAGTTTAGCGATGTGCTGGCGCAAATTGGCGCGGCGCCGGGCAGGCTTGATATTGGCGGCGCCCCCGAAGGGTTTGACGCTTTATTGCTTTGCCAAGCGGTGCAAAAACGCGGCGGCTTGGGCGTGTTTGTCGCTCGCGATGATGCGCGCGCGTCGGCGTTTGCCGGGGCCTGCCAGTTCTTCGCACCGGATCTTGATGTATTACGCCTGCCGGCTTGGGATTGCCTGCCTTATGACCGGGTGTCGCCAGCGGTGGATCTGGCGGCCAATCGTGCGGGTGCCTTATGGACCTTGGCGCAAGAGCGGCAGCCAAATGCTAGATTGGTGGTCACTACCGTCAATGCGCTTAGCCAGCGCGTGCCGCCGCGCGCCGCTTTGGTCGATGCCGGTTTTGCCGCCCGGGCCGGCAATCACATTGGTATGGAAAAACTTACCGCACATTTGCAAATCAATGGCTATGCCCGCGCTGGCACGGTTATGGAGCCGGGCGATTACGCGGTGCGTGGCGGTGTGGT
This sequence comes from Robiginitomaculum sp., assembly GCA_021776615.1. GTDB lineage: Bacteria > Pseudomonadota > Alphaproteobacteria > Caulobacterales > Maricaulaceae > Robiginitomaculum_B. The sequence goes on along the minus strand of JAJFFO010000007.1, from coordinate 204,582 downwards.
CGACGTGTTTCCGCCGGGAAGCAATGAGCCGGTGCGGCTGGATTTTTTCGGTGATGTACTGGAAAGCGTGCGGAGCTTTGATCCGCAAACCCAGCGCTCGATTGCAACCCTGAAGGCGGTTGAGCTGGCCCCGGTGAGCGAAATCCTGCTTACCCCAACTACGATTTCACGCTTTCGGCAGGGCTTTGTGCAGGCATTTGGCGCGGCCCATGATGATGCGATTTACGATGCGGTCAGCGCCGGGGCGCGCCCGCAAGGCGTTGAGCACTGGCTGCCTTTATTCTACGAAACCACGCAGACGGTTTTTGATTATTTTGCCAGTGGAACACTGTTGGCGATGGACCATTTGGCGCTTGAGGCCCTGGATGAGCGTGCGCAAATGGTCAGCGATTATTATGGCGCACGCCGTGAAAATGCCGCCCAAGCCATTTCCACAACGCTCGCCGCACCGGCATATCGGGCGCTGGAACCCGACGCGCTGTATCTTGACGAAGCGCAATTTAAGGCGTTGGCGCAAGTGCTGGATACCCGCCAATTCTCCCCCTTTTCCTTGCCACCTGCGGCGGGGGTGATTGATGCTGGCGGCAAAATAGGGCGGGTGTTTGCCGCCGAACGGAATATTTCAAACACCAATGTTTATGATGCGGTGCGTGGCCATATCAGTGACAGCGTCGGGCAAAGCAGGAAGGTTTTGCTGGCCGGGTGGTCGACCGGGTCGGCAGAACGTACGGGCGGTGTGCTAACCGACCACGGGGTTGCCGGGATCAAGCCGGTAGAAGGCCTTGCCGCGTTTGTGGCGCTGCCGCCCAAAGCCATTGCCCTGGCGGTTTTGCCGCTGGATCACGGGTTCGAAACTGCTGAATTTGTGGTCATTGCCGAGCAAGATATTTTGGGCGACCGACTGGCCCGCACGCGGCGCAAAAAGCGCGCTGCCAACTTTATTGCCGAGGCTGCCAGCCTGCACACGGACGACTTGGTGGTGCATGTGGACCATGGGATTGGCCGTTATGCCGGCCTGAAAACTCTGGACATTAATGGCGCGCCTCATGATTGTCTGGAATTGCATTATGGCGGCGGCGACAAGTTGTTTTTGCCGGTTGAGAATATCGAGCTTTTATCGCGCTATGGCTCGGAATCGGCGCAGGCTAATCTCGACAAACTGGGCGGTGCCGCATGGCAGGCGCGCAAGGCCAAAGCCAAAAAACGTCTGCGCGATATGGCTGGTGAGCTGATTAAAATCGCCGCCGGGCGCGAATTGCGCGAAGCCGAAATTATCACGCCGCCACACGGGGCGTGGGACGAATTTTGCGCCCGTTTTCCATTCGTCGAAACTGAGGATCAATTGGCCGCGATTGCCGATGTGGTTGAGGATTTGGGCAAAGGCCGCCCGATGGATAGGCTGGTGTGCGGCGATGTCGGCTTTGGTAAAACCGAAGTGGCTTTGCGCGCCGCCTTTGTCACCGCCATGAGCGGGCGGCAGGTGGCGATTGTCGCCCCGACCACCTTATTGGCGCGCCAGCATTTCTCCACGTTTCAGGACCGGTTTCGCGGCTGGCCGGTAAAAGTGCGGCGCTTGTCGCGTTTGGTGCCGACGGCGGAGGCCAAGGCCACCCGCGAAGGCCTGGCCAATGGGCAGGTTGATATTGTCGTTGGCACCCATGCATTGCTCGGCAAGCAACTTCAATTTCGCGATCTTGGCCTGATGATTATTGATGAGGAACAGCATTTTGGCGTGCGCCATAAAGAACGTCTGAAATCCCTGCGCACCGACGTGCACGTGCTGACACTTACCGCCACGCCGATTCCGCGCACATTGCAGATGGCGCTCAGTGGCATTCGCGAACTGTCGCTCATTGCCACCCCGCCAGTGGACCGGCTGGCGGTGCGCACCTATGTGGCCCCGTTCGACACGGTGACCATACGCGAAGCATTGCTGCGCGAGCGTTTTCGGGGCGGGCAGAGCTTTTTTGTGGTGCCGCGTATTTTGGACCTTGAGGAGATTGAACGGTTTTTAAACGAGGCCGTGCCCGAAGTTAAATATGTGGTCGCCCACGGGCAGATGAGCCCGTCGGAGCTTGAAGACATTATGACCGCCTTTTATGAGGGCCGATATGATGTGCTTTTGTCGACCACCATTATCGAATCCGGTCTTGATATCCCGACCGCCAATACGCTGATTGTGCATCGGGCGGATCGGTTTGGGCTGTCGCAGCTTTATCAATTGCGCGGTCGGGTCGGGCGCTCAAAAGTGCGCGGCTATGCCTATCTGACGATTCCGGCGAAATTCAAAATTACCAAGACCGCCGAAGCGCGCCTGAAAGTGCTTTCCTCGCTCGATACGCTGGGCGCTGGCTTTACGCTCGCCAGCCATGATCTGGATTTGCGCGGCGGGGGTAATTTGCTGGGCGAGGAGCAATCTGGCCAAATTCGCGATGTCGGGGTCGAACTTTATCAAGCCATGCTCGAAGAGGCCGTGGCGGAGATGAAAACCGGCGAAACCATGAGCGATCTTGAATGGTCACCGCAAATCAATACCGGGGTTAGCGTTCTGATACCGGAGCATTATGTGCCGGATCTGGATGTGCGCTTGCAGCTCTATCGCCGTCTGGCCGGGGCTGACAGCGCCGAAGAACGCGAGGCTTTTGCCGCCGAGCTTATTGATCGTTTTGGGCCGTTGCCCGAAGAGGCAGAGCATTTATTGTCGGTGATGCAAATTAAGGCGTTGTGCAAAAAAGCCGGTATTGAAAAGGCCGATGCTGGGCCCAAAGGCGTGGTGCTGACCTTCCGCGGCGCGGCCTTTGCCAACCCGCTGGGGCTGGTGGAACTGATGGCGGGTCATGCCAACGCCTATAAGTTACGCCCGGACCAGAAACTGGTCATGCGCGGCAATTGGCCCGAAGCGGTGCAGCGCCTGCGCGGCGTAGAAAAGGCCGTACGTGAAATTGCAAATTTGGTGGGGTGAAGAGAGCGGGCAGGGATGAATGGTGAAGCTCTTCCTGTCACATCAGATACTCTTCGTCACCCCGCTCCTTCTTCGTCACCCCGCCTCTTCTTCGTCACCTCGGTGAAGACCGGGGTCCATTTTACGCCGCCTATGGCTTGCAAGAAAGTAGGAATTCCGGCCGCCGCCTGTCCCGGCATAAGCCGGAGCCGGTATGACGAGGAAAAGAGTCTAGACACCGGCGTTTACCGATGTGACGATGTTTTGGATTGTTTTTAGGAGAAAGTGCCTTGTCTTTACCGCCAATTTTAAAAGACCGTCTGCGCCTGCCGCTCATTGGTGCGCCAATGTTTATTGTTTCCGGGCCGGAATTGGTCATTGCCCAATGCAAAGCAGGCATTGTCGGCTCCTTTCCGAGCTTGAATGCGCGGCCGATTGAGCAGCTCGATGACTGGTTGGTGCAAATTAAGGAAGAATTGGCGACCTATGACGCGGCTAATCCGGATACTCCGTCCGCGCCATTTGCGGTTAATCAGATTGTGCATCGCTCTAATGGGCGGTTGGAGCAGGACGTTGCCCTTTGTGTTAAACATCAGGTGCCGATTGTGATTACCTCTTTGGGGGCGCGTCCGGAAGTGTTTGACGCGGTGCACTCTTATGGCGGGGTGTGTTTGCACGATATTATCAATAACCGCTTTGCCCATAAAGCCATCGAGAAGGGTGCAGATGGTCTGATCGCTGTGGCCGCCGGGGCCGGTGGCCATGCCGGGCCATTCTCGCCGTTTGCGCTGGTGCAGGAAATTCGCGATTGGTTTGACGGCCCGTTATTGCTGTCCGGCTCTATTGCCACGGGCGGCGCGATTTTGGCCGCGCAAGCCATGGGCGCGGATCTTGCCTATGCCGGCTCCATGTTTATCGCCACCGAAGAGGCCCGCGCCGCGCCCGCCTATAAGGACATGATCGTGCAAAGCGGTGCCGATGATATTGTTAATTCATCCCTGTTTACCGGCATTCACGGCAATTACCTTGCCCCCTCCATCCGCGCCGCCGGGCTTGACCCTGACAATTTGCCAGAGGCCAGCGCCGACGCGATGAATTTCGGTTCCGGTGGCAGTTCCGACGCCAAGGCATGGCGCGATATTTGGGGCTGCGGGCAGGGCATTGGTGCGGTGCATGATGTGCCCACAGCCGCCGACCTTATTGCCCGCTTGAGGACGCAATATCAGGCAGCCAAGGCCGAGCTATGTGGCTAAGCACCGCTTTTAACCATTGATGATGGCGGTAAGCTCATCCAGCAAGGTCACTCTTTTGGCCTTAAGTTCAACCATTAACGCGTCGCTTCTGGGGCTGCCTTCTGCCTCAAGCCGGTGAATGCGCCGGTTAAGTGCGTGATATTCTTCGGACAAGCGCGCATAATGGGCATCGTTGAGCTTTAGCTCGTGTAGACGAGCGGTTTTTTCCGGAAACTTTTGCGCTAATTCGTGTTGAACGTGTGACATATATCTCTCCTCATCAAAGAAAAAACTCTAGGCCAGCCTTGGTGAAAACGACATGCGACAAATGGGCACTTGACGGACATTTTTCATTTAGGGCGCTATGCTTGGCGCGTTGCAGTCTTCTTCAACAATTGATTCAATTGCCCACACTTTGCTGCCGGTCGCGTGGTCGAATGTCCGCTGGGCGCAAACGGCCATTTCGCCGGCTTGGGCATTACCATCGGCATCTTTTAACCAGGTAACACCGCCGGTGATTTTAAACACCACTGCCGCCGTATTTTTGGCTTCGACGCCGGGGTTCAGTTCCACCACCTTGGTGCCACGCGGTTTGATGATACATTTGCCAACTTCGCTGGCATTGGCATGAATGCACAAAATCTCGTCCGTATTATTGATAATGCCAATGCGGGCCGTAGTGCTCTCACGGCGTTGTAGCGCATAGGTTTGCGCATTGTCCGGCAGGTCATTAAGACGCATTTTGCTATCGCGAATTTCCAGTAAAACATCGGTGGCATTTTTCCTAAAGGCATCTTCACCGGCGGCGGTCATTGGCACACAGCCTTGCTCAATGTTTTCGCGTGCGGCTCCAAAAATGGCCCCGACCACTTCGCCATACCCATTTACACCGGGCAAAGCGGCGGTCCGGGTTTCATGCAAAACCTCCCACTCTGCCGCGAACGGGCGTTCCAGATCAATCGCTTCATTGACCTCCAGATGGGCTTTGCGATAGGCGGCGATTAAGCCATCATGGGCAAGGCTATAGGTTTTGCCGCGGGCATCGGCGTCCTTGTGCTTTTGGTCCAGGGCCGTGCAAACTGCCGGGTCTGTCGCTCTTTTGTGCCGTCCATAGCGCTCCTGCCAATCATTGGGCAGGACGTTTAGCATTTGCAGACTGTCTTGATAGTGTTTGGCCGCCTGAACCCGTCGTTGTTCGACCTCTTCCTTGGTCATGGTGGTGCAATTCGCGGCGACATAGGGTTGCATGGTTGAAAAACCGTTATTAACAGTGCGCACCGCGTCCTCGGCGAGGGGTTTCATCTCATCGCGCGAAGCCATTACATCCACCCACAGGGGGGCAATTTCCTCGCCATTTTGCGCCGCTGTATTGGCCAGGCCGAGCCGTTCGTCCATCACTTTAGCGCGGTTATCAAAGCGGCCCCGCGCGGCGTCGATGTCGTCCTGCGCGGTCTGCACTTCGGTGGTGAGCTGATTACATATGACGGTATCGACCTGCGCCAAAGCGGCGGGGGCGATGCTGGCCAGTGAGAGGCAAAGTGCACTAAGCGAAACCTGTTTGAACATCTTTTTCTCCAATGAAACTTAATCTGTCTGTGCTTCGAGTTGCTGGGTTTTCCAGTGTCGGCGGCATAAGGAAATATACTGGTCATTGCCAGCAATATGTACCTGCGCCCCCTCTTTCACCGGGCAACCATTTTCATCCAAACGCAATACCATAATCGCTTTGGCACCGCACCAGCAAATGGTGCGAATTTCGCGTAATTGATCGGCAATTGCCAATAGAGTCTCGCTGCCCGGAAACAGCTTGCCCTGAAAGTCAGTGCGCAGGCCATAACACAGAACCGGAATGCGTAAATCATCGGTGATGGCCGCCAATTGCCAAACTTGATCGGGCGTCAAAAACTGTGCTTCATCAATCAACACACAATTCAGGGCTTCATTGGCATTTAAGGCGCCAATAATGGCCAGCAAATCATCGCTTTCGTTGAAAGTGTGTGCGTCTTTGGCAATGCCAATGCGCGAGGCAATGCGGCCATCGCCGGCACGTTGATCAATGGCCGCCGTCAGCAGGCAGGTGCGCATGCCCTGTTCTTCATAATTGTGCGCCGCTTGTAGAAGCACCGTGGACTTACCGGCATTCATGGCCGCATAACTGAAATAGAGTTTAGACACGCATTTCCCCTTTGATGCATCTTTGGTGGAGATTTATGGGGTCTCCACCAAAGATGCAATCATCAAATGCGCTTCAGCTTTCTTGCCCGGCTTCGGTTTTTTTCAAATTGTCATCGACATTACGCTCCATCAGCAAGCGCCGTGGGTCGAGCAATACATGGGTCGGGCGTTCGTCCATGGTAAAGCTCAGCGCGGTTTCCAACTCGCTGATCCGGACCCGTTCAAGCGCGGTCCATTCATCGCCCAGCGTTTCCTTCGGATCTTGCGTGTAAAACCCGATCTCAACCCATTCATTGAGGCTTTCACCGTCAATTTCGGTTACCGAGGTTTCCTTGCCATCTTCTTCGGCGGCAATTTTTTTGTCGACCATGGCGGTCAAGCTAACGTCAAACCCGCCACTTGGGTTCTCGTTGACGACCACATCACCATCAATTTTTAACTCCCAAAACGTGATCCGGTCCCAATAATCGGTGATCAGACCTTGCATGTCCGCCGGTGCGGCGGCGCGCAGGGCATCAACCAATTGTATGGTGGTCGGGTAAGGCGGTTCTTTAGTGCCATACTGTTTGAGGAAGCCACGAATGGCGGCTTGCATGTTATCATTGCCCATATAGTGCTTTAGGCCCCAAAACACCCAGGCAGCCTTGTTATAATCAAGATATTGCTGCTGCTCGGCTTTGGCTAATGGCGGTTCAGCATCATTGTCCTGCGTACGACCGACAAGGTATGATTGTATGGAGCGTTGGTCCAATAATCGTTTGGTCCGCTGCCAACCATATTTGGCCTGATAGGCTTCATAGGCGGCATTCTCCGTCAGCCCCTCGGAGAGGACATTGAAGCCCTTATTGGGGCTGCCAATAATCTGGTGGGCAAACCATTGATGGCCAATTTCGTGCATGGTCACATAGGTCGCCAAATCCAGATTCATGACATCATCAGCGTCGCCTGGATTGCGCGCAAACCCGATGTTTTCGGAAAATGGAATGGTGCTGGCAAAGGATTGGGCAAAACCTCCATAGGGAAATTCCATAATACGGATTTGGCTATATTGATACGGGCCAAAAGTTTTGGTGAAGGTGTCAAGCGAGTCTTTCATCGCTTCGAGCATCAGATCAATATTATAACCATGGGGTTCATGATAATAAATCGCCAGATTAATATTCTCGCCATCCGGGTTTTCCCAAACATCGCGCTTGACCGCATAATCGGCGGACAGGAAGGAGAAGAAATTCAAAATCGGGCTGATGGCCTGATAATCGCGGCAGGCTTTGCCATTGGCTTCATATTCGCGCATGAGTTTTCCGGGCGCGATCGGGATTTGCCCAATGTCGGTACAGACACTGGCTTTGAAATCCACATAATCGGCGGAGCGTGTGATGAAGTTGTTTTGCCGCGTGGCCATGTCAGTGCGATCTGGTCGCTTTTCCAATTCCGGCAAATCATGTTTGCGCCGTTGATCGGGGTTTCTCATGCGATTGTCCTGCAGCTCGATGGTCGGCATGACGGCGAAATTATTGACGAAAGTACCATTGCGTTGGATCGGGCTGCCATCGCCCAGAGATGGAGCGCGAAAATAGGTTTCAAACGTCATTTTGGTTGTCGCATCGGGTGCCAAGGCTGGCTCGAACCGGTAGAGTCGATACCCAATCTTCTTAAGCTCGGCTGCATTTTCACCGCTCTCTACCCAATGAGCACCGGTGACGGACAGCTCTTTGACATCCTCGTCATGCTCCGTCGGCAGGCCAACATATAAATCGCTTAAGGGGGCCCCGGTGGTGTTTTCTATGGCAAAGCTACCGCTAACATTGGCCGTGCGCTTTGATGGTGAAAAGTCCACCCGTGTCTCGACGGCGCGAATTTTGGGTACTGGTTTTTTGAAGATTTCATAAAAGGATTTTTCCCAGGCCACGGCAAGCAATCTAGTTTGCTTGGTGGTGCGAAAATCATTATCGATATTGTAGGCCTTGAAGATAAGTGCCCCTGAACCGATAAACACCGCCAGAAAAACCGTGGCAATGGCCGCAGAGGCTGGCGTCATGCGTTTGCCAAGGCTCTTAAGGCGGTTAATGAGCGAGCTTTGCGTGCCGCGCCGCCACATCCAAATGCTTAATACCGCAAACAGGGCGCATAGAGATCCCCAATAGACAGCAAACCATTTGAAATTGGTCAGATCGGCATAGCCATTGATTTCGGAAAGCGCACCGGTTTGCGTAGAACCAAAATTCATCATCGGGTGCGCAAATGGCAAATTGCCGAGAATGAAGAAGAAAAAGATCAGCAAGGCACCGGCGGCAATCATGCCAATGACGCGATTGGGCATGAAGTTTTGAATAAACAATATCAGGCAGCTGAACAAAATAATGCGCGGGGCAAAGGAAACAAAGGCGAATTTCAAATAGGTGCTCGGATTGATTGGGACATCTCCCAAAACTATTTGGGCGACCATGCCTACGGCAATACCAATGCCAACTAATGTCACAATGATGGCGAACAAGGATAACCATTTACCGGCCATAAGCGGCCAGTTTTTTACCGGGCTGGCGTCCAGAATTTCGGTCATGGCCGCAGTCTTATCGCGCCAGATAATCTCGCCGCTAAAAAAAACGATAATGATCAATAGCGGGATTGCCAGGCCACCCAATGTAGTTTGGGCCATCTGTATATTGGTTGGCAATAGAGGGTCCGGCGCAAAAGCCGTTTGAACCCATATTACCAGGCCAAAAAACGAAAGCGCCAGCAGGCTTAGAATGATGAAGGGAATGCTTTTGACCGTAGTTAAATATTCAAATGTGAAGCGTTTCCAAAACGATTGCAGGGCCACGGCGCCAGAATGCACACTTGGGGTTTGGTAAAGTTTAATCTGGCCGAGGCTTGCGGCTGTGTCTTCCAGCGACCCTTTGGATTTTTTGGAAGCCATGCCGCGCTTGAACAGGCCAAAAGTGGCGAAATACAAAACGATGCCCAAGCCGCCCCAGACAAGGCGGTTTAATCCGACATAGCCAAATATTGGTGACATAACGGTGTTTTGCTCGGCGGCGGGCCAAAACTGCGTGGTTATCGCCAGCGCGGTGGCCCCAAATGGATCTGAAAGTGTGACCAACAAATCCGGCGGATCTTCGCCCAATAACAAGCCACTGCCAGTGTAGAAAATAAATAGTGCTACGGCGGTGACATAGACAAGGCTACGATTGCGCGTGACCGCTGCAACCGTGGTGAACAGGCCGCTAACCAGAAGCGTATTGACGCCAATATATAAAACCGCAGGCTGCAGAAAATATAGCGGGTTTATCGGGCCAAGCGTTTCCTGGTCGACCCAGGGTGCAAATTGACCGGCAAACAAGCCAAGAACAGCGCCAAAAATACAGATAAACGTCGCCACATAAACGCCAATCATCCGCGATAAGGTCATATCGCGGGTAGGAATCGGCGTTGCATGGACCATTTCCAAGGCTTTGTGGACCTGATCGCGCATGACGCCGCTAACCACGAAAATAGCGCCAAAAAAGATAGAGCCGATGCTTAAAACAGAAGCTTGCAGCGCAATAGCAATTGCGCCATTGGCCTTAACCTTTTCGCCAGCCGCGCCGGAAATGGTGATGGAATCGGTCGACATGACCAGAAGCCCGACCAGAAACATCACCGCAACGGTAACCCAGAACCCCACTTGGCGGGTGTGGTATTTTATTTCGAAATTGATCAATTTGCCCAACATGTCGTGCTCCTAGACCAAGCGATATAAATGAGCGAAATAGGCGTCTTCCAAATTCGGATCACCCGCCTCAAACCCGTCTCCCGGCGAAGCCTCACCAAGCACGCTGACCACAACGCCGCCCATAAGCAGGCGAGTGGAAAGCACCTTGTGCTTTTCTTTCATGGCCTCAACGTCGGCCTTTTCGACCTTTTTGCGCCAGACCTTACCTTTGATTTTAGCGATCAATACTTCTGGCGCACCGCGGGCAACAATTTCGCCATCGCCCATGATTGCCATATCTGGGCAGACATCGGAGACGTCTTCAACAATATGGGTGGAAAGAATGATGGTTTTTTCTTCACCGGCTTCGCTTAGAAGGTCCAAAAACCGTTGCCGCTCAAACGGATCAAGCCCGGCAGTCGGTTCGTCAACAATCAATACTTTGGGGTCGCCCAATAGCGCTTGCGCGACGCCAAAGCGTTGGCGCATGCCGCCAGAATACGAGGCGACTGAGGCCCCGCGCATGGTCCACAAATTTACTGAACGCAACAGGTTTTCAATCTGTGCTTTGCGCTTCTTGGCCGAAGATACGCCTTTCAGAACGGCAAAATGGTCGAGCAGCGCCATGGCGCTCATGCGCGGATAGACGCCAAAATCCTGCGGCAAATAGCCAAGGGTCTGGCGCATGACGGCCGGGTCTTTGGCAATGTCGGTGCCGTTTAGGGTAATGGTGCCGCTATCGGGCTGTAATAATGTTGCCAGATTGCGCATCAAAGTGGATTTGCCGGCCCCATTGGGGCCAAGAAGGCCAAACAGGCCGGGGCCAAGCTCCAAGGATACGTCCTTCAACGCCTTGATATTGCCAAAGGATTTGGAAATGTTCGATATTTTTAGCACGCTAATATCCTCTTTTGCCTGGCAACAAGGTTAAATCCAAAATGTTGCATATACGATATATAAAGTTATATATACGATAATCCATTTATCGACAAGCGATAATTTGCACGAATGTTACCGTTTGGCAAGCTTTAGTTTGCCGGTTGGTTGACCTGTGTTATCCGGTGGCCATAGAGAGGCACCAATCGGGCTTTACCCCAATAGTCCGGCGACGCCGACGCCTAAAAAGGTGCCGATGGCATAACCCAGCACGCCAACCAATACGCCCGGTGTGACAAGGCCGCGCCAGCCCTGTGCGGCGGCCAAGGCCGGGGCCGTGGTAGCGCCCAAAACCGCGGCGTTTGAGGCAATGATAAGTTCTGGCAAAGACAGTTTGAAAAGGCTACCAAGCCCAAAGGTGACGATGCTGTGCACACTCAGCAAAATCAGCACAAACACCAGCAACATGGGGGCGACGGCGATTAGCTGGCCAATGTCGGCACCGGCGGCGATGGCCCCGAAAAACACAAAGGCCAACACCGTACCAACTTCGAACGCGCCTTTAAGGCGGTCCATAAGCTTTGGCATGAAGGTGGCCGGGATGATGGTCAGCGCAGTGATCACCAGATATTTCATCGATGGCATGTTGAGGGTATCGGCAATCCATGTGCCCAGAGCAACAATCACCAATGCCACACTGATTGACCACGCCAAAGAGGCGCTGGTTATGGTGCCAGATTCAATGCTGGCATCTTCGGTAATGGCTTCGCTATGATCCATTTGTACAAAGCGGCTGGCCAGCCAGCGCCAGGCGGGAAGCACGGCGAGCATGGCCAAAAATAAGGCGCTGGCCAGATTGTCTACCGCTGTGGCTGCCGAAATCATCGATGCATTAGTATAGCCCAGGGTTTCAATGGCACCGGCATAATTCACCGACCCACCGATATAGGTAGCGGTAAATATGCCGGCTAATTTGGCGCTTTCCGGGCCAAGATTGACCACGTAATACGCCAATATTGCGCCAAGCACGGTGCCCAGACTAGCGATCAAAAATGCCAGCGCCATGCGGCTGGTTTCCATAAAGATGCGGCGTAAATTTGCTTGAAATAAAAATAGCGGAATGAGAATGGCGACCAGATAGCTGAACACAAAATCATAGGCCGGCGAGGCTTTGGGTATGACATTGAGGTTGGACAGCAAGATGGCGCCCAGAATGGTCCACACCGCACCGGTCAGGGTTTTGCCCCATCTGGTTTTTTCGGCAGCAAAGCCCAAAGCGGCCACCACAAAAAGGGCAGCAATGACGGCGAGGGCGTTATCAGCGGGGATTAAGGACATTGGACGGCGCTCCATTTAAGGCGAATTTTCGGGTGCGAATCTCTAGGGACAGCTAACCACGGGTGCGGCAAAGTTCAAAAGCAAGAATGGAAAATCCGCCAATCAAATGAATATATAAATTGCTAAGAGGTTGATTTTGGGCAAAAGAACGGCCGTCTCTTTCTGAGCCGCGACAATCCTGGGTCCCTTGAATCGTTTGCGATTGCGCGTCAGAGTGGACGACCGTGCCCGCACCATAGCATAAATATGACAAAAGTGCACATTTGCAGGTATTTTTTTTATTGCGGCTGTTAATCTTGCCGCTGGAAGCTTGTGAAAGCGCCATCAGTGCGCTATGTCCGCGCGCTTGGCGACTGTTTATGTCGCTCCCGGATTCTCTTAGATAAGGATAGGTCCTATGGCTGTCCCCAAAAGTAAAATTACCAAATCTCGCCGCGGCATGCGCCGCAGCCACGACCGTTTGGCCGATGCCACTTATATCGAAGATGCGAATTCCGGCGAATTGCGCCGTCCGCACCATATCGATTTGAAAACCGGCATGTATCGTGGCCGCCAAGTGTTGGAGCCAAAGGACTAATATCCTTTTAGGGGTTGGTTTCTGACTCTAGTCCAGCTTTTCAACATAAGCGCTAAGCCGCGACGCATGATAGAGCGAGCAGGGTACCTGCGCGCGTAATTGCTGCTGCGTGCCATGCTTAGTGAGTAATCCAAGTTTGAAAACCTTGGACGGTCTTGCCCATATCGCTTTGCGAAAGTGTATGCAAAACGCGCAGGCTTTCGCCCTCTCGCCCGAGGGCATTGCGCAAATTACGATTATTGGCTCCTTATAGCGCGCCGCCAATTCGCCAATCTGCTCTTGCAAAATGGCATTGGTTAGAGTGCTGGCTCGAACGGGCCGGGGCAAAAGCGGGCACTATGAGCGTTATGCCAAACAGAGTAGGTCAGGTTTGGAAACCGTGTTTTTGTCAGGCACAGTGCTTCTCAAACTTTAGGGCCGGGACCCCGGTTTCGTAAACCGTGTCCCAGCCCTTTAGTTCATCTCAGATTACTGTGTTACGCTTAAACTTTCATTCGAAATTGCGGCGCTGATAACTTCCCGGCTATGTTCCAGATCGTTGGCCAGAATGCAGGTGTTTGCACACGACTGTATCCTTTTATCGAGCCAGGGCAATTGTTGTTTTGCTTTGTCGAGATTGCCATCGGTTGCGTAAAGACGCACCAACTCCAGACGGGCATAGACAAAGTCGGGGTCGTATTTGATTGCTTTTTCCAGATGCTTTCGTGCTTCTTTTTTCTTATCAAGATCAATTTCTGCCAACCCTAATAGATAGTAAGACGGCGCGTGTTTTCTAGCCGAGCGAATGACCCTCAACAAGCTTTTTCTTGCCGTTGCCGGGTCATCATTGGCCATGGCGTCAACGGCTTTTTTGTATTCCTCATCGGGATTGGTCCGTTCAAAACTCTGGTCTCGCTGAACAGTTCCTGGGAAGAGATCTCCCGTGCGTCCGGCATTACTGGCATTAATGTCGGCTTGGTCGGCTATTGTTGGTGGCGGCTGGGTAGAGCTTTGCGCCAAAACCGGCGTGCTAATCGCCAAGCTTCCCGCGGCTAATAATGCCATGCCAAAAATTTTTCGAATACCCATGATAATCCCTTTCCCAGTTTTTCAATTGGTTATCGCTCCGACGATAATTCCCTGATTGCAGCCTAAATCGTCATCGAGAGTTTCACAAGAAGGGTAAAAGATTTGTAATGTTTGGAGAGCGGGAGTTGGTTTATTTGTCTCGCGGCGCGAAAGAACGCCTCCGACGGGGCGGTGTCAGCGTTTGAAGGTTCTGCTTCAAGCTCCGCATATCAGGACTTTTTGCTGGCCATAGCCTCTCGTATGCGGTCACGTGCTTCGACGATGTCCCGGGCTATTTCGGATTGCCGGTCATGAGCGCCAAGTTCGCTTTCAAGCCATGATATTTGCTGGCTGGCTTTGATATTGTCACCGCTCACGGCATAAACATAGCCAAGCGCCATGTGCGCGTAAGCGAATTCCGGTTCACCCTTAACACTCTTGCGCAAATATCGCTTTGCCTGATTAAATTTTCCGAGGTCAGCTTTTGCCAGCCCCATCATATAATTGGTAGGGCCATGATTGCGGGCTACCGAAAGCACGTTTTTGAAAGATTTTAACGCGATACGATATTGCCCGGCATTTAGGGCATCTACACCCTCATTATAGGTTTCTTTGGTCTCAAAGCCCTTGCCCAGAGAATAATACCGACCTCCGGTAGGACCCACACGGCCGCTTAAATCGCTAAGGTAGTGCGCATGGTAGGTGGGGTGGGCATTGGCACTAGCGAATTGTTGAGAATACTGTGCAAAAGCTGGCGTGGCGAGCATCATGCTACCGATAATAAGGCCCGCGCCAAGAATGGTTTTGTGATTACGCATTATATTTCTCCAAATTTGCTTATTTTAATTGGCTTTTTAAAGCTGGGTGTATCAGGATTTTTCGCTGGCCATTGCGGCCACAATTGCGGCTCGGCCTCTAGTGAGATCGCCGGCCTGTTGGCAGGTGCCGCCGCAAGCGCTGATTGCATGCTCTAACCACGCAATTTGTTCCTGTGCGTCGTCAGTTTTTCCAGCTTTTACATAAAGCTGGGCAAGTTCCATGCGCGCATACGCGAAGTCCGGATCGTATTTTACCGCTCTTTTCAGGTGTTCTCGTGCCGCATTTTTCTTGCCTTGGTCAATTTTTGCCAGCCCCATCAGGTAATTGGCGGGAGAGTGATTTCGGTACGCACCAAGCACATGCGTTAAATGGATTTGCGCCCGATGAGGGTTGTTGTTTTGCAGCGCGTCAATCGCATTTGTATAGGCGGTGTCTCGAGCTGAGGCTGACAACAAAGCGCGTTGCCTAGTGTATAAAGTGTCACGATGTTCGCCCTTACTGAGCCCCAGGCGGTTCTCTTGGTGATGCGGAATATAAGGGTATCTTGTTTGGTAGTAGGTTTGACCAGATCTCACGGTTTGCCCCAAAACGGGCGTGCTTAGCGCAAGATTTGCCGCCATAAAAATAGTGAGTAACGCTATGTTTTTAGTCGAAAATCTACCGATATGCATGAATTATCTCCATTGTGTGTTTATGGGCGCTTCTTCAATACAAGATAGAAGCTAGCACCAAAGTTTTTTTATAGCTAATCACATTTATATTATACGGACCGTGTATTTTCGCTTGCCCCCGGGGCATAATCGCCATATCGGATGCATAAATTCCAACGGAGACGAACATGGCCGGTATTGACGATATTATTGCGCGCGAAATTCTGGATAGCCGGGGTAATCCAACGGTTGAGGTGGACATTGTCCTTGATGATGGGGCCATGGGCCGGGCAGCGGTGCCGTCGGGTGCCTCGACCGGTAAATATGAAGCCGTTGAATTGCGCGACGGCGGTGATCGCTATGGCGGCAAGGGCGTGCAAACCGCGATTGAGAACGTCAATGTGGAGATTTATAATGCCATTGGCGGTATGGACGCCGAAGATCAGCGCCGTATTGATGCGACCTTAATTGCCCTGGATGGCACCGAGAATAAAAGCCGCTTGGGCGCTAATGCCATTTTGGGGGTTTCCCTGGCGGTGGCACGGGCGGCGGCGCAATCGCAGGAAACCCCGCTTTATCGCTATATTGGCGGGGTGAATGCGCGGGTTTTGCCAACGCCGATGATGAATATCATTAATGGCGGTGAACATGCCGACAATGCCATTGATATTCAGGAATTCATGGTCATGCCCATTGGCGCGGAAACGTTTTCCGAAGGCTTGCGCATGGGCGCTGAGGTGTTTCACGCTTTGCAAAAGCGTTTGGCCAAGGCCGGGCTGAATACCAATGTTGGCGATGAGGGCGGCTTTGCCCCTAATATTGGCTCAGCTTCCGATGCGCTGGATTACATCATGGGGTCAATTGAGGCGGCCGGGTATAAGCCGGGCGAAGACATTGCCATTGCCCTCGATTGCGCGGCGTCAGAATTTTATAAAGACGGGCGCTATGCCCTTGGCGGCGAGAAATTAAGTCTTGATGGCGCGGGCATGAGCGATTATCTGGCTGATCTTTGCGCGCGCTACCCGATCATCTCCATTGAAGACGGTATGGACGAAGACGATTGGGATGGTTGGGCGACCCTCACCAAAGCCATTGGCGACAACGTGCAATTGGTTGGCGATGATCTGTTTGTCACCAACCCGGAACGGCTGGCCCGGGGTATTGAAACCGGCGTGGCCAATTCCATCTTGATCAAGGTCAACCAGATCGGCAGCCTCAGTGAAACCATGGACGCGGTTGATATGGCGCACCGGGCCTCGTTTAGTGCCGTAATGTCCCACCGTTCTGGCGAAACTGAGGATACGTTTATTGCCGATTTGGCGGTGGCAACCAATTGCGGGCAGATTAAAACCGGCTCGCTTAGCCGCTCCGAGCGCCTGGCCAAATACAATCAGCTCTTGCGCATTGAGGAAGAGCTTGGCGATATGGCAGTCTATGCCGGACGCAGCGCGCTTAGCGTTTAACGTCGCCGGAATATCAAAACCCGCAAGGGCTGCGCCTTTTCGCACCTCGCATCTGCCGTAAGAAAATATACGGGCGGGCATTGATATGCCCCGCCCGGCGTTCTGCCACGTTTTGGCGTGTGCAGGCGCGTCGCTTGACTCCATATAGAATTTAAAATAATTTATGTTTTAGTTAAATTATTTTACCTTTTAAATGGAGTCTCTCATGTTGAAGTTAAACATGCCAACTACTGCTCTTGTGACCCGAACTGCCATTGTCTTGTTGGGGTTGGCTTTGTTTTTCGAACAGGCCGGGGCTCGGCAATTATTGCATTTGGGCGGGGTGAATTCCGGTATGATGCTGACGCCGACTCATTGGATTAGTCTGGTGGCCCCGGCGTTTTATTTGTGGGCAATGTGGGCCGCGTCCAGTGTTTTCACCCGCTTGGACCAAGGCGACGCTTTCGGCCCGGCACTGGTCAAGGGCCTCAGGGCGATGGGCGGCGGTCTGATGCTGGGCGCGTGGGCGGCTATCATATTCCAGCCGATCATGATCCACCTTATTACCAATAACTTTCGCGCGGTACAGGGCGTCAGATTGAACTTTACCATTGAGAATTTGACATTGGCTTTGGTCGGCCTGGCTCTTGTTTTGCTGGCGCGCCATGGGCAGAAGCTCAAATCCAAGCTGGAGAGCTTCGTCTGATGCCGGTGCGTGTCACACTGGATGTCATGCTGGCCCGGCGCAAAATGCGCGCCCGCGATGTCGCCGAAAAAATAGGCCTGTCAGAAACCCAGCTTAGCCTACTGCGCACCGGCAAAGTGCGCGGCGTGCGTTTCGACACGATGTCAAAACTCTGCCTCGTCCTCGATTGCGCGCCGGGCGACATCCTTGATTATGACCGGGACGAATTGGATCTGAAAGTGAAAGATGATTAAAACCGGCTCTGGCAGCATAGACCAAAATTAAAAGCGTCTAACCCTAACCGCTTTTTTACCATTTACCGGCAAGTTGTGGTGGCGTCAGAGAATTTGACGCGCATAACGCCAAATAACGCAGAAAGCGAGGCGGTGAATGGTTGAATATGTCGCGTTTAAAAAATCTCTTGCCGTTTTTGGGCTTTGCTTGCCTGATCTCATATTTTGCCTACCACACCTTCACCGGTGAACAGAGTGTTGGAAAATTGATGGTGTATCACCAGCGCGAGGCGGCGTTGGCGCATCAATTAGCAGCATTGCAGGCTTGTCGTTCGGATTTGGAAAAGCGCGTTAATTTGCTCAGCGACCAAAGCCTCGATCTGGATTATCTTGAACAGCGCGCGCGCGCCGTATTGTATATGGCCGATGCCAGGGATGTGCTGGTTCAGCTTGGCGATGACGGTGCTGTGGGTGGCCAAGGTGTCGCCCCCTGTGATCAGACCGCCGCTTCCTAGGATTTAGGCTTAGGGTTCAGGCCTAGAGTTCAGGCCTAGCGTTCAGGCCTAGCGTTCTGGCCAAATTACATATTTCTTTTAAATTTGCCATCACCACTAATGCCAACATTGTGTTTGTGCGGCAATAAAAGCGTATGGACGAAGTTGATGCACTGAGCTAGACAGGGGTGAACTTCAATTTAATTCACGTGTGAAATAATGGCTAAATCCCCAAGCAAAGCCGCGGCATCCAAAGCGGCAGCGCCCAAGAATTTGAAGAAAACCACCAAAGCTGAAATGCTGGAATTTTACCAGCTAATGCTACTGATCCGCCGGTTTGAAGAAAAGGCCGGTCAATTATATGGCATGGGGCTTATTGCCGGCTTTTGCCATTTATATATCGGTCAGGAGGCAGTGGTTGCGGGCATGAAAGCGGCCATTAAAGACGGCGATCAAATGATCACCGGCTATCGCGACCACGGGCATATGTTGGCGCTTGGCATGGAGCCCACCGGCGTTATGGCCGAGCTGACCGGCCGCATTGGCGGCTATTCGCGCGGCAAAGGCGGCAGCATGCATATGTTCTCCGTGGAGAAGAATTTTTATGGCGGCCACGGCATTGTTGGCGCGCAAGTGCCGCTTGGCGCCGGTTTGGCGCTGGCCAATGATTATCTTGGCAATGGCAGTGTCAGCCTGACCTTTTTTGGCGATGGCGCGGCCAATCAGGGCCAGGTCTATGAGAGTTTCAATATGGCCAAGCTGTGGGGTTTGCCAGTGGTTTTTGTCATTGAAAACAATCAGTATGCTATGGGCACATCGATTGAGCGTGCCTCATCGGAGACCCAATTATACAAGCGCGGCATCAGCTTTGGTATTCCCGGCGAGCAGGTTGACGGCATGGACGTGTTGGCCGTGCGCGAGGCCGGGCTTCGTGCGGTGAAACATGCGCGCTCTGGCAAAGGGCCGATGATTTTGGAAATGAAAACCTATCGCTATCGTGGCCATTCCATGTCGGATCCGGCTAAATACCGCACCCGCGAGGAAGTTAACGACGTGCGCCAGCATAATGATCCGATTGATTATGTAAAAGCCCGGATTATTGATGAAAAATGGGCCGATGATGCGGCATTGAAGGAAATTGACAAAGAGGTGCGCGCTATCGTTAGCGATGCGGCCGATTATGCCCGCGAAAGCCCGGAGCCACCGGCCAGTGATTTGATGACCGACATTTTGGCCCCTGAGGTTGCATGATGGCGGCAGCAAATCCTAAATCAATGTTGGCAATGGGCAGTGCGCTATTGCTGTGTGCGGCAGGCCCGGCCTTCGCTGGCAAATTAAGCGGCGAAAAAATCAAACAGGACACGGTCTATAAAGTGACCGAGTGCAAGCGCCCGGATTCGCCAAAGGTCAAAGACGAAACCATTGAGGGCTATGAGGAAGCGTCCATCGCTTATCAGGCCTTTGCCATGGCCCAGCAACAATTTGTCGACTGTGTTGAACGCGAAGCGGGCGAGGATATGCGCGCTTTGCAGGAAATCATTTTTGCTGGCGGGCAAGAGGCTATTGCCCGCGCACAAAGAGAAATTGACGCTTTGAAAACCGATCTCGATGCGCTGCGCGTGCGCCTTGAAAGCGAACAATAATAGCGTGGTCATCGCGCTCAACGGCGAAGTTGAGCATGACGCATGAATGGGAAGAAAAATAAAGATGCCAACCCAAATTCTAATGCCCGCCCTCAGTCCGACCATGGAAGAAGGCACGCTGGCCAAATGGCTGGTGAAAGAAGGCGACACCATTTCGTCTGGCGATGTACTTGCCGAAATTGAGACCGACAAAGCGACCATGGAAGTGGAAGCGGTCGATGAAGGCGTGCTTGCCAAAATTTTGATTGATGGCGGCAGTGAGAATGTGGCGGTGAATACACCGATTGCAATTTTGCTGGAGGAAGGCGAGGAAATGGGCGATTTATCCGCTCTGGAATCCGCGCCTGCGCCAAGCCCTGCCGCTGAACCGGCTGAGGCCGACGCATCGCCAGATACGCAGACAGAGGTTGCACCGACCATTACCGTTTCTGACCCGGCTATCCCGGAGGGCACGGCCATGGTCCCGGTCACTGTGCGCGACGCCCTGCGCGACGCAATGGCCGAAGAAATGCGCGCCGACGACAAAGTATTTTTGATGGGCGAGGAAGTCGCTGAATATCAAGGTGCCTACAAGGTCAGCCGCGGTCTTTTGGAAGAATTTGGCCCCAAACGGGTGATTGATACGCCAATTACCGAATATGGTTTTGCCGGTCTCGGGGTTGGCGCGGCCTTTGGCGGGCTGAAGCCGATTGTCGAGTTTATGACCTTCAATTTCGCCATGCAGGCAATGGATCATATTATCAATTCGGCTGCTAAAACCCGCTATATGTCCGGCGGGCAAATGAGCTGCCCGATTGTGTTTCGCGGTCCCAATGCTGCGGCCAGCCGGGTTGGCGCGCAACACAGCCAGGATTATGCGCCGTGGTATGGTCATGTGCCGGGCTTGCTGGTGATTGCGCCTTATGATTCAGCCGATTGTAAGGGCTTGCTCAAAGCCGCCATTCGCAATCCCAATCCGGTGGTGTTTTTGGAACACGAGCTGGTCTATGGCGAAACCTTTGATGTGCCCGATGTCGACGATTGGGTATTGCCTATCGGCAAGGCCCGCATCGTGCGTCCGGGCGAAGATGTTACCATCGTCACCTATTCGCGCATGGTCGGTTATGCCCTGCAAGCGGCGGAAAAGCTGGCCGCTGAGGGCATTGACGCCGAAGTGGTGGATTTGCGTACCATTCGGCCGCTGGACATGGAGACGGTGCTTAATTCAGTCAAAAAGACCAACCGTTTGGTCACCGCAGAAGAATCCTGGGGCTGTATGGGCGTTGGGGCCGAGATTGCTGCCGCGGTCACCATTGGTGCGTTTGATTATCTCGATGCGCCGCCTGCGCGCGTGCATCAGGTCGAAGCACCGCTTGCCTATGCTGGCAATCTCGAAGCTATGGCCTTGCCCGGCCCGGACGACATCGTCAAAGCAGCCAAAGGGGTGTGCTATCTTGGCTGAAGCGGCGGCATTGGCGTGGCATGATGGCGGTTGCCATTGCGGCGCCGTGCAATTTGCTGTGTCCCTGCCAGATGAAATTACCGCGCAGGCGTGCAATTGCTCTTTGTGCGACAAAATTGGGTTTTTACATCTGATCGTGCCCAAGGACCGCTTTGACCTTCGCGGCGGCGAAGACAATCTGACCGAATATAATTTTAACACCGGCACCGCGCGCCATTTATTTTGCAAGACTTGCGGTGTGAAGTCGTTTTATGTGCCGCGTTCCAACCCCAATGGCTGGTCAGTCAATTTGCGTTGCCTGAACCAAACCGAATTTACCAAAATTTCCCTTGAGCCATTTGATGGTCAAAACTGGGAAGACAATGCCGCGCACCTCGCGCACCTTGCTTAAGGATTAGCAATGCCAATAAAAATTCTCATGCCCGCCCTCAGCCCGACCATGGAAGAAGGCAATTTATCCAAATGGTCGATGAAAGAGGGTGATGTAGTCAGTTCTGGCGACGTGCTTGCCGAGATTGAAACCGACAAAGCGACCATGGAAGTGGAAGCGGTAGAGGAGGGCGTGCTTGCCAAAATCCTCATTCCCGGCGGCACCGAAAATGTGCCGGTGAACGCGGTGATTGCGCTGCTTCTCGAAGAGGGCGAAGACGCCTCGGTTTTGGACGGGTTTGATACCAGTTCTGATGGACCAGCGCCGAGCGCTGTTCCGGCAGAAGCCCCAGTGGCAGTGCAAGCGCCAGCAAGCGCTCCGGCAGCAGAAGCTGCCCCGGCTGCAATAACAGCACCGGCACCCAATACCGGCCGGGTGAAAGCGTCGCCTCTGGCCAAACGTCTGGCCAAGGAAGCCGGTCTGGATTTGGCGACGATTGTCGGCACCGGTCCCAATGGCCGCATTGTCAAAAGCGATATTGAAACAGCTAAGGCCAGCGGCGGTGCTACACCAGCGGCCAGCGTTCAGACTTCCAGTGCCCCGGCGGTTCAGGCCCCCGGCGGTTTCGATGTGGTGCCATTGGATGGTATGCGCAAAACCATTGCTGCGCGCATGACCGAAAGCTTTCGCGATGTGCCGCATTTCCCGCTGACCATAGATTGCCGTCTGGATGCGCTGCTGAGCGCTCGCAAAGCGGTTAATGAGGCCGCTGCTGAAGATGGCGTCAAAATCTCGGTCAATGATTTCATTATTCGCGCCTGCGCATTGGCGTTAAAAAAAGAACCCGCCGCCAATGCCAGCTACACGCCGCAAGGGTTGAAGCTGTGGCATGATGTGGATATTGCCGTGGCGGTGGCTATTGAGGGCGGTTTGATTACCCCGGTAGTGCGCCAATCACACCTTAAAGGTCTGGCGCAAATTTCCGACGAAGTGAAGGATTTGGCAGGCCGCGCCAAAGCCCGCAAACTTATGCCGGAAGAATATCAGGGCGGTACATTTACCATCTCCAACCTTGGCATGATGGGGATCAAGTCCTTCGCTTCGATCATCAACCAGCCGCAAGGCTGCATCATGTCGATCGGCGCGGGCGAAAAGCGCCCGGTGGTCAATGGCGACACACTGGGTATTGCCACCGTGATGAGCGTAACCCTGACCTGCGATCACCGGGTGGTGGATGGCTCAATCGGCGCTTCCCTTTTGAAATACTTCAAACAATTTATCGAAAACCCGGCACTGATGCTGCTATGAATGATGTAAACAAGGCGCAGGTTGGTATCGCTTGGTATTTTTTCTTGCTGATTACCGTTGTGCTGGGATTTTTACTACACGAAGGCGCGCATTGGTTGGCCGGAGAAGCTTTGGGTTATGATATGAAAATGACGATCGGTAAGGCGTGGCCGGTTGGGGGAAGCTATCGCGCTCCCGTTCATTATCAAATTATAGGCATGGCTGGCCCAATATTTACGATATTGGTTGCGATACTTGGACTTTTTGCGGCGCTTCGATATGACGCGATTTGGGGGTATGCGCTGATCTTCTCTTCTTTTTTGATGCGACTTTTGGCATTTGGAGTTAGCTTTTCAAGCCTTAATGACGAAGCGCGTATTAGCGTGTACCTTGGCCTCGCATGGTATGTTTTACCCATGATCGTTGTGGGAGGGTTGTTCTGGATGACGGTTGTTGCATCGCGTGCTCTTCATATTGGGTGGCGGACTAATGTCGTCAGCTATTTGGTTGTGAGTGCTGTGATCACAGCCTTGGTTATGTTTGATGGTCAACTACCAAGTTTAGGTTCTTAAAATGCTGACATATGCAAAAACGCAGACCTGCTCCGCTCTATGGTGCCCTTGCTCCAATTGTAAACGCCATGTACGGCCAATTCTTGGAAGGTTTTTGTGATGGATTTGGCGATGTTTGATCTGTTCTTAGCAAGTTTTGTCACCCTGTTTGTGGTGATTGACGCCCTTGGCGTAGCCCCGATTTTTGCAACGCTGACTGCCGGGTCGAGCCCGGCCCATAGTCGTAAAATGGCCATTCGTGGCTCATTTTATGCCATGTTGCTTTTGCTGGCCTTTGCCTATGGTGGCGAATGGTTATTGTCGCGCATGGGCGTAAGTCTCGACGCATTTCGCGCAGCGGGCGGTCTAATGCTGCTGCTCATGTCCATTGAAATGCTGTTTGAAAAACGCCAGGCTCGGCGCGAAACCCGCGCCGAAACCATGCTCGAAGACCAAGACGGGCCGGAAGATATTTCCGTGTTTCCGCTGGCCATTCCGCTGCTGTCCGGCCCTGGCTCCATCGCCGCGGTGATGATTTTTATGTCGCAGCAGGACGGTGATCCGGTCCGGCAATTGGTGGTCATTGCGGCGATGTTGGCAAACTTGCTGATTGCGCTGATTTTATTGCTGATCGCGCCATGGCTGCTCAAAGTACTCGGCCATACGGTGGGTGCGCTGATCACCCGCGTATTCGGGGTGATTTTGGCGGCATTGTCGGTGCAACTGATCTTTGATGGCGTGCACAACGTCTTTTTCGGCGGATGAGCGCAGCCGCACAAACCGCCTTGCCGTTTCGGGTAAGGCTGGGTGATCTGGTGTTTCCCGACCAGACCAACCATCAGGGCAATATGTTTGGCGGCGTGGCTTTGGCGGTGATGGACAAGGTGGCTTTTTTGGCTGCCGCCCGTCTGGCAAAGCGCGGCTTTGTTACCGCTTCTATTGAGTGCACAGATTTTAAAAGCCCGGTCTTGGTTGGCGAATTTATCGACGTGGTCGGGCAGGTACGCAGCGTCGGGCGCAGCTCAATGTCGGTGCAGGTCAGCCTTTGGGCCGAAAACCTGCTGACCGGCGAGCGACGACTGACCACGCAAGGCGATTTCACCATGGTGGCCGTCGACCGTAAGACCAATAAGACGCCATTGCCCCCGGTGCCGGATTATGCGCCGGAGCCTGCTGATGTCACCCGTATGGCGCAATTGGTGTTTCCCGGCGACACCGACCATCGCGGATTTTTGTTTGGCGGCCGCGCCCTCAACATGATGGAAAAGGCCGCCTTTATTGCCGCTAGCCGCCACGCCCGTTGCGAAGTGGTGATGGCGGCGCTGAAAGAGATTGATTTTGCCGCTTCAATTTTTGTTGGCGAGATGGTTGAAATAGAAGCGCGCGTTGCCAGTGTTGGTCGTTCATCCATGCGCGTCGCGGTGCGACTGTGCGCGGAAGATTTGAAGACCGGCGACCGTCGACAAGCCACCATTGGCGAATTTATCATGGTCGCCTTGGGCGATGACGGGCGGCCAAAACCGGCACCACCGCTAAACCAGACGATGGATTGAGGAAATGAGAATATGAGCGATACAAATTTTGACCTTATCATTGTCGGTGCCGGGCCGGGCGGTTATGTGGCGGCAATTCGCGCTTCGCAATTGGGGCTGAAAACCGCCATTGTCGAGCGCGAGCATTTGGGCGGCGTGTGCCTCAATTGGGGCTGCATACCCACCAAAGCACTGCTGCGCTCCGCCGAAGTTTTTGAGCTGATGGAGCACGCCAAGGATTTCGGCCTGAGCTGTGAAAAGCCGGATTTTGAGTTGGATGCGGTGGTCAAGCGCTCGCGCCAAATTGCCGGGCAACTTTCCGGCGGTGTTAAATTTTTGCTCAAAAAAAACAAGGTGACGGTGATTGACGGGGCGGCGCGTTTGGAGAAAGCGGCGAAGGCCCCGAAAGTGATTGTCAAAGACAAAGCCGGTAAAGACAGCGCCTATACCGCGACGAATGTTATCCTCGCCACTGGTGCGCGGGCGCGCACTATTCCTGCCGCTGGCCTTGCCCCCGATGGCAAATTTATCTGGACCGCACGCGAAGCCATGACCCCGGACGTGATGCCAAAATCATTACTGGTGATTGGCTCCGGCGCGATCGGAATTGAGTTTGCGAGTTTTTACCGCACGCTGGGTGCCGAGGTTACGGTGGTCGAAATGATGGACCGGGTATTGCCGGTTGAAGACGCGGAAATCAGTGCTCTGGCGCAACAGGCCTTTGAAAAACAAGGTATGAAAATTCTCACCAGTGCCCAGGTTGAAAGCGTAAAGCCGGGCAAAGACACCATCACCGCCGCCGTTAAGACCAAAGACGGCAAAACCCAAAGCATTACCGCCGAACGGGTGGTGTTGGCCATTGGTATTCAGGGCAATGTGGAGGATCTTGGGCTGGAAGCATTGGGCGTCAAGGTTGATCGCAGCCATGTGGTTGTAGATGAATTTTCACGCACCAATGTGCCGGGCCTGTGGGCCATTGGCGATCTCACCGCGCCGCCATGGCTGGCCCATAAGGCGTCCCATGAAGGGGTGATATGCGTCGAGAAAATAGCCGGTAACAAACCTCATGCTCTCGATCACGCCAGCATTCCGGGCTGCACCTATTGCCGCCCGCAAGTGGCATCGGTGGGCCTGAGCGAAGCGGCGGCCAAGGCAGCAGGGCACAAGGTCAAGGTTGGCCGTTTTCCGTTCATGGGCAATGGCAAGGCCATCGCCCTTGGAGAGCCGGAAGGGCTGGTCAAAACCATTTTTGACGCCAAAACCGGTGAATTATTGGGCGCCCATATGATTGGCGCTGAAGTGACCGAGCTTATTCAGGGCTATACCGTCGCACGCACCTTGGAGACCACCGAAGAAGAGCTAATGGAAACCGTCTTCCCGCATCCAACATTGTCAGAAATGATGCATGAAAGCGTGCTCGATGCCTATGATAAGGTTATTCATATTTAGAAGCTGATGGTGGCTGGTTAGCTTAAGCGGAGCGCTTTGCTGATTTGGCAGTGCGGTCATTGGCCTGCTCAGATGCTTTACCGTTCGCGGTATTGGACGCTTTGCGCGAGTTGGCGGCAGCGCTAATGGCCATGATCAGGGTTTTGGCATCAATGGGCTTGGCCACAAAGCCTTGCATGCCGGCGGCGAGGTATTGCTCTTTGGCGCCGGCCATGGCGTTGGCGGTCAGGGCGATAATCGGGGTTTGCGCATTGGGGCCGTTTGAACCTTGGATGATTTGGGTTGCTTCTTCACCGCCCATATTGGGCATTTGAATATCCATCAATATTACATCGAACGGTTCGGCCTGCGCCATAGCCACCGCTTTCAGCCCGTCTTCGGCGAAGATCAGGTCGAACGGCATTTTGCCAAGCAGCGCCTGCATAACTTTGCGGTTGATGGCATTGTCTTCGGCAGCCAGCAGTTTGAGGCGGCGCGTCTTGGGCTTTGGCGTTTTGGCGTTGCTCTCAAGGGCTTTGGCCGGGGCATTTGCCGTGGGTAGGGTTAGCGTCAATACAAAGGCCGCCCCGTCCTTATAGTCGCTATCATATGCCAGCGTGCCGCCCATCAGGTCGGCAAGTTGGGTGCAGATGTTCAGCCCTAGGCCAGTGCCGCCATAGCGGCGGGAAATGGTTTGATCTTCCTGGGTGAAGGCTTCAAAAATATTGGCCACCTTATCAGGGCTAATGCCAGCCCCGGTGTCTTCAACGCGAAACTCCAATGCGGCCTTGTCGCCAATGATGTTGGTGCTAATGGCCAGTTTCACATGGCCCTTCGCGGTGAACTTACAGGCATTGGACAACAGGTTGGAGAGCACTTGGCCAAGGCGAATTTCATCGCCCATTACATAGCCGCAAATGTCGCCCTCAATTTGTGTTTTCAGCTTTAGCCCTTTTTGCGCCGCGGGTTCCTGCCACAAGGCCAGTGCGCTTTTAATGACGTTATCCAGACTAAAGGCGCGGGTCTCCAGAGTCATTTTCCCGGCTTCGATTTTGGATATGTCTAAAATGTCATTCAAAATAACCATTAGCGCATCTGCCGACTGTTTGATGACATTGACGTTCTGCCGCTGTTCATCGGGCAATTCACCATCAAGTACCGCTTCGGTCATGCCAATCACGCCATTCATTGGCGTGCGGATCTCATGGCTCATCGCCGATAGAAAGTCAGATTTAACCCGATTCGCGGCTTCGGCAATTTTCTTTTCTTTAATCAGCTCGTCTTGGGTGGTTCTTTGCTCAGTAACATCGGAAAGCGAGCCGACCATGCGCCTTGGTTTGCCGTCTTCGTCCATTTTGGTTACGGCTTTGGCCCGAAACCAGCGATATTCACCCGACTTTGTACGCAGCCTGAATTCTGAATTAAAAGACTCAGCGCTCTTAAAATCTTCGGCGACGCGCTCGACATCGTCTTCATGCAGACGCGACCCGAAATCTGAATAGCTGGCAGTGATCTCATCATCGTCATAGCCCAGCAGTTTTTTAAATTGTGGTGACCAATAGGCTTCGTCGCGCTCAATATTGGCCCAATCCCATATCCCATCATGACTTCCCTCGACCGCCAAGGAGAAACGTTCCTGGCTGGCCTGAAGCTCGCTGGTGCGCGCCGCAACGCGCGTTTCGAGCTGCTCATTGGCTTGCGTCAGCTTGGCCCGCAAGAGTTCGGATCGCGCTGCCGTTCGGGCGATATGGCGGCCCAGCGTGATGGCTTGGGAGATAACGATAAGGCCGATGGAAATATAGGCATATAACCAAGGCGGGGTGGCGATCTGCGTTTGCATGCTCAGGCCTATGCTTAGGCCGATAAAAGCGGCCAGCACTCCGATCAGGAGAAAAAGCCCATCTTCCTCGCGGCGACAAGCAGCGGTGGCCAATATGCCAATCACCGCGGCCACGCAAAACATCATACCCAATTGATAAAAAGGAAGCAGGAATGAAAATTGGTAGCTGGTCAGGGTAAGCAAAGACAAAACCGCAATTGCCGTATAGATGCGGACCACCATATCGACGAACTTATTGACCGATTGCGGGTAAAGACCGGCCGAAAACAGATAGCAAAAAAACGATGAGCCAAGAATAGAAAGGTATTCAAGGCGTAAGAATGGACCGCCGACCAGCATTGGAAACAGGTCGCCGAATAGCCCGTTATTGACGCTGATATGGGTGGCGACCGACAATAAAAGTAAGGCAAAGTATAGCGGTGGGCGATAGTGCCAGCGGCTAAAGTAGGCCATCAGATATAAAATGGTTAGCGCTATGCCGCTGCCAAACATGCCGACCAGAATTTGTTCAAAATGCCGGTGGCTGGTCATTAACTGATCGGCGGCACCAAGTTGAATAGCCGAGGTCATGCCGCCGCGCGCATGGATGAAGTTGGAATAATGGACCACAAGCTCCAGCGCCTCGCCGTCTGAAAAGGCAAATGGCAGGCGCGTAGCGTCAATCATATTGCGCGGGTGCTCGGATTGCTTGTCGGTGCCCGGCCTGCCGACCGAGGTGATCAGATCACCATTGACATATATGGCGGCGGCATAGGTCAGCGAAGAGGTGCGAATGGCCAGCGGCGGTGTATTGGCGGGCAGCAGAATGCGCAAATGGTAGGTGCCGTAACCACGTCCATCGGATACCTCGCCGCCAAACTCCTGATCGCGCCAGGTCTGGGGGGCTATGGTGGTTCCATATTTGTCGGCCGGGAAAGCGGTATCGGCAGGGGTGAATTCGCGCCACGCAAAATCGAATTCACCTTTCAGCGCTATGGTGCTCCCTTTGGCGGAAAAGTCCCAACCCCTGAGATCAAGAATGCCGTCTTGCGCGAGCGGGGTAGCGCTCTGCGCATTCGCATTGCTGCCCAAAAGAGCGGTGATGAGAAACAGAATGAGTAAAAATATGGCCCGCAAGGTCTTTCCTAATGCTATGCGAATGCTAACGCACAAGACATGCGAGCACCCCAATCACCGCTTAGTTTAGGATCAAAATACTGAAATATGTTTAATGGATATGTATGGATGTGTTTTTAGAGTTATTCTCACTGTTTGAGTGGCATCGCCGGGGAAGTTTTAACGTCAACCAGCCAAAACCCTCGCTGCTTTGGGCGCGAAATACGTCAAAATGCCATCGCAACCCGCACGCTTGAACGAGAGCAGGCTTTCGATCATCACCTGTTCTTCATCCAGCCAGCCATTTTGCGCGGCGGCCATCAACATGGCGTATTCGCCAGAGACCTGATAGGCGAAGGTCGGGGCCCCAAACTCCTGTTTGGCGCGGGCAATAATGTCGAGATAAGGCATGCCCGGCTTGACCATAATCATGTCCGCGCCTTCATCCAGATCAAGGGCTATTTCGCGCAAGGCTTCCAAGCCATTGGCCGGATCCATTTGATAGGTCTTTTTATCGCCTTTCAGGGCACCGCCAGAACCCACGGCCTCGCGAAACGGGCCATAAAACCCGGAAGCGTATTTCGCCGCATAAGCCATGATCAGCGTGTCCGGATTGCCTTCGCTCTCCAGCGCCTCGCGAATGGCCAAAATGCGCCCATCCATCATGTCCGAAGGGGCAATGATGTCGCACCCGACATTGGTCTGGGCGATGGCCTGGCGCACCAGCATGTCGACGGTTTCGTCATTCATCACCTTGTCATCGCGCACAATACCGTCTTGGCCGGTATCGGTGAATGGATCGAGGGCGACATCGGCCAAAATTCCGACATCAGGGGCGGCGTCTTTGAGCGCGGCAATGGCGCGGCAGACCAGATTGTCCGGATTGGCCGCTTCGTCGCCGGTCAGGTTTTTATAGGCGGCGTCAATTTTTGGAAACAGCGCAATAACCGGAATCCCAAGTGCCTTTGCCTCGCGCGCTGCATCGCCAATTTTACCCAGCGGATAGCGCGCCACGCCGGGCATGGAAGCGATTGGCTCAAAATCCTCGCCCTCGTGCACAAAGATTGGCCAGATCAAATCCTCCACACGCAAATGGTTTTCGCGCACCAAAGCGCGTGACCATGCGGACTGCCGTGTGCGGCGCAGGCGGGTATAGGGAAAAATGGCCATTGGCAATTTCCTTTGACAAGACAATGATGGCAACACAATTATGACCCTTGCCTATCACGGTTGAGCGCAATATGAAAAGTCAGAAGCGGTTGCCGGATTAATTGTGCTGCTTGGAAATAAAACACGCAAAATTTGATCCGATACGATCTCATTATGTGATAAAAAATCCTCGAAGAAGGAAAGCGAGCTATGGATTTCACCCTCAGCGAAGAACAGGTTCTCATTCAAGATATGGCGCGGCAATTCGCGGCCGATAAATTGCGCCCTAATGCGGCACAATGGGATGAGGAAAAACACTTCCCCGTAGCGGTAATGCGCGAGGCGGCGGCGCTTGGCTTTGCCGGCATTTATGTTGCTGAGGAATTTGGTGGCTCGGCGCTTAGCCGTCTCGATGCGGCGCTTATTTTCGAACAATTGTCCATGGGCTGTGTGGCCACTGCCGCTTATCTTTCCATCCACAATATGGCGTCGTGGATGATTGACAGCTATGGCGACGCAATGCAGCGGGCCAAATATCTTCCCCAGCTGATGAGCATGGACCTGATCGCCAGCTATTGCCTGACCGAGCCGGGTTCCGGCTCTGACGCGGCGGCCTTGCGCACCAAAGCGGTGCGCGATGGTGATCATTATGTGCTCAATGGCACCAAGGCATTTATCTCCGGCGCCGGGGTGTCCGACATTTATGTGGTTATGGTGCGCACTGGTGAGGCCGGTCCCAAGGGCATTTCTACCTTGGTGGTGGAAAAGGGCACGCCGGGCCTCAGTTTTGGTGCCAATGAGCGCAAAATGGGCTGGAACGCTCAACCAACCGCCGAAGTGGTTTTTGAAGATTGTAAAGTGCCGGTGCAAAACCTTCTGTCGGACGAGGGCATGGGCTTTAAAATCGCTATGTCCGGGCTTGATGGGGGCCGGGTGAATATCGGGTCGTGCTCGCTTGGCGGCGCGGCGGAAGCTTTGGCATTGGCCAAGGAATATATTCAAACCCGTAGCCAATTTGGCAAACCCATTGGTGCGTTTCAGGCCAGCCAGTTTAAAATTGCCGATATGGCCACCGAGTTGGAGGCCTCGCGCATGATGCTCTACCGCGCCGCTGCGGCCATTGATGCGGCGGACCCGCAAAAGGGCAAATACGCGGCCATGGCCAAACGCTTCGCCACCGATATGGGCTTTAAAATCGCCAATGACGCGCTGCAATTGCATGGCGGTTATGGCTATTTGAAGGATTATCCGCTGGAGCGCATCGTGCGCGATTTACGGGTGCACCAGATTTTGGAAGGCACGAATGAGATTATGCGGGTGATTATCGCCCGCCATGAGTTGGGCCAGAATCAGGACCGTAAATTATGAGCGATTTGCCAAGCATTATTGCCCGCAAGGAAGGCCGCATTGGCCGCCTGACCCTGAACCGCCCCAAGGCGCTGAACGCGCTGGATCTGGATATGATCCGGCTGATGACCAAGGCTTTGCTTGACTGGCGCGATGACGACGCCGTGGTCGCCATAATGGTCGATGCGGTCGGCGAAAAGGCGTTTTGCGCGGGCGGCGACATATTGGCGCTGACCGGCGCGCGCGGCGGCGATCTATCCGGCCCGGCGAATTTCTACGCCGAGGAATATCGCCTGAACACGCTGATCAAGGAATATCCCAAACCCTATGTGGCGATGATTGATGGCATTGTTATGGGCGGCGGCGTTGGCATATCGGTGCATGGCACACGGCGCGTTGCCGGGGACCGGACCTTGTTTGCCATGCCCGAAACCGGCATTGGCTTTTACCCCGATGTTGGTGGCAGCTATTTTCTACCGCGTATGGAAGGCAAAACCGGCATTTGGCTGGCGCTGACCGGCGCGCGCCTAAAAGCGCCAGATGCGTATGCTTTGGGCATTGCCACCGACTATGCGCCCTCCGATCAACACGAACAAATCAAAGCGCGTCTGGTCGAAGATGCCAAGCGTGCAGACGATGTTGCGGTGATTGTCGATAGCCTCACCGGCACACCGGAAGACGGCCAGGTGCCGGCCCAGCAGGCAGTGATTGACCATTGCTTTGGCGCGGACAGCGTAGAAAGCATTATCGAAAATTTGCGTGAAGATGATGGCGATTGGGCGCGTAAACAAAAGAAAATTCTTAAAACAAAATCGCCTTTGGCGTTAAAGATCACCCTACGCCAAATGAGCGAGGGACAGAATTTGAACTTTCGCGCCGCCATGCAGATGGAGTTGGGGCTTAGCCTTAAATTTCTGGCTGGCAATGATTTTTACGAAGGCGTGCGCGCTTTGCTGGTCGACCGCGACAATACGCCGGTATGGCAGCCAGCAGATTTGAGCGACATTAGTAATGATGATGTGGCGGCATATTTTGTGCCGTTGGCCGGGCCGGACGCTTTGCGCTTTCTGAGCGAATAAATCAGGACATAAATCAAAATCAAAGAGGAAACCAAAATGAGCGCAATCAAATCTATCGGCTTTATCGGGCTTGGTAATATGGGCGGACCAATGGCGCTCAATCTGGTCAAAGGCGGCTTTGCCGTCACCGCTTTTGATCTTAGCGCCGACGCCTGCGCGACGGCCAAAGCCGGTGGCTGTGCTATTGCGACCAGTGTCGCCGATGCGGTGGCTGGCAAGGACGCGGTGGTGACCATGTTGCCAGCGGGCAAACATGTGCGCGGGGTCTATGGCGGCGAAGATGGCGTCATTGCCAATGCGAAGCCTTCGGCGCTGTTTTGTGATTGCTCGACCATTGATGTGCAAAGCGCGCGCGCCGTGGCCAGCGACGCGGTGGCGGCAGGTTTTTCCATGGTCGACAGCCCGGTTTCCGGCGGCGTTGCCGCGGCGCAGGCTGGCACATTGGCGTTTATGGTTGGCGGCGCGGAAGCGGATTTCGCCCTTGCCGAACCGGTATTGACGCCAATGGCCAAAGCGGTGATTTATGCCGGTGATGCCGGGGCCGGGCAGGCGGCCAAAATCTGCAATAATATGTTGCTGGGCATTACCATGATCGGCACCGCTGAGGCTTTTGTACTGGCCGATAAATTGGGCCTCGACCGGCAACGGTTTTTCGATATTTCCTCCAAGGCATCGGGGCAAAACTGGTCCATGACCTCCTATTGCCCGGTGCCCGGCCCGGTGCCCACATCCCCCGCCAATAATGATTACAAAGCCGGATTTGCCGCCGCCATGATGCTCAAAGACCTACGCCTCGCCCAAGACGCCGCCCAAACCTCCGGCGCCGCTACCCCGCTGGGCGCAGAAGCCCAAGCCCTTTACGCCATGTTTGAAAACCTAGGCGGCGGCAGCACCGATTTTTCCGGCATCATCCAAATGCTCAGTGGCGAGATGACGGGTAAAGGTTAGGCGATTGGGGCGGTATACTCCGCCTCCCTCACCGCGTCATTCCGGCCCCGACCTGCGCCGGGGTGACACCTTTATGTTTGTGGCTTCCCTTTCACCTCGTCGTCCTCCGGCTTGACCGGCGGACCCATGCAATCATCTAACCCACGCTAGCCCATAAAATGGATCCTCCGGTCAAGCCGGAGGACGACGAAAGAAAGGTGTGGAATGAGACAAAACGTCATTCAGGCCCCGACCTTCGCCGGGACAGGCGACCTTCTCACCGCGTCATTCCGGCGCAGGCCGGAATCCACTCTTTCTTTTACGCCTTGAAACAAATGAAGATGGACCCCGGCCTACGCCGGGGTGACAACAAAGCGGGAGGTGGCGGCTTCCCGTTATTGTGTCGAGGGTGGTGTATTCACGATGTCAAACTTCCATGATTTTAGACCAAAACGGGCAGGTGTTGAATAAGTTTGGGGAATGCCGAGGGCAAGCGCTCTTCCTCCTCTCCTAGGGGAGAGGATAGGAGGTGAGGGGGTATGGTCGTTGAAGGCTTTGCCGCATTCTTCAGGTCCGCTTCCCCTCATCCCGACCTTCTCCCTCCCAAAAGCAAGGGGGGGAGAAGGGGAAGCACCGACATATTCACGAGGATAAGGGCGTTTTATTCTCGGTTTTGTACGCAAGGGTCAAATGACCCTCGTGCGGTGCCCCTTAAGTGCCCCTCATTCGTCCCTTATGTTGTGCTTATAGTGCGTTTTGCGCCGCTCATGCAGCGCTAAAATTGCGCTTATTGTCCCTGTTTGCGGCTAAACTTTAGCGCACGTGCGATGCGCCGTTGACGTCGAAGGTTGCGCCGGTGGCAGAGGGGCAGGCACCAGAGAGCAGGAAGCTGGTCAGCTTGGCAATTTCGCCGGGGGCGGCCATGCGACCAAGCGGAATCTCGGACAAGGCATGGGTGAGCTTGTCGCCGCCCTTGGGGGCCATGTCGGTGTCTATCCAGCCCGGCGCAATCGCATAGCACAAGATGTTCTCTGCGGCCAAAGCGCGGGCCAATGTGCGGGTATGGGCCAGCAGGCCACCTTTGGCGGCGGCATAGGCGTCGTGATGCGCATCATCGCCGCGAATGCCAGCGCGCGAGGTGATATTGATAATGGTGCCGCCACTGCTGCCGTTACTGCGAAAGGCGCTCACCGCGCAGCGGCTAAGCTCGGCGGGGGCATGTAGGTTGACGGCCAGGTTGGCGGTCCACGCGGCACGCCAGTCCTCTATAGGCCCATCAAGTGGGCTGGCCGGGTCTATGCCCGCATTATTGACCAGAGCGGTGATCGGGCCATGTTGCGCCGCCGCGTCCCACAGGCGCGCTCCGGCACCGGCGGCGCGCAAATCCTCGCCGACGCAGGCAAGGGCGTTACCGCCAATGCTGTGTTGTACGGTGCGGGCGGCGGCTTCGTTAGCGCCGTAATGCAGGATGACTTTGGCACCGTCTTGTGCGCATTGCCGGGCAATGGCTGCGCCAACGCCGCGAGAAGCGCCGGTGACCAAAATGGTTTGATTTTTAAGTTGCATAGCGGTTTTCCATTGCCATTGGGCGGTGTTTCTTACGGCAGTTTAGCCAGAACCGGAACATTAATTGTGGATGGATTTGAAAATAAAGCTATGCCTCGCCGGTGTTTGCAGGAATAAGAGGCAACATGAAAAATAACCCAGCTTCCAGCCCGAGCGCGGCGCCCGCGCCGACCAAGGCGTATCGCAATATTGTTCTTGGCACCTTGTTTATCATCTACACCTTCAATTTTGTCGACCGGCTTATTTTCAGCATTTTACAAGAGCCAATTCGCCATGAATTGGGGTTGTCGGATTTGCAAATGGGGGTGTTGAGCGGCTTGGCATTTGCGGTGTTTTACACCGCCGTAGGCTTGCCCATTGCGTGGGCCGCAGACCGCTTTAACCGGGTCAGCATTATCAGTGTGTCGCTGGCGATTTGGAGCGGGTTTACCGCGGTGTCCGGCTTTGCGACGAATTTTTGGCATTTGTTTATTGCGCGTTTGGGCGTCGGGTTTGGCGAAGCCGGGTGTACGCCGCCCGCCCACTCATTATTGTCGGATTATTACAGCGCCGGTGAGCGCTCGCGCGCCATTGCGGTTTATTCGCTTGGCATTCCCTTTGGCAGCCTTCTGGGCCTGATTGCCGGTGGTTGGGTGGTTGAGCACCTTGGCTGGCGACAGGCGTTTTTCATCATCGGGTTACCGGGGGTCGCCGTCGCCGTACTTGCCAAAATGATTATTAAAGAACCGGAGCGGGGTGTTTTTGAGGCTAAAAAGATTGCCCCGGTTTCGGCGGGCGCAGTTTTTAAAACCCTGTTGGGAAAACGCACCTTCTGGGTGTTTAGCTTTGCTGGCGCCTTAACGTCGCTGGGTGGCTATGCGGTGCAGGCGTGGATGGTGCCGCATTTCATCCGCAGCTTTGACATGAGCTATGCTGAGGTCGGCTTTAAATTTGGCATGGTCGGGATTTTGCCGATGGCGGTTGGCACCTATCTTGGCGGCTGGCTGGTCGACAAACTCGGCCAGCGCGATCTGAAATGGTATGCGCTGGTGCCGGCGCTTTCCAGCGTGCTCATGGCGCCATTGTTTTTTGTCGCGCTGCAAATGCAAAACCCGTGGATTTTGATGGCGATTTGGGTAATTCCATCCTTGTGTTCCGGTGTTTGGTTTGCGCCGGTTTTTGGCTCCATGCAAAATTTGGTGCCGCCGAATATGCGTGCATTTACCTCGTCGGTGAATTTATTCATCATCAATATTATCGGGCTGGGTATCGGGCCAACCTTGACCGGCGGCTTATCGACCTTTCTCACCTTGCCCGATGGCAGCAATGAAGCGCAGGCGCTGCAATTGGCGTTGTCGATTATTGTGTGGGTGTATGTTTTTGCGGCGGTGTTCTTTTATCTCGCGTCGCGAAACATAAAGAAAGACTGGTATGGCGATGGGCACGGCGCGTGATTCATCGGCGATAATTCCGGCATGTGAAAAATAAAACAAAAACACCTTCTAGGACTTCACAACCCCGAAAAAAGGACTACAAACACCGCTCACTTCGCAGGTCAATTTATGGGGCTTGAAAGTGGTTTTACGCGGGGTGGAGCAGCCCGCCCGTCGCCTTCAAGCGACAACAAAAATGCTCCCGGGCCGTTTACGCGGCTTGTAAATGGTTTTAACGCGGGGTGGAGCAGCCCGGTAGCTCGTCAGGCTCATAACCTGAAGGTCGTAGGTTCAAATCCTACCCCCGCAACCAAACACCAAAACAACAACATACTGAAAAACAACGATATTTAACGTTGTGACCAATTTTATTTGGTGCAATTTCCGCTCTGTGATATACTAAAAACGTGCCGCACAAGTGCCGCACAAAATCGCACGTTTCGCACAAGCAGAAAGTAGCGCATGGAAAGGCATCGAATATTAGGCGACAAAGTGATTCTCTACCGCCGCTCTGAAGGCGGCAGTTGGCACTACTATACCTTCCTGAAAGGAAGGGAATGGCGGCGTAGCACCAAAGAGAAAAGCCTTGGTAAAGCCAGAGATATTGCCACCGATTGGTATATGGAACTGTGCGCCAAGGATCATTTTGGCGAACTGAAAACAGGAAAAACCCTCACTCAAGCAGCAAAAATCTTCGAAACCGAGTATGAAGCGACCACGCGTGGTCACCGAAGTCCCAAATGGGTGCAGGGTCATAAAGACCGCTTGCGCCTGCATCTCTTGCCTTATTTCGGCGACAAGATTGTATCCGAGTTCACGTCTGGTACAGCGCAGGAATATCGTGTGCACCGGATGACCAAGCCGGAAAACTGGGATGAAGAAAACAAGATCGGTGAGAAGGGCGAGGTCCGTCCCTGGAAACCACCGGCCCGAAACACCCTCCACAATGAAGTCGTAACTTTAAGCATGGTCCTGAAAGCCGCCAGACGGCATAAATGGATAGAGCAGGTACCCGACCTGTCCGATCCTTACAGACGACAGAGCAAGGTTGAACATAGACCGTGGTTTACGCCCAAGGAATACAAACAGCTTTATGAGGCGACCCGAAAAAATGCCGCCAATCCAAAAAGCAAACGCTTTAAATGGCACGCTGAACAGCTGCATGACTTCGTGCTCTTTATGGCCAATACTGGCCTGCGCCCGGATGAGGTGAAGCATGTGGAATTCCGTGACATTGAGATTGTTGAAGACGATTATTCCGGCCAAAATATCCTGGAAATCGAAGTGCGCGGCAAGCGTGGTGTTGGTTACTGCAAAAGCATGCCGGGTGCCGTCAGGCCTTTTGAGCGTTTGCGTGATCGCGAACGGCCCACGAAAAACGAAGAGGGTGAAAGCATATCGGCCCTGCCAAAGCCAACCGACAAACTCTTCCCCAATGAATTCAAAAAAATGTTCAACGGCATCATGATCGAAAATAACCTAAAGTTTGACCGCAGCGACAAACCCCGCACGGCCTACAGCCTGCGTCACAGCTATATCTGCTTCCGCCTTCTCGAAGGCGCAGACATCTATCAGGTAGCCAAGAACTGCCGCACCAGTGTCGAGATGATCGAAAAACACTATGCGGCCCACCTCAAAGACATGATCGACACCTCGCTAATCAATGTCCGGCGCGAGCGCTCGAACCGCAAAGCCCAAATCGCCAAAGAAGACGATTCCGAACAAAGGCCACAGGCCTGAACTCTATCTCATCCGTTAGGTCCTGAGGGTAGCCTTCTGGGCCATAAGCTCCTGTCCGTTGGACATCAAAGGAGCTTGTAGGATGCGTTTAATCGCTGTTTCCACCGAGACGAACAGGCACCTGTTCAAGGCGTCCGCCCTGGCCCATGGCATTAACAGGGCGGTGGTGAAAATATGCATACCTTTCTAGGATCGTCCTATGTGCCGCTCATATGGAGAGTTGATGAGCGAAGTCTGCCCTCTTGATGTTTACGGGTGACATTACTTTGAGACGATCTTAGCGCGTATTTCTTTTTGCTTTGCAATGAAGCCCCGATGGGAAATGCGTAATTGCTGTTGAGCAAAAGTACCTTCCAACTTTTGCAGGAATGCTACTTTTAATTACTAGTGGTGGCACAAGCCTTAAATGTTTAACAAACATGAAAAAACATTATTAGAATTAAAGCAATTTAGATTGAGTTTGTGGCGGTTCAATTTTTGACTCCACACTTTCTAAGTACATAAATTTTTTACTATTTTTATCCCAACACGGTTCGAATTTAGCCAGCTTCTCCGTCAGCTGCCGTTTTTCTGCCATGCTCGTAAGGCTTTGCTTTGCTCGTTTTGCAAAAAGTTTTTTAAGGCTCGTGTTGTTTCCAAAAATCTGAATGGCGCTCATAAGGAAAATGAACACAGCAGAAAATATCAATACGGGCCATCTTATTAACCCGGTCAAAAATTCTTGAAGCGAGCCTGCAATTGCAGCTATAAATATTGATATTGCAATCAAAATATAAATAATTATACGTTCTTTTTTTGATCTATTATTTGCATCATTTAGCAATGCGTTAATTGCTAGCAAATCTTCCTGTTCGACACGCAGTAAAGTGCTTTTTAGTTCGTGTTCACGACTCTCAGCACTAATCCGACGTTTGTTTGCCTCGTTAATACGCTTTCCAGCGTTCTTTTTTACTTTTGCTACATTCTTGTCAGCGCGCTCTTTTATTTCAGCGCTCATCTCGCGTTTCATCAATTCACTCAGTTCTTCAATATTGTCTGCCGTAATTACGCTAGAAATGCCAAGCGTCTTATCTTGAAGGAGTTGTACGCTACGATCTATGGTCAATAATACGTCAAGCTGCTCGGCTTTTTCTTTTGTCAGAGAGCGTGCTTCAAGTTTTACTTTATCAATGATTGTTGGATTCACGCTTAAAACTTGTTCACATGCAGCCAACATCATGTGGCGAGGCAAAGACATTGACGAAATACCGTCTCCCGTACGTAACCAAAGAGCCATTGCCAGCTGTCTTTGGTGGATAATCGGAGGCACAGTATTTCTGTCAATGAGATCTTCACCTATACAGAATTTTCTAGCCATTTGTGAGAGCGATCCGTTTCGCGTTACAAAGATACGCTTAGAATTGAATATATCTTGTTGCTTATTTCCTCTTCTCATTCTCATAATAAAAGCCATTGCAGAGGCGTCATGTACTTTTGGCTCAACTTCCAAATGCCATGACATTTTTGATATAGACGCCTCTATCATGTCAGAATTAAAGAAATCATGTTCGTTTGGATATTGATTAAGTGTGCGTGGAACTGTTCCAATACCAAGTTTTTTTAAAAATAATTGTGGATCCCGAGCGACTTCCCGCACATAAGCTTCTGATGCTTCGTTCTTTCGTATAGCGTCAGCCGTTCGCCCAATTCGAGCCGGAGTGGGGCGCTTTAATACAGCATCAAGCACCTTTTGCATTTCTTCTGTAGATTTTTGGAAGACTTTAACCTTGCAGCCAATTTCTTTAGCATTTTTCACAACCGCAAGGACATTTGAACATGCAAGCGCTCCAGAAACCCCAAGCAATTCGAGGGCAACTGATGAATCCAGATAAATTTCGAGGTCACTGTCATCCACCTGAGTAACTGGCTTTTGAAAGTCTCTTACTACTTCTGTTAGTAGACCGGCGGCAGCTATGCCACATAAGTGTTCTGTGTAAGTGGAATTGGTTTCAAACAAATATTTTACGAATCTGGCACATAGATACTTGTCATCAGAAGAAAGGTCAGTTCCATCAGGCAAAATTTGGTAAATGTTAAATTTACCCTCAGTGTTTTTTTGAATGGCATTTTTTTTGAGAACGCTTTCATTATAAGCGTCAATAGAAACTAACCACTCAACGAGGACATCACAAAACTCCGCTTTGGTTTTTTTGTATGTAGAAATTGGAGAGATCGTTTCAAGAAAGAGGAAAAAATTATCTGCAATTTCAGATAATGCGTCGGCCAGTTGGTTGCCTCTTTCATCATATTCAACCTCCTCAGCATTTTGGACGGTAACCTTGTATGATTTACTTTGTCCATCATTTGCAATTTGAGTTAGCCATCCTTTATCTAAAAAACGTGGGATTAACTCTTCAACAATGTCACTGGTAAAGTTCCACCCATATGTGTTTGCAACAAGGTCAGCAAATGCATTTGGATCAAAGACTCTATCTTCAAAATCTACTATTAGCGGTTGAAAGAAGGGAAGAAGTGCTTCAAGCACATCCCTTGAACCCTTCCTGCAATCTTCTAAAACTGCAAAAACACGTAATGTCCGCCGTGTCAAAACAGCCATGCAAGAACCTCTTTCTCATTTTTAATTCGTATAAACTGACGTCAT
Source organism: Robiginitomaculum sp. (assembly GCA_021776615.1). Classification (GTDB taxonomy): domain Bacteria; phylum Pseudomonadota; class Alphaproteobacteria; order Caulobacterales; family Maricaulaceae; genus Robiginitomaculum_B. The sequence continues at coordinate 163,334 of JAJFFO010000007.1, read as the reverse complement.
TATTTGATGAAGACAAGGGGCTGTGCTTTTTTTGTTCATGTTAAGTAAGTATACGTTATCTTGCTTTTCACCCCCTCGTTTTGAGTCATCGCCCTTATAATGGCGGCACTCGTGTTCACAACTGACCTTCCGCTCACAGAGACGCTTCGCTTTCCGTGAAGGCTGTTGTGTCCTCTCCCTGACAGCCAGTGCTCGTCTTCTTGTTCAAAACAAGGAGAAAAACAATGACAAATACATATCACGCAACGCCTTACGACATTTCAGCTTCAGGGTTTTATTTCAACACCTATGAAGATTATCTCGAAAAATCCGCCACCCATCGCAATTACTATGGTGACCCGGTAGAGGAATACGAAATCCAGTTCATTGACGGCGATAATTACCGTCTGTTCGATGCCCTTGGCATCAATCAGGCCAATCTCAAAGATTGGTTCGATAAGTTTGAAGAGATCGAAGGCGAAGACGTTATAAAAATTATCTATCTGACAGAGGATTTAGGTTATGCCATGGACGGCATTCTTGACCGTCTTGATGAGGTGGTCCTGTTTGAGGGCACTGTCATCGAATATGCGATGCGCTATCTCGAAGATACCGGCCTTTTGGATCAGATTCCAGAAAACCTACGCTACTATTTCGATACTGAAAGTTTCGCCCGTGATCTTGTGCTAAATGGTGATATTTCTAGAACTGTGATTGATAGTACACATTACGTAGTTCAGGTTTGTTGAAATCTCTTGTATGTTAAACGCTAGGGTTGGGGCAGTGGGAGCTGAAGAAGTGAGATTTTGTTATAATTTTTGATAAACCGTTGGGAGAAATTTATAGAAATGAAGGCGCTTAAAGCGATAAAATGTTATGCCCATTAGTAAAACGCTTAAAATCGATGCAAACCAAATTTCTTTAGAGCAGCTTGAACGAGTGGTTTCGTGGCAGCTTGATCCTATGCGCAATGCAGTTCTTGGTGTCGATGAATTTATTGAAAAAATATATATAATAGCCCCATCTACTGCCATTCTCCCACAACGAATTTCGAGTAAAATTGATGAATTAGAGCATGTCATTAAGGATTTAGGAGAAAGTAATTCAATCACCTCAAAGGAAATAATAAGAGAAATAGTAGTAAATCATATAAAACGAGCTATTAGTGTTTATATTTATGATAAAGGCGAAAATATAGTAAAATTTGTGGAGAGTAGTTCAGAAATAATAGAAGAAGGTGTGTTTGATATTGACTCTGTAAATGAAATAGATACAATAAATAGGATGAAGGAGCAAATAAATAGACGCAAGGGTGTTGGAGAAGATAATCGAGATGATATTCGTAATGCTCTCAAGCGCGTGGTTTTGCCAGAGTTTGATAGAGTGGAAGTTCAATCCACAAATAACCACCTTCATACCCGACGGTTTTTTTCTACAGAATTAGAGCGATTGTTTGAGGTAAAGAAAGCAGAAAAAAAAGCAAAGAAAGAAGCAAAGAAAGCAAAAAAAAGAGAGAAGAAAAAAAATATACTTACATAGAATGAGCGCCAGTTAAGGGTATAAAGAGGGTTATCGTTTTGAATAAATTGTTGAAGGGCCATACTGTTGTAAGTGCTGAAGAGCTTAAAAATTTAACAATTAAGGGTGGCGCTCTTTACTGGAAAAATAAGGTATTGAAGTCAAAAACAAGCTTGACGTGGCCGCAGCTCATTTGGGCTACTTTGTTTTCAATTATCACTTTGCTTGCGTCTTTAGCAGTAACCGCAGATGGCTTGATGTCTTTGAATAAAGAGTTCTGCGTTATTGAAACCAGTTCATGTCAATTTAAAAAAGATGAAAACACCCAACACACTAACTCGAAAGAGTAGGTGCAAAAATTGGACGCTTGTTAACTACTTTGGCGACCGAGTTTCTTAACTCTAACTCTAGCGTCGACCTGAGGAGTGTTTAGCTTTTAGAGTTTATGTCGTGTTCGAATTAGGCGACGGCGGCTAGGACGTGATAAATTATGTCTCCTATTGAGCTTTGGGTATCCGGCGTTGAGGTATTCAAGGTTGAAAGCATAAATTTTCAAAACGAAACACTCACAATTCCATACCGTATAAATCTCTGATTTCATCGTCCTGGATGCACAGGTAATCCAGTGTTTGCGCTTGGCTGGTGTGACCGAAAGCGACCATGAGTAAGGGAATAGGTTGCTTGTTCCTGACCCGTTGGTGGTAGCCCCATGTTTTGCGCATGGAATGCGAGCCGTAATTGCCTGTAAGGCCAATGCTGCGGCACCATTTTTTGACCATGTTGTTGACCGTTGAGACGCTTAGGGCCTTGTTCGTACGCTGTGAGATAAACAGGGGCGCATCCGGGTGTTTGCCCGGGTGAATTTTCAGCCATGCCTCAAATGCATCGACTACCTTTCTGTTGACGGTAATAGCGCGGTATTTACCGCTTTTGGGTTGTTTTATTTCCAGCCGGTCTCCGGCATTTAGATAGGCGACCTGCCCGACGCTTAAAGACAGAATTTCACTGGCGCGATAGGCGGTGTTGATCCCGAAAGTGAACAGGCAAAGATCGCGAGGGTGATCTTTAAGAAGGGTTTTAATCGCCTTGATCGATTTTGAATCACGAATGGGTTCGACCTTGATGGAGGAACCTTTTTTGGGATGATTGGGGTTGCGGATAAGTGCTTTTCTAGCCACGCGAACCGGCGTCTTTTTCATTGATTTTTATGCCTCGCATATCTCACCTTCCTGACGAATTTTGAGGATAGCAGAGTCAGTAATTAATCCCAAGTTTTTTATAAAAGTTGGTATAATATGTAAAGACCTAACAGGTCAAGTGGTTTAGCTTTGCGAACACAAAAAAGTGAAAGGAAAAACCAAGCGAGGGCTTAGAGCCAGCAGTCAATCCCAACTTTTATAAAGCAATTGGGTAAATCAGGTGGGACTAATGAGCGATCAGGGTATTCATAAAAAAATTACGCTTCGTTCTGGATGGCTAGGGCTTGTGCTGTGTGTCTTCACTCTCATGATGCCATATCAAGGTTTGGCCCGAACCGCCCCCGTCACCCCGGCAGATATTGCCAGAGTTGAGCGCGATATTGTTGGTGGGCCATGGGCGGCGGCATCCAATGTCGCCGATAGCAAGACCGTGCTCTATGCCCTGCATTCGGCGACTTGCCCCTTCTGTCAGTTATTCATGAAGCAACAGATCAACAATCTGATTTCTGTTCATGGCGTTGATGTACGGGTTTTACTTTATCCTCGCCCGGCAGATTCTCTTGATGAAACCGCATGGATTGCCCACGAACGCAGCCTGGCCCTGATCGTCGATCAGATGATGCACAGGCCGATAGATGCGCCCGACGCCCATTCGTCCAGTGATTTAATAAACGCGTTTAACGCCACCCGAACCGCCGCCGTTACAGCCAGCGAAATCGCCGAGAATGCCGGGATTGTAGCCGGAACACCGGTGTTTTTGTACCAAACAAAATCTGGCCGCTGGATGGTTTCAACAGGCTACACGACCGCCAGCTTTGAAACTGTCAGACGCGATCTGGGCGTCCCGCCCCTTGGTAAATAATATAAAGGAACTTCACCATGTCTCGCATGATATTATGGGCCAGTTGCGCCTTGATCCTGAACGCTTGCGCCCCGGCAAGCGAGACTGCCGCATCGGATAGTGCGGCCAATACGGCAAAGTTAAACAAGGCGAAGCCTTCCAAACGCGTCAAAAAACAATGCCCGCCCGCCTTGAAAGGTTCCCCCAGATCGGCCAGTGCGCAGACAGACGACCTTTTGTCCGTTCGCATCGGTGCGCCGTTAAGCGATGCTCTGGCGGTCATCGAATGTGCGGGGGACAGCTTTGAGATCGAATATGCTGATCAATATCATTTACAGGGCGTTTTCAGACAGGAAGGCCGCCAGTTTCTCAGCGCAAATATTTATGATCACTGTGACCCGGCAGATATCAACCGCCCGGAACAATACAAACGCCCGGATGGTTCTTGGGACCTGTCCCAAGTGGTGTCTGATTGCTTGTCGGTAGAAGATGAAGACACTCATCATAGAGTCGCCCAGCAATTTTATTTTGCGCTTGCGGGCGTGAAGGATCAGGAAAAAGTCGTTGGCATGTGGCGTTCACGGCTTTTTAGATCAGATAAGCGCCCACCCATTGAAAGCATTACTAATGGCTTTATCAAAAAATACGGCGAACCTCATTACCGCGACAAGGATTCTGGCGGCATTGATCTTTCCTGGCACTATCTACCAGATGGCAAAGCCGTAGCCTCTTCGCTTTACAGCCGCTATGGCGAGCACAAATGCACGAATATCTCGTCTGATGGGACTGATCGCCAGCAATGGTCAGCCGAATGCGGCTTGTCCATCGTAGTTCATATAGAATCTTTCTACAGCAATGACGCTCTGGCAGAGGGATTCTCTGTTGGCATTGTTGATCAGGCGCACCTGTACACGGAATCGGCCAAGCTTCGTCAAATTCTGGAAACGCAATTTAACAACGAAAACAAGGCCCGCAAAGCCAAAGAGCTTGAGGCGGCTAAAAAATCCGCCGCCGATGTCGATTTTTAACAAAGGAACCCATTATGAAACTCAAAATACTCACGACTTTGTCCTGCGCCGCCCTTACCCTTGCCGCTTGCGGTTCTGGCCTGCCGACCGGTGAGTGGATGATCGATCAAAGTGCCGATCATCCTGACGTATGCAAATGGGACCAGATGACCTACCGTTTTGAAAAAGATGTGCTCCGCCTGAGCGGTTCTCCCATAAAAGTCGAGTATATAATAAAGGGCAATCGCATAGACATCATTATGGATGATGGCAGCCCCATGACTTTTACAAAAAAAGGCTCTCGCCTGGCCAGAGACAACATTACTGGCGGTGGCGATTGTATTTACAAGAAGCAGTGACGCCTCCCGCCGGTTAAAATCCCGGCGGTCTTGGTGCCATACGCCTTTTGGTGAAAATGGCGCGTTTGATGTTCGCCATGGCACCGAGAATGGTTTGATATTCCGGTGTGTCAGGATCGGTTACGGACAACTGTTGAGCCAAGCCGTTATATTGGGCGAGTAACTCTGCCACTGAACAACTCATCAATGTTGAATGTGAATTAAATGTTTGCATGGTGCGTCTCCTTGTCTTGAGACCCGGCCTATCCAGGTCTTTGTAAAACAAGCAAAAATCACCAGATGGCGCTGTGGCACCTCACCATAGGTGAGGCCGCAACGAAGAGTAGGAGGGGGCTTGCCCCCTTGCCTCATGCAGCTAAGATTGTGAGATAAAGCGAGGAAAAGACCTCTGGATAGGTTTGGGGAGGAAAAGGGGACTTATCGTGCGAATAAATATTTATTCCGAAGTTTTGAATTACTCATTGCGCTGTCTAAATTCGTGATTAATTGTGAACGTTGACTCTCTACACTCGTGGTTACATAATTAAGACGTTGATATAGACCAAAAAAAATGAAGGTTCTTTGATGCCTGAGCAACCAGAACGTCCCCAACATGAAACGTTAAACGAAGATTTGCTGATAAAAAATATCGGCCCTGAGGATGCGAGAAAATTTATAAGTACAATTAATGCTTTGCTTAAGAAAAAAGATTATGATATATCTAAATATATTATAAATGTATTAATTAATGCTTATGAAAACATAGAAAGAGGGGGTGTTGTGAAGGATGAAGAAAAAATAAAATATTCAAAATACACCTATTTATTGCTTGCAGAAAAGCTAGGGAAGAACGTTGACGACATTACGGATCAGGATGTTGACAAGCACATTAAAAAACACAGAAAAGAACACCAACAAAAATTGGATGCTATGCCTCATAAAGTGGATGAGCTGTATAAGGCAGATAGAGAGAAATGGAATGAAAAGGCAAATAAACATATTCGTTCCTTTCGAATGAACTGATGTCCCGTGAAGTGGACAAAACAATTTTGTTGCGCAAGTCCATGCAAAAGCAAATTGAACAAAAACGCATAGCTCTAATAGAGAAATTTTATTTGATTAAATTAATTTCAGATTTTGCCATAGATCACGGCGGAATAACTACCGACTCTATATATCACGATAAGGTGGATTTCCAAGCATACCTTGATAATGAGATAGATAAAGGTGTTTCTATTGATCAAATTGTGACTACGATAGAACGTGACATTTATTTGTACGCTAAGGGTACATTTTTGGCACTGGAAAAAGATATCCAAAATTTGGTCAACAAGCAAAATCAATTTATTAAATCGAAAAAAATTGAAAACCGAGATAACGTTTATGGGTTTCCAACAATAGCTAGGATGGAATCCACGCAAAATTTGATAAAGTTGAGATTGAATAGAATTTTAGAAATTGAGCTCAAAAACCAATTTGGACTTTCGGAATTCGATGTATTTGTTTTACAAACACAAGATTTGTTACAAAAAACAAAAATACGAAAAAAAGATTGGAGTAATGCCCATGAAAATTTTAGAGAACGAGAGCATCAAACTGCCTTAGTTAAAAATAGATATATTGGCGCTGTCGTGAGTGTTGGTAAGTGGATAGGTAAAATATTTTATCCGCTGTTCCCAAAAAAATAACTTGTCGTCATTACTTATAACCTAAAGTAACCTCTCAAATTGATGTAGGAGTCCGTATGCTCTGGGAACAGCTTGTTACTGATGGACATGTGCGCGCGGCGCGCCTGCGGGCGGTGCAGCCGGTTTTGTTGTGGGTGGCGATTGTTCTTTGTGTGATTGGCGGGTTTGGGGCCCTTGTTGTTGATGGGCCTGTGGTTCGGGAGTTTGAGCGGCAGGGTGAGCGTGGCCAACTAGCGGACCGGCGGCGGGTTGAGACGGCGTGTTTTAATTTACCGGATATTGATCTTGAGCAGGGGGAGGCTTTGAAGCTTGCGCCTGCTTTTGAGATTGAACGGGTTGTTCAGTTGATTGTTGACGGGTTGAATGATGACGGGCGGGTGCCGGAGGTGCTGCCGGTTCTAAAAGTTGACAGGCAAGGGTTTTGGGACTTTGGCTGGCCGGTTGATCGGCTTGGGTCTTTCAGGAAGGGCAATGTCATTCTTGTTGGGGCGGTTGTTGCTGATGAGAGGCAAGTTTCCGCCACGCGCAAGGCGCGGTCACCTGTTCGTTGGATCGGGGTTTTTCGGCAAAGTGGCGGGAAGTGGAACGGAGTGTCCCTTCGGTTTTCCGGGGCTTTTGTGCCTGCGGGGCGCGGGCAGGCTATTGATCCGGCGGATTTTCCGGTGACTTTTCGGCATTTGGTGCCTGCGTTTGAAAGTGGCAGGGCCGGGGGATGAGCGCGGTGCTGGCATTTCCTTCTATGATGTCGGCGAATGTTCTGATTGCGCTTTTATCCGGGCTTATCGCCATAGTTTTGATCCTTCAAATTGGGATTGTTCAACGGCTGGTTCTTGGATTTTTGGCGCTGTTTCCGGCGGCCATTTTGATGCTGTTGTCTCTGCTGGCGGTCCCATTGTGGCGGCCTTTATTGTGGGTGGTGAGCCGGGTTTCATTATTGGATGCGGTACCGGCACGGGTTGAAGGGAGTGTGAACTGGCTAGCTCGTCGCAAGAAGGACAAGCTTGTTCAGGGCGAGCGCGAGGCGTTTGCGAAGAGTATTTGGGCTACAGATGACTATCCCTGGTTATATGAAGAGGTGCCGGAAGATATTCGCCGACCTTTATGGGAGGATGGCCGTCTTCCGGGCGGGTTTGATCTGACATGGCTGGCAGATCGCCATATCAGCACCGATCTTGTCAAGGAGGCCGCCAGAGCCGGGCTTGTAGCGGCGATCCTGCTTGTTCTGGTTCCGGTTACGTTGTTTTTGGTGATCTCTATGGGGGCGGTTTTTGCGCCACTATCCGAGGCTATGAACGCAGAACTGGCCATTCTGGAACGCTGGCCGGATGGCTCCGTTGTTCGCGAAAGCAGATGGACCTTATTCGGGCAAGGTGCAGGCCTTGCCGTGCTCACTTTTCTGGATTTTCTGTGGAAAGGCGCATTGTACCTGCTGCTTTGGGTGATTTTCGGTGCGGGAGCCGGAATTCTGACCATGCTGGTGGTCATTGAGCGCTGGCGGCGGCAGAAGGCAGAGCCTTATGAAATCGTCTCCAAGGATGCTGATGTGCGCTGGCCCTACAGGGCAGAGGCACGCAAGATAGCCAATAATACATATGCCCGGCAGGTTGAACTAAGTTTGGACTACCTTGAAGACTCGCCTTTATTCGAGGTTGGCAAATCAACAGGCACATTACGGTTGCGTGGCGATTTAAATGCGCCGCTTGATGATGTATCCATGAATCTGGATGGGGACTCATTATTCCAGCATTTAATGGTGTTGGGCGGCACGGGTGAGGGTAAAACAACGGCCATCCTCAAACCCTTATTGAAGCAATTTCTTGGCGTGGAATTTATGGGCCTTTATGTCTGTGATGCCAAAGGCGTTTTGTGGAAGGACGCAAAAACCATTGCCGAGGCCGCAGGCCGCAAAGCCGATATTCGCGTTATTGGCACCGCCAAAGGGCAACATGGCGTTGATGCGCTCTCCTCGCTAACGCCCTCGCAAATTGCCGGTGTTTTGCGTTCGGTGCTCACCCAACTGGGCGGCGGCAACAATTCTGACAGTTTCTGGCCCGATATGGCCGCAACCGCCATGCGCCACGCTCTGACTATTGGTCACGGCTTTGCGCAAACCGAAGAAGGAAAACGCTATAAGGCCGAGAGCAGCGAGAACGCTGCCCCTTACAGTCTGTGGTGGGCCTACCAGGCCCTTATTGATGAAGCTGTCCTTAAAACCGCTCTGGACGCGATTAACGCCAGTTTAGAAGGCTTTGTTGACCAAAAATCACCGGATAAACCGGCCTACACCATCCTGACCGCTTCAGCGCTTAGCGCCAGCCGTTCCTATATGGCTGGCCAATGGGAGGAACTGGCGGGTAAAACCCGCACCGGTATTATCGCCAGCGTCAGCCAGTTGATGGATGGGTTTTCCGGCGCGCCGGAACTTCGCAAACGTTTTATCTCTGGTCCGAGTAAAAATACGATCTCAATTTCAGATGCCCTGAACGGTAAAATCGTTCTAAGCGCCTTATCCAATGTCGAGGACGGATTACCAGCCACGCTTGTCAATATCCTCCTTAAAACCTGCCTCTATCGCGAAGCCCGTCTGCGCGAGGCACGGTTAAAGGCCAAGGGTGAAAACCCGCAAAGCTCCCCTTGCGTGGTGATGATGGACGAGGTGCAGGAGATTGTAACCGTTGATGCAACCTCCGGTCTTAGTGATGCCAGCTTCTGGAATGTGGCCCGCAGCACGGGCCTGGTCGGTGTTTTTGCAACACAAACCATTGCCGCGCTGGAACAATCCATGGGCGAGGCCGCCGCCAAAAACTTCCTGCAACAGGCCCGATCAAAAATATTCCTGCGTTCCGAAGACCGCGCGACAGTCGATTACGCCTGCTGGTGCGCCGGAGAGTTCGAACGCAACCGCGTATTCGATAACAACCAGAAAGAAAGTATCGATCACCGTTATCTGATAGACGGCTGGAACCCCTACGACCCCATTGACACTGAAGATGCCATCCCCATGACAAGCGGCTGGCGATTGCTATTGGGTGCCGCCCGAATGTTGATCTCTATAAACAGGCAGCAAATCGGAACAGCACAAAGCAAACAAACCTATTCCCCGGACTTACGCTTCGTGCCGATCACAAGCTGGTTCAAACTTGGCTATGATAAGGACGCCACCAACACAGCCCGCCTTCAGGCCTTGCAGGCCGCCCATTGGCGCTCCGAAGACCTTGAACATAAATACCGCACCGAAGGCAACCAGATGACCGCTGCTCTCACCCCCGCCGATGTTATCGGCATGGGTCGCTGGCACGCCTACGCTCTGATCCAGCGTGCCGGTGCCATGCGCCAGGACATCATCACTCTCAAACATGATTTTGATTAAGCCATGAAAGCAATTCTAACATTCCTGTTCCTTGCACCTTTAATGATGGCCACGCCGACATTGGCGCAAGCAATTCCCAGTGGCTCGTTCCTGACGCGCTTTTGCGCGGAAAATCCACAAGATGAATTTTGCACGCAAATCGCCAAAACCAAAAAAAGTAAAGCCAATACAAAAAGCAACAAGGCCCCGGCACAGGTTTCGGGGCGATATCAAATGATCCGTTCTGGCCGTGTACGGTCCAGCCCGAATACAAATTCCAATGCCAATATTATCGGCACCTTAAAAGCGGGCCAGAAGTTCACCATCCTTCGCCGCCTGAATAATGACGGGCGCGACTGGCTGGAGCTTAAGCTGGCCGATGGGCGTACCGCCTATATCGCCGCCAGCCTGGCGCAAAATTTTTGATAAAGTTGCGCATTCTGCATGCATGAATATGCGCTGGGATTCCTCATTCAAGGCTTTGGCTTCGGTTTTGGCTTCCTGGAATAGTCCGCCGCATTGAAGCCGAATGAGTTTTGTAAATCTGAATCCAGCTCAAATAAACCTCTGTCCGTGCCGGTTAATGCTGCTTCCAGTATTTTGAACAGGACCTGCGCAAAATTCTCGTCTTTGCCAGCTAAGTCCAGCACAGCCCGGCCTGCAAGATATTGCCGCCGCGCTTCGCGCTTGAATCTTGACTTGGCAGTGCGCGAATCCAGATGCTTGATCTCTGCATCGATCTTGTTTCGCAGTTTTTGCAATTCGCGAATCCGCTCATTATGATCTTTGTCACCCGTCATAATATGCCTCCTTAACCTTCATTCTATCATAAATATGCTATAATCAGCAGGTGAGACTAAGGGCGCACTTATACAAACTACCGTTTGTGCACGTATCACGCCTGTTCTTCTGGCGCCGATCAGGCTCTCTCAGCCCTTGTTTTGCGGCGCAAAAACGGCCTGACCCGTCAGGGGGCGCATGGCAATATATTCGTTTCGGGTATCAATCGTGAAGCGTGCCAATGGCAGCAACGCCGTTGCGTCGGCGGCGTACCGTGCCGCCGAAAGCCTGGCCAATGAAACTACCGGCCAGACCCACGATTATTCCCGAAAAGGCGGCGTTCTCCATGCGGAGATTCTAACCCCCGAAAATGCCCCTGACTGGACCCTCGACCGAGAGAAACTCTGGAATAAGGTCGAGGCAAAGGAGACGCGAGCCAACGCCCAGACAGCGCGAGAGCTGACCATGGCGCTACCGCACGAGATTAATGACGAACAACGTCTGGATCTCGTGCGAGGCTTCCTGAATGAGGAATGCGTCTCAAAAGGAATGGTGGCGGATTTTGTCCTGCACCTGCCTGACGGCGAAGGCGACGAACGCAACCACCACGCCCATGCCATGCTGACAATGCGCGAAATAGACCCTGACGGTTTCACCCGCAAAGCCCGCGAATGGAACTCCCGCACCCAGTTGGAACACTGGCGTATCGCATGGCAGGATCATGTCAATAAAGCCCTGGAACGTGCAGGCAGACCCGAACGCGTCGATCACCGTACGCTGGAAGATCAGGGTCTGAAACAGGAACCCACGTTACACGAGGGCCCGGAAGTCACTGCCATGACCCGCGAAGGCGAACAAGCAGATGCCGCCATCGCCAATGAAAACAGACAAAAAAGAAATGCCCAGCGCGAACAACTCAAAAACCAATACCTGGAAATATCCCTAATAATAGACCGCCCGGAATTAGCCAAAGCCCTGGCCAGCCAGACGAAGCCCGACCTAAAATCCGCCCTCAAAAGCCTGCGCATGGTTGACCAACAAAATACCGCGCTCAACAACCTGCGCAGAAAAATCACCACTTTGCGCAAACAAATATTCGCCCACGACAAACGCCAAGAAAACCTGAAACAGCTGGACCTGGCCGTAAAAGGCGGCTTAGCCAGCGTCTACCGCAACCCCGAAAAAGCCCAAATAGCCTACATAAATCGCGCCCACCACAAGGCCAGCAACCCCAACAACGCCGCACGCCTAATGAAACAACACCCCACCTATTACGGCCGCCTCAAAGGCTACGCCATCGGAAACCTATGGCACAGCCGCACCCGCAAAGAGGCCCTAACCACCATCCCAATCCTCGCCGAAAAAGCCGCCAAAGCCGAATACATCCGCAACAAACAAGCCCAATCCACCCTAAACATCACCAAAGCCAGACAACGCCACCAGGCCCTAACCCAACAAAAAGAAACCATAGAAAACCACCCCACCGCCGAACGCCTAATAGCCCTACGCCAAATCCAAAAAGCCGCCACCGGCATGAACAACAAAACCTGGAAATCCCTGCCATGGCCCACCAAAAAAGCCATCACCGAAGCCCGCCAAACCATGAGGTCCGACACGGTCCGAAAATTCGCGGATAAGGCGATGGCAGCCTTGCGCCAACGCCAGCGGGAACAAGAGCGGCAGGTGGAGATTGAGCGGGAACGAGAACGCAATAAGGACCGGGGGTTTGAGCGATAAGGAAATAGAATTACGTTAAGTTGTAACGATAAATATTATTTACACTAAGTGCTTTATCGTATAATATTATTTACGTTATGAGGAATTTTAGATGAAAAAATCAAAACCTGTGATGCCAATTCCGGTTCGGAAAGCTTTGCGTAAATTCGGTCAGGATATTCGGGATGCAAGATTGCGGCGACGTATTTCGACAAAAATTTTAGCTGAGCGCGCATCAACAAGTCGGGTCACCCTGAATAAACTAGAAAACGGCGATCCTGGTGTGGCCATGGGCACCTATGCAACGGTGTTGTTTGTTTTGGGGATGGCCCACCGCCTTAGTGACCTTGCCGACATAAAAAGCGATACCATTGGCCTTGAATTGGAAGAAGAGCGTTTGCCCAAACGAATTCGCAAATCCGTCTCGACGAAAAGAAAAGAGTAATGAGCGTAGAATCAGAGGTTTTCGTTAGCGTCGATATTAAGGGGGTCCAACATCTTGTCGGGCGTCTCTGGGCACGTACGCGCCATAATCGTCAAAGTGCTACCTTTGAATATGATCCGTCATGGCTGGCCTATAAGGATCATTTTTCATTGGAGCCTGCTTTAAAGTTGGGGCCGGGGCCTTTTCATACAGCGGGGCATAAACCGCTATTTGGAGCGATTGGAGATTCAGCGCCAGACCGTTGGGGAAGGGTTCTTATGCGCCGTGCTGAACGCCGCCGAGCGGAAAACGAAGGTCAAGCGCCTCGCAGTTTAATGGAAATGGATTACTTGCTCAGAGTTGGTGATGAAGCACGTCAGGGAGCGTTACGCTTTTCCGTGCAGGAGGGCGGCCCCTTTCTTACAGAGCACAATGCAGGTCATATCCCCCCATTGTTAGAACTTCCAAGATTGTTATCGGCTGCGGATCATGTCGCTAACGATTCAGATAGCGATGAAGATTTACGATTATTACTTGCTCCTGGCTCCTCATTAGGCGGTGCTCGCCCAAAAGCTTCGGTCCGTGATCGGAATGGCGCGTTGGCGATTGCCAAGTTCCCGCATAGGGACGATGAAATCGATATAATGAGGTGGGAGGCTGTAGCTTTAACTCTGGCCGCCAATGCCGGGCTTTGTGTGCCGAAATGGCGATTAGAGAATATTGCTGGGAAGCCAGTTCTTCTCTTACAGAGATTTGACCGTCTTGATGATACTCGCATACCTTTTCTCTCAGCCATGAGTATGCTTGGTGCAAGTGATAACGAGACGCGCAGTTATCTCGAATTTGTAGATGCGTTGCGTCAGTATGGGGCATCGCCAAAGGAAGATATGCATGCCTTGTGGCGACGTATCGTTTTTAATGTCATGATTTCCAATACAGATGATCATTTGCGCAATCATGGTTTTCTTTATGAGGGACCAGATGGGTGGCGATTAGCGCCTGCATATGATCTAAACCCAGTGCCGGTGGATATTAAGCCACGCGTTCTTTCGACTAATATTGATCTTGATGAAGCCACCGCCTCGGTCGAATTAGCGTTCAGTGTTGCAAAATATTTTGAACTTGCAACTAGTGAGGCACGTGGCATTGTTTCGCAGGTTGAAACCGCTGTAGCCGAATGGCGAAATGTTGCCGCAGGACTTGGTATAGCGGTCGGCGAAATTAACCGAATGACGTCAGCATTTGAACATTAAACTTTTAACGATAGGATGTGTTTTTCAGCAAGTTGTTACTATATTGTCCCAACGCGAAAAGTTTACCTTATAGTGTTGCGCCCATATTATTGCACAAAATCCAAACCTACTCTTGATGTCCGACTTGCCAAGACTTGCAATAAATTAATTGCATATTCGTAACGAAGTTGAGCAACGATTCGTACATTAAACCATGTGGTATGAAATTTATCATCATCATCATGTGTAACGGTGGCCACTTCGGAAGTGTAATCGGGTGGCGTTAGTTTTCCGTGGTTTTTTGCAAAAAACTCATTCCAATGGACCTCTGAGTTGGACGAATTACCTGTAAGAAAATGAAGAAGGATCGGCTTTCCGTCATGATAAATAAAGGTTGTTAGGTTTTGGTTGGCTTTTCTTAATCCGGTAGTTGGGTTCTCTATCTTTCGTAGCTTTACGGCTTTAAATGGCATCAATCCACAAAGGTGTTCAGAGCGTTTTCGAGATTTTAACGGCACTAGATCGCACGAGGGTGTCAAAATCATCCAAAACTCATCATCTCGCAAGAATATATGCCCAGGCTGCAGGTGCCATCCACTTATTCGGCAGTTTGAGACAACAATGTTGTGTTGAAGTGCGGCCAGCTGTTTTCCTTCCCTTGAGGATAAATCCACGCCAAATGCAGCTTTAGAGCGCTGAAGCACTTCGGCCCCTGTCTCAAGGGCTAAAGAGGAAATAACAGTGTCGCGGATGGGATAAGAAATATACGAAATTAGCGCTTCGCAGTACCTGGATACGATTATATCTACGGCGGATTTTTGTTCTTCCGGTTTTGCGGCAACCATTTTATGCAACCAATCAGCCTGCATCTCACGTTCAGTGAATATTTCTTCGCCTACCGAAATTCCGCGACTCTCCACCTCTGATCTGAGTTTAGCTAGTATCAGTCGATTTGCTGTTGGCTGCCAGTCAACCATTGCGGCAATTAGAGAGTCCAAAATGTTCTGACCCTCTTCGTCAGATTCGCTTTTTTTGTGTACGGTTAGGAACACATTCCTGTCACACAACCAAGGTTGAGCTGCGCCCATTGATGAATGCTCTAGGTGATGATCAGCGGATCCCTTAATGTTCAATTGACACTCAGCTTTCTGCAACACCCAAATTAGCAGGTCGTCAACCTCCAGTTCAATGTCGTTTGGTTTAGCATCCCAAAGGGTTAAAAAATCGCCAATGTATGGTTCAACGTTTGGCTCCTCAGCTCCAATTTTGTTGATTGGCACTTTGGATATATTTACGAAGGCTGTAAGGGAGATGCAATTATTGAGATTTTTAATAATGCTGTCGTCCTTATCGGACCAATCCTCTAGGGCGCTTTCAGTCTGGTCCTTTTTAGCAATATCGATATCAGCATTAAACCTCTGAGGCACAAATTCGGGTAAAATTTGCTCAATTGCTTCACTGATTTCTGTTTTTGTCACAACAACTACCAGGTTAAAATGGTCACTGTTCGCCAAATGCTTAAGAATATTTATGCATTTTTCTGTACTTTCGCTGTCACCTTCCAAGTGTAAATCAAGAAATAGTAGATCGCTTTGATGAAGATGAGAAACGGATTGAGCCTCATCTCCAAACTCAACATTTTGACCATCATGAACGTCAACTAGCCAGTTGCGCCGATCAGATCGACAAAAATTTAATATTTTAGCGACTCTTCTCGCACTCTCCTTTGCAGTGCCTTTGGTTTTACTCCAAACATCTTGGCTATCAATATAGCCATCTAGCATCAGGTCTAATGTAGGGTACTCATCATCCACTAAAAGTACTGACCGGACTGGAGAAATAAACACATCTTCCACGATGTCTCTCAACGTCTGAATTCTCTCATCAGACATATTTGCCGCCTTTAAAAGTTATTGCAAAATTGGCCCCTTGCATTGGGCATTGTTCGTTGTCCTTGACGTATGCAATACGATGGCCGCCAGCTGTGAGATTGGCACGGGAAAGATACAGACCTACTCCTCGACCGCCTTTTAGCTTTTTGGTAAAAAAGAGGGTAAATAGATTATCGATATCTAATTTATCGACGCCAGGGCCATTGTCAGAAATTATGACCTGACTATCTTTTATATCCAGAAGTATGTTCCGCTCTTTGGACTTTTTGTGAGCTAACCAATACCGACTGTTATTCACAAGATTAATAAATACGGGATACAAGCGGGAGGGTTGGTCAAATACGCTGAATTTTTTAAATGCTTCAGTAGCGTCAAAGCTTATGTCATTTTTTACAAATGATTGACCAAAGAATTTCTTTACATATTCGTACAGCTCTTCGCCAGTGACCCAACATTCTTTTTTGGTTCCAGCTAGCTTTAACGGCGACAAGAAGCGAAGTTGATTTGTCAGGCCCTCATACCCCAATTGTATGCTCACATAAGGATCGGTATTTTTTATTTTATCGGGCAACTCACGAAGTCCAGCACCGATAAGGTCATCAAACGATTGTAATTCATGGCCGATAATTTCAATCGCAATGCCAAGTTGCGCTAAAGAGTTTAAACGGCTAATTTCGGCGCTGAGGTCCGATACCTGTTCCATCCCAAATGTTGCCAAGACTTCAAGATCGATACTCTCTTCCATGCATTCGAGGGCTCGAATATAGGGCTCGAATAGGTCCGCGTTTTCAACTTCAATACTCGTGCGAATTTCCTCGAAAAGACTTAGCGCTTCATAAAGCTCGATATCTTCGCTCTCAAGCTTTACCACTATGGGTTTGATACGTTCTTCAAAAAGCTCTTTACGTTCTAAAATGAGTTTGCCAATACGCTCAAATTCACTTTTCTGCAATGCGCCAATTTGGTCGCGATACTGCCGGCTGCTATGTTCTAGAATTGCTTTTTGGCTTTTGATTTTTTTGGCCGCATGTTCCGCTGGGGATTTCTCTGAAGCCAGTTGTAATGCTTTGTTCAGCGAGGTTTGTGTTTCTCTAACCAATGCATGAATGGATTTTTTATCTTCCGAAAATTCATCGTACTGCTGTTGATAACTGTCACTCAGGTTTTTGGGCACATCGCCCAGCACAAACTTTTTATAATCGTTGTTAATTTCATCAAGAATTTTTTGTGCCTGGTCTATAGTGTTCTCGTCCGACACGTCGAAATTGCTGATCGATTTAATTGCTCGTTCGCGAAGTGCCGCGATCTCTGGAGCAAAGTGCTTTAGGTTATTGCGAAATTGTTTTCGCCTTTTTGTCCTAAGTTTAACCCGATCATCTTCGGCCTTTTTTTCCTTATATGTCTCCTGTAATTCGGGCAGTATTTTTTTCCGAATGTCTGATGCAGAACCAAAATATACACGCGCAACTGTCTTTAAAAGGTTTATTCCGATTGCCTTAAAAGTTTTGGCGGCTCGGTTGTCTAGCAGCCCTTCACGCCCAGCTTTGTCGGTTAAGTTAGGGTTAAACTTTCTCGATACCCCAAGGCGGCCAAACATTTGTCGCGCGTTCCAGAATTCACGACCAGCACTTAGCGAGCGGCGTTTTTCAATGTCAAAGAAATCAACATCAGTGCGGCCGAATGGGAGAACGCGAAGGCCATCCCGGTGAATCATCAAGCCCGAGTAAAGTTGAGCTAACTCTTTGTAATGCGCGTACGTACCTTTTTCATGGGTTGTATTTTTTTGCTGAAATTCAACAGCTGTTAAATAAACATCAATTGGTCCTAGTTTTGTTGAAGGGCCATGCGGAATTATGAGATCGCTGGGGGGCGGGATTGCAACGTCATCGTGCCATTTACCAAAGGCCTTAATTCGTCCCTGGAAAGTGCCTTCGTGGTTGATTCTACCCTCAACAACGTGTTCCATTTCCTCTACATCTGTAATCGTAAAATTGTTTGTTGTTCCCAAAATTATATCTTTTTTGTTGCCGTTCCATTTGTAGGCCCCATATTGAATGGGAACTCCTTCAGAAAAGCTAGATAGACGGCTCTGTGCCCAGCAAGGGTCGACAAAAGATGATAACGTCTCAAAAAATTTAGCCTTGGTTTCTTTGACTGCGGTGTCGTCAATGGTAACATTTAGCTGTGCTAGAAGGTCAAAGTTTAGATTTGCCATCATCAAGATGGTGCCGCAGTCACTGGTTTCATCCCACACAGGCCAGACAGAAAAGTGACGCTCTTCAAACAGCGTTGACACTAAAGTTGATTCAATTTCTGCTGACGGCAAGGGTGCCGCTTTTTCTTCATCGGTGAGGTCGTTGTCGGCCATGCGCCCTTGCTTCATATATTCATCATATGATGCCCAAGCAGCCCCAACCCGCGCCCTATGTTCATCCTTGGCCGCCTTTTGTAAATCCCCATCTCCCTTAGAAGGCTTCTCACCCCACAAGTTCACTAGAAGCTGGTCAAACAATTCAGGTATTAGGCCAATAATATCATGGCATTTATCAAATTCTACAACTGGAATTTTGATGTCTGAGAGTATGAGGTAAGGGTTTTCGAATAACCGCCAATCAAGAAGAGAAGCTACAAATTTGTCATTCTTTCGTTTGGATACTAAGAGAAGAAGGGGGGCGATATTGGCGCATGATAGTCGGCCAATGCCCTTTTGGCCTTGGCGGACTCTTTCTGGCAGGCCCATGCGATCTTCTTTGTTTGTGCGATTGTTGGTTGCTTTTGATTCAGTGCCAACCACCAACCACTTTTCCACAAATTCTTCGCGGTTCATGCCATGGCCGTCATCTACGATAGCGGCGACGGGAACCTCACCATCAAATACATGTAGTTCAACTTTCTTCGCATACGCATCATAAGCGTTTTTCCAAAGCTCTGAAATTGCTGTAGGGCAATCTGCGATTTGCTCGCGACCCAAATGATCAATCGTACGCGCACGAGTTTGGAATGGTAAAGTTTCGATCATACGTCCACTATAACTCTTTGGTTCCCTGAAACACTACTGTCTTTGCTAAATTTATTAAGATGACGTGATAAATGTTGTGTGAGAATTTTTCCTAATTCTATTGGAACGGCATTACCAATTTGCTGTCCAGAAGCCGTTAGTCCGCCTTTAAACACAAAGCTATCCGGGAAGGTCTGGATGCGTGCTGCTTGCCTAAGCGTAATGCCATGATGCTCGGTTGGGTGCACGAAACGACCCTTCGAAGGATTGATACAAGCCGTTGTCATTGTGGGGGCGGGCTCAAATGAGTTGATACGGCCATACACGTCCTTGTGGCCATCATGGTTTTCATGACATTTAAGTGTTCTGCCTGAATCTCGCCGGCTACCGCCATTAGCGGGAGTTTTCTGGAAGGCCTGAACCAGTTCATGATTGTGGTTCATGTGTATGTCATTTGAATCGCCGATGGGTGCCGGGTCAAAAACGTGCTGACAGCTTAGCCATGGTTTTAAATTTGGAGTGATCAGACGAGTGTTTTTATTGCCATGCGTAGGGGCGGGCGGCCATGGCATCGTGTGCCCAAGCCCCTTTTTTACTCCAAGGACGAATACTCTTTTACGGCGTTGAGGCACGCCATAGTCACGAGCGTCCAAAATAGATGGAGAATGAACATCGTAGCCAGCTGCGCCAGCTGTTTTATAAAACTCATCTAGGTAGGCCTGGTGGCGAGGCCAGAGCATTCCGGGCACGTTTTCCATCAAAAAAATACGTGGCTGGAGCGCGTCCACGAAATCAAAGTACTTGTGAATTAATTGGTTGCGAGGATCGTTAATGCCAGCGTCGTTAATTCTATGGGTTGAAAATCCTTGGCAGGGCGGCCCGCCTAAAAGCAAATCACAAACATTGTCATTACCGAAATGTTTGGAGGCCAGCTTCTTTGGGTCCAAGCCATGAATGTCTTCATCGTATAGGGTGATAGGTTTATTTGATCCGTTACGAATATTGGCCCGATAGGTATCGCAAGCATGACTATGGAACTCTACTGCCATTCTAATTTCAAACCCAGCTTGAATAGCGGCAAGTGAAAACCCGCCAGCGCCAGCGAACAAGTCAACACAATTAAGCCTTGTGAGCTTTTTCTTTTTTTCTGGAATGAAAGAATGAGAAGGGATTATTACGTTCATGTTATCCCCTTACTGTTCTCGCGTTTTATAGCTACTCCCTCGCCGGAGGCATCATTAGTGAATGTTATCCCGGCATGAAAAAAGCCATTTTCAATTTTCACTAATGTATCCGTGTGTGCTTTTGGGTAGTTCATTTGGCATTCAATTCGCCGAATTGACGCTATAGATACGCCGGAAGAATCTGCAAGTTTTTGCTGCGACCACCCCAAAAGCGCTCTAGCCGCTTTAATTTGTTTGCTCTTTAGCATTCTGTCTCTAAATCAATATGAATCAACTCTGATATTAATTCTATCATTATTGATACTAAAAGTAAGTTTATGTTTTGCGTTTGTGGCATTTTATTTTGAGTTGGAGCATTTTAGAGGCACCCGAACAGGCTTGTGGTAAACCTGTATGTCAGCTTTGGTTTTGTGTAGGGGAAATGTTAACGCTGGACAGTTAAGGTGTGTGAAATCGACAGCTCTCGAATCGATTGGTAAAAAATAGCAAAAGTTACACAGTTTCTTACACATTTTTCTATATAATTAGAAATAATGTATATAGATCAACGATATATGAAAATTAAAATTGCGCTCATAACCTGAAGGTCGTAGGTTCAAATCCTACCCCCGCAACCAAACACCAAAACAACAACACACTGAAAAACGTCCACTAACGATTGATTTTGTTTTCAATCGGGGCTTTGCGCTGCGTGGCGGTGCGGGCTTTAAAGCCCAGGGTATTCCTGAAGTCGATTATACAGCAATGTGGTAGCAGGGCCGCGTCAAGGTCGGCATTGATGTGCATGATCTTGGTCAAGCTTTTGCCATAAGCTTGAAACGTCGATTTTAAATTTCCTTGCGGTGTGCACTTTTTGCCGTCACAATTTTTAGCAGTTTCGCTCCTACTTAAACGAAGCAGGTGTCGGGCCTCGGGTAGCCGGATCTAAAATACTAAGCAAAGGGGAGTGAAGTCCTGTTTGCGGTGTGCTCTGGGTGTCGGTTTTGACGTTCAGGCGCAAAAGTGAGGATAGATATGAATGGACCAGCCAATTTCTGGCCGGTGCCGTCGGGCATTTTGCCAAAGTTCGCTTTAGTCGCCGAAATGGCGCTGGCGCTGGCCTGCGTCTATGTATTAGTACGCACGATTATTGTGTTTCTCGCGCCGCTTAGTCTGGTCTCCGATGTGATTGCAGATCAAAGCCCGCGGGCGGCAACCCCGTCCGGACAAGGGCGCACCTTTAACTTTACTGATGACCCGTTTCACTGCGCCGCGCCGATTGCAGCCGTCGTGATGGGGCAAAGCGCGCCGGAGACAAATTTGGACCTAAAGCTATTTGGATTGCGCTCCGGCGAAGCGGGCTCTGACCGCGGCAGCGCCATCATTGAAACGCCGGATAATATTCAGCGGGTGTATTATGTTGAAGATGAAGTTACGGATGGCGTGGTGCTCAAGGGTGTAACCCGTGATTATATTGTCTTGTCGCAAGCGGGACGGTTGGAGCGCCTGACTTTCGAGCGCCCAAAAAAGACCATTCGCAGCCAAGCAAAGTCCGCCCAAAACGCAAATGACATGGGCGGTGTGCGTGCGTCTGAATTCCTGTCTTTGGTGACGTTGAAGCAAATCTTAAAAGATGGCCAGACCGTTGGCTATGAAGTGCAGCCTAAATCCGCCGCCGTTGACCTTGGCAATTTCGGCCTGCAAGCTGGCGATGTTTTGACAAAAATTGGCGCGCAGGATTTGACCGCGGGCCGTCCGGATTTTACTTCCCTTTTTGCCAAATTTTCCACCATGCCCGCCGTGTATCTCTCCCTATTGCGCGCCGATCGCGCTATTATTGTGAAAGTTGATCTGCAATGAAAGTGTTCGCATTTAGTATCATAAGAGGCGTTCTGGCGGCCTGCCTGACGATCAGCATGGCCATGGCCCAAACGTCTGAAGACAGCGCACAGGTGATCACCATGCAGGACGCTGACATCCGTGCTTTTATTGGTGATGTGTCAATCGCCACTAATAAAACCTTCATTGTTGATCCGCGGGTTCAAGGTAAGGTTACGATATCATCACAAAGTGCGCTTAGCCCGGACGAAATATTTAGCGTGTTCAAAGATGTGCTGCGCGTTCATGGTTATACTGCCGTTCCGACCGCCTCCGGGGAGTACCGCATCTCCCTCATTCAGGGCGCTGCCCAAGATGCCCCTTTCACTAGAGGTGGCGGCATAAGCGGTGAGTTTTCAACCATTATAATGAAGCTCAATTATGTGGATGCGGCCGAAGCGGCGAAGCTGATCAAACCGGTTCTGCATAATCAGGGCCAGCTGACGGCCAATCCCGGTGGCCGTATTTTGGTTCTCACCGACTATCCAGAAAACCTGCGCAAAGCACGGGCTATTATTGCGGCCATGGATACCGATGAAGAGGTGATTGAAACCATACAATTGGCCAACCTTTCGGCAATTGATGCGGAGCGCGCGGTGCGCGAACTGCAAGGCCAGCGGGCTAAAATCAACGTCGTCGCCATACCCGGCAGCAACACCCTCATCTTGCAAGGTGACGCGCGTGACATCGCCAAAATTAGCCCAATAATTGCGGCACTGGATGCCGGGGGTATTAGCAAACGCGGCCCGGTGAGCATCATTCCCTTGCGCTATGCCAGCGGTGCCGAGCTTGTCGAGATTTTAAAATCCCTGTTGCCCGCTTATGTCCGCGAGGGACAACCGACGCCATCTGTCGCGCATGAGTCCGGCTCTAATGTGATAATAATCAGTGCCAGTGCTGAAGCGCAAAGTGCGTTGGAGTCCGTCATTCACAGTCTTGATGTGCGTCGCCCGCAAGTGTTGGTTGAAGCGATTATCGTCGAAATATCTAACACCGCCGCACTAGAACTGGGCGTGCAATTTGCCGTGGCGGGTACCGATGGTGGCAGCATTCCCTTTATATCGACAAATTTTTCGCGTTCTGCCCCCAATCTTCTTGCCCTTACTGGGGCTTTGGCCGGGGGTGGGCTGGGGCTTTCGCAATCTTCCCAGGACTCGCTTGAACAGGCGGCGATTAACTCTCTATTGGGCCTTGATGGTGGTACGGCTGGGTTTTCTTCGCGCGGCAGTGATGGTTTGTTTAGCGCCATTTTGAACGCGGTCGAAACCGATAAGGACTCGAACGTACTTTCCACGCCGTTCGTTACCACTTTGGACAATGTCGCGGCGACATTTTTGGTTGGACAGGAAATTCCCATCACAACCGGCGAGTCGCTGGGCTCGGATAATGTCAATCCGTTTCGCACTTTCGAGCGCAAGGAGGTTGGCATTAAACTTGATGTCTTGCCGCAGATAAGCGAAGGCGATGTGATACGCTTATCCATCCAACAAGAAGTCTCCAGCATTGCCGGGGCGATAACGGCAATCTCCAATGATTTTGTCACCAATAAGCGCCAGATTAAAACTACAGTTTTAGCCAATGATGGCGAGGTCATTGTCTTGGGTGGCCTTATTCAAGACGACGAACAAATTGATATAAGCAAAGTGCCGTTGCTTGGCGATGTGCCGATTGTCGGCACTCTTTTTAAGAGCAAGGACAAATCGCGGGTGCGCACCAATTTAATGGTGTTTTTGCGCCCGACCATTATCCGCAACGCAGAAGACGCCCGCCCGCTTACCGCCAACCGTATTCAGCAAATGCGTGATGAGGATATGCAACAATCCGGTCGGGAAGCTTCCAAACTGGACGGCGTACTTGGAAACCAATGACAGGTTCGAGTACCATATTACCCCTGCGACTTCGCTATGCGTTTGCCAAAAATTATGGCGTATTAGCGCTGGAGGAGAGCGAAGCCGTGTTTATCGGACGTCGGCCCGGCGCGACACTGGCGGCGCTTATTGAGGCGCGGCGTATTTTGGGCGTGCCGGCGGCAATTCGGGATTTAACCGAGGCCGAGTTTGATGCCCATGCGTCGCAAATCTATGCCCAGGCGGACTTGTCCCGCTCGGCCGAAGACGCCGTTGATGGTCCTGAATCTCTAAGTGCATTGGCCGACGAATTACCGCGCACTTCTGATCT
This sequence comes from Robiginitomaculum sp., assembly GCA_021776615.1. Classification (GTDB taxonomy): domain Bacteria; phylum Pseudomonadota; class Alphaproteobacteria; order Caulobacterales; family Maricaulaceae; genus Robiginitomaculum_B. Next base: position 139,154 of record JAJFFO010000007.1, on the reverse strand, counting down.
TCTGGATAGCGCTGATGACGCACCAATAATTCGTTTGATCAACGGTGTTTTGCAAGAAGCAATCCGGACCCGCGCTTCCGATATCCACGTGGAGCCTTATGAAGAACGGCTTTCGATACGGTTTCGCATTGACGGTATTTTGACCGAAAAACTTTCACTACCATCGCGCCTTTCGCCGCTATTGGCCAGCCGTGTCAAAGTCATGGCGCAGCTCGATATTGCCAAAAAACGAGTGCCGCAGGACGGCCGCTTCTCCCTTAACCTTGGCAAGCGTGCGGTGGATGTCCGGGTCTCGACATTGCCATCGCAATATGGCGAGCGCGTGGTGTTGCGTATTTTGGAAAAAGACAGCGCCCGGCTGACCTTGCCTGAACTGGGCATGGCGGCTGACGCGTTGAAAGCGTTTGGCGAAGCGCTGGCCAAACCCAATGGCATTATTCTGGTGACCGGCCCGACCGGGTCCGGCAAAACCACCTCGCTTTACGCGGCACTTACCGGGCTTAATGATGGCTCGCGCAATATATTGACCGTCGAAGACCCGGTTGAATATTCGCTCGACGGCGTTGGCCAAACGCAAGTGAATCCGCAAATTGGTATGAGTTTCGCGGCGGGTCTGCGCGCTATCCTGCGTCAGGACCCCGATGTGGTGATGATCGGCGAAATCCGTGATGCCGAAACGGCGCAAATTGCGGTGCAGGCTTCCTTGACCGGACATTTGGTGTTGTCGACCATCCACACTAATTCGGCGGTTGCCGCCATTGCCCGCTTGCGTGATATGGGGGTGGAGCCGTTTTTGTTGGCCTCCAGCGTTACCGCGATACTTGCCCAGCGTCTGGTGCGTCAATTGTGCGAGACCTGCAAACAACCTTATACTCCCACCGCCCACGAAATGGCGAATTTGGGGGTGAAAGCCAAAGCTTCGCTGTCATTTTGTCGCCCCGTCGGGTGCAAGGCCTGTCATGATATCGGATATATTGGGCGGTTGGGATTATATGAAATTGTCACCATGGATGATGAATTGCGCGCCATGATCCATGATGCCGCCCCTGAGGCGGAAATGACGGCGCACGCCTTTAAAGCGGCAAAGACCTTGCTCGAAAGCGGTGTTGAACAGGTTTTGGCGGGGCGCACGAGCGCTGAAGAAGTGCTGCGAGTGTGTCGCACCAAAGCGGCGGAGGCAGGCTGATGGACGCGTTTGATTATGCGGCGCTGGATAAGAATGGCAAACGCCAGCGCGGCACCGTCATGGCGACCAGTATTCGTGAAGCGCGCGATATTTTGCGTAGCCGTTCCTTGTCGCCGATCGACCTCGATCCCGCCCGGGCGGACAAGCAACAGCGCCGCCCGGCGCTTGCGCGCCGCGTCAACCATAAAGATATCACCCAGACGACCCGGCAAATCGCCTTTTTAATAGGGGCCGCCACACCGGTTGAGGAAGCGCTTAAAATGGCGGCTCTGCAATTTAACAAATCACCGATACGCGATGTCTTGCTTGATGTGCGGGCGCAGGTTTTGGAAGGCGCGCGCCTTTCGGATGCCCTGCGCGCGCACCCTAAAACCTTTTCGCCATTATATACGGCCATGGTGGCATCGGGCGAAACTTCCGGAAATTTGGCCAGTGTTCTTGAACGGCTGGCCAATGATTTGGAGGCAGCGCAGAAAATCAGACGCAAAATACTGGGTGCCACTGCCTATCCAATGGTGCTCAGTGTTGTCGCTATTGCCGTTGTCGTGGTGTTGATGGTTTTTGTGGTGCCCAAAGTCGTCGCGCAGTTTGACAGTTTTGGCCAGGAATTGCCTTTGCTGACCCAATGGACCATCGGGTTTTCGAACGGGCTCAAAAAATGGGGTATTGTTGCTATGGCATTCCTCGTCGCGCTCGGGTTTTTGGCCAATCGTTTATTAAAGCGTCCGGGCTTGCGGCGCCGTGTTGATCGCCGTGTTTTGCAATTGCCGCTTCTCGGGGCAACAATCCGCAACCTCAATGCCGCTCGCTTTGCCCGTACTATGGCGGGTCTGATAGACAGCGGCACGCCAACGCTGACCGCGCTGGAAATTGCGCGCTACACCTTGGGAAACCTGATAATGCAGGACGCCGTCACCACCGCCGCGACAAAAGTGCGCGAGGGCGGGGCGATGAGCGCTGCATTGAAAACCTCGGCCGTATTTCCGCCGCTCCTTGTGCAAATGGTTGCGGGCGGCGAGGCCAGCGGTCAGGTTGGCGTTATTTTTGCCAAATCCGCGGACTATCTGGAAGGCGAGTTTGAAGGCACGATGTCGATCGTACTCAGTCTGTTGGAACCGTTGATAATTATCCTGCTTGCGGGAATTATAATGGTCATTATCGCCGCGATTTTTCTGCCTATTTTGCGATTAAACACGTTGGCCTTTTAAGTTGGAGATGGAGATGAACAAGAAACAGAACGGTAGCAGAACGTCAAAGCGTGCCGGTTTCTCGCTGGTTGAAGTGATGGTTGTCATGGTGATTATCGGCTTGCTTGTCACGTTTGTGGTGATCAATGTCCTGCCAAGTCAGGACAAGGCGATGGTGCAAAAGGCCAAGGCCGATATCCGCTTGCTCGAACAGGCGGTAGAGATGTATCGGCTGGATATGCTGGATTATCCGTCGGCCAGTGTCGGGCTGGCAGGACTTAGGGCCTTGCCTGATGGCATGGCCAACGCCGAGCGCTATCGCCAGGGTGGTTATGTGAAATTTCTGCCCGATGACCCGTGGGGCCGCCCTTATCTCTACGCCTATCCTGGTGAACATGGCGTCGTCGACATTTTTTCCTATGGCGCAGACGGGCAGGCTGGCGGCGAAAACCTAGCGGCAGATATTGTGAGCTGGCAACAATAGTGGGGCGTTGCCGTGCCATATCCGGTGCGCGAGGCGGGCCGCAATCAGGGTTTTCTCTGGTTGAAATTATGACGGTGCTGGTCATTATCGGCCTGATGTCGAGTGCGGTAATTTTGACTATGCCCACTGCGAAATCCTCCGCTGAAGTGCAGGCAAATGATCTGGTGCGGCAGCTGAACGGCCTGGCCGAAGAGGGCCTTTTATCAAACCGGATTACCGCCATGGGGGTGTCGCATGATGGCTATGCATTGTTTCGTTTTAAGGCCGGTGCGTGGGAAGTTGTAAAACAAACCGATTGGCCGGACGATCTGGTCGTCACGCTAAAGATGGAGGAAAGTCCCATCAAGCTGCCCGCTGCCAGCACGCCGCTCCTTGTATTTGAGCCTACCGGAATTTCAACGTCTTTCGTACTGATTTTGGCGGGCCCGGAACAAAGTTATCGCCTGGAAAGTCATGGCGATGGGCGGGTCATCTTTGCCGAGAGTCGGCTATGAGCTTCGTTACAAAAAAGGCTGGCTTCACCTTGATTGAAGTGCTGGCCGCTTTGATGATTTTCAGCTTCGCCATTGTAAGCCTTTCCCATGCGGGCAGCCAAAGCCTGCGCACGGTTATCGCGCTCGAGCAAAAGACCTATGCTGGCATTGTGGCTGATAACCAGCTGGTCTGGGCGCGGCACCGCCCCCTTGTGCCGGGGCAGCGTTCCGGGAATGAACAGATGGCCGGTCGCTGGTTTGCCTGGACCGTGCAAAGTCTGGCCACCGACCGGGCCGGGTTTTACCGGCTGGTGGTTGAGGTGCGAGCTGAAAAGGGTGAACAAGTGTTGGTCAGCCGCACGGCGTTCAAGAGGGAAAATTGATGCAAAGCGCGGCGAAACAGAGTGGCTTCACGCTTATTGAAATGCTGATCTCGCTTTTTATTTTTGCGGTGATTTCTGCGGGAACCATGATGGCTCTTAACGGAGCTCTGCGGGGCAAAGAGCAAATCAATACTGCTACGGCCCGCCTTGCACAAATTGATATCGCACGGGCATTGATCCGCGCTGATATGGCGCAATTGGTTTTGCGTCCGGTTCGCGACGCGTTCGGTAATTTCGAAATATATACTTTGCAAAGTGGCACGGGCACCTTATTGCGCTTTACCCGCAAAGGCCGGGCTAATCCCGCAGGGGTTTTGCGGCGCGGCGATGTGCAGCGCCTTGCTTATGTATTTGAAGATGGCTCGCTCATTCGCCGGGTGCAAACGCAGGCCAATCCGGCCCCGCAAAGCCCGACCATTGATCGTACATTAATAAGTGATTTGGTCGGTGTTGAGCTGGTTTTTGTAGCCAATGACGAGGAAATAAGCGGGCTTTCCATTCCCATAAATGCCACCCAAAAAGCTCCACCACTTATGAAACTGAACCTGATTTACAATAATGGCGATGCGTTGACGCAGGTTTTTGAGGTGGCGTCATGAGGGATAAAAACAACAACCATAACCGGCAAGGGGGCAGTGTGCTGTTAACCACGCTTTTGGTCATGGCGGTTATGGCGGCGCTGGCAGTAGCCATTATCGAGGATATCCGGTTTGCAGTTAAGCGGACCGTGAATGGACAGACTTATGCCCAGGCTGATTGGTATGTTGTGGGCGCGCGCGAATTTGCCGGCCAATACCTTTCCCAATTAACCCACGACCTTTCCGCCGAGGCGATTAACACGGCGCTTACCCGGAAAAATTCAATTGTTTTTCCCCTTGAGCACGGTCGCATTACTTTTGCCATTCGTGATGGCAGTCACTGTTTTTCCTTGGGAGCATTAGTGACAGCTGCCGGTGCTGCCTATACGCCCGGCCAGCGCCGGTTTGCGCAATTATTGCGGGCGCTGGAATGGTCGGAAGCCGAGGCAAATCGTCTGGCAGCTATTGCTGTGGATTGGGCGGATAAGGACGGACAGACATTGCAAAATGGTGCTGAAGACTTTCCTTATTTGGGGCGTACACCGGTACACCGCACTGCCAACACTGCTTTTGTCAGTGCCGTAGAATTGCGCGCACTGGAGGCCATGTCCGAAGACCGTTTTCAACAATTGCTGCCTTTTGTTTGTGCACGCCGCGCCGGAGAGATAACGCGGATTAATATCAATACTTTGCATGTTGGTCACGCGCCGTTACTGGCGGCGATGTTGGGAGACGCGGAAGTGATTGAGGTCGCGCGACGTTTAATTGCAGAGCGTCCACAAGGTGGCTATGTAGGCAAGGAGCAATTGCGTGCCGCCCCGGCGCTTGAAGGTTTGTCGTTAAAAAACGCTGCCTTTGACCAAATTTTGTTTCAACCAAACCGGTATTGGATAGAGGCAAAGATCGAAGTGGAGGGGCGTGAACGCTACGCCGCTTACGGCTTTGAGCTCAACCAAAATGGCGGCGCAACTTTAACCCATAGTGGGTTAGGCGAAGACGCATTACGCCCCGCCCTTGCCGAGCCGGTATTATGACTCGCAATTTGATTGTCGTTCTTCCCCTCGCTGGTGAGGACCCCTGGATTTGGGGTATGGTTGAAGACGGCCTGCTTTTACAATATGCGCAGGCCAATACCGAGATAGAAAAGGCGGCATTGGCCACGCTAAATTCCGGCAAATGCACGGCAGTTTTACCGGGTCAGGATGTGGTGATGTTCACCCATGAACTGCCGCAGGCGCGCCGATCCGATACGCTAAAAGCGGCAATATTTAGCGTTGAAGACCAGCTAGCCGCGCCAGCCAACGCCCACCATATAATCTTGGGGCAGGGGGCAGATAACCGCGTGGCCGTCACTGCCAAAGATCGGTTTTCCCGTCATTTGCAACGCCTTGCTTCTGCAGGCCTATCGCCGGAAATTGCCATTGCTGACTTTGACAGTTTTGCTGAACAGGCCATGGCGATACGGGCCTTTGACCGCCTGATTGTGCCGGGGCGGCTGGGCATGACACTTGATGAAGAGTGGGGGGGGGAATTGCCGCCGGACACTGTAATAGAGGCGCTAGACGATGGAGCGGCCTTGACGCACATCGCGGCCCATCTCGCCACTTATTTGCCATTGAATTTTCGCCAGGGTGAATTTGCCAAGCCGGGGCGAGGTTGGAACGGCTTGGCAATGTTTGGTCGGGCGGCAGCGTTGTTGGCAGTGTTGGGCTTGGGATTGTTGCTGTGGAACGTGGCGCAATCCCGCGCTTTAATAAAAGTGGCGGCGGCCAATCGGGCGGAAATGGCGCGGCTTTATACGAAGGCCATGGGAGAGCCGGCACCGGGCAATATTGCCTTGGCGGTGACCCGGCAATTGCATTCTCCTTCCGGGTCCAGCGCTGCGTTTCTTGAGCTTTCGCAAATCCTCTTTGACGGCGTAGCTTTGGTTGATGGGGTTAAGGTGGAGACCATGTATTTTGATTCCAGCCGCACCGTCATTCAATTGCGGCTGATCTATCCATCATTTGCAAGTGCGTCGGCCCTTGAAGCGGCCATTGTTCAGGTCGGGGGGTATTTGCGCTCTGGCGGCGTCCGTGAAAGCAATGGCGCTTTCATCGGCGATGCCGAAATATTATTGGAGCCGGGGGCATGATGAAATGGTCTGACCGCACCCCTAGAGAGCAAGCCCTTATGCTCATTGCTGCGGGTTTGCTCGGCTTATTCGTGCTGTGGCAATTCGTATTTATGCCGGTACGCCATTATCGCACGCTGGCAAATGCCCAGCATGCGGCCTCGGTGCGCGATCTGGATATTGTCGGCCAAGGCTTGCCGCAAATTGCATCAAATATAAGCGCCATAAATACCCCACCCCTTACACGCGCCGGTTTGGTCGAAGCCGCACGTTCCCACGCCATTGCCTTGTCGCGGGTGCAGCCAGATGGTGATGCGCACCTGACCCTGTGGGTGGACTCGGTGGGCAGTGCGGTGTTGTACCAGTTTTTGAGCAATTTGATTTTGACCAATGGAGCAATTATCGAGCGGGCAAGTATAAGTGCGGCGGATAATGAGAAAGTCAGCGCGCAAATTACCATCCGGCTTGGGGTTTAATATGCGCCTGCTGGTCATTGCCGGGATTTTAGGCGGTGTGTTGGCTTTGCTGGCCGGGCTTCCTTTGGCGTGGGTTGCGCCGGTTTTGGTGCCAAAAGCGGCGAAGTTTGAATGGCAGGTGGCCAGTGGCACGGTGTGGAATGGCCAGATAATGGGCGCAAACTCTCCCTTCGGGCCAATAGACAAAATACAAATGAAAATGCAGCCATTGGCGATTTTGCAAAGCAAAGCGCCGCTGCATATAGCCGCATTGGCACCGGGGTTTTCTTTGCAAGGCCGAGTTGGGTTGAAGTATTTTTCTGATGTCCATATTCAGAGTTTCCTTTCCTCCACCAAACTTTTGGACCCGCGTCTGCAAGGGCTTAGGGGAGAGATAAGGTTTGACGTTGATGAACTGCACTTTGGCCCCGATTGCCGCACTGCCGATGGGCAGGTATGGAGTGATGTTTTGCAACGCAATCAGGCGGAATGGCGCTGGCAAGGCCCAGTTTTAAGCGGTGATATTCGTTGCGAGGCGGGCGATTTAGTGGTTCAAATGCGCGGTGCTGAGGCGGGGCAAAATGTCACCGTCTCGTTCCGGTTGGGTATCAATGGGCGGTATCGATCGGATTTGATTTTACAAACACAGCACCCGAATGCCGACGCATTGTTGCCGGTATTAGGGTTTGAGAAAACCGGTCGTGGGTTTACCCTTATTGAAGAGGGACGGTGGGCGTATAAAGAATGATGAAATGGATATTTGTATTTGCAGGTTTGGCCATGGTCGGCGGCTGCGTAAGCGTGCCGGCGGCTGAGCCGTTGCGCCAAGTGACAGATGCGCTCTCGCCCCGCGTGTTGGCTTTAGGGGATTGCGGTTTATTCGTGTGGGAGGCTGCTCCATCGCGCCGGTTCATTCTGTTTAGCCAAGCCAGCAGCGGTACGGCCGAGGTGTTGCTAGAGCATCAGGAAACCGCGTTTCATATAAATACGCAAACCGGCGCAATTGCCGATGGGCAATACCCAAGCCAGGAATTAGAAGACGGAACAGGCCGGGTGTTGGCGTTGGACTTGTCAAACCCGCAAAGGATTAACGGTGGCACCCGCTTTCGCCAGGGAAAGCTCACTGGTCTGGCGCAAGATGGTTGGGAGTGGGTTGTGCCGGTCGTCGGCCTGTCCGCCTGTCAGACGCCAGAATAGCCGGCCCGTTCCGAATTTAATCGCAAAAGCGCCGTAACCAATTCGTATTGTCAGCATCCAAGAATACTGTGTCTAAATGAGTGCGCGCCGGGGCAAGGGGCAAATGGAATACCTACTCAAGACGTATGGCGAAAGCGATCGGGGCGAAGGTGAGCTGGAGCTTGTTGTTTCCGGCGATTGGGCTGAGCGCGGCGACAGCGCATTGGTCTCGGCGTCAGGCGACAATAAGCGACGTAATTTTGGTGCTGACCTGCTGTCTGATTTGGAAACGGCACTACAGGCCGGTGGCATATCCAAAATCCGGTTTGATACGTCAAATTTGACCGATTGGGACAGTAAATTGATTGTCTTGATCATCGCTATTCAACAGCAGAAAACGCAAAATATCGAAATTGATGATGCCGGTCTGCCGCGCGGACTTCGCCAGTTGATCGCCCTGTCACGTGCCGCACCAGCACGCGGAGACCGGGGCGATGCCAAGCCTGCGCCCGGCATTTTGGAAACCGTGGGCCAACAAACCATTGGCGTGTTCTCGCGTTTCAAAGCCTCGTCGCAGTTTTTGGGCGTGTCGCTCCAATCGTTCGGACGGATGTTTACCGGTAAAGCCCGATACCAAAAATCGGACGTTCGGGATTTCATCTTTGCCGCCGGCCCGCAAGCACTACCAATTGTAAGCATTGTCAACATTTTGCTCGGCGTGATTTTGGCATTTATGGGCGCGGTGCAGTTGAAACAATTTGGCGCTGAGATTTATGTCGCCAATCTGGTCGCCTTGGGGCAAACCCGCGAGATCGCACCGATGATGACGGCGATTGTGATGGCTGGCCGTACCGGTGCGGCCTACGCCGCGCAGCTGGGCACAATGCAGGTCAATGAGGAAGTTGATGCGCTGAAAACATTTGGGTTTTCGCCCATTGATTTTCTGGTCTTGCCGCGCATGTTGGCGCTCGCGGTTATGATGCCGTTTTTGGTTCTCTATGCGGACGCCCTTGGCATTTTTGGTGGTTATTTAATCGGCATTACCGTGCTGGATATCAGCACCATTGAATATATCGAGCAAACCCGCGCCTCGATTGATATCGTTGATGTTGCCCTGGGCGTTTTCAAGGGCAGCGTGTTTGGAATTTTGGTGGCCGTGACCGGTTGTATGCACGGCATGAATAGCGGGCGAAGCGCTTCGGCGGTCGGCGATGCTGCAACCAAAGCGGTGGTGTCGGGCATTATCGCGATTATCGGCATGACGGCGATGTTTTCTGTGCTCGCCGCTGTATTGGGGATTTAAGATTATGTCCGATCCTCATATCGCTATTAGCGTACGCGACCTGAAAATGGGTTTTGGCGACTTCATCATCCAGCGGGATTTGAATTTCGATATCAAAACCGGTGAAATTTTTGTCATCATGGGCGATAGCGGCAGCGGCAAAAGCACGCTGCTTCGCCATCTCATCGGGTTGCAAAAACCGCTCTTCGGGAAAATTAATTACGCGGATATGAGCTTTTGGGACGCGCCCGAGGCGCAAAGGAAGGCGTTGTCAAAACGGTTTGGCGTACTTTATCAAAGCGGCGCGCTTTGGAGCTCCATGACGTTGTTCGAAAATGTCGCCATGCCAATTCGCGAGCACACAAATTATGGCGAAGAACGTATTGCCGCCTTGGTGCAATTCAAATTAGCACTGGTCGGGCTGGCCGGGTTTGACGCTTATTATCCCTCGGAAATAAGTGGCGGCATGAAAAAACGTGCAGGTCTGGCGCGGGCTTTGGCGCTGGACCCGGACATCCTGTTTTTTGACGAGCCTTCTGCGGGGCTGGACCCAATTAGCGCCAAACGCCTTGATGATCTTATTCTTGAATTGCGCGACAGTTTGGGCACCACCATTGTTGTGGTTACCCACGAATTGGCGAGTATTTATGCGATCGCCGATTCTTCCATATTTGTAGATGCCGATGCCAAAACACAAACGGCGCTTGGGCCACCCGCTTACCTGCGGGACCACCCGCCGACGGCCAAGGTCGGCGAATTTCTACGGCGTGGTGACGGTAAAAACTTAAACGAGGGAGAAGCGGTATGAAGCAAAGCACCACAAAGATCATTGGGGCGTTTGTGCTCGGCGGAATTGCGTTGACAATTCTCGCCGTTCTGCTGTTCACCAGCCAAAACTATTTTATCAAAAAGCGGTTTTTCGTCGCGTATTTTGAACAATCGGTTGTCGGCGTTAGCCTTGGCGCACCGGTAAGGTTTCGGGGCATTCCCATCGGCGAAGTGATCGGAATTGATGGCGTCTATAACCCGATAACCTCGACCGTGCTGCCGCGCCTGACCTTGGAGTTCCACCCAGAAGTGCTCGAAAATGCGGTTGTAAATGAAGGCGAATACACGCTGTTCGGCCCGCTCGTTGAGAGTGGGATGCGGGCCAGCCTGCAAACGCAGAGCTTTCTCACCGGGCAGCTTTTTGTCTCTCTGGATTTTCGCCCGGACAAGCCGGTGCGCCGGCTTGGAGATGGTAGTGATCGTTTTCCTGAAATGCCAACATTTGACACTGGCTTGGCCCGCGCCCTTTCCAAATGGCAGGAATTACCAATTGAAGAGATCGTGGCGCAATTGTCCAGCACCCTGACCTCGCTAGAGGTCTTGTTGCAGGGCGAAAACCTGCAATCCGCGCTCAACGCACTGCCGTCATTGTTTGCCGCGGCGACGTCTACCGTTTCAAATTTTGACACGCTGGCTTCGGACGACTTGCCGAACACGCTGGCGGACCTTCGCGCGTTATTACACACAAGCCAATCGGCGGTTGATGGACTGTCGGGGCAAATTTCTGGCGAGACACTTGGTTCGGTGGAACAAACGCTGGACGCGGTCAAGCAAACCATGGCGTCGCTGCAAGAAACGCTCACCGTAACGCGTCAGCGCCTCTCGCCCAATGATCCACTGAATTACGAGATGACCATGGCGTTGAAGGAGATTGCCGCTTCAGCAAAATCCATTCGTGAGCTGACCAATTATATTGAAGAACACCCTGAGGCGCTATTGAAAGGGAAGGCTCGCCAATGACCAAATTAGCATTACCAAAATATGCCGCGGTTTTTATGTGCATCGCCATGGGCGGTTTTGCCGCGTGCTCGAGTACGCCAGACCCCAATTTTTTCCTGCTTCAGACGACACAAGGCCACAATGCTGAGGTGGCGACTGCTTCGCCTGATGACGTGATCATAATTGGCCCGGTTACGCTTCCCGAACACCTTAGTCGCCGGGAAATTATCAGTCACCACGCGCCGTTCCAGATTGCCGTTGCGGAGTTTGATCGTTGGGCCGAGCCGCTGGACGCCGGGATTTCGATTGTCCTTACCGAAAACCTCTCCGCGATTTTTGGCTCGGAGAAAGTTTTGGACTATTACGCTAACCTTGCGATTTCAGCGGATTATGCGGTCAGGGTCAGAGTGCTCGAGTTTGGCGCTCATGACGGCGACCGCGTATTGCTAAGCGCACAATGGTCCGTCCATGACAAAACCGGAAAACAGATCGCTCTTAGAAAGACCCAGTACGAAAGTCCGATAATGGCTTCAGAAGACAAGACGGCCTTGGTAGCCGTGATGAGCGGGTTGCTGGGCCAGATGAGCCAGGATATTGCCGGTGAAATTAGTAATGCTGGGTAAAGGCTGGGGGTTAGTAGGGCGGCTCGCCATATTCTAAAGGGCGCTCAGCCACCGCTGCCGTGTTAAATTGCAATACCCTATCACTATTGGTTTTTTTTGTTTCGTATTGGACGCTTGTAATATTTGTTATTATGATAGCCTGCGGCGAAGGCGATTCAGTTAAATGAAATCAAAATTACCCAAGGGAACGGCGATACTAAAAGGCCAGCCTGGCAATCCGACGCCGGATATTATTGATTCCAGTCTTGCCCCCCTATTAGCCAAAGAACCAAGGGCGTGCGAGGAATTTGTCGCCGCCCATGGTCCAAGGTTACTGAGCGCCGCGCGGCGAGTTTTGGGGCAAGAGGAAGATGCGCGCGATTGCGTTCAGGAGACGTTTTCCAAGGCATTTGCCGGGCTTCACGGGTTTGAAGGAAGGTCCAGCCTTGGCACCTGGCTCTACCGCATTCTACTCAATCAATGCTTGATGAAACTCCGAACGCGCAATCGGCAAAACGAGGTGGCGTTAGATCCGCTAATGCCGGAATTTGATAGTCAAAATTGCCGGGTCGAGGCCTCGTGGCAAATCCCCAAAGATGTTGAGACGCTGATTGACAGCAAGCATGTGCGCGATCAGGTGCGCGCCGCCATTATCAGCCTGCCTGATGCCGCACGTGACGTGTTATTATTGCGCGATATTGAGGAGTTCAGTACGCGAGAAACTGCCGAAACCCTTGAGATAACCGAAGGTGCGGTCAAAGTAAGACTGCATCGTGCAAGGGCAGCGCTTAAAAAGCTCCTGGAACCGGTTTACGGATCCAATGGCGCGACAGCGAAGGGGGAGCCCTCATGACGCGAATGAAGGTTATCGCCGCGCATTTCCCCGGCGGTATGAGTTGTCGGGACGCGGAAGACTTTATCGACCGTTATCTGGACGGTGAGTTGTCGGTGGCGCAAAAATTAAAATTCAAAATACACATTGCCACGTGTGTTGAATGCCATGCGTATCTTCGTGCTTATGAGGCCTCTCGGGCGATCGCCAAATCGATCATGGGGGAGGGTGATGAGGATGTTGGCCCGATGCCGGATGATTTGGTGCAAGCCATCCTTGCCGCCCGCTAGTTCGCATATTGCCATTTTTTTGTAACTTTATGGTGTTGGCAACATCAAAAACCCGAGGTTTTGCGCGTAAAGCGGCCCTTTGCCAAACAAGTTATTGACGGAGCAGGTATGACTAATCAAAAAAATTTGGAAACGAAGTGGCTAAAGGTCGCGCAGGTAAGCGAGCTTCCGGAGGGGCGGGTCAAGTCCATTTCCGCTGGCACCCGCTCTTTGGCGCTGGTGCATTTCGATGGGCAATGGGCGGCGATGGACAATCATTGCCCGCACCAAAGGGGGCCGCTTGGGGAAGGGTCGATTGAGAAAGGCGTGGACGGCGAATGTTGGTTGCGTTGCCCGTGGCACGGATGGGACTTTCACCCGCTAACTGGCAAGCCACCGGGCGGCCATGAAGATTCGGGGCAGGATACCTTTCCGGTGGAAATTCGCGGCGATGACGTTTTTGTTTGTGTGCCGGCGGAGGCACCGCGTGCGCGCACCGTGACCGATGTGATAGCGGAAACCCTGGTCAATTGGGGGTTGAAATCAGTTTTCGGTATGGTTGGCCATTCCAACCTTGGCCTGTCTGACGCTTTGCGCGTTCAAGAAGCTGAAGGAAACCTCAACTATTATGGTATTCGCCATGAAGGCGCTGCCGCCTTTGCCTGTTCAGCCTATGGTAAACTGACCGGCAAGCCTGCAGCCTGTCTTACTATTGCCGGGCCCGGAGCGACCAATTTAATGACCGGGCTTTGGGATGCCAAAGTCGACCGGGCGCCGGTATTGGCGTTAACCGGCCAAGTGCAGGTGCAGGTTTTTGGCCCCGGGAAATTTCAAGATATAGATCTCAGTGCGGCTTTCGCCCCGGTAGCTAAATTCTCGCAACCGGTATTGTCCGAGTCCAATCATGCGGAATTAGCCGCATTGGCGATGAAAAATGCATTAGTGCACCGCGATGTGTCGCATTTGGTGTTCCCTGACAATGTACAAACCCGTCCCGCAGCGCAAGACGCCAAAGCGCAGGGACCCGAGGGACGAATGGCAGGCCTTGCCATTGCGCCGGACCCTGCGGATTTGCAAGCGGGCATAGATATTTTGAACGGTGCCAAGCGGCCCTTTATTATTGTCGGTTATGGTGCGCTTGATGGCATGGGTGATATTATTGCGCTTGCCGAAAAGCTGAACGCGCCGATTGCCACCACTTTCAAAGCCAAGGGCCAGATTGCCGATACGCATCCGCTGGCCGCCGGGGTTCTTGGCCGGTCTGGCACGCCGATTGCCTCATGGTTTATGAATGAATGTGACGCAATACTGGTGTTTGGGGCCTCATTCTCGGATCATACGGGTATTGAGCCGTCAAAACCTATCATACAAGTCGACACGGACCGGATGATGCTGGGCAAAACCCACGCGGTGGCGGCCCCGATTTGGGGCGATGGGGCCATTGCGGCGCGGGCGATGGCGAAGAGTGCCGGTAAATCGGCTAATAATCAGCGTCAGGAAATTGCCGATCGCTGGGCGATTTGGCGTCGCGAAAAGGCCAAGCGCATTGCTGAAGATAATGGCAAGGGTATTAGCTCCGCGCTGATTTTTGATATTCTGACGCGCCTGGTTTCATCAAAAGCCATCTTTGCCGTCGACGTGGGGAATAATACCTATTCCTTTGGTCGATATTTTGAGCCGCAGGACAATCAGCGGGTTTTAATGTCCGGTTATTTAGGTTCCATTGGCTTCGGGCTGCCGGCGGCAATGGGCGCATGGGCGGCAACCCAGGATTTCGCGGAATATGCTGGTCATAAAGTCATCTCAGTGTCCGGGGATGGCGGCTTTGGTCAATACGCCATGGAGTTTTCCACGGCGGTAAAATACGGCATGGATATCACCCATATTCTGCTCAATAATGGTGAATTGGGAAAAATCAGCAAAGAGCAGCGGGCCGGCGAATGGCCGGTTTGGCAAACCGAATTGCATAATCCGAATTTTGCCGGTTTTGCCCGCTCCTGTGGCGGTCACGGGGTTCGTGTGAAAAACCGAGACCAATTGGAAGCGGCGATCAAGGAAGCCTTGGACCATAAAGGCCCGGCTTTGGTCGAAATACTCACAGACGCGGAATTGGTGTGAAATTTTTTCTCACCCAAAGCCTGTCCCTTTCAAAAGTCCGGCGGCTTCAAAGCCTGATGGTTACATAGAGGATACTGATTGATGGCATTACTCATTGTAGCCATGTTCGTTGCAAGTTTCAGCATGATCACCAAACGGCTTTCCGCAACGATTGTCACCGCACCGATGGTTTTTCTGGCCTTCGGCTATTTGATGTCCCGTACGGGACTCTTGGGGCATGGACAAGCAGAGGCAGCCCTGCATATCGTGGCGGAATTGGCGCTGGTTATTTTGCTGTTCCTGGATGCGTCGCAAATTAATTTGAAGGCGCTTTTTGATGAACACACATGGCCAACGCGCATGTTGTTCATTGGTTTGCCGCTGAGCATGGCCATCGGCACATTTTTCACCTGGTTGTTTTTCCCGCAATGGCCGTTATTTGCGCTGGCGTTGGCCGCCGTGATCTTAGCGCCAACGGATGCGGCTTTGGGACAGGCCGTTGTCACCAACCCCCTCGTGCCCGGGCGGGTGCGCCGCGCTTTGACTGTGGAAAGCGGTCTTAATGACGGGCTTGCATTGCCCGTCATATTGTTGTTCGCCAGCCTCACGGCGATGGGACAGGATGGCGCGCAGTGGCTGATATTTGGTGCCAAACAATTAGTGTTGGGGCCATTGGTGGGCATTGGCGTTGGCCTTATGGGCGGGGCGGCGTTGCGATATGTACAAAAGCGTGGATGGGTAGAAGAGTCGGTCGAGGGCATTGGCGCCATTGCTTTGGCTGGGATCGCTTATCTGGGCGCGACGGCCATTGGCGGCAATGGGTTTATTGCCGCCTTTGTCGCCGGACTGGGGTTTGGCAGTATTGTCAAAGGGCATTGTAAATTTGTCTATAAATTTACCGAAAGTGAGGGGCAAATGCTCTCGTGGAGTGCATTTTTCCTGCTGGGTTTGGCTTTAATTCCCGAGGCCATTGCGCACCTGACCTGGCCAATGCTGGCGGTTATCCTGACCAGCCTATTTATTGTGCGTCCACTGGCCATCTGGCTTTCGCTTAGTGGCACCAAAGCGCTGCCCATGACCAGATTGTTTTTTGGGTGGTTCGGGCCGCGTGGGCTGGCAACCGCCTTGTTTGCTTTGCTGGTCGTGCATGATCTTGACATGGAATATGGCGAAACCATTTTGCATCTGGCCGTCAATGCGGTGTGGATAAGCGCACTTTTGCATGGGGTGACGGCATTGCCCGCCGCCAAATGGTATAGTGCGAAATGTAGCGCCATGGATGATTGCGCTGAAAGTGAAGCCATAAAAAACTCAGCAAAACCTCTCCCTAATACCAACGATGGGTGAGGTGTGTCTTGGCGTTAACGGCGGGCACTTTAAGAAAATCATTGTGCCGGCCCTCGACATCAACACTGTTTGTAACCTTTTGCGTGAAAATGCGTCAAAATCAGAGCGAGCCGTCATGAAGTGCGCTAATATTAGTGTCGGCACACATTGCGTACAGAGGAGAGACTTGTGTTCGATGTCATAGAAACTCACCAAATCGTCTTTTACTTCTGTCTGTTCCTTGCGCCGTTTTTGCAAGAAGATGTATCGGTATTGGGTGCCGCAACGGCATCGGCAAGCGGCCTTGGGGATCCAACCATGATGCTGTTTGCGGTGAGTTTTGGTCTGGTCGCCAGCGCCAGTCTCAAATACGGGCTGGGCCGTGCCGCCAACACCCAAAAATGGGCAAAAAAATATATCGAGAATCCCAAAGTTGAGGCAGCCAAAAAAGGTGTGGAGCAAAATATGGGAAAATCCATGTTTATTGCGCGATTTGTGCCGATGGCCCGTGTCCCTTTGTATATAGCCGCCGGGTTTTTCAGTACGCCTTTTGTGAGGTTTGCCGGTTTTGTGCTGGTTGCGGGCCTTTTATATGTTGCTTTGGCATTTGGATTATTTCATGTTTTTGGCGAAATCGCTGGGGAGCGCATGAAGATATATCTGCCCATCGCCGCTTTGGGCGCCATTGTCTTATACCTTGGCTATAGTCAGATAAAAAAGCGGCGAAAAAAGCAGGAAAGTAACTGAATTGAGTTTTGGGACGAGAAGTGCTCATTAGGCCGTACAATCGGCGATAGGGCGCCAAATGATATGACATTTTGGAGAAGAATATGTCGGGGCAGAAAAAGAGTTTGAGCAAAGGCTGGTTGATAGCCATTGGCTGTACCGGGATGATTTCCGTCGGTGTGGTGTTGTTTTTATTGTTCAGTGCCTTTGCCGGTTTGCGTTTTTGGCAGGCCGAAAAAGCTCCTCAGGGCGAGACAGATTTGGCGTTCACGGCGACGGACCTGCCCTTTACTCATGAGGCCGATCTTGAAAACGCCTTGCCGTTTCTGGCAAGTGCCGCGTTCGACGCCGATGGCGACCATGTGGACGAATTGTTTTTGGGCGGTGGTTCTCGCCAGGCGGATCGCTTATTTCGTTTTGCTGACGGTAAATTTGTGGCCACCGATAATGTTTTTGAAAAAGACGCAATTGATGCCTCTCATGGTGCTGCCAGCATAGATGTGGACAATGATGGCGATACCGATCTTTTTGTTGCCCGCGAAAGCGGCGTTTGGTTTCATGAAAATCTGGGCGGCGTGTTTGGCAGTGTGAAATTGCCGTTAATGCTTGCCGATAATACCACGCCATTATCCTTGGCCTTTGGCGACATTAATAAAGACGGCCTCGCGGACATGTATGTGTCCGGCTATATCAAAATCAGCCATGTTGAGGGCGAAACGATTTTTGCCGATGGCTATGGCGGTTACAGCTATCTGTTTTTGAATGAAGGCGGCGGCGCGTGGAAAGATATTTCCAAATCTGCCGGCATTTGGCGGCAACACAACACCTTTACTGCGGTGTTTGCCGATTTGGACAATGATGCCGATAGCGATCTGGTGATTGCACAAGATACCGGCAGGGTCGAAATGTATGAAAACAATGGCGATTTGACTTTCTCGCCAATTCCGAACCCATCCGTGTTTTCCTACCCCATGGGGGTTGCCGTTGGCGATTATGATAATGATGGTCTGGTGGATTTGTATTTCTCCAATGTAGGCTTCACCCTGCCACCGGCAATCTTGCGCGGCGATTTGGAAAAAGAAGATGTTTTCAACCCGGCTTACATGCTGTTTCATAATGAGGGCTTTTTGCGGTTTTCCGATACCGCAGAGGAAATGAATGCCGCTCGCTATGGTTTTGGCTGGGGCACGGTTTTTGCCGATATGAATTTGGATGGCCGTGAAGACCTACTGGCGGCGCAAAATTATGCACGTTTCCCCGGCAATGCGTTGCTCGACCATTATCCGGGGAAAATTTTACAAAACTATGGCGATAAGTTTCAGCCGGTTGAAAAGCGGGCAGGGGCGGAAAACCGCCTGTTTGGCATTGCCCCGGTGGTTTCCGACTTTAATCAGGATGGCTGGCCGGACCTTGTTTGGGCCAATCTTGATGGCAAGGCATTAGCCTATCTTAATCAAGGCGGGCCGCGAAAATGGATTAAAGTTCGCTTGCCCAATACCGCACAATCTTTGAATGCCAGCGTCAGCGTCACCAATAGTCTGGGCGAAGTGCAATATAAGCAATTAATGACGTCGCAGGGATTGGGCTCTGATCAGGGCCGTGACCTTATCTTCGGGCTTGGCAATGCTGATGGCGTGAAGCGGGTAACCATTCGCTTTCAAAATGGCGTTACCGAAATAATAGACGAACCTGACACGAACAGTGTTCTGAATGTTTCAGCAATAAGGTGAGCGATATGGCGCAGTACAATTCCAAAGCAGTGACTCTTGCCGGCTTGGCCGGGCTTTTAGGTGCGATTCTGGTCGGTGTTGGCGAGTTCAATTTACAATTCACGCTTAATGGCGGCATTGAGGACGTAAAGGACTATCTGTATTTTAATGATGTTTCGCCAGAGCGGCTGACCTTTGGACATTTCCTGGCCGTCCTTTCTGCGCCGCTTTATCTGTTGGGCTATTGGCACCTTTCCAAACGGCTGGAACCGTCAGGCAAGACGCTGTCTTTCTTCTTCTTTTTGATTGGCGCTTACGCTTTTACCGTCGGTACGGCGTGGATCAGTCAGCGCTTTTTTATTGCCAGCACCGTGCATGAGATCGCGCGGGGGACGGATATCAAAAGCCTTCTGACGATTTTTTCCGAGCACAATGAGCCTTTTGTCAATGTATTGCGGCTTGCCATGGTGTTGGTGTCGATCATCTGGATTTACCTGATTATGAAGGGCGGCACGTTCTTTCCTAAATGGATGGCGGTGTTCAGCCCCATCGTGCTCTTGGCCATCATGTTCGCTTTGTATTTTTTCAAGACCACCATTGGCCTTTATGTCTTCCCCGTGGCGATGAACGCCACCCACGGGATCATTTTCGCACTGTCGCTTTTGTTTGGGCGGCAGTCCAACGCCAAAGCGAGCTAACATTATGTTCTTATCTTCCTTAAGTCGTATCGGCCTTATTTTGATCGCCGGGTTTGGTGTCTTTGCTGGTGGCATGTTGTCGGCAGACCATTTGTCCCACGGTGATATCTGCCCAATGGTGGGGCCGGTGCCAGCGTGTCTGGTGGTTTTCATTGGCTATGTGCTTATGTTGCTGTCTGCATTGCTGCCTACACGGCGCAAGGCGCTGATCTTTTATGTTGGATGGGCGCCGGTAACGGCGCTGGCCAGTATTGGTGTGGCTTTGGAATTAACGCAAGGGCATATTTGTCCGCCCGGTCCGGCGGGTATTCCGCAATGCTTTATTTCGCTGGCGATGGCGGTTTTGTGCTTGGTGTTGTTTTTGGGCTATGCCAAAGGGCTAAAGCGCGCGGCCGCCTGAATGGTTTCGGACTCTGAGTTGGCAAAACCAACATCGCACTTCCGGGTTTGTAATTTTTGCGAAGCCATGTGCGGCGTGGAGATCATTCATGATCCTGATGCCGCGACCGAAGCTAAAAAAATTCAGGTCAGGCCAGACGCCAAAGACCCGTTCAGCAAAGGCAGTATGTGTCCCAAGGCACCGGTGCTTGGGCCGCTGCACTTCGACCCAAGCCGGTTGCGGCATCCGGTAAAGAAAACCGCCAATGGTTGGGCTGAAATTTCATGGGATGAGGCTTATGAAGCCGTAGAGCGTGGCCTGAAGTCGGTCCGTGAGCGCTATGGGCAAAATGCCATTGCCAGCTATCTTGGCAATCCGATTGTGCACAATCTTGGCATGTTATTATTCGTCAAAACCCTGACCGGGGCGATTGGCTCGCGCAATATTTTTTCGGCCACCTCCATGGACCAATTGCCGCATCATTTTGCTGCCCATTATATGTTCGGTCACGAGTTTCGCATTCCGGTGCCCGATGTTGATCGCACGGATTATATGATCCTTATGGGGGCGAACCCGCTGGCCAGTAATGGCAGTATTATGACTTCGGCGGGGATTACTGAGCGTCTGCAAGAAATTAAAAAGCGCGGCGGCAAATTTGTAGTTGTCGATCCGCGCAAAACCGAGACCGCGAAAATTGCCTCCGAGCACTGCTTCATAAAACCCGGCACTGACGTTTTCTTCCTACTGGCTTTTTTGCATATTATTTTTAGAGATAAGCGGGTCAAGCTGGGGCGGCTTGGCACCCATATCACTGGCTTTGAATCCCTGGAGCCGCTTGTTGATATGTTTACGCCGAAGGCTGTCGCGCTGGTAATCGGGATGGAGGCGCAGACTCTTGAACGCCTCGCGAAAGAGTTTCTGGCGCAGGACCGCGCGGTACTTTATGGGCGAATGGGCCTGTCCACCCAAATGCATGGTGGCCTTTGCCATTGGCTGATCAATTGTATCAACATTGTTTCGGGTAATTTTGATACACCGGGGGGCATGATGTTCCCTGAACCGGCTATTGAATTGGTGCGCGCCAAAACCCAACCGAATGCGGCAAAACGCTGGCACAGCCGGGCGCGGGGGCTGGCGGAGTTTTATGGCGAATTGCCGGTGTCGGGCATGGCTGACGAGATGCTAACCAAGGGCGAAGGTCAGGTGCGCGCCTTTATGACCATTTGCGGTAATCCGGTATTATCGTCGCCAAGCGGCAACCGGCTTGAGCCAGCTCTGGAAAAGCTGGATTTTATGGTCTCGATTGACAATTATATCAACGAAACCACCCGCCATGCCGACATTATTTTGCCAACGCCGACCGGGTTGGAAGTGGATCATTATGATCTTATTTTCAATACCATATCGGTGACCAATAATGCCAAATTTTCAGAAGCGCTTTTCCCTGTGAGCGCTGGGAGACCCTATGACTGGCAGGTTTTGAAGGAACTCACGCGCCGCCTGTCGGCAAAGGGCCTTAGCCTGTTTGACCGGCTGGCCACACCGCGCCGGCTGGTTAATTGGGGGCTTATGCTCGGCGCTTATGGGCGGCTAAGCCATCCCAAGCGCTGGCTTTCCGGCCTGTCCTTGCGCAAGGTTTTAAAATCCGGACACGGTATTAATCTTGGGCCCTTGCGCCCGCGCGTTCCGACGGGGTTGATTACCCCGGAAAAAAAAATCCACATGGCACCGCCGGTATTTTTGGCTCGGTTGCAAGAGGTTCGAGAAAAGGAATTTGCCGACCTCGCCAAGGCGATCAAGCCGAATGTCGATGAGTTTACGCTTATTGGCCGCCGCAATGTAAACACCAATAATTCGTGGATGCACCAGTTCGAAAAGCTTAGTCGCAGCAAATTGGTGCGCTGCACCGTGATGATTAACCCTGACGATGCGGATCGGCTGCTGATCGGTGATGGCGATGATGTTGCGGTAAGTTCTCGCACCGGGAAGATTGTGCTTCCCGCTGAGATTACCGACACCATGATGCCCGGCGCGGTCTCTATCCCCCATGGTTTTGGCCATACCCGGCCGGGGACTCGCCTGCCAATTGCCGAGGCAAAACCGGGGGTCAGTGTCAACGATATTACCGACCATTTGCGGGTTGACCCGCTCACCGGTAATGCGGCGTTTTCCGGCACAATGGTGAGCATCAAGGCGCTTAAAGCCCGCGCCAAGGATGAAAAAATTACCGGCAAGCCCCTAACCATTATTTACGGCACCCGGACCGGCAATGCAGAATTTCTCGCCCAGGACGCGGTCAAACAAGCGCGCCAGCATGGCATGCTTGGCAATGCGGTGGCCATGGATGATCTGGACATAGATGCGCTGGCCGCGCTTGAGCGGGTTTTGGTGATTTGCAGTACCTATGGCGAGGGCGATATGCCGGACAACGCTCAGGGGTTGTGGGATGCGATCACCGCGCCGTCGGCACCGGCATTGGCCAATGGTTTTTACGCGGTGCTGGCACTGGGCGATCGCAGTTATGAGACCTTTTGTCAGGCCGGGCGCGATTGGGACCGGCAATTGGAGAAAATGGGTGCCGAGCGGGTTGTGGATCGCGTTGATTGCGATGTGGATTATACCGACGCTGCCGCCCAATGGCTGGAAGATGTTTTGCCGATTATTGGGCTAAAGGGCGATCAGAGCACGATGATCACCATTGATCCGCGCGCAGAGACGACCGCGTCCAAATACAGCCGCACCAACCCCATGCGCGCCAAACTTACCGCCAGGCAAGTGTTGACCAAGCCGGGTTCCAGCAAGCTGACCTACCATTACGCAATCTCCCATCCCGGCCTTAGCCAGCACTATAAAATTGGCGATATCGTCAATGTCCTGACGAAAAACCGGGCGCAATTGGTTGACGATTTGTTGGCGTTTATGGGGGCTGATAACCACGCGTCTTTGCGGCAAAGGCTTACTGAAGAATTTGAGATACGCACACCGTCTTCGGCGCTTATCGACAAAACTATCAAGATCGGTGATGACGCAGAATTACGCCGCAATCTCGGCTTGGGCGACGCTGATGTGATCAGACCGGCGCTGGCGCGAAAAGACGTGCTGGCTCTGCTAAATCTATGCCCCGCATTGGCACCGGACATCCCAAGTTTGCTTGCGCTATTACGACCGCTAATGCCGCGCTCATACTCGATCTCCTCCAGCCCTAACGTGCATAAGGACGAAGCGCATTTGACCGTGGCCTCGGTGCGTTATGAGGATGATGGACGCCAGCACCATGGTGTTGGGTCCGTGTATTTGGCAGATATGCTGGAAATTGGTGATGTGGTGCCGTGTTATTTTGTCGCCAATAAAGCCTTCACTCTGCCCGATGATGGCGATTGCCCCATCATCATGATTGGCCCAGGCACCGGTATTGCGCCGTTTCGCGCCTTTTTGGAAGAATTTAAGTTTCGCTCAAATAAGGGCGATAGCTGGCTGTTTTTTGGTGACCGTAATGCAAAGACGGATTTTCTCTACGAAGACGAGTTTAAGGCGCATCTGTCGAGCGGGGCGTTAACAAGGCTGGATTTGGCATTTTCGCGCGACCAGAAACGCAAGATTTATGTGCAGGATCGTATGCGCGAAGAAGGGGCAGAGCTATTTGCCTGGCTGGAGCGCGGCGCGCACATTTTTGTCTGTGGCGATGAGAAGAATATGGCCAAGGATGTTGACCGTGCGTTGCATGACATTATCGAAAAGCACGGCAAGTTAAGCACCAGTGCGGCAAGAGAGTATACGGCAGCGCTTAAACAGCAAAAACGCTATTTGCGCGATGTTTATTAGGGCGGTGAGTGGATATGAAAACTGACAAAGCCATTACCCCTGAGCAAAGCGGGACGGACGATAAAGCGTCGGTGCTCAAGGCCCATCTTATGGGCAAATACTATGCCTATATCGCCAAAACCGGCGATGATTTGTCGTTCGAAAACCCGGTCTATGCGGTGAATTGGTTCGATACCAAAACCCAATGGGTCTATGATTTTTATAATATTCTGGCGATCCGCTCGGTGAAGGCGATTGATGGTGCCCCATTTTTTAAAGGGTTATGGCGCGAAACATTATCCGGCACGGCGGCCGATCAACGCCAGGTAATCCTGATCGTCCGCTACCCGTCGCTGGATGATTTCAAAACAATGCTGCAAAGTAAATTTTTCCAGATGGTCAGCGTGTTTCGTATCTTCGCCGTGCGTGATTTTACTTTTGGTTTCACCCAAAGGCTGGATGACGGGCCTGATCTGTCGCCCCCCCAACAGCAAGCCGCCTATGCGGTGCACCATTATAGGGGCGAAACGGGCATTATAGAGCAGATCAAAAAGTTTGCTGTCGCGCATATGATTGAGTTGTTTTATGCTGGCAAAACTGGCGCGCATGTCTATTTGGGCGACAAAGCCGATATGGGCGAACAAAACCCCTGCCTTATGGACAATATTGTGGTGCTGAAAAGCGATGATGCCGAGCGATTAGCCGACGCCTTGCGCTCGGATAGTTATATGGCAATCGCGGCGAAGACCGACAGCTCTTTTATTGGCCTGTTTGACCGGGTGTTGTGATGATTGTCGCCAATGCCGGACGCGCCACACCAGTTTTTTTGAAGGAAATGCCATGAGTGCATCCATGCCACCAGTAGCGAATGTTGTGGTCACTGGCGTATCCAGCGGTATTGGCTTTGCCTTGGCGTCATTTTTGGCAAATCGCGGCTATCGGGTATTCGGCAGCGTGCGCAAAGCCGCAGATGCCGACAAATTAACCGCGGCTTTGGGCGATTTATTCGTCCCTCTGGTTTTCGATGTTTGCGATAAAGCGGCAGTGCGGGCCGGAGCCGCTGAAGTACACCAGAAAATTGGCGATGGCTACATTGGGGCGTTGGTCAATAATGCCGGTTTAGCGCTGTTTGGGCCGATGGAAAGTTTGGACGACGATGCATTTGAGCACATTATGCAGGTAAATGTGTTGGGCGCGCGTAATGTTACCAACGCTTTTTTGCCGCTAATGCGTTCCCCGGCTTTCGATGGCGTGGCCGCACGAAAGATTATCAATATCTCTTCCTTATCGGGCATAATAAATACGCCGATGAACGGAGCCTATTGCGTTTCCAAACATGCGATGGAAAGCCTTGGCGAGATATACCGCCGCGAACTTATGGGCACCGGTATCGATGTCGTCGCCATTCGCTCCGGTCCGATTCAGTCGCAAATCTGGAAAAAGAATGCCGCGCGCGACACCAAATATGATGGCACAATTTATGAGAATTTGGCCAATAACGCCCAAAAAATTATGCGCGGTGCCGAGGCCGGGGCGCTGCCCGCCGAAGTCATTGCGCAATTGGTATTGGACATTATTGAAGGTCGGAAAAAACGCACCGCTTATGAGGTTAGTAAAGGCGCACTGATGTCGCGTATTTTGTCGTCAACGCTTATGCCCAAACGTCTGGCCGACCGCCTGATTAACAACGCCCTGAACAAAAAAACTTAACCCGGTACGCCGGTTCCCGAAAACACCCAATATAACCGAACCCCGGCGGGCAACATCAGCACGCCCAATAAAGACGGAAAAATAAACAAGATCAGTGGCACCACCAATTTGGCGGGCAAAGACAGGGCTTTTTCCTCGGCGTAAAGCATACGCTTTTCGCGCATATCATCAGCAAACACACGCAAGGTGGTGCTGAGGCTGGTGCCCATTTCTTCGGATTGCCGCAACATGGTGGCAAATGCCCTTGCCTCGTCCATGCCCAAGCGTTCGGCAAAGCCGGAAAGCGCTTCAATGCGGGAACGACCGGCCCGCAACTCCAAACTCATAATGCCAAGATGCACATTCAGATTGGGATAGCGTCGGCCGATTTCCTCGGCCACACGATTAATGCCAGCATCCAGACTCAATCCGGCCTGCACACAGGCAACCAGCAAATCCATCATGTCAGGAAAGCCATTGCGGTATTCCTGCTGCACATTGGCCTGGCGACGATCTAGCCAAAACCCGGGGGCAATGTGCGCGACAATGGCGACTGTGATGGCGACGGGCAGGGGGCCGGACACTGGCAAACTATCGCCAATGATTGGCCAAAGTACGGCCAGCAAAGCAATGGACCCGACCAGCAACAGCAATCGCGCACCATAAAACCAATAGGGGGCGCTTTTGGCGATAAAGCCTGCATGCATAAGGCGCATTTTAATCGCCGAGCTGGCCTTTTCGCCTTTGGGCGAGACCATTTGGCCAAGTCCCTGCACCCAGGAAAACCGTTTTGGCGATGGTTTGCCGCTTTTAGGTTCCACCGCGGCGCCGGAAAGCCGCGCGGCCAGTCGCGTGCGTTTTTCACTTAACGTGTTAACACCAAGCAGCAGTAATGGCCCCAAAAGCGCGCCGCCAACAATCAAGATAATGCCAAAGGGGTCTGTTAAAAAAGCATTCATCATTACACCTTGAAATTGATCATTTTGCGCATCACCAAATTGCCCATCACCATCCAGAAAAGCAGGCACGCCAAGCCAATATGGATGGCACGCTCATGGATGACATCGCCATAAAAATCCGGCGACATGACTTGTAAAACACCGGCGACAATAAACGGTGCAGAGGTAAGAATAAGGGCCGAGGCGCGCCCCTCCGAGGATGCAGCATTAATTTTTAAGCGCATTTTCAGACGTTCGCGCACAGTGCCGGCGATGACCGATAATAATTCGGCCAGATTGCCGCCAGTGCGTTCCTGCAGGCGTACAGTGGCGGCGAACAAATCAACATCGGGATTGGCAACGCGCTCGGCCAGCTTGCCAACCGCTTGTGACAGCGACGAACCATAGGAAATTTCATAGCTCATAATGCCGAACTCGGAGCCAATGGGGTCGGCCATTTCCTTGCCTACCAAGGCGACCGCGCTTGGCACCGGGTGCCCGGCGGAAAGCGAGCGCACAATGATTTCCAGAGAATCGGCCAATTGCGAACCCAGTCGTTTGGAGCGTTTGGCCGCAGTACGGCGTAAATATAATAGCGGCAAGGCCAAGCCGGTAAACAAACCGACTATGGCGCTAATGATGAGATTATGGGTAATGAGAAAAGCGCCAAATGCGCCGAATACAACCAATAGCAAAGCGCCAATGGTCCATTCTGCCGGGCGAAAGGGCAGGCCAGAGCGGGTAACCAATTGGTTGAACCAATGCACGGCAAGGGCAAAGTCGCCGCCCTCATCAAGGGCGCGTGATTTGCGCATAATTCTTAACGCCTCGCCGCCGGAGCCAACCTTGGCTTCAACCCGCAACCGTTGATTGATAACCCGTCCGGACCGGGCGCTGCGCACAAAGCCAAACAGCGCCTGCACCGCCAAAAACCCGGACCCGAATATCAGGACATAGACAAGATCATTGAGCATTATGGCTGCTCCCGGTTCAGATCGCGCGTTGGGTCAAACCAGGCGGTGTTATAGTGTGTACCCAAAGTAAGAATGTCGTCCAGGCATTTGGGGCGCAGGCCACTGGCGCGGTGTTCGCCCAAAACCTCCCCGTTTGGCCCGGTTCCCGTGCGGTCAAAGTAGAATATTTCCTGCATTTGAATGACATTGCCTTCCATGCCCGTCACTTCGGCAACGGAAACCACTTTGCGTTGCCCGTCGGCAAGGCGTGACGCCTGTACAATCAAGCCAATGGCCGAGGCAATCTGCCCGCGCACGGCTTCTTCGGTAACGTTGAGGCCGCCCATGGCTACCATTTGCTCTAGCCTGGTAATGGCATCGCGCGGGGTGTTGGCGTGGATGGTGGCCATCGAGCCTTCGTGTCCGGTATTCATGGCTTGCAGCATGTCAAATGCCTCTTCGCCGCGGACCTCGCCAAGAATGACCCGGTCCGGGCGCATACGCAGGGCGTTTTTAACGCATTCACGCTGGCGAATTTCGCCTTTGCCTTCCACATTTGGCGGTCGGGTTTCCATGCGGGCCACATGCGGTTGTTGCAATTGCAATTCCGCCGCGTCTTCAATGGTGATCAGGCGTTCCTTATGGCTGATCGCCGCGGAAAGTGCATTCAGCAAAGTGGTTTTGCCAGAGCCGGTACCGCCGGAGATGACGGTTGTGGCGCGCGCGTGCACGGCCGCATGTAAAAATTCGGCAACACAGGCCGGCATCGCCCCAAAGCTAACCAG
Organism: Robiginitomaculum sp.; assembly: GCA_021776615.1. Lineage (GTDB taxonomy): Bacteria > Pseudomonadota > Alphaproteobacteria > Caulobacterales > Maricaulaceae > Robiginitomaculum_B. Next base: position 111,266 of record JAJFFO010000007.1, on the reverse strand, counting down.
TCTTTCAATGGTCAGCGGTTTGGTGGAGAATTTACGGATCGAAACCAGTGGTCCGTCGACGGCAATGGGAGCAATGGCCGCATTGAAGCGCGAGCCATCTGGCAGGCGGGCATCGACCATGGGGTGGGATTCATCTACCCGCCGCCCCACTTGCGAAACAATGCGATTGATAATGCGTAATAAATGGTCGTCATCGGCAAAGGTAACCGGGGCCAATTCTAACTCCCCGCCGCGCTCAACATAAACCTGATTTGGCCCGTTGATCAAAATATCGCAAATGCTTTCATCTTGTAAAAGCGGCTCGATCGGGCCCAAGCCGGTCATTTCATCGAAAACCGCATTGGCAAAACTGACGACTTCGCTGGCATTCATGGCCAGCCTTTCCTCGCGCACAATTTCGGCAACCAGTGCATGAACCTGCCGACGTAAGCTGGCGTCATCAAGCTGATCGAGATCGCTAAGGTCTATTTCATCAATAAGCTTGCTATGGATACGCAATTTTGCGCTGAGCAGGTCATTTTTGGCACGTGGTTTTTTGCCAGGTTTTTTATCGCGGCGGCCTGGTTCTGGTAATACTTTGGCCGGTGCCGCCTGTTGTGTCGCAGGGGCTTGCGGTTTTGCCGCCCCCTCAGATGGGGCAGGCGGTGCCGCTTTAACGGTGCCTGCCTTATGCTGCGTTGAAAATCGGCCAATCATGGTGCTACCTGCAGGTGTTCCATAGTGGTATGGTCGTCAGCCTTTGCTTCCAGGGTGTGAATGAGCGTTCGTATGTCTTTGGAAATTCGGCTTTTTGGATTGGCCTGTCCAACGGCGGTGCCATAATTGACCGCGCCGACCGCGCCATCCCAATCAGAGGTGATAGAGCCAATAGCATTTCTGCCCAATGCCTTTTGTGCCTCTGGCAAGGAAATGGAATGCCCAAAAACCCGTTTGGACATGCGGTTGAGCACCAGATGTAAATTGCCCACAGTGTTGGGGTTCTCGGTTTCAATGTTCAGGGCCAAATCGCGGGCACCATGCAAAGCAGGTACGGTAAGCTCGGAGACAATAATGGCGGCGTCGGATCCCGCCAAAACATCCAGAGTCCAGTCTTGCATCCAGCGTGAAATATCAATGACCACATGGTCGTAGATGGAACAGGAAACGTCGAGCAGGCGGGCAATGCTTTGTGCGTTTATGCACCGGTATCCGAAAGGGCTGCGTGCAGCCGCCAACACGTCGATTCCCGAACCATGCGGCGACGCGAAAGCATCAATCAGCGCCTCATCAATACGCTCCGGATCGGCAGCGACTTCCTCAAGTCGCAAATTCGCAGGAACGTCGAGATAAGAGGCGCACGCGCCATCAATAAAGTTCAAATCGATCAGCGCCACACGCTTTGCGGCGGGGCTCATGCTTTGCAATTGATAGGCGGTTTCTATAGCCAAAGTGGTCGCCCCGGCGCCGCCAACGGCGGACATGAAACTCAAGCATTGTGCACTGGTTGGGCCGGTATTGGTGTGGCGGCGCATAACTGTGCTGATCAGGCCCAGCAGATCATTTTGGCTGAACGGCAATGGTACAACATTGCTGGCCGGTAACGCCATCAGGGCCTGAACGGCATTGACCGACAGCCGCTCACCAATGACCAGTACCGGCACGTCCGGGGCCGTCATACGCAAGGTGCGCAGCCAGGCCATTAGCCGGTCTTGATCCGATGAAGGTGGTTCCAGCAGAATAAGGTCAGGCGGTTGCCCTGCCTGCAATGGCAAGGTGGCGCATTGGCTGGCCGTGTGCAGGTCGACGCTGAAGGAGGCGTCCTGTTGCAGTATTGATTGGACCGCGCCGCTAGACGCATCGAGAATGGCGGTGATCCTTACGAGTGGCCGGCCGCCTTGATTGGCGGCCTGTTCGGGGTATTTTGACATTAATACTATTCCCCACTTGCGGTGTCGGTGGTGTGCATTTTCACCGGATCTATGGTTTCATTTTCCTGGTAACGCTGGATTGCCAGACTCATGCGCGCGGCAGAGGCAGGCAGCTCATTTTGCGCCATGCGGTGGGCCATAATATTGGCCTCGGCCGCGGACAGTGTTGGAGCGGCGGGCGGCGTGCTGGCACAGGCACTTAACCCAAGCATTAGTGCCATTGTGGTGTAGCGAATATATCTCATTTAAAAAGCTCCTCAGTACTGGCAATGATGCGGGGGAAAGCGCGCGTTGACGCTAACTTTTTGGGAGTTGGCGTCTCGGCTTCTGGCGCCTGCGGCAGCGGTATTGCGGCGGCGGCCATTGCGCTCACCACCGCGTCGGTGATGGGCTCGGATGCCGTATTAGCGGCAGACGCCCCGCGCGCAACAGATGGTACAGGTGTTGGGGGGGCAATGGGCGCAGGTCGACGGGTTTTGCCTTGCAAGAACAGGTCGGCTTCGCTCGGCTCGCGACTTTGCGCCAACGGTGTTTGTAATTCTTCTATATCGTCAACCGGCGAAACCAGATGTGGTGTTACCAGAATTACCAATTCGGTCTCATTGCGCTGAAAGCGGCTGGAGCGAAACAGTGCTCCCAACACCGGGATGTCGCCAATCCACGGCGTTTGACGGGCCATATTGGTGTAGGAAGATTGGTACAACCCGGCGATGGCAAAGCTCTGTCCATCGCGCAATTCCACGGTGGTGTCGGCGCGACGCACAGTAAGGGAGGGGATTTCAACACCTTTAATGCGAATGGCATTGCGTTGATCAAGCTGGCTGACTTCGGGGATGACTTTTAAATTGATTATACCGCCGCTCAACACGGTCGGCGTAAACGCCAAGCCAATGCCAAATTGGCGAAATTCAATGCTGATATTGTCATCGCGATTGGCGACCGGAAAAGGAAATTCGCCGCCAGCCAGAAAACTCGCCGTGTCGCCGGAAAGCGAGATCAAATTCGGCTGGGCGAGGGTGCGTACAACACCCTTTTCCTCTAGGGCATTAAGAAACAGGTCGATATTGGTGCCGCCAATGTTGGTGTTTACCGCACCGGCAGTGTGCGGCGTTAAGCCACCGACCAGGCTGGTGCTGGTGGAGAAAGAAAAATTCCCCAGGTTTTGCAAAAGTGAGCCAAGCCCCATTTCCTTGATAGCGACACGCGATGCCTCGACAAAGCGCACCTCAAGCAGAACCTGCTGCTTGCCGGCAATGGCAATGCCGCTGGTGACCGCGTCCGGCGCATAGCGTTCGGCCAACTCGGCGGCGCGCATTGCGGCGGGCGCGTCTGAGGCCGTTCCCGAAAGATATACGCCAAAGGCAGCGGCGTGGGCTTTGATGTTTTCGTCTGGCAGGACCAGTTCCAAATCCCGTTGCAGGCTGGAAATATCATGGCCGACGCGGACTTCGACAATGTCGACCAGACGCCGGTCCTTATTATACAAAAGCACATTGGTGGCCCCCACAGATTTGCCTTGCAAATAGAAGGTGTGGTCGGTCATCGGGAACACGTCAGCGATTTCCGGGCGCGATACTACAATGGTGGCAAAGCTGGTTTCGGTCCGTAAAACCGAAGACTTGGATACCGGAACGGAGACATAGGAATCGCTATACTGCCCAGCCTGCACGGCGACGACGTCGGCTTGTGAAGGCAGAGCCATAAGGGCGGCGAAGCCTAATGCTATAATTGTTTTTGAGAATATTTTGAAATTTCTCATGGCTGTATCCCCCCTTCTAAATTTTCTTCAACGCTGGCAAACACGTGTTGGCCCTTGGTGTCGGCTTTCTGCTGGTCCTCGATCGCGGGTACGCGCACCACTTCTCGAGCATCGGGGCGAATAACCGCAATTTTCAATGTTCGTGACCGGGGCTTTGGCAATTGCCGAACGCGCGCGCGCTTTACTGGCGGCGGCGTTGCTTTGAGGTCCGCTACGGTCATCTGGCGCACCAATGGCATGTCAACAGAGCCTGCGCGGCGCAATATCAGGGTCAGATCGCCAAGCCCGGCCGCCAGCGCCAGACGTTGGGCGTCCTGCGCATTTACTTCCACAGTGGCGGTTTTGGCGATTTTGGTTTTTTCCGAGGTCGCGTCAGCGTTTTGATCGACGCCCAAAACCCGTACATTTTGCACGATCAGGTCAGAAACTTTCTTTTTCTCTTTGCTGGCTTCTCCGCCCAAGGCGCGCACCAACACCACATCCACATTGTCGCCGGGCAAGATGAAGCCGCCCACGCCGCTGGTTTGATCAATACGAATGGAGAAAGCGCGCATGTCAACGCCAATTTGCGAGGACAGGGATTGCCGCTGACCCTCGCCAGAAACTTTAAATGATAGTACCGGCTCGTTTTTTGCCATGCGCACCAACGCTGAGCGCCAGGTGCCGTCTTGTTCTTCGAACAGATCAAGGGTGGAGAAGCTGCCTTCCGGCGCGCTATTTTTGGGCCATTGTGCCAGTTTCAAATGTTGCGGTTTTAACGAGTCGCCAAAACTTATCTCTTTGTCAGCAATCACCACCGGCACCGTTTCCACCGCTGCTTTTTCGACAAGCACCGGGCTGCGCGGTGCGGCTTTATTGATCATGCCCCGCACCAGAAATACCGCTGATATTCCCAACACTGCTGACGCACCAACACTTATTATTGTCATAAAACGCATATTCACCCCCTAATTTACTGTCGCATAATGCGTACAAGTAAAAATATGAAACGGTTATACATTTGTACATCTGAATTTCTAATCAACATGCAGTCATAGTTTTTTTATTATATTTATTATAGATTTGCGTAATATTATATAAACAATAAAGAAAATCATTTGTTTAAATGAAAGGGTTTTTTAAGGATAGTTGTTTGCATCGCGGCTTTCTTTAACGAAATAGGGAAAGGCGCAGGCCATGGCCGCCATGAAGGTTGGACATTGGCGAAAAAATGCCAATGATCGACGCTATGTCGGCTTGCACAAGGGCAGCCACAAAAAGGGCAGGCAGCATGAGCGCGAACAAAAAAAAATCCGGCCCGCTTAATGGCTTTCGTATTATTGAATTGGCGGGCATTGGCCCCGGCCCTTATTGTGGTCAGCTTTTTGCTGATTTGGGCGCGGATGTAATCGTAATTGAACGCCCGGGGCCGACAATGTCCACGGTAAATGGGCGCGGCAAAAAATCCATCATCGTGGATTTGCGCAAGCCCGGCGCCGCCGACATCGTACTTGAACTGGCACAGGGTGCTGATGCGTTGATTGAGGGCAATCGCCCCGGCGTCGCCGAACGCCTTGGCGTTGGCCCTAAGAATTGTCAGGCGCGTAATGCCAAACTGGTATATGGGCGCATGACCGGCTGGGGGCAGGACGGTCCCTGGGCGCAATCTGCCGGGCATGACATCAATTATATTTCGATAACCGGGGCGTTGCATGCCTTTGGCAAAAGCGATGATGTGCCCACGCCGCCACTCAATCTGGTTGGTGATTATGGTGGCGGCGCGTTATTTTTGGCATTTGGGGTGGTGGCTGCTTTATTGCAGGCGCAGAAAACCGGCAAAGGCGATGTGGTTGACGCCGCCATCATCGACGGTGCCTCGTCAATGATGGGCATTATTTATTCGCTAATGGCGCTAAATTTGTGGACGCCAGCGCGCGAGTCCAACCTGCTGGATGGCGGGGCTCCGTTTTATCGTTGCTATAAAACCGCCGATGGGAAATTTATGGCGGTGGGATGCATTGAGCCGCAATTCTTTACCCTGATGCTCAAAATTCTCGAAATACCTGCCGAACAATATGGCGATCAACACGATAAATCGGTTTGGCCAGCGCAACATGAAAAATTGGCACGGGTTTTTGCTGCTAAATCGCGAGAGCACTGGTCGAGCCGGTTTGATGGCACTGATGCGTGTGTGACCCCAGTGCTGGATTTGCTAGAAGCGCAAGAGCACCCGCATGTCAAAGCGCGCGATATTTATACACAGTCCGGCGGTGTCACCCATCCACAGGCGGCACCACGCTTTGAAAACAGCGCGCCGACACATGCTTTTAGCCTACCTGACAAGGGCGCTGACACCCGCGCAGTATTGGCTGGTGCCGGCTATTCGCAGGCCCAGATTGAGGCGATGATCGAAGACGCCTTGATCTACACGGATTAGCTAAGCCAATTCTATTCGCAGTGGTCGAATTACGAGTTATTTAATGATCATACGGCTGGTGATTACACCAACAACATGCCGCGAATGGTGAAATAGATCAGTGCTGCCATCACCCCGGCGACTGGCACGGTGATAAGCCATGCGGCCGCGATTTTGATCAAAATCGAACGCTTAACCAATTCCTTGCGGTAGAATTTGAGTAATTTTTTACGTTCTTTCTTAAACAAAGTGGCGCTGGCACGTTGTTCTTTTAATCGTTTGAGCATCAAATCTTTTTCAAACAAGCTGGCCGCTTCATATCTGTCCAGAAACTCATCTACGGCGTCCGAATCGTCACCATCATGATGCTCTCTGATCTCATCCAGGGTTCGGGCCCAGTTGGCTTCCAGATATTCACGCAAAAACCCAATGCCAAATACGCCGCCTACGGCAATATGTGTGGAGCTGACCGGCAGGCCGAATTGCGAGGCAATGATCACCGTAATGGCCGCGGCCATGGCAATAGAATAGGCGCGCATTTGGTCCAATTCGGTAATCTCGGAGCCAACCGTGCGGATCAATTTGGGGCCGTAAAGGGCCAGACCCAAAGCAATGCCGGTCGCACCCACCAGCATTACCCAAAGCGGTATCGCCACTTTTGAGGAGACGCCGCCATTAACGACTGCATCATGGATGGCGGCCAGAGGACCAACGGCGTTGGCTACATCATTCGCCCCGTGCGCGAAGCTCAGTAATGCCGCTGCGAAAACAAGCGGAATGACAAACAGCGAATTGATACTGTCCCGATTGTTTTCCAACTTGGCGGCGGCCCGGCCAATGAGGGGCCAAACGATCAAGAAGATCGCAACCGCGGCGAGAAGGCCGAGCATGGAGGCCGTTAGAAAATCAAATTTCCATATTTTCTTCAGACCCTTGAGGATCAAATAGGTGCTAAACGCCCACGCCATAATCGCTACCAGAAATGGCACTACGCGCCTTGCCGCGGTAACTTTATCAGTCTGATAGATGATGGTCAGCTTGATAAAGTACAAAAACGCGGCGGCGATTACCCCGCCCATAACCGGCGAGATCACCCAACTGGCGGCGATTCTGCTAACGGTTTCCCAATTGGCAATTTGCCAGCCGCCCGCGGCAATGCCAGCGCCCAGAACACCGCCGACAATAGAATGGGTTGTTGATACCGGTGCGCCAACGGCCGTGGCAATATTCAACCAGATTGCCGCTGCCAGCAAAGCGGCCATCATCAACCAGATAAAGGTTGTGCTATTGCCGATCATTTTGGTGTCGATAACGCTGTTTTTAATCGTACCAACAACCTCGCCGCCGGCAATCAGGGCGCCGCTGGCTTCAAAGATGATGGCGATAATAATCGCGCCGGTAAGCGTGATAGCGTGGGAGCCGACGGCCGGGCCAACATTGTTGGCCACGTCATTGGCGCCAATATTCATGGCCATATAGCCACCAATCATTGCCGCGACGACCAGCAAAATGCCATTGCTGCCGGCCGCCATGCTTTGGCTGGCAAACAGCATAATGCCGACAATGAATAGCAAAGCAGTGCCGATGCGAAACAGCTCGCTTCTACCGAAGGCCGTTGCTTTTTCAATATCAATAAAGTTCTGAAATTCCATCAGACATACCCCAGAAATAATTAGCCGCGCGCGCACCATAGACAGCGCCGATACGTGTGGCCTGCGTTAACCCTTTTTAACGCAGGCTTCAAGTCGGTAAATGCGTCAGTATCTTGTTACGGCAAAGTGCGATGGCTTGGATAGCAATGAGAATGGGAAATATGGTGCAAAAGAGGGAGTGTTAAAAGGTTCCAGACTTGAGGTGCGGATAATGAATGCCCTTGGCTGGATAAACGCCGGGTGAAATGTTAACCCCTGCTTTAGTGTTGGCGGTGCCCTTACTGCCTTTATTTTTTAAGATCGGAACCTTATGAGCAACCCTCTTTTTCAGCCTTTTTCCTGTCGTGGTATGGATATGCCAAACCGTGTGGTTATGGCGCCGATGACTCGAAGCTTCTCGCCCGGTGGGGTGCCAAACGAAGAAGTTGCGGCCTATTATGAACGCCGCGCTGCCGCCGAAATTGGGTTGATTGTTACCGAGGGTACAACGGTTGATCGCCCCGGTGCGTCCAGTGATGCCAACGTGCCGGTATTTCACGGCGAAGCCGCGCTTAAAGGTTGGGCGGCGGTGTGTGATAGGGTTCATCAGGCAAAGGGTAGAATTGCGCCGCAGCTTTGGCACACTGGCATGACCCGCAAGCCTGGCACCGGCCATGACCCGCAAGGTGGCACTGATAGTCCGTCAGGGGTAACCCACAAAGGCAAATTGGTGGCTTCGGTGCCCAGCGAAGCGGATGTTGAAGACATGGTTGCCTCGTTTGCGCGCTCGGCTGGCCATGCCGCCAAATTGGGTTTTGACGCCATAGAAATTCATGGGGCGCATGGATATCTGATTGATGAATTTTTTTGGGATGTGATGAATGTCCGCGAGGACCGCTATGGCGGCGATCTCAACAACCGGGCGCAATTCGCCGCCGAGATCATTAGTGAATGCCGCAAGGCCATTGGCGAGGAGATGCCAATAATTTTGCGGTTTTCGCAATGGAAGCAGCAGGATTACGCTGCCAAATTGGCCAACACGCCGCAAGAATTAGAGGCGTTTCTCAAGGTGTTTGTTGATGCAGGCGTAGATATTTTGCATTGCTCGCAGCGGCGTTTTTGGGAACCTGAATTTGAAGGCTCGGCGTTGAACCTTGCCGGTTGGGCAAAAAAACTGACGGGCCTGCCAACGATCACCGTCGGTTCGGTTGGTTTGTCTGGCGATTTCTTCGGCGCTTTTGTTGGTGAGGGGTCCGAGATTGCCGCTTTGGACGGTCTTTATGAACGTATGGAAAAAGGTGAGTTTGACCTTGTAGCCATTGGTCGCGCTTTGCTGCAAGACCCGCAATGGGCGCAAAAAGTCAAAGAAGGCCGGTTAAGCGAGTTAAAAAACTATGACGCCGCGTCGCTGAAAAAGCTGTATTAAAGCCGGTCGAAGACTGAGCCCATATGGGGGCTAAAAAGCCGGTCATAGGTCTTCATTAAAAAGGCGTCAGTCATGCCGGCAATATGATCGCATATGATCCGGTTGTCCTTGCCCGCTTCGCAATAATTGGCATAGGCGTCCGGGGGTAAAAATGCCTTCGGCTCAGACGCGAAGGTTTCAAAAACGGCGACCACCATGGTTTGCCCCTTAAATTCCAAATGCTGAACATTTGGGCTTTTAATGACGTGATCAAAAATGAAATCAACCAATGCTTTGAGAAAGACGGCAGGCCGTGCATTCATCTTTGCACGGAAACGCAACATGGGCTCGTTAAATCCTTCGACTTCCTCAATCTCAACATTGGTGACGAAATGCGCAACCATGCGGTTAATCGTGTGTTTGCGTTTATTGCCATCGCCAAAAAGTGAATTAACAAAGCCGTCATAGACATTATTGCCATATTGGTCGGCGTATTTTTCCGCCAAATAATCAAGAAATGACGCGCAGCTTTCGGCGCTGACGAACTGCCGGAATTGGCCTTCATCGATCAGCCCCATGGCAATGGCATCTTCAAAATCGTGAACGCCATAGGAAATGTCGTCGGCCACATCCATTATGCTGCAATCAAAGCCCTTGTGTGTGGAGCGGCTGTGTGCACCTTTTTTATGTTTTTGGGCACAAAAATTTTGCCGATCTTTGGCTGCCAATGGCTCCAATATCCACGCCACTACGTCTTTCTCGGTATCCAGATAGCATTTTGGCGGTTTTGATTTTTGCCGATCAATAATGTGGATGGCTGTTGTTGAGGGTGACAATGCCGGGGTAAGGGCGGGATTGAAGGCGTCAGAAAATGCAAGGGGGTATTTGAGCACGCCCAGTAAAGACCTCCTGGTCAGGTCGGATCCCTCACCGGCTGACATTTTTTCCAGCCGTGACAAAATGCGTAAAGTCTGACCATTGCCCTCAAAGCCGCCATGATCGCGCATGCAATAGTTCAGCGCCACTTCGCCGCCATGACCAAAGGGCGGGTGCCCCAGATCATGGGTGAAGCCAAGGACCTGAATAAGGCTGTCTTCAGGCAAATATTCAAAAACTGGCTCGTTGCGATAATCCTGGCGGAATTGACGCACCAGGCCGGTGGCGATTTGCGCGACCTCCAGGGAATGGGTGAGGCGATTACGGTAAAAGTCACCATCTCCGAGGTTTAAAATCTGGGTCTTGCCTTGCAACCGTCGAAACGAGCCGGAATGCACGATTCTGGCATAATCAACATCATAAACCGTCCGCGCGTCGCCCTTCGAGAGTTGCCATTCGCTTCGGCGCGCTTTCCATACCATGGTGATTTTCTCATCTGTGATTCTGTATAGTGCGCACAGCTTAGCGTGGACAGCCAAATTTCACAGCCGCTGCCTGCGTGGATTATGCTTGCCTACGAAGATTTAACTGGACCATATCCCGGTCGGCGCAATACCATGGTCTCGCAGGCCACTGTGAAGGGCTCGCGCAACCCTGTGCGTTTACAAACAAATGGCTATGGGCATTATGGGGCCATCAGATTCTTACCCACCATATTGTTATTTTTGAGAAGGTGTTTTTACTCATGTTTAGATCAAGCTTCCTTGCCTTAGGGGCAATTGCGACCCTCGTCGGATGTACAGAAAAGGGCGGGCAGACCGCCGCTAAAACCGGCGATGAAGCCGGGGTCAAGCAGATTGAATTCATTAAATATGAGCTTGAGAATGGCCTAGACGTTATCCTTCATGTGGACCGTTCCGACCCGATTGTGGCGATTGATCTGACCGCTCATGTTGGCTCGGCACGCGAAATTGAGGGCCGTACCGGTTTTGCCCATTTGTTTGAGCACCTATTGTTTCTTGATTCAGAAAACCTTGGCTATGGCGGCCTTGATGAAATGAACACCCGCATTGGCGGCGAGGGCACAAATGGTTACACCACCAATGATGTCACCAAATATTTTCAGGCAGTGCCTAGCGACGCATTGGAAAAAATCATCTGGGCGGAAGCTGATAAATTGGGCTGGTTTATCAACACCGTCACCACGCCAGTGCTCGATAATGAAAAACAGGTTGTCAAAAACGAAAAACGCCAGCGAGTCGACAACCAGCCTTATGGCCATAATTGGGGCCTGATTGGTAAAACCATTTATCCAAGCAACCACCCTTATAGCTGGCAGGTGATTGGCTCGCTCGAAGACCTCGACGCCGCCGCTCTTGAGGATGTTCAAAACTTTTATCGCCGCTGGTATGTGCCCAACAATGTGACGGTCACGGTAACCGGCGATTTCGATATCGAGCAGGCCAAAGTCTGGATTGAGAAGTATTTTGCCGAAATCCCACGGGGTGATGAAGTAGCACCGCTAACCGCGCGTGCAGGCAATCTGCCAGAGATTGTAAATCTGAAAGTTGAAGATAATTTCGCCAAAGTGCCGCAACTAACCCTTGTCTGGCCAAGTGTTGAGCAATTCAACAAGGATGGTTATGCCCTTGATATTCTTGCGACATATCTCAGCGATGGTAAACGAGCACCGTTGAATGAGGTCTTGATCGACGAAGACAAGCTGACCACGACGGTAACCGCTTTCAACAATAGTGCGGAACTGGCCGGGGAATATTACATCATTGTGCGGGCCAATGCCGGGCAGGATTTGAGCGCCGTCAAAACCTCTATCGATAAGGGCCTGAAACGGTTTGAGGAAAATGGAATTGCCGAGGAAGATCTCAACCGCATTAAAGCCGGGCTGGAAGTCGAATTTTATGGCAATATCCAAAGCGTTTTGGGCAAAGCCATTCAATTGGGCGAGTATAACACCTACACCGATGATCCGGGCTTTATCCATCAGGATATTCGCAACATACAGGCGGTCACCACCGCTGATGTGGCGCGCGTATATAATAAATACATTAAGGACAAAAACTACGTTGCCACCAGCTTTGTGCCCAAAGGCGAGGACGCTTTGGCATTGGCAGGCGCTATTACCGCCCCGATCGCTGAGGAAAAGATCGTTCAGGGCGCCGAAACAACCGCCGAGTTTGATCCAACAGCGCGCACCTTTACGCCAACGGCTTCGGCATTCGACCGCACCATTGAACCCGTATTTGGTGCGCCGATTACCATGCCATCACCCAAAGTCTGGCGCGGCGATACACAAAACGGCATTGCGCTTTATGGCATTGAGAATACCGAGACGCCGCTTATCTATTTTAGCTTGAAAGTGGATGCGGGCGATACGCGCGCCGCTATCGATAAGCCAGCAGTGCCGACATTGACCGCTGCCTTGATGACCAAGGGCACGGCCAACAAAACCACGGCGCAACTGGAAGACGCGATCAAATCCATCGGGTCGTCCATAGACATTGCCAGCAATACCGGCGGCACCTATGTGACCGGCAGTACCTTGGCGCGCAATTTTGAAAAGACCATGGCGCTGGCCGAAGAAATGTTGTTGGAGACACGCTGGGATGAGGCGGAATTTGACACGCTAATGCTGGAAGCGGCCAATGCTATTGACCAAAACTCAGCCAACCCCAACGCTATCGCCGCGCGCGAATATCAAGCAATTCTCTACCCTGAGGATAATATTTACAGCGTTACCGGCTATGGTGAGAAATCCAAATTGGAGACGGTTTCCCTTGACGATCTAAAGGCTTTCTATGCTGCCAATTTCACCCCGGTAAATGCCAAATTCAGGGTTGTTGGCGATGTGTCTTCCGCCGCTGTAGAGGCGGCCCTGCAAGGCATTGCCAGCAAATGGTCCGGCACGGCCAATCCCGAATTGGACATTGCGCAGGCGCTTGTACCCGAAACATCATCGGTTTATTTTTATGATGTGCCGGGGGCCAAACAATCAAACTTTATTTTTGGCTATCCAGCGCTCAAAATTACCGACCCGGACTATGTAAAAACCAACGCGATGAACTATCTGCTTGGCAATATTTATACGTCAAAGCTGATGACCGAATTGCGGGTCAATAAGGGTTATACCTATGGTATTGGCTCACGCTTTTCGGCGCAAAAGAACCGTGGCACTTTCGCGGTTCGGACCAGTGTTCGCAGCAATGTGACCTTGGAATCAGCAGCGCTTATTCGCGATATTTTGACGGATTATGGCAATGATTTCTCTAGCGAAGATCTGGCGACCACAAAAAGCGCCATCATTAAGGGGCAGGCACTGAAATCCGAAACTCTGGGCGCGAAATTGCGCATGTTGGACGAAATCAGCTCATATGGTTTTGCCGATGATTACCGTACCCAAAATGCAGCGCAGATCGAGGCCATGACGTTGGAAGACGTTCGCCAATTGTCAGCCAAATATTTACGACCCAATGCTATGCATTACGTTATTGTCGGCGATGCACAGACCCAAGCCGAGCGCCTAAAAGACCTTGGTTTTGGTGACCCGGTAATGCTTGAAGCAGATGGGGCGCAATAGCCCCATTTGCGGGGCCTTATGCGGACGTTCGCCCTTTCCACGGTTTCGAAACATGACTACAACCAGCCCGGTTCAGGGCTGATGGAAAGAGCAATATTATGGCGCGTGGCGTAACCGACAGTCCGCAGGCAGAAACCACTCGTGATCAGGTGGATACAGATCGGGGTTCGTCATTTGCGGCCGAGCTTCAGCAAGACCGCGATCATCGCGAAAAGTCGCGCACCGCAAAACCGCTGCGACGGCTGATCCCGTTTATTTTAAGATATCCCGGCCTTTTGATTGCTTTTTCGATTTTCCTTTTTCTTTCCTCCGGTTTGACACTGTTGCTGCCGGCGGCGTTTCGTCTGCTTGTTGATTGCGGGTTTTCCGGTGCATCGACTTCAGAAATATGCCGCCGCTTTGCGTTTGGCGATCAATTGGGCGGTTATTTCGGTGCGGGCATTATATTGGCGCTGTTTTTGGGGTTGGCCACGTCGCTACGCTATTATTTCATCAGCCGCTTGGGCGAGCGTGTTGTCGCGGATCTTCGCCGCGCGGTTTATGATCATCTATTGGGCTTAAGTCCGGGGTTTTATGCCTATGTTCGCACCGGTGAAGTGCTTTCGCGGCTAACCACCGACACCGCCTTAATCCAGACCGTCGTTGGCTCGTCTATATCGGTGGCGATGCGAACCATCGCCACTACCTTTGGCGCGCTTATCCTCATGGTCGTGGTGAGTTGGAAATTGGCATTGCTGATGCTGGCGGTTGGGCCGATCATTCTGGGACCAATTTTCCTTTTCGGGCGGCGTCTACAGCGACTTTCGCGCACCAGTCAGGATCGCTTGGCCGAAGCTTCGGGCCGGGCCGGGGAAAGCCTTCGCGCCATCGAAACCGTGCAGGCCTTCACCCGCGAAAAGCAAGAAAGAGGACGGTTTGGAAGTGCCGTCGAAGCAACTTTCGACGTGGCCTTGCAGCGCATCCGAGTGCGCGCCTTTATGACCGGTATTATCTCGTCATTCGTGCTTTCCGGCTTGATCGCCGTATTGTGGTTTGGGGCGGTTCAGGTGCGCGGCGGCGCGATTACTCCGGGGGCGATGACCCAATTTGTCATGTATGCGTTTGTCGCGGTCATGGGGGTCGGGGTGATGACCGAGACCTATGCCGAAATTATGCGTGCTGCCGGTGCGACAGAACGGTTGATGGAATTGCTTGCGGCGGTCCCGGATATTGTAAAGTCGAACACCGCAAAGCCCGGCTTGGGGACGATAAGCGGTGCCTTGAAGTTTTCAAATGTTGGTTTTCATTATCCGACACGGCCTGAAACCGAAGCCTTGCGCGATGTCTCCTTGGCCGCGGCCCCGCGCCAGACCATCGCTTTGGTTGGTCCGTCCGGTGCCGGTAAAAGCACCATTTTTCAGTTGATTTTGCGGTTTTATGACCCGCAGCAAGGCAGCATCAGTCTGGACGGTGTGGACATAAAAGACCTCGACCCGGCGGTTTTGCGCAATGCCATCTCCATCGTACAGCAAAATGCCCCACTTTTTTCAGGCTCAGTGGCGGAAAATATCCGCTTTGGCAAGCCAGATGCCAGTGATGAAGAAGTGCGCACCGCAGCAATCGCCGCCAATGCCGATGAGTTTATAAGGGCGCTGCCTGAAGGGTATGAGACGGCGTTGGGCGAAAATGCCACCACGCTTTCTGGCGGCCAGCGGCAACGCCTTGCCATTGCTCGTGCGGTTTTACGCGACGCGCCGATCTTGCTGTTGGATGAGGCTACTAGCGCGCTGGATTCAGAAAATGAGCGGGACATTCAAGCCGCCTTTGAAGCCATATCCGCCAATCGAACGACCATTGTGATTGCGCATCGGCTGGCGACTATTTTGCGGGCTGATAGCATTGTGGTGATGGAGGACGGGAAGGTGGTCGACCAAGGCACACATAGCGAGCTTCTCGCCCGTGGCGGGCTGTATACTCGTCTAGCCGAATTACAATTCGATAATTGAGAAACGGCCAAAACCGCCGAGGAAAACCCCTTCGGGTTCTTATGGTGAGGCTGGTCTTAGGACAAGACCAGGTCGGCAAGTTTGGCTTTATGGAACGCCGCATCGCCATATTGTGACGCGGTAAAGATGGCCCGCCGCCGATAAAGCTGGGCATCGCAATCATAAGTAAAACCAAAACCGCCGTGAAACTGAATGGACCGGTCCGCCGCAAAGGAAAGTGCCGTGTCTGCCTGCGCCTTTGCCATGCGCGTGGCGATCTCGCCAACGCCTTGCTCGCCAAATGAATTGGCAGCGGCATAGAGAAGCGAGCGGGCTTTTTCATATTCAATATAGGCATTGACCATCGGGTGTTTGAGCGCCTGATAACTGCCAATCACCTTACCAAATTGCTTTCTGGTGTTGAGATATTCCACCGTGTAATCAATGACCGCCTGCGTACCGCCGCAAAGCTCCGCCGCGCCAAGCAAATTGGCCACCAAATGTATATGCGCCAACGTGTCGGCGGTTTTGTCCGGATCAAAAAAAGCGTCTTCACCAACCTCAATACCATCAAGTTTCAATTCATAAGCGCGTTTGGTTTCGTCTATTAATCGCTCACGGCGGATGGCGGTGGCAGCAATGTCGGCGGTTGGCAACACCAGCAACGTCGACTGGCCGTCGCGTTTTACGCTGACGATTACGTGCGCCGCACTAGGCAGGTCGAGGACCAAAGTTTTGGTGCCAGACAATATATAGCCGTTTTTGCTGCGCGTGGCGCTGGCGGTAATGGCGTGTAAATCCCATTCATTATTATGCTCGCCGAGCGCCATGCTGACCGCCTGTCCGGCGGCTATGGCTGGTAATAGATGCTGTTTTTGTGCCTCATAACCGCCCTTGAGTATGGCTTGCGCGGCCATGCTGGTGCTCAAAAATGGCGTGGCAAACAAGGTGCGGCCCATCTGCTCCATTACCGGCACGATCTCGCCAACACCAAGGCCAACGCCGCCATAGTGTTCGGGAATGGCGATGGCCAGCCAGCCAAGGTCCCCGATCTGCTGCCAGACGGCGGGGTCATAGCCTAATTCGTTCTCAAGCAGTGTGCGGACACTGGCTATGGGAGATTTGTCGCGACAAAAGCTTGTGGCCACATTGAGCAGGTCAATTTGCTCAGGGGTTGTTCCCATGGTGCCAAAATTTCTGTTTGCAGTTTTGCTCATTTTGCTATCGCGATTTTGGCAGACCAAGCACATGGTCGCCGATAATGTTGCGTTGGATTTGCGAAGTGCCACCGCCAATCGTGGCCGAAAAAGCATTCATATAGCCACGCGGCCATTTGCCATTATCAATGGCATTGGGTTCATCCACATAATATGCCGCTTTCGGGCCTTGTAATTGGGTGGCAAATTCATGGATCCGGCGAACATACTCCGTATAGGCCAATTTCGACATTAGCGGGATGCCGTGCGGGCGGTCCTGCACCAAGGGCGGAATTTTGGCCCGTTGAGCGCCCATATTGAGGGCCTGAATTTCAATGGCGAATTCGACCAGTTGGGCGCGCACGGCGGGGTCTTCAATAATTGGCTTTCCGCCTCTTTTGGTGTCGCGCGCCATTTGTAAAACCTCCAACGGGTCAACATCGGAAAGTACATAACCGCCGGCCTGTCCGCCGCGTGCATTGCGCTCATACTCCAAGGTTTGCATGGCGACTTTCCAGCCATCACCTTCAGCCCCCATCAGCCCATCGGCGGGAATGCGCGCATCATTGAAAAACGTCTGGGTGAAGCCGTGTTCGCCAGTCAGTTTACGAATTTTGCGGGTCTCGATACCGTCCACCTTCATCGGCGTCAGGATGAAGCTAAGCCCGGCATATTTATTGGGCGCATCGGGATTAGTGCGCGCCAGCAGGATCATATATTTGGCGTAATGGCCGTGTGTGGTCCAGATTTTGGAGCCGTTGAGAACATACGTATCGCCGTCGCGCACGGCCCTCAATTGCGCATTGCCGAGGTCGGAGCCATTGTCAGGTTCCGAAAAGCCCTGACACCAAATGTCTTCGGCCGATAATATGCCCTTAATGTATTTTTTCTTATGCGTTTCGGTGCCGATATCCAGTAAAAGCGGGCCAGTCCAGTTAAGGCCAATGGCATTGAGCATAATCGGGCCGTGATGCCGTCTCATGGCAGCGGTCGCAATGTCTTGATGGGCTTGGCTTAGCCCGCCGCCGCCATAGGCACTGGGCCAGGCAGCACCCAAAAACCCGGCCTCATAAACCGCGCGCTGCCAGTGCCGCAAAAAATCAAATTGTTGGTCTGTGCCAACCTCCATAAAGGTCAGCGGCAGCATGAAATCGGGCGGGGCAGGGGTGTTATTGGCAAACCAGTCCTCCGCCGCGCGCGCGTATTCGTCCAGTTCCGCGCTCATGATGTGCTCATTGACGGGGCTTTGTCGCTTGTGGCGGTTTCCAGACGTTCGACGGCTGTTTCCATACGCTGGGTTAGCGCCTCTAAAGGGGTGCTGATATTCGCCGTTTCTGTTGGTGCAAGAATGAGCTTCATCAAATCATCAACAAAAGTCTCAACATGGCCATTTTGGCGTTTGATCATAATGGTGCGGGCGCCATAATCCATGGCGCCAAAGAAAATATCGCGCAAAACCCATAATGCCATTTCCGTGCGCAGGATGTTTTGCGAAACCCCGTCTTTGGCGACCCGGTCAAATACGGCGGTATAGTCCTTATGCATTTGGTGCAGCGTGCTGCCTTCATAATTATCCATGGTTAAATCGGTCAATGGCAGGACTTCGAGCAAGCGCCAATGGGCGAGTATTGTTTGCAAATGATGAGTGGCCAGAAAGCGCAGGCGTTCTTCGGAATTGCTCAAAGCGTCGACGCCTTTTTGCGCGGCCTGTGTCAGTTCGGCATAGAAATGCACCAAAACCCCGCGCGCCAATGCTTCTTTGTTGTGAAAGTAGAGATAGACGGTGCCATCGGCGACGCCGCTTCTTCTGGCAATTTCGGCAATGGTGGTTTTGCCATAGCCGCACTCATTGAACATTTCTCTGGCGGCGCTCAGAATTTTTTCTTCCCGGTGTTCGACCCGTTCACGTCTGGTATTGCGCGGTTTGGTGGTTCTGTCTTTGACGGACGCCATAATGAAAGCGATTCCCTCTGCTTGACTTTCCATACATGAAGGTTATTCATCTTTTATGAAGGTTGCTCACTTGCCGGTATTTGTCAAGACAATCACCGTATCAGCAAGCCAAATACCGGTAGATGGGGTCTGCATTGCCCAGTGGTAAAACAATAAAAATTGGAGGGGCCAGTGGCTATTGGGGGGAGAGCGCCATGGCCACCCCGCAACTCCTGAAATCCGGCGGGTTGGATTATCTGGTGTATGACTATCTGGCCGAGATCACCATGTCGATTATGGCGCGCGCCAGAGCCAAGGACCCGACAAAGGGCTATGCCACCGATTTTATTGACTTCGTTCTGCGCCCTAATCTGGCGCAAATTGCCAAAAGCGGCACCAAGATTATTGCCAATGCTGGCGGCGTAAATCCGCAAAGCTGCGGCGAGGCGGTACGCGCACTTATTAAGGAAAAAGGCCTTGACCTGAAAGTCGCGATTATTACCGGCGATGATTTATCCGCCGACAAAAGCGAGATTGCAAATTCTGCCCCACTGGACATGTTTAACGGGGCGGCATTGCCCGCGCCGGAGATGATTGCCAGCATTAACGTCTATCTTGGGGCGTTTCCGATTGCCAAGGCGTTAAATGCCGGGGCCGACATTGTCATCACCGGGCGCTGCGTTGATAGCGCCGTAACACTGGGGGCGTGTATTGCCGAATTTGGCTGGCAGGACACGGATTGGGACCGGTTGGCGAGCGGGTCGCTGGCGGGCCATATTCTGGAGTGCGGGCCGCAAGCCACGGGCGGAAATTTTACCGATTGGCGCGAAGCGGGTGACATTGCCAATATCGGCTATCCGATTGTGCAGATAGCGTGCGATGGCAGCTTTAGCGTATCCAAGCCCGAAGGCACCGGCGGCATCGTCAATGTCGGCACCATATCCGAGCAAATGCTGTACGAAATCGGGGATCCGCAATGCTATATACTGCCCGATGTAATTTGCGATTTTTCCGGCGTAACCATTTTCCAAAACGGCGAAAATTGCGTCGCTGTATCGACCGCCAAAGGCCGCCCCGCCCCCAAAAATTATAAAACCTGCCTGACCTATATGGATGGTTATCGCGCTGGCACGTATGTGACGTTTTATGGTGCTGATGCCCAGGATAAAGCCGCGGCATTTGCCGAAGCGGTGGTGAAGCGCGCGGAACAGACCCTGCGTCAGTTTAATCTGGGCGAATTTACCCAGATCAGCAATGAGATTTTGGGCGCGGGTAGCCAATATGGACGCCATCAAGCGGCCACGGAAGTGGTGATGAAAATGGCGGTTAAACACAGCGATATTCGCGGCGCCGGTATTTTTCTAAAAGAGCTTGCAGGAACCGGCCTTGCTACACCGCCCGGGCTTTGTGGTTTTACCGGCATACGGCCCAAACCTTCGCCAATAGTACGACTGTTTTCTTATCTGACGCCGAAACAAGACATCAATATTGCCATTGATGTGGAGGGCCGGATGACTGCTCATGTGGACGCGCTTCATGACACTGCCGCTGGTGTTTCGCCGCCAGATTTGCCCGCCATACCGACTATGTCTGAAGAGCCGACCACAGACATTGCTTTGGTTAAGCTGGCATGGGCACGCTCTGGCGATAAAGGCGACACGGCCAATGTCGGTGTTATCGCTCGAAAACCGCAATATCTGCCCTATATTTGGGCCGCGCTTAGCATAGAAGAAGTGGCGCAAACCTACGCCCATTTCATGGAAAGTCAGGGCACGATAGAGCGCTATTATCTGCCGGGTTCTAACGCCATTAATTTTGTTATTGATGATGTGTTGGGCGGCGGCGGCGCGGCTTCATTACGCAATGACGCTCAAGGCAAAGGTTATGGGCAAATCCTGCTGTCTCATCCCATTGCGGTACCAATCTCAATAGCCGAGGCGCTTTCATGACCGTATTTACCTCGAAAATTGACCCTGCTGCCGACGCATTTGTGCAAAACCGCCAGAACATGCTGGCCTTGATCGATAAATTATCGGCGTTGAATGCTCGCGCCCCCGGCCTATCGGCGTCCAAAAAAGCAAAATTCGAAAAGCGCGGCCAGTTATTGCCGCGCGAGCGATTGGGCCGATTGCTGGATCCGGGCATGCCCTATCTGGAAATTGGTAATTTGGCTGGCTATTTGCTGGATACCAGCGAGGAAGAAAAGTCCATTCCCGGCAGCACGATTATGGCGGGCATCGGGTATATCAATGGCGCACGCTGCATGGTGGTCACTGACGATAGCGGCATTAAGGCTGGCTCGGTCACTGTCGCTGGCGGTTATCGTTTGGCGCGGGCGCAGGAGATCGCACTGGAACAAAAGCTGCCATTTATCCATTTGGTGGAAAGTGCTGGCGCGGACTTGATGAATTATACCGTCGAGGGCTTTGTGAAGGGCGGCGCTTTATTTGCCAATTTGGCCCGTCTTTCAAAAGCGGGCATCCCGGTTTTGGCCATTTTGCATGGCTCGTCCACCGCAGGCGGGGCCTATATGCCGGGGCTTTCGGACTATGTTGTCGCGGTTAAGGGCGGCGGCAAGGCGTTTCTCGCCGGGCCGCCTTTGCTGAAGGCGGCGACCGGTGAAATTGCCAGTGAAGAGGAACTTGGCGGCGCGCAAATGCATGCAGAAGTTACCGGCCTTGCAGAATATCTGGCACAAAATGATGGCGAGGCGGTGTTGATGCTGCGCGAGATCATGGCGCGTCTGGATTGGAATTCGCGCTGTCCGAAGCCGGTGCATAAACCCTATCGCGAACCGTTATTGGACGCCGATGAAATCGCCGGTATTGTGCCGATCAGCTATCGCACGCCGTATGAGGTCCGCGAGGTTATCGCCCGCATTGTCGACGGCTCGGACTTTAGTGATTTTAAACCGCTTTATGGTGTATCGACCGTGTGTGTGCAGGCGCAAATTCATGGCTATCGCTGCGGTATTATTGCCAATAATGGCCCCATTGACCCGGACGGCGCGAACAAAGTTACGCATTTTATTCAGCTTATGGATCAGGCCGACACGCCATTGATTTTTCTGCAAAACACCACTGGCTATATGGTTGGCAGGGAATATGAGCGCGCCGGTATGATCAAGCATGGCTCGAAAATGATTCAGGCAGTAACCAATACCTCAGTGCCGCGCCTGACGATGAATATTGGTGCCAGTTTTGGGGCCGGTAATTTTGGCATGTGTGGGCGCGGCTTTGCCCCGGATTTCCTGACCACTTGGCCCAATGCGCTGATGGGGGTGATGGGCGGCGAACAGGCGGCCACGGTGATGGCGATTGTCGGCGAAGCGCAGGCCAAACGCGCTGGCATAGAAGTTCCCAAAGATGTTATGGACCAGCAAAAGGCCATATTGACCGATATTTTCGATAGCCAGTCCAGCGCCTTTTATACCTCGGGTCATTGTCTTGATGATGGCATGATTGATCCGCGTGACACCCGCAAAGTTCTGGGCGCGCAACTGGCCATTGTCTGGGAAGGCCGCCATCGTCAGGTTAAGGAAAACAGTTTCGGCATAGCGCGGATATAGGACCAATGGGGATCATGACGACGCAAGCCTTTACCTCTATTCTTGTTGCCAATCGCGGTGAGATTGCCTGTCGCATTCTGCGTACTGCCCGGCAAATGGGACTGGAAACGGTGGCCGTGTATTCGCAAGCTGATGCCAATGCGCTGCACGTAAAATTGGCTGATCAAGCAGTGCTGCTTGGCCCTTCGCCAGCCGGGAAAAGCTATCTTTTGGGTGATAAAATTATCGCCGCCGCATTGGCTAATGGCGCCGGTGCCATACACCCCGGATATGGGTTTTTGTCAGAGAGTGCCGATTTTGCCACGGCTTGCGCCGAGGCCGGGTTGGTGTTTATCGGCCCAAGCCCTAATGCCATCGACCTGATGGGGGATAAGGCCAAAGCAAAGCGGCGTATGCTCAAGGCTGGCGTGCCGTGCGTGCCCGGTTATCAGGGCGAAGATCAGCGCGATGACACCCTCGTTGAACAAGCGCAGATCATCGGTTTCCCACTGATGGTCAAGGCGGCGGCGGGCGGCGGCGGGCGCGGTATGCGATTGGTCAGCAGGGTTGAGGACTTATCCGATGCGATCAAGGACGCGCGTGCGGAGGCCCAAAATGCGTTTGGCTCGGATGTATTAATCCTTGAGCGCGCGGTGCAACGGCCGCGTCATGTAGAAATTCAGGTGTTTGCCGACCAATATGGACACACCATTCATTTTGGCGAGCGCGATTGCTCGGTACAGCGCCGCCACCAAAAAGTTCTGGAAGAAGCGCCGTGTCCGGTAATGACGCCGACCTTGCGCGCAGCAATGGGCGAGGCGGCGGTTAAAGCCGCGCAAGACATTGATTATGTGGGTGCCGGGACGGTCGAGTTTATGCTCGACCCTGTGGGGAACTTTTTCTTTTTAGAGATGAATACGCGCCTGCAAGTGGAACACCCGGTGAGTGAAATGATTACCGGGCTTGATTTGGTGGCACTACAAATCCAAATAGCGGCGGGCGAGCCACTGGGTTTGCAACAAAAAGATATCGTGCTCAACGGCCATGCCATTGAAGCTCGGCTTTATGCTGAAGACCCGGCGCAGGGCTTTTTGCCAGCGACCGGGGCGATTGATTTATGGAAGCCAGCAAACGCGCCGGGTATTCGCATTGATGCGGGCATTGAAACCGGCGGCGAGGTTTCGCCATTTTATGATCCCATAATGGCAAAGATTATTGCCCATGGGGCGACCCGCGAAGAAGCGCGGTTGAAGTTGATCGCGGCTTTACAAGATACCGCCTTGATGGGGTTAAAAACCAATAAGGGCTTTCTGATTGAGGCGCTTACTCGGCCAGTTTTTATTGATGGGCAGGCCAATACCGGGTTTATTGCCGACAATTTTACCGCAGCCGACCTTAAGCCCCCGGCATTGTCAGCCATTGAAGCGGCTATGGCGGCGCTCATCCAATATGAATTGTCCCGGGCCGAGAGCCGGGCGCAGGCCATTCATGTGGACATGGAGTTGTTAAATTGGGCGTCGGCCAGCGCCATTGCCACGCCATTTCTTTATCATTATCTGGATGAAGATATTCGGGTGGATATCACGCCGCTTGGCGGAGCCCGATACACGGTTTGCATTAACGATCAGGGCTTTGAGGTGGAGCGGATCTCATGGGCGGAAAATGCCGCTATTTTCGTGGTAAATGGACGGCGCGTGAAAGCGCTATTTAACCCGCCAAACCCCGCAACTTTGCAATTTTCAGTGGGCGGCAAGGACTTTGCGCTGGTAAATCAGGTCTGCACCTTTACCAACGCCCAAGAAGAAACCGGCGCCGGATCGGTGTTGGCCCCCATGCATGGCACCGTGCAAAGCGTGCTTGCGGCACAAGGACAAAGCGTCACCAAGGGGCACCGGTTGGCCATTTTGGAAGCTATGAAAATGCAACATGAAATTCTGGCGCAAGTGGATGGTGTGGTGACCGGTGTTCATTGCCAAGCGGGCCGCCAAATCGCCGCCGATACTTTGATGTTCGAAATTGAACCGGGTCTAAGCGATGCGTGAGGCGCACGACTTTCAAAGGGAGTGCGACAGCATCGTCGCAATCTTAGAGGACCAGCAAGATGCGGTCTTTGACATCCCCACCTTGTTCAAGAATTGGACCATAAAGGACATTATCGGACATTTGCATATTTGGAATATTGCCGCCGATCAGACCTTGCATATGCCGCAACAGTTTCAAAATTTTATCGGCGCGGCAATGAAGGCGCTCGGCAGCGGCCAGAGCCACCAACAAATGCAGGGCGAGTATTTCAAGGGCAAATCGGGCCGACAATTATTCGAGGAATGGAGAGCCTATTACCCAAATATGGCCATGGGTTTTGCGGCAGCAGATCCGGACCAGCGGGTGCAATGGGCCGGGCCTGACATGTCGACCCGCTCTTGCATAATAGCACGGCAAATGGAGCATTGGGCTCATGCGCAGGCCATATTTGATGTGTTGGGATTAGAGCGTGAGGACACTGATCGCCTCAAAAATGTCGCCCATATTGGCGTTACGACCTATAGCTGGTCTTATAGGGTCAATGCAAAGGTGCCAATTTTACCAAAGCCTTATGTGCGCCTGCAGGCACCATCGGGCAAGATTTGGGAATGGAATGAGCCGCAATTACAAAACCGGATAGAAGGTGCCGCCACGCAATTTTGCCAAGTGGTAACCCAATGCCGCAATATTGGTGATACTGACCTCGCGGTGGCTGGTGAAGCGGCGAAAACATGGATGGATATCGCCCAGTGCTTTGCTGGCGGCCCACAAACACCGCCCGCCAAAGGCCAACGCTACCGGGAAAAAGGAAATACAGGCTGATGCATTCATTCCAGACCGTTGCCGACATTCGTATTGAGCCTGGCGGCGCAGCAAAGCTGGACGCTTATGTGGACGGGCTTTGCGCCAATAAGCGCATTGCCGTGATAACCGACAAGGGCGTGCGCGCCCTCGGCTTGATCGATGCGGGTATTGCCGCCCTCGAAGAGGCCGGTTACCAAATCATGGTTTTTGATGATGTGGTGGCCGATCCGCCAGAGGGAATTGTCCTGCAAGGGGCGGCGGCGGTGAAAGCTTTTCAGGCCGGTCTGGTCATCGGTTTTGGTGGCGGCAGCCCCATGGATACTGCCAAGGTGATCGCGCATTTGGCAAGCAGCGACCAAAAAATCCACGAGCTTTATGGTGTCGGTCTGGCCAAAGGGCCGACCTTGCCGTTAATGCTGGTTCCAACCACAGCGGGCACCGGGTCGGAAGTCACCAATGTGGCTATTTTGACCACCGGCGAAACCGAGAAAAAAGGTATTGTCGCCGACAGCCTGTACGCAGATCGGGTTTTACTGGATGCGCAATTAACCATCGGCCTGCCCAAATCTATCACTGCCAGCACCGGCATTGATGCCATGGTCCATGCCATTGAAGCCTATACCTCGATCATTGAGAAAAACCCGATATCCGACGCCCTGGCCTTGGCGGCATTGCGCAAACTGCGGCGGGCAATTGTTGCTGCTTGCGGTGACGGGGCCGACATGGACGCGCGCAATGATATGCTCATTGGCGCGATGCTGGCCGGGCAGGCGTTTTCCAATGCGCCATGTGCGGGGGTTCATGCGCTTGCTTATCCGCTGGGCGGGTTTTTCCATGTGCCCCACGGACTTTCCAACGCTTTGGTGCTGACCGAAGTGATGAAATATAATCAGCCAAAGGCCGATCATTGGTATGGCGAAATTGCCCGTGATTTGGGGGTGGGGGGCAATGGCTCCGCTTTGATCGACGAAATGTTGCGCCTTAAAGAGGCGACTGACGTACCCAAAACCCTGAGCGCGGTAAATATAGCGGCAGAGGCGATCCCGATGATGGCAAAAGACGCCATGACCAAGGACCGGTTATTGGTCAATAATGCGCGTGAGCTGACCTATGCGGCGACATTGGATATTTATGAGGCAATTCTATGAGTAAGCCCGTGCCCCATAGCCGCGCGGATTATCCACATTTTCTGCCCCTGCAGACAAGGTGGGCCGATAATGATGTGTATGGGCATATCAATAATGCGGTCTATTATTTTTATTTCGATACGCTGGTGAACCGGTTTCTTATCGATAATGATCTGCTACGCACCGGTAGCAGCACTGGCACGGGGGGCACCAGCGATCCTATCGGTCTGGTGGTCGAAACCGGATGTTCGTATTTCGCGCCGCTGAGCTTTCCAGACCCAATTATGGCCGGTTTGCGGGTGGCTAAACTTGGCTCCAGCAGTGTCAGATATGAGATTGCGCTGTTTGCTGGCGACGAAACCAGTGCCGCCGCGCAAGGGCATTTTGTCCATGTTTATGTTGATGCGGCAGAGCGGCGTCCGGTAGCATTAAGCGACAAAATGCGCGGCACATTATCGAAGATATTAGCGCCGTGATGGATAAAGCTGTTTTTGACATTTATGGTCCGAATATCGGCAATACCAGCCACGCCCTTCTGCCCGAATAACCCGATGCGATCAGCCAAGCGGTCATGCATTTTTTGAAAACCCACCTTACGGAAAAACACTATGAATAGTTTTGAAAATAAAGTCGCCTTTGTCACCGGTGCTGCATCCGGCATTGGCCTGGCGCTAACCAAAGCGTTGGTCAAGGACGGCGCAAAGGTGATGATGGCGGACATTAATGCCGACATGCTCGAAGACGCGGCAGCGGCCTTGCGGGCGCAGGACGGCAATGTTGCCAACGTGGTTTGCGATGTGCGCGATGCGGCATCAGTACGGGCGGCGGCTGACGCGACCATTGCGGCATTTGGCAAGGTCCATATCGTCGCCAATAATGCCGGGGTTAGTCTGGCCGGTGTCACTGGTGAGGTGGCATTGGAAGATTGGCGCTGGATTGTTGATATCAATTTGATGGGCGTAGTCTATGGCGTGGAGATTTTTACACCGCTGATCAAGTCACATGGCGAAGGTGGTCATTTTATCAATACGGCGTCTATGGCGGGTCACTTCACCATGTCGCGTTTGGGACCGTATAATGCGACCAAATTTGCGGTGGTTGGTTATTCCGAAGCTCTGGTGCAGGAATTGGCTCAGCAGGGCATAAATGTCACCGTTCTGTGCCCAACCTGGGTGCAATCCAACATTGTTGTCGGCGGCGAGGGCAGGCCCTCCAATGAAGACAATGCTGCGCCAAATACCAGCAAAATGTATCAAAGTATCAAAGCGTTGGTCGAAAACGGAATGTCGGCCGAAGCCTTTGTGGCATTGGCATTGGATGCCGTGCGCAAAAAGCAATTCTATGTGTTTAACGACCCCGAGGCGCGGGTGACCGTTGATATGCGCCGCGACGCCATTTTGAAAGATTACGACGCCTGCCTGAAATTTATTGAGGAAACTGCTGCCGACTCATGAATGCATCGGCTTTTGGTTAAGGCGCATATTGTTTTAAAAAATGGAAAACAAAACCAGCGCGAGCACGGTGCCGATTGCTGGGACGATCACGGTGGTGGCGCCAACTGCTCCGTAAGCGTCCTTGTGGGTTTCGCCGCAAATCGCCCTGATGGTGGTCACCACATAACCATTATGCGGCAATGAATCGAGCCCGCCAGAGGCGATGGCCACCACCCGGTGTAAGGCGTCGGGATCGACCGGTTGGGCGGCTTCAGGGCCGACATATATGGGGGCAAGCAAAGGCAGCGCAATGGTTTGTCCTCCAGAAGCCGAGCCGGTCAGACCGCAAATCACCGTAATGGCAATGGCCGCCGCAATCAGCGGTGAGCCGGGCAAATTGGTAACGGCGTCAAGCGCGGTTTGAAACGCGGGTGTGATTTTGGCGACCGAGCCAAACCCAACCACGGCACAGGTGTTGGCAATGGCGATCACCGCGCCGGTTGCGCCCAAAGTGAGCGCACCGCCAAAATCGGTAAAGCGGCGAAAATTAAAGACCGTCGCAACCGCAATACCTGCAAAAAGCGCTATCACCAACGCAAACGAGCCAAACGCCTCGTGAAAAACTTTCGATGAGACCAACACCGCTATTAATGGCAATAAAGAGATAAGCGGATGTGGCAATGTATTCTCGGAACGCGGTTTCGGGTCTTCTACACGTCCTGCAAAACTCTCACCATTAACAACCGCTTTTTTGATCATTGCGGAGAGCCATAAAAATCCGCTCAATGCCATAAAAAGGGCAACTACGATACTAACGCCCCAACCAGCATAGGGCGTTGTGCCCAAATGCTCGATCGGAATCCAGTTTTGTATTTCTGGCGAGCCAGCAGAAGTCATGGTGAAGGTCACCGAGCCAAAGGCAATCGTGCCGGGCAAAAACCGGCGTGGTAAATTAGCCTCGCGAAACAGGCCTACCGCCATCGGGTAAACCGAGAAGGCGACAATGAAGACGCTGACGCCGCCATAGGTCAAAATTGCGCACGCGGCGACCAAAGCCAGCACCGCGTGTTGGACGCCGAGCTTGGAAATTACCCAATGGGCAATGGAATGGGCGGCGCCACTATCCTCCATGATTTTGCCAAAAATAGCGCCGAGCAAAAACATGAGAAACCAGTCACGAAAAAACCCGGTGAATCCGGTCATATAGCTGACGGCGAAAGAGGCGTCAGTCGAGCCGGTTTGCGGCAGCAAGGCCAACCCCGAAGTGAGTGCGATAAGGACGGCGCACAAAGGCGCGGCAACCAAAATGCTCATGCCGCGCATGGCCAGATAAACCAGCAAAGCCAATGCCAGCGCCAAGCCAATAATACTAATCATATATCCACCCCTAAACCCCTCAAGACGCCGCCCGATTGGTTTTAATCCTAGCTCAAAGTGTGCGCCGCGCAAGGCGGTTCGGCCATTAGGCCATGCCCCTAAGGCGCGGACCATGATAGTTTGAATAACACTGTGGTGGCTCTGAATGGCAATGCAATCAGGTTCTTTCTGCTCGTTAAGCCATAAAGCCTATTTGCAATGACCGGCTATCACATCCGTTAGTTCGTCCCAAATACCCTCATGAAAGAATAATCAAATATTTACCGCCTTCAATTGGGGGGCAAGGAAATGTCACGCGCAATAATTTCGCCAGCAAAGCACAATGGTACGGTTGCGTTATAGGGCTTTGTTTATAAAGAGAATTTCTGGTTTTCCGAGATGTTAGATTGTAGGTAAGTATAAAAAACGGGATTGACTTAAAATGGCCTTTATTTGCTATTTATGTGAGTCGATAAGTTAATGTTGATGGATGGTTAAGCGTGATATTTCCACATAATTTGCAATACATGATGCTTTTACCTTTGATAATGATCTTATCTCCACTAGGCAAACTTCATGCTCAGGAGCAAACAGCCCCGAATTTAGAGGAAGACACTATCGCATACAAAGTGTCCATCGAGAATGAAGGTGAAGCCCCACACTTTCTGGTGGAGATGAGCTTTTCGGGGAAAAATATTCAAGGGTTTACACTGCGCTGGATGGGTCTGGATGGATGCAGTGAGCCAAGCTTTGAGTTCGTAGAATTGCAAAATGCCCAGCGGACTGACCTTAAAGAAAAATCTGCTGATATTCTGAGTGCGGCACCATCGTCTTCAGGGTTAATTACGGTCAAGTACAAAGTTGCTCCCAAATTTACAGGCTTTGCCTTTCCCATTGATGAGGTTTCAGGATGCAGCCTTCTTACTATCAACAAAGACAACGCCTTCATTGATGGTAGGGTATTGTTTTTAGCTCCTCGAATGATGGCGCAAGCAATAGACGATACTGGAAATAGGTATCGATTTGGGAAAGCGGAATTGTCTTTCCTGAAAGTGCCAGAAGATTGGGAGCTGGTCTCATCTTTGGATGGTTTTGCAGCAGGCCAAACCATAAAAGTGGGCGGCTCATACGGCCCATGGAGAATGAGAGAAGCTTATTTTTTTGCCGATTGTTTTTGATGATTTTTCATCAGGTCATCGCAGTGCCTGCAAATGGGGCGAAGTCATTGCCGGTGATATACGCGACAAGGCTGCGCTAAGAGCGGCTTTTACAAGTACCAACCCGGTTGCGGTTTTACACTTGGCTGCTCGTATTGAAGTTGAGGAAGCTGAGCGGAATCCAACCGTTTTTGATAGTGTAAATGTGCACGGTACAGAAAACCTTTTGCAAACAATGGTTGCCTTCAACATTTCCAACATCGTTTTTTCCAGCACCGGGGCGGTTTATGGCGCTCCCAAACAGGTGCCGATTTCGGAAAAATCGTCCCTTGCGCCAAAAGGCATATATTCTGCAACCAAAGCAAAGGCGGAGGGCTTGCTGCAAAAATTTGCACAAGATGGCAGTATCCGTCACGGTATTTTTCGCTATTTTAATGCTGCGGGGGCACATCCTGATGGCGATATCGGTGAGGAGCACAACCCAGAAACACATCTGATTCCCAATGCATTGGCCGCTGCTTCAGGTGGTTCGGCTTTACAGTTGTTTGGGGATGACTATTCAACTCCAGACGGGACGTGCATTCGAGACTATGTGCACGTTTGCGACATTGCCAATGCGCACATTTTAGCCTTGCTACATTTGATGCAAGGCGGCGATAGCTTTGTGGTCAATATTGGAACAGGTATGGGGAGCAGCGTACTTGAAGTTATTAATGCCGTAGAGCGTGCAACCGGAAAATCCGTTCCGTATTCAGTTTGCCCCAAACGTGCCGGGGATGTACCGATTTTAGTGGCAGATACACATGACGGGAAACAAAAACTTGGTTTTCATGCAGAATTTCCTAAACTCGAGCAGATGGTAGAGCACGCTTGGAAATACTACCAAAACGCCAAGTCAAGATGATGGGTCTGTTTTTTAAAAATACAAAATTGATTACACATAAATACGTTATTTGTAATTGAATAATGATGTGGTGGGGAAAACCCTCTTCTCCACTGGTCATGCGACTTGGACTTGTCGTAAAAAAGTAGACAGCACCTTTGAGATTTTTGACTATAATCTTGGAGGAACAAATGACCCGCAAACACTTTACCGAAGATTTTCGTAAAGAAGCCGTACGGCTTGCTTTGAACTGCAACCTAACCGTCGTTTGGCACCATATATCGGTTTTACTGCGGGGCTTTTGCTTAGCGACCCGAAACAACGCCGTGAGGCGGGCCTTGAACCCTTACCGCGCACGCCCAAACTGGAAGACACAAGCCAGCACCGGACTAACTTCATCAGGGGTGACAGTGATTTTATAACTTTTGAGGCGACGGTTTCCACGGTGGCCGACCAAATTGCGGTAGCGCCAGGCTATCTGCAAAAAGAATGGACGGATGACCGCGCTTTGCGCCGGTTCCTGAAGGGACACGCCTTTTCGTCGTCTCCCTAAGCGCTGAAGGGGAACGATATAGAGGGTGTTTTCGCACGTTGCGCAGTCATCGCTCTCTTAAATTGCCAACGTAACCAGATTCGATATTACCTTTGCGCTCGAAAGCAGAAAACGGAAATACATCATCAGGGCAAGGCGGATGATCTCTGGCGAAGTCTTGAAATAACGGACGGAATTTCTCATTGAATGGGGCTACGAAATCAGGAATTTGAACTCAAGCCATCGCTTCTGACTGCGCCATTCACGACTTAAGGTGACGACTAAAGATATTATTTCTTGCGTCCAATTGGAAAAATTGCAGGCACCTTTTGCATGTAGTCGCGGTATTTGTCACCAAATAGCTCGACCATATCTCGTTCCTCATAACCTAACGCGACAAAAATGTAGATTGTCCAGATAGAGGCAAAGAGAAGATGCCCTGAGGTCATGTTTGGCGTCGCCCAAAAAGCGATAATCCAGCCAAGATAGAGTGGGTGGCGAACATGTTTGTACAAAGATGGGGTGACAAATTTCGGCGCCGGCGTCTCAAGTTTTTTGAATCCTAACCATCCATGTAGCAAACCGAACAGTTCGAAATGGCTAATGAGAAACGTCGACAACAGCACAAGGCCGATGCCAAAGAAATAGAGTGCCGTTAATGCACTCGCCCAAAGCGGCGCTTCAACCGACCACACGACGCTCGGCATTGGCACCCAGTAAACGTACAACAGAATAAGAACGACAACGGTAGCAAGCACATAGGTGCTGCGCTCCATCGCGCGCGGGATGACCTTCATCAACCCTTTTTTAAAGCCCCATCGCGCCATAATCGTATGCTGCAATCCGAACAGCAGTAACAGACCAATATTGACCAGCGGTGCCGGCCCACCCGCGAGCGGTGATGCACCAACATCAATCGTTTTTGGCGCCCCGATATACGACGTCATGTCGCCGCCCATAAACACAATTAAATATAAAAATGATGCAAAAAACAAAACATACGCAATTGCGCTATAAACCAATGCAAAAACGCCCATGGCTGTCTCCCCGCTTCACATGTAATTTTAGTTTTCGAATTATGACGCCTACGATGACAGCTATTGTTCGTCAACTCACGAATTCGGCATTGTTCCCCGTCAGCGCTTATGCGCATAATTTAGCTCTGGGCCATAATTTAGCTCGGGGCTAAGAGAGGGTTTTTGGGCTCTGATAAGAGAATGTTATCAGTGGTTAGAAATCGCTTAGACGTCGCGTTTATGTACACAGCAATGAAAATTTGTGTTTCCTCAACATTGCGAAGATAGAGGAAACGGCACATGCATACCTTAACCTGTTCAATGCACCCTAACCGATCCCAACAATAACCCCATTTATGGGACAGCGGCGCTTACAGGAAACAGATTCAAGATTATGCGATTTGAAGCTCTGGCTGAATGGTATCGACTTGCAGTATAATTGTGTTAAATACGGACCTTGTTCGGACAAGCAGTTTTAATCTGACAATGTCACCGGTCACGCCAACCTGACCGCTCAGATATCAAACCACCTTTTGCCTTCCAAAGGCAATCGGTGGACTACCGCAGCCAAACCCTCGTCAATCCGGCACCGGATCGCTGCACATTGGAAGGACAGACAATGGCCAAAGGCAAAAACCGCGGAAACAAGGAAGCCAAGAAACCAAAAAGGGAGAAGCCGAAAGTCTCCGCAACGGCAAATTCGCTAGCAGGAAGACCCGCGCCGTCGGTCGGAGGAAAAAAGGCAAAATAGATCTGTGGATTCGCCGGGTAAGCCGCAAAAGCCACGCTAGGCCTTGCCATAAGGAAACCCTTTTCAAGGCCAACTGCGAAGTTGCCTCACAATTGGCTTAGTGGCCTGCGGAACATCCCGAATAGCGAATCCGCCCCAACTTTTTGTGGGCAGGCATCTTGCTTTAACGCCCTCAGCGCTTCGGCGAGAACGGGTTGAAGACGGTGCTGTCAGACAAAAGCGACGTGGTCTCTACAGCCTGTACCCCATAAGCGCTGACGGGGGACAACAACGATACCATCTAGGGCCAATCTAGTTAGTATGTTGTAATTGTTGTGGTTTCTCAGGAAATGGCGGAGAGGAAGGGATTCGAACCCTCGAGACGGGAACACCGCCTACTCCCTTAGCAGGGGAGCGCCTTCGACCACTCGGCCACCTCTCCATCGCCGGGGATATCTGATAAATTTAAGGGTTTCAAGCAATATTACAGCAATCACTGCTTTGTCGGTTTTTGCCGATTTTTGCCGGAACGTGTCGAGAACATATGTATTTTGCGGGGGGAAATGGGGGCAGAGCATTGGGCATTTGGTTTTGCCGTTGACTTTTAGCTTTGCCTGCCTTGTTTTGTCCGCGGCTATGTCACCAGTTTAAACCGTGCGGATTTCATCAATGAACGCTTCTCACCCCGATATTCAAAGTGCGCAAGCGGCAGCTAATGCCGGCGAACGAGATAAGGCCGTTGCGCTGATAGCTGGGTTGTTTCGCCAAGGGGCGTTATTGGGCGATCATTGGCTTGATGTCGCGCAACTGGCTTTGGCGCTTGGCGAAATATCGCAGGCATTGAAAGCCGTTAAGCGCTATGCACGGGTGGACCGCAAAGACGTTATGCGCCAATTGCAAACCGCGGCTTTATTGGCCGAAGCCGGGCAAGTGCGCGAGGCCCATAGCCTCATGCTAAGTGTATCCAAAAAGGCGCCCAATAACCCATCCCTTGATCATTTTTTGGGTACGGCAAAAGCGCTGTTGGGAGATGGGCAAGGCGCGCTTTCGTATTTTCGCAAAGTGTTGGCGAAATGGCCGCAAGCCGGGCAAAGCTGGTTTGCTCTTGGCGCGTTAAAAACATTCACCCCGGATGACCCGGAATTGGCGCAAATGGAAAACCTGCGCGGTGCCTTTGGCGGCATTGATCCGCACAGTCACGGCGCGTTTCTCTACACCCTTGGTAAAGCGCGCGAGGATATCGGTGACACCGAAGGCGCATTTTCCCGCTATGATGAAGGCGCAAAACTGTTTCGTCAAAGCCGTCCGCTGGACCGGCAAATTGACCAATCGTTGTGCACATCGCTGTTGAGCGGTTTTAACGCCGCCGGACTGGCCCAATTGCCACCAAGCCATAATATCACAACCCGGCCGATATTTGTCACCGGCTTGCCGCGTTCGGGCACAACGCTGATTGAGCAAATACTCGTCAGCCATAGCAAGGTGAAAGATGGCGGCGAGCTTGAGCTGTTTAAAAAAGCGCTGATGCCGCTGGGCGGTTACACGTTTGAACATGCTGCGACTTTTGCCAATGCCGCTAATCATGATGATCCGTGGACGTCGATAGGCGACACATATTTGCACCTGCTGGAGGAACGCTTTGGCGGCGGCGGTCATATTGTTGATAAAACCTTGCTGCATAGCCGCCTCATGGGGCACATTTGCCATATCCTGCCCGCCGCGAAAATAATATGGGTGCGCCGCGACCCGGCGGATACGGCGTGGTCATGCTATAAAACCTATTTTAACAAGGGGCTGGACTGGACCTGGTCGCTTGCCGATATTGCCGCGTATTTCAAACGCGAAGACCTGTTATTTGCCCATTGGCGCACCCTGTTTCCCAAGAATATTCATGTGGTGTCGTATGAAGAATTAGTGCGTGCGCCTGAAGCGGTTATTCCGGGGGTTTTGGCCCATTGCGCTCTGGATGATGAGCCCCAAACGCGGCGATTTTACGAGACACGGCGCAGCGTGACCACCGCCAGCCTCGCGCAGGTGCGCAAACCGATATCGCAAAAGTCGGTGGGCAGTTGGAAGGCTTATGAGGCTCAAATGGCACCGTTTATCAACGCGTATTTTGAACCATGATAGCGGTACGCCGCGTGTGTTCGGGATTATCTTTACCATTGGCTAAGCAATGTTTTTAACAAGATTTTGAGCTTAAGCCCTTAGTTTGTCCTTTAAATTTCAAAGGATGAACATGTATGCGGGCGAGCCAGAATAATAGTCAAATTGCCAATGGTGGCACCACCGCAAGCAAGCGCGCCGCCTATGCGCCATCAGCAAAAATTGCCGATGCGCCGTCGTTTTCGCCGCCAAGCTTGCAAGTGCCGCGTCATCGGTCCTCGCGGGTGTATAAGGTATTGGCGATCCGCGGCTTTCAGACTTTGGATGCGGCCCTGGTGGCTTTTGCTGCTCTGTATGGCTGCTGGTTCGCCAGCGGTTTGCCGCTGCCGCAAACCGCATTTGGCATTGCCGCGCCATTCCTGCTTATGCCGTTTTTGGCAGTGTGGAGCCTAGCGGCCATGGGCGCGTACCGTTTCGCCTATGGGGAAAAGCTGCTTTTGCGATGGGGCAAGACCGTTGGTGCCGTGGTTTTTGCCTTGGCCACAACCTTGTTGGTTGCGTGGGCCTTGGACACCCCTGCCGACGCTCTATATTTTTTATTGTGGACCAGCGCTTTGGCGGGTCTGGGTTTGGCCGGTCTGCAATTGCTATATGGCGCTGTCGTTAGCCGCTGGTCGCGCAAAGGCGCACTGGCCAGCAATGTTGTGATTGTTGGAGCAACGGAAAATGCCCGCCGCCTTATTGGCGAAAGTGCCTCATGTGCGGAGTTAAATGTTGTAGCGGTATTCGATGACCGTGCCTCGCGCCGCCCCGGCGACATAGAAGGGGTTTGCGTTGCTGGCGGGGTAAATGATTTATTGGCGTGGTCGGATCTGCATACCATTGACCAGATCATTATCACGGTAACGTCGACGGCTTCGCGCCGGGTCAATGAGTTGATCGATCAATTGCGCGCTTTGCCGCAAGAAGTGGTGTTGTTTATGGATGTGGACGGCTTTCACCCGGAACAGGCGCACCTTAGCGAGATTGCCAGCGCCCCAGTCGTTTCGGTTTCAGGTGCGCCGCGCGACCAAACCCGCGCCGTGGCAAAACGGGTGCAGGATGTGGTGTTCGCGGCCGGTATGTTGGTGGTGTTTGCACCGGTAATGGCGCTGGTGGCGCTGCTTATTCGTCTGGATAGTCCCGGGCCGGTTTTGTTTCGCCAAAAGCGCCATGGCTTTAACAATGAAGTGATCGAAGTGCTCAAATTTCGCTCCATGCGCGTGCATCAAGAGAATGGTGCCATTCAGCAGGTGCAGCAAAACGATAGCCGCGTCACCCGATTGGGCGGGTTTTTGCGCCGCACCAGCCTCGATGAATTACCGCAATTATTCAATGTGCTGGCGGGCAGCATGTCGCTGGTTGGGCCACGTCCCCATGCGGTGGGTATGCGCACTGGCGAGGTGGAAAGCTGGAAACTGGTGGCCCATTATGCCCATCGCCACAGGGTGAAGCCGGGACTTACCGGCTGGGCGCAAATTAATGGCTCGCGCGGCCCCTTGGAAAATGCCGAGGATGTGCGGACGCGGGTGCGGCTCGACGTTGAATATATCCGGCGCGCCAATTTTTGGCTGGATATTTTGATTATGCTCAAAACCGGACCATGCCTGTTGGGCGATCGCGAAGTCACCCGGTAAACTGCCGCGCTTGGCCGTTTGGCGGCATGGTCGCCACCCCTTTTGCAAATCCTTATCATTGCTCTTAATCGTCATTTCACCTAAGTGTTATGATTGGGGGCAGGCATATGACACCACAATCTTTACCACAAAAAACTCGCGAATATGCGGGGCATCCAATTATTGATGGCACGCGCTGGCGTGTTTATCAGCATCGTCCGGACGATATTGTGATCTCCACCTCCTACAAAGCGGGGACCACATGGATGCAGACCATTGTGGCCAATCTGCTGTATCAGGATGGCGAATTTCCGGCCCCGGTTTCGGTTATGGCGCCATGGTTGGATATGGCGCTGCCACCGATCGACGAAATTGCCGCGGGTCTTGAAGCGCAAACCAACAGGAGATTTATCAAAACCCACTTGCCGCTCGATGGTGTGCCGTATTTCGAGGGCAATAAGTATATTGTTGTTGGGCGCGATGCTCGCGATGTTTTTATGTCTTTGTGGAACCATCATCGTAATTATTCGGACGCCATAAGAGAGGCAATGGCTGATTTTGGACAACAGACGGGCAAAGTGTTTCCGACGGACTTTGCCGACATCCACGCCTTCTGGAAGGCATGGATTACTAAAAGCTGGTATGAATGGGAAAGCGATGGTTACCCCTATTGGTCACACCTGCAACACATCAAATCCTGGTGGGATTACCGCCACCTTTCCAATATCCATTTTGTACACTTTGCCGATTTACTGAACGACCCTGCCGGTGAAGTCAGGGGCATTGCCAAACATTTAGGGATCGCCATTGACGAGGATTGTTTTGCTGGAATTTTGGAGCGCATTTCCTTTAAGGACATGAAAAAGAACTTTGGCAACATTATGCCCGAAGCCAGCGAAATCTGGCGCGGCGGCGGTAAAACCTTCATGAATAAGGGCACCAATGGGCGGTGGAAAGAAGTGCTGACACCGGCTGAAATTGACCAATATCACGCGGCGGTAGAGCGGGTATTGCCCGTTGATTGCGCACATTGGCTGGAGAATGGCGGCCCGGTGCAGTCATAACCGTTGTTTTGACTCGCGAAAACGTGTTTTGAAACTCACAGGGTCTGCGCTATTGTGGCTCACCATTTGGGGTTAGAATACGTTATGAATTTTCTAAAATCTCTCTACGTCATGGCATTCATCACCATGGCTTTGGCGCTATGCGTATTTGCGGCAGGGCAATTGATAAATGGCGGCGATGTGTTGGCGTGGTCCGGCGTATTGTTGGCCAATGCGCCATTCATTGTGCGCTTAAGCTGGATTATGGCGATGAGGGATGCGCCGCGCACCAGTGCGCGTTTTCCGGTATTCATTGGCCTTGGTGCTTTTGGTGTGTTTATCAGTCTTTGTGCCGTGCCTTTGGGCGCCGACTTTCTGCCCTTCGCTTTGGCGCTTGCCGGTTTTGTCGGGTTTTTGCTATATAGCTTTTGGTATTCATCCTTTCCCGGCCGTAGCAGTGATAAGGTGAAGCCGGGCGAGATTTTGGCGGCCTTTACCGTGCGCAATGTGGCGGGCGAAGAAGTGCAATCAAATGATTTTCGCGGGCGACCGCATATATTGATGTTTTTCCGGGGGAATTGGTGCCCGCTATGCGTG
Organism: Robiginitomaculum sp.; assembly: GCA_021776615.1. GTDB lineage: Bacteria > Pseudomonadota > Alphaproteobacteria > Caulobacterales > Maricaulaceae > Robiginitomaculum_B. The sequence goes on along the minus strand of JAJFFO010000007.1, from coordinate 72,598 downwards.
GCCCAGATCAAAGAATTAGCTGGCGCCTATCAGCAGCTTGCCGCCTGCGGCGCGCGGGTGGCGCTGATTGCGCCGCAACCGCATGGCCATACCAAAGCGCTGGCCAAGAAGTTTGATGTGGATTTTGGCTTTTATACCGACGAAGGCAATCGCGCCGCCCGGGCTTTGGGCATAGCCAATAAATGGGGCATTCCCTTTGGTATGCAAATTCTTGGTTATTCCAGCGAAACGGTGTTGCCGACGGTGATTATTACCGATCCGGAGGGTAAAATTCTATGGGCAGATGAGACCGATAATTATCGCGTGCGCCCGGAGCCGGAAACCTTTTTGGCGGTGCTGCAAGACCATGGGTTTGCGCCCGCCTGATTTTTATTGTCATAACACCTGGGCGTTCTAGACCGCATCTGGCTGGTTATCCGGGTGGGCGGCGATAAAAGCGGGCAGGGCGGTGCAGGTTTGGTCAATGGCGATAATCGCCGGGAATGGGGTCAGATCGACGCCAAAGCGTTTAGCGGAATACACCTGTGGGATCAGGCAGCATTCAGCCAAGCCCGGCGCATTCCCAAAGCAAAAACCGCCGCGCTTGGGGGTGCCATCCAGCATTTTCTCCAAAGCTTCAAAGCCTGCCGTGATCCATTGAGCAATCCAACGCGACACGGCTTTGGGGTCAGCGTCAAATTCACCCTTAATGGCATTCAACACCCGTAAATTGTTCAACGGATGAATGTCGCAGGCAATTAAGGCGGCCATGGCCCGCACCCGCGCGCGATCGAGGGGCGCTACGGGAAGCAGCGGCGGGTTAAGCCAGGTCTCCTCAATCCATTCCAAGATGGCCGGGGATTGGGTGAGGATGTGTCCATCCACGCTTAAGCTGGGGGCGAGGCCTTGCGGGTTTATCGCCAAATACTCTTCAGACTTGTGTTCTCTGGTCAGCAAATTTACCGGCACATATTCGTATTTTACGTCTTTTAGGTGCAGGGCGATGCGGATCCGGTGGGAGGTACCACTGCGGTAATAATTGAACAGCTTCATGTGTTTCACCTTATGGCGTAAAATTTAGTTGCATTTGTTACTAGTTTTGTTCATTCTAGGTGCAACCCCCTAACAATGGCGCACCGACAGGGTTGCGCGCAAGATGGAGCACCATTATGGCCGATCTTTTTGAAAACCCGCTTGGCACACGCGGGTTTGCCTTTGTCGAATTTACGTCCGCAACACCAGATGCCTTGGGCATGTTGTTCGAAAAAATGGGCTTCACCGCGGTTTCCAAGCATAAAACCCATAATGTGATTCGCTATCAGCAAGGCAAAGCCAGCTTCTTGCTCAATCGCGAACCAAGTGGGCAGGCTGGCGACTTTATCGCGCTGCACAAAGGCGGCGCGAATGCCATGGGCTTTTTGGTTGATGATGCGTCGTCCGCTTATGAAAAGACGCTGGAACGGGGCGCAGAGGCAGCACAACAGGGGCGCTGGACCGAAAAACTACCGGCCATTGAAGGTATTGGCGGCTCGCTTATTTATTTGATGAGCGTTGCTGAGTGGGACGCATTTTTTGCGCAAGAGTTTACGCCGATTGTTAGCGTGGCCGAAAAAACCAATGATCTTGGCTTCACCTATATCGACCATTTAACTCACAATGTACGCCGCGGACAGATGGAGAAATGGGGTAAATTCTACACTGACGTTTTTGGTTTTCGGCAAATTCGCTATTTCGACATTGAAGGCAAACTGACCGGCCTTATCTCCAAAGCCATGACATCGCCGGACGGTAATATCCGCATTCCGCTAAACGAATCGCGTGACGATAAATCGCAAATCGAGGAATTTTTGAACGACTTTAATGGTGAGGGCATTCAGCACATCGCCATTGGCTCGGACAATATTTATAGCTCGGTCGATGGTTTGCTGGCCAATGGTCTGGAGTTACAAGATACGCCAGACTCGTATTTTGACCTGATTGACACTCGCCTGCCGGAGCATGGCGAGAATGTTGAAGAATTGCGAAAACGGCGCATTTTGGTTGATGGTGCTCCAACCGAGGGGCAGGGCCTACTTTTGCAGATATTCTCTAAAACCGTGATCGGCCCGGTGTTTTTTGAATTCATCCAGCGCAAGGGCAATGATGGCTTTGGCGAGGGTAATTTTCAGGCTCTATTTGATTCGATTGAACTTGATCAGGTCCGCCGTGGTGTTCTCGAAGATACCGCCCCTTAATTTTTGCTGGAGAGCATGATGAGTATCGCGCTAAAACGCATTCACCACGTCGCTTATCGGTGCAAGGACGCCAAGGAAACCGTTGAGTTTTACCAGCGGGTGTTGGGCATGGATTTTGTGCTGGCCATTGCCGAGGACGAAGTGCCTTCTACCAAGGCACCAGACCCCTATATGCACGTGTTTTTGGATGCCGGCATGGGTAATGTTTTGGCTTTCTTTGAATTGCCGACCAAGGAAGATATGGGCCGTGATGAAAACACCCCCGAATGGGTGCAACACATTGCTTTTGAATTGGAAAACCTGGATGCGCTGCATGCAGCCAAGAAGAAGATCGAGGCCGAAGGGCTGGACGTTTTAGGCCCGACCAATCATGGCATTTTTAAATCCATCTACTTTTTCGACCCTAATGGCCATCGCCTTGAACTGGTCGCGAACACGCGCACGCCGGAACAAATGGCAGAGCTGCACACCGTGGCGCCAGCCATGTTGGAAGAATGGTCGCAGACCAAAAAAGCACCGCGCCATGCGGCATGGCTGCATGCTTTAGATTAGGCATGTTGCAAAATATACCATTTTGTAATCTGTCCAAAATTTAATTTACCTTTCTTTTTAGTAACTTGCGCTAAGCTCCGGCTTGCGCAATCCATGCGGCATATTAGCGCAAGGGACGAGACGAATGACGGTAAAGAGTAAATTCTATTATAGTGCAGCCTTGGCTGTGATGATGATGTCGAGTGCACCGATGGCGGTGCAAGCGCAAGACGCCAGTGCGGCAAAGGCCGCTGAGGCCGGAGCAATTGCTTGCCTTGTTGATTGTGAGGCGACACCCAATACCGGGTCTGACGGGGCCATCACCAGCTATGGGCCAGACTTCTTTGCCAGTTATAATCCGGTTACCGCCCTTGATATGGTCCGTCAGGTGCCCGGTTTTTCCATTGATAATGGCGATAATGCGCGCGGCTTTGGCGGCACTGCCGGCAATGTGCTGATCAATGGCGAACGCCCCAGCACCAAGTCCAATGGTCTGCAAGAGATTTTGCAACGCATTGCGGTAAGCCGGGTTGTGCAGGTTGATTTTATCCGTGGCTCAACGCCGGGTATTGATATGCGCGGGCAGAGCCGGGTGGTCAATGTGGTGCTTTGCGATTGTAGCGATGGTGGGCAGACCACCTTTACCGCCCGCCAAAATTTCGCTGGCGAGCGTCTGTTTTTTAATGGCGAGTTGACATATGCCGTGCGATTGCTGGACGCCGATTTCACCGTCAGCTTGCAACGCAATACCAATAGTCGGCGCGAGAAGGGCCCTGAGCAAAGCTTTAACGCGCAGGGCGATCTTACCCGGCGCGTGGACGAAGAAGATCAGCGCTGGTTTCGTGAATGGCAGCCAACCTTCAATATGGAAAAAAGCTTTAGCAATGGCGACGCCCTGCGGCTGAACGGTAAATATTGGAATTGGGAGTGGAATCGCAACGAAACTTCGCGCATTTCAAGCATGCTTGGCAACGGCTTAAGCCCCAATGGGTTTGACTTTAATATTTCGGACAATGGCGGTCACGGGTTTGAAGTTGGCGGTGATTTTGAGAAGAAGCTGTCAGAAAAACGCTCGCTCAAATTAATTTTTGTGAAAACCCGCCGCGCAGAGAATTTTTTGAACGATGCAGAGAGTTTTAATGCGCAAGGCTTTGCCGGCGCTTTTCGTGTTGATGGCGGTTCAATCCAGAATGAGACGATTTTGCGCCTGCTTTATGATTGGGAAATAAGCTCCAAACATACGTTGCAAGTAGGCAGTGAAGGGGCGTTGAATAAGCTAAACTCCGGCCTCGACCTGTTTGAAGATACCGGCGCAGGCCTGCAACAGATCGCCCTTGATGTGTCCAACACCAAGGTTAGTGAGGACCGCGGCGAGTTGTTTGGCTCGTGGGTGTATACCCCCTCATCAGACTGGACCCTGGAAACCGGGCTTCGCTATGAAGCTTCCAAGATATCACAATCGGGCGATGCCAGCCGTGCGCGGACGTTCAAGTTCTGGAAGCCATCCTTTGCGGCAACATGGAACGTGACTGAGAAAGACCAAATTCGCACGTCCATTGAGCGCGAAGTTGCACAACTCAACTTTTTTAATTTCGTCTCTAATGTGAATTTAAGTGACTCACAAACCAATTTGGGTAATCCCGAATTGGAACCTGACCGCACCTGGGCTTATGAGGCCTCGTGGGAACATCGCTTTAGCGAAAAAGGTACGGTGAATTTGAAATATCACCGCGATGAAATAACCGCCGTTCAGGGCCGGGTGCCGATCAATAATGCTTCTGACGGGCCGGGGAATTTGGGCAATGCCAATCGTTGGTTTATTGAGGTTGAAGCCCGTATGCCGCTTGATGCGCTGGGTTTGAAGAATGCGACCTTGGACGGCAGCTTGTTCTTGCGTGATTCTTCGGTCGTCGACCCGGTAACCGGTCTGGAGCGCCGCTTGGGTAATGAAGGAAGGCATAGGTGGGGCCTGGATTTTCGCCAGGACATAAACTCGGCGAAGATTGCCTGGGGATGGGATTATAATTCCGGTTATGGTTCACATCAGTTTCGGTTGTTTGAAGAGAGCTTCAACAATGGGCGCTCCGGTGATTTGGACGCCTTTATCGAAACCACCCGCTATGGCGGCGTAACCATAAAGCTTGGTGTGGATAATATTTTCGACCAAAAGCGCCAGCGATCGCGTACCTTCTTTGATGGTTCCCGCGCCCTTGGCGTCATCGATAGCGTTGACGAAAGAAGCCGCACAAGTGGGCGCTTTTATAGCGTGAGCGTAAAGGGTAGCTTTTAAGCAAATCTATGGCGGTCGGGGAGCTGCGTTTCCGACCGCCATAATATATTCCTAAAAAGCTAGCTAAATTCAGGCTTTCGTTTGCAAGGCCTCGGCAACGGCGCTGCGATAATGGCGGCCAACCGGGATTTCTGTGCCGTCGTTTAAGCGAAGGATATGAGCGCCAGTTGGGCTGAGGCGTAATTGGCGTACAGTAGAGACGTTGACGATTGCAGAACGGTGCGCGCGCACAAATTTTTCCGGGTCCAAAGTTTTGCTGATGGCCGCCATGGTGTGGCGCATGAGGTGTGAGCGATCACCAACATGGAGGCGGATATAATCGCGTTCCGCCTGAATCCAATTGATGTCAGCATTGCTAATGCGCACCATACGGCCTTTTTCCTTGACCCATAATGCGCGCTTGTTTTCGTCCCGTTGGTGTTCGCCCAAGGCCTCGCGCAAGTCTTGTATGATGGCACCAAGTTCGTCAGCGCGCCCTACTTTTTCACGAGATTTTATGCGCTCGCGGGCCAAATGGAAGGTGTCGGCCAGGCGATCTTTTTCAACCGGTTTTAACAAATAATCTAGCGCATGGGTCTCAAAGGCGTGCACGGCGAAATGGTCAAAGGCGGTAACGAATACGATTTCCGGCAATGGTGTGAGTTCGTTCAGTTGCGCCGCCACCTCAAACCCGTCAGGGCCAGGCATTTTAATGTCTAACAATACTAGATCCGGCTGGAATTTGTTTGCTGCTTCAATCGCCGAAGGACCGTCTTTGCACGAGGCAACGATGTCTATGCCACCGATTTCCGCAGCTAAATGTTCGAGACGGCGTAAGGCCAGCGGTTCGTCATCAACCAATAGGGTTTTCATCATCTTTGCTTTCAAACTGCATGGGGAGGGTTATGGTGACGCAAAGCCCGTCAGTTTCGCGATTGGTCACATTTAGCTGGGCGGCATCGCCATACAACAGGGCAAGGCGTTCGGCGATGTTTCGCAGGCCAACACCGTTTCTCTTTTTTTCCAGAAGAATTTCAGGGTTTGCTACCCCTGGCCCGTCGTCCTCAACGTTAATTACCAATTTTTCGTCGTCAGCATTTGCCGAAATAGAGATAGTGCAAGTGTCATTGGATATTGCCACAACGTGCTTAACGATATTTTCCACAATAGGTTGAAGCATGAGGCTAGGTACCAGAGCGCGTGCCAGACCAGGATGCACTTTTACCTGTAAATTCAAACGTTCCTGAAAACGAATTTTTTCAATTTCCAGATAAGTACGTTGAGCTTCAATATCCTCCTCGAGAAAAACCAGTTGCCTATCATCGTTGTCGAGTGTGTAGCGCAGGAAGCGGCTCAATCCTAAAACAATACCTTCCGCTTCTTCGCTACGCTTACGTAAAATTAGGGCGGATAGTGAATTGAGCGTATTGAACAAAAAATGTGGGTTGAGTTGATAGCGTAGCATGTTCAATTGTGCGCTCTGTGCTAGGGTGTTTGCCCGTTCTAAAGCAATTGCCTGCTGGCGAACACGAAGGTTTTCCAAAAGTGAAGCATAAAGGGCCCCAGATGCAAATAATATTGAAATTTCATAGGGTGCCATAAACATAAGACTGTCGATTACGTCGCCCCAATCTACGCGTGACATAACAACTAAATATATAATGCCATGAAAAAAATATTCAACGCAAATGGTTGCGAAGCATATTAATAAAAACATTATATTTTTCCATTTCATACTTGTTTGAAATTTATGATAAATATTTTTAATAAAATAAAATGATATAAAATTCAATGAGATAACCATCAAAAGGCCAGGAATATCAATTTTGGGTTTTATCCTAATAAATAGATGATAATTGCTAACTAGCGTCGCAATGAGCAACACCGCCAAAATTATCCAAAAAATTTTTTTTTCCTCGGCGGATTCTAAGGTGTCCAGCGATGGTGGTGGAGTATCGGCATTTTGAGAACGCATTTCTATCTATATCCGGGTTAAGCAAAACGGGGCGCAGGCCAAGGCGACCTTGATTGACGGTTTATAGCGTTTTTATCGATTCAGAAGCCGTTTTATCGCAGAAAAGCGACGTTTTGTCGATTTTCCATCCATACATCTCAGCCTCTATGGCGCACGACGCACTGTCATTGAAATGTGGGGTGCAAACCTGTGAGTAGTGTCTGATGGCTTCGCTTGGTAGCGAATCTTGGATGCGTGGGTAGCTAACGAGGGGGTCTGAGGCTTACGGCCAAGGCTTATTGCTGGCCACGTCAGTAAATTTGTTGAAACACTATTTCCATCAAGGAGGGGAATATGACACACCAAAAAGGTGGGTTTACAGTACGTAATGCTGCAAAAGCGGGGTTGGCCAGTATTTTGGCTTCTACCATGCCGGCAGCTATTATTGGAGCAGGGCTTCTGTCGGCCACGGCATTGACGCCTGCATATGCACAAGATCTTACCACTGGCGAAATGGTTGGTACGGTTACGGATCAGGCCGGCAATGCTGTTGCCGGCGTTGTCGTAACGCTGACTGACCCGGCACGGGGCTTTACGGCCACGTCGACATCTGGCTCAGACGGGCGCTGGCGTTTTGCCCGGTTGCAGATTGCAACCTACACCGCCAGCATGTCCTATAATGGTCAAGATCAGTCTGAAATTCTTCGCATTCAGGCTGGTTCTGTGCGCGGCATTGACTTTGTTGTCAGTTCCGGCTCTGAAGATGCCATCGTTGTGACTGCCGAGCGTGTTACCTCAACCACCAAGGATTATCTTGGTCAAGAAGGTGGCATTACCGTCGATATGGACGATCTGATCGAGCGCGTTCCAGTTCCACGGAACATCACCGCAGTTGCTCTTTTGGCACCGGGTGTGACGCAAGGCGAAGCCGGTTTTGGTAATCTTCCTTCCATTGGCGGTTCTTCGGTTTCAGAAAACACCATCTATGTTGATGGCTTCAACGTTACCGATCCTCGTCGCTTGCTGGGCTTGATGAATACGGTCCCGTTTGAGTTCTTCCAACAACAAGATGTTAAAACCGGTGGTTTCCAGGCTGAATTTGGCCGTACAACCGGTGGTGTGACCAATTTGGTTACTCGTCGTGGTACCAATGAATTCCACGGTGGCATTAACGTGTTCGCGCAACCAAGCGAAACCCGTAACAAAAACCCGGACACTACGGACGTTTTCCGTTCGATTGACAAACAAAGTGCTTACGAGGCCAATGCATGGCTGAGTGGCCCGATCGTCAAAGACCGGTTGTTCTTCTATGCCTTGCTTGGTTTGCGCAATAATGAAACCCGCAACTTCACCAATACCCGGTTTAACGTCACCGATCAGGATGATCCGCGTTGGGGTTTGAAGCTTGATGCAGTATTGCTGGACAATGCTGATCTTGGTCGTCACACGTTGGGCTTTACCCACATTGATGACTCTGCTCTCAACACTACGGACAGCTTTGTTTTTAGCCGTAATGCTTATGAAGCTAACCCGGAGTTGGGCGCTATCATTGGCGCCAAAGTCGGTACATCGTTTAACCGCGCTGGTGGTCAAACCGATATCTTCAAATATACCGGTGTTATCCGTGACTGGTTAACGATTTCTGCTCTTTATGGTGAAAGCGACAACAGCGTTACCGCCCTGTCTGATAAAGACAACAACCCGGCCATTCAAGATAGCCGTGTTACCGCAGCCAATCCAGGAGGCAGTGCTTTGCGGGTCGGTGATTGGGTGAATGCTACGGTTCGTCCGATTGACGGCAATAAGCGTGAATTGTATCGCGGTGATGTCGATATTTATGTCAACAACATCTTTGGTGATCACCGTTTCCGCTTTGGTTTCGACCATGAGAAACTGATCTCCAATGAGCAATCACAGCGTTCCGGTGGTACTTTGTTTCGCTACTTTACTGGTGTGCCTAATCGCTTCAACCCAGGTGGCGTTTTTGCACCAACCCAGGAATTGGTTCGTGTTGGTATTCGTAATACGGGCGGCGCGTTCTCAACGGTTCACAAAGCATTTTACGCGCAAGATCGTTGGTCACCAACCGATCGCTTGACCCTTAATCTGGGTGTTCGCAGCGAGACCTTTAACAACAACAATATTGCAGGCGAAAGCTTCGTTAAAATCAGCAATCAGATCGATTACCGCGCCGGGTTTACCTATGACCCAACTGGTGACCGTTCTAGCCGCTTCTTTGGTTTCTTTGGCCGCTATCACTTGCCGGTGGCTAATAACACCAATGTGCGGATGGCTGGTTCCGAAACGTTTGAGCGTAGCTGGTTCTTGTTCTCTGCTATCAACCCGGATTTCACACCGGTTCTTGGTCAATTCCTCGGCAAAGACGTCGTTTCGCCTCCAGGCATCCAAGCCAAGGAGACACTGAAAGATATTAACCTGCAGTCGCAAAAGATGGACGAGTTTAAACTCGGCTATGAGTTCAGTGCTTTCGATAACTGGAAGTTCGGCGTTCAAGGTGTTTTTAAAGATCTGAAGTCCGGCATTGAAGATGCGGCTATTGACCGCGGCATGCGTATTTTTGCTGCCGATAATGGTCTTGACGTTGCTGCCATGGCCAACAACTTCTCCGGCTTCACGCAGTTCATCCTGTTAAACCCAGGTAATAACGCAACCTTCTTTACGCCTGCTGGTAACCTTGCCCCTGATGCTTTGGCATTTCTCGGTGGTGATCCAGATGGCGATGGCCTGGTTCAAGTTACTCTGACGCCTGAGCAAATGGGGCTTCCTGCCATTAAACGTCGCTATAAAGCGCTTGAGTTTACCTTTGAGCGTGGCTTCGAAGATGGCTGGTCCTTGCAAGGTTCTTACCTGCTGGCTCGCTCCTTTGGTAACTATGAAGGCTCGGTTAAATCAGACAATTCGCAAACCGATGCTGGCTTGACGCAGGACTTTGATACTCCAGGTCTTACCGATGGTATTACCGGACGTCTGCCAAATGATCGTAAGCATACGCTGAAAGTGTTTGGTAGCTATCAGGTCAATGACCAGATATCACTTGGTGCGAATGCCACTGTGCAATCGCCACGTCAGTTTGGTTGCTTCGGTGTTCACCCGACAGATGTCATTGCGTCATTGTTTGGGGCTTCGTCTTTCTTTTGCGACCTTAATGGTGATGGTACCAAGGAGCTTACGCCTCGTGGTTCGGTATTGAGCAGTGAATGGACCAAGCGTTTGGATGTATCGGTGAACTTTACACCGGATGTTCCAGGCATTGGTGCATTGACCCCTTCTTTCCGTGTTGACGTGTTTAACGTGTTTAACAGCCATGACGTTACTGACCGTGACGAGTTTGGCGAGCGCGGTAATGGCTCTGCACGGGCACAATTTGGTGAACCCACCGGCTTTGTACCGCCGCGTTCGGTTCGCTTTAGTGCTCGGGTTGAATTCTAAAACCTTAACCATACAGTATGAGAAAGGCGGGTCTTCGGACCCGCCTTTTTTATTGCATTCATTCTTGTCTTAACGCAGAAAATGGCGCACCAATGCGGTAACAATTGTTACTTAAAATAAGGGCACCTTATGAAACTTGCATCACTCAAATCAAAGCGGGACGGCAGGCTTGTCGTCGTTTCCAATGACCTGACACGCTATACCGATGCCGGGCGCATTGCCCCGACATTGCAGGCCGCATTGGACGATTGGGCGGTGGCCGCACCGCAATTGCAAGCGTTGTCGCAAAGCTTGGAAGTTGGTGCGGTGCCGGTAGAGCGCTTTCATGAGCGCGAATGTGCCTCGCCCTTGCCGCGTGCGTTTCAGTGGGCCGATGGGTCGGCCTATGTCAATCATGTGGAATTGGTGCGCAAAGCTCGCGGCGCGGAAATGCCGGCGACCTTTTGGACCGACCCGTTAATGTATCAAGGCGGTTCGGACACGTTTTTGGGCCCGCGCGATGATATTGAGATGGCCCAGGAAGATGGCTGGGGCATTGATATGGAAGCCGAAATTGCGGTGATTGTTGATGATGTGCCCATGGGCGCGTCGCCAGCATTGGCCGCTTCGAAAATACGCCTGATCATGCTGGTCAATGATGTTTCCTTGCGCGGCCTGATCCCCGGCGAACTGGGCAAGGGTTTTGGGTTTTTCCAATCCAAACCATCATCTGCATTTTCCCCCGTGGCAGTAACCCCAGAAGAATTGGGCGATGCATGGCGCGACGGTAAATTGCATTTGCCAATATTGGTCAAACTCAATGGCGAGGCCTTCGGGCAGGCGAATGCCGGTGTTGATATGACCTTCGATTTTGGCCAGATTATCGCCCACGCGGCCAAAACCCGACCGCTTGGTGCGGGGGCGATTATTGGCTCGGGCACGGTGTCGAATAAATTGAATGATGGTCCAGGAAAACCGATAGCCGAGGGCGGGGCAGGGTATTCCTGTATTGCCGAAATCCGTATGATTGAAACTATTCAGTCCGGGGCACCGGTAACGCCATTCATGAAATTTGGCGATAGCGTCATTATTGAAATGAAGGATGCGGACGGCGCGTCTATTTTTGGCCGTATCGAACAGACGGTGCAGCCTTACACCGCGCCTTAAGGCCAGCAAGACCATGAATGCTGACCGTCTAAACCTGGAAGATTACCTGCCCTACCGGCTCTCGGTGGCGTCCAACCGGGTTAGCCGCTTGATTGCCAAGCTGTATCAGGACCGCTTCGGGCTGACCATATGGCAATGGCGGGCCTTGGCGATTTTGGGCGCGCAGGGCGGCATCACTGCGGGCGAGGTGGCCAGTCGCGCGGCCATGGACAAAATGGCCGTCAGCCGCGCGGTTTCTGGCCTGTTAAGCCGAGGGCTGGTGGTTCGCGAGGCCTCGGCAGATGACGGACGGGCGCGGCTTTTGAAACTTACCAAAACCGGCAGCGATATTTATGATGAAATCGCCCCCTTGGCACGCGAGCAGGAGCAGCATTTGCTGGACGGATTTACCGCGGCGGATATTGACGCCGCCGTGAAGTTTTTGCGCGCACTGGAAGACCGGGCGGCTTCATTAGCCGAATAGGCATTATCGCGGAGGCGATGCCCAGAGTCGCGACCTAAGTGCAAGAAACCGCAACAATTGTTGAATGATGCACGGATTGCTCTTGTGATTGGCAAGTGTCAGTGATGGCGGGGGATATCTCATGGGTTGGTGATGCTGCACAAAATCGACAATAGGAAAATCAGAATTTGTGTTTCAGGTGCCGGTGTTTTCGGCGGTCATCATGCCGCCAAACTGGCCGCGCATTCGCGGGTCGAGTTTGCCGGGGTTTATGATCCCGAACATCCCGAGCGCGCGGCGGCATTGGTCGCCCAACATGGCGGCAAGGTATTCGCCACGCGCGATGAGATGAATACCGCCGCTGATGCACTGATTATCGCCAGTCCGGCTAGCGTGCATTACCGTCAGGCGATTGATGCGCTCGAACAAGGTCTGCATGTTTTGGTGGAAAAACCCCTGGCAACCCGTCTGGAAGACGCCCGCGAAATGGTGGCCATGGCCGAGAAGCAAGGCGTGATTTTGCAAGTTGGTCATCAGGAACGCTTTGTTTCCGGGGCGATTGGCTTATTTGATATTCCCGAAACTCCGGTGAGCATTGAGGCACGCCGGGTGGCACCTTATTCAACACGTGGGTCAGATGTCAGCGTGACCCTCGATTTGATGACCCATGATCTTGATTTGATGAATTTATTGGCCGGCGGCGAGGCCGACAATGTTAGTTCTGACATCAGCACCGGGCCAAGCGGCGGCATTGACGATGCCAAGGCGCAAATCACCTATCCCAGCGGTATGCGGGCCAGTGTGCATGCATCGCGCGTGGCGCCGGAGCGCCAAAGGAATATGCGCATTGAATATCCGTCCGGCATTGTCGAGATTGATTTTTTTAACCGCTCCTTGATCAATGGAACGCCATTTGCGCTAAACGCCAGCTTTGCCGATGAACCTGATGCGCAAGACTGTCTGGGGGCCGAAGTAAACGCCTTTGTCTGTGCTGTTTTGGACGGCGGATGCGTGCCGGTTAATGGGATTGCCGGGGCCAAAGCATTGGCGCTGGCGCTGCGCGTCGACAAGGTCGCTTAAGCCCCCTAAAAGGGTGTTATGACCCGCACGCTTACCATTTCCAGCGCCCAACTTAACCCGATAATGGGCGATATTGTGGGCAATTGCGCGCTTATTCGCGCCGCCCGCAAGCAAGCGGCCAATGTAGGCGCGGATTTGCTGCTCACTACCGAGCTTGGGGTGTTGGGGTATCCACCAGAGGATCTGGTGCTCAAACCCGCCGCTATATCTGCTTGCCGCGAGGCAATAGAGGCGTTGGCGCGCGAAACCAATGATGGCGGCCCGGCTTTGGTGGTTGGCACGCCATGGATGGAGAACGGAAAACTTTATAACGCCGCCTTGTTGTTGGATAATGGCAAAATTGCCGCGGCACATTATAAGGTCGAGCTGCCCAATTATGCGGTTTTTGACGAAAAGCGGGTGTTCGCCGCCGGGCCATCACCCACCCCAATAGAGTTTCGCGGGGTTAAGCTTGGCTTGCCGATTTGCGAAGATATTTGGCTGCAAGACGTGCCGCGCGCCTTGGCGGCGGCCGGGGCGGAAATGCTATTATGTATTAATGGCTCGCCGTTTCGTCGCGATATCAATCAATTTCGCGAAGATGCTTTTGCGACCTGGCATAAGGATTTGAAATTACCACTGGTTTTCGTCAATCAGGTCGGCGGGCAGGACGAATTGGTGTTCGATGGTGCTGGTTTTTCGTGGGATGGCAATGGCAAAGTGGTGCAGCGCGTGCCCGCTTTCGTGCCATCTTTTGACACCTGTGTCTGGACCAAAAGCACACACGGTTGGCAGGGGCAAAGCGCAGCGATTGAAGAGCCGGTTGCAGGGTTGCAAGCAGACTGGCAAGCGCTGTGTCTTGGTCTTGGGGATTATGTCAATAAAAACGGCTTTCCGGGCGTGGTGCTCGGACTTTCCGGCGGCGTCGATTCGGCACTGGCAGCGGCCATTGCGGTGGATGCATTGGGACCGGAGCGGGTGTGGTGCGTGATGATGCCATCGCAATATACCAGCCAGCAAAGCCTCGATGATGCTGCCCATTGTGCACAGCTTTTGGGCGTGCGCTATGACACGATCTCCATTGCCGCGGCGGTGCAGACCTATGGTGCGATGCTGGGACCATTGTTTGCCGACACCAAGCCCGATACCACGGAAGAAAACCTGCAATCGCGGGTGCGCGCCGTGACCTTGATGGCGCTTTCCAACAAATTCGGGCCAATGTTGCTAACCACCGGCAATAAATCGGAAATGGCGGTCGGCTATGCAACGCTTTATGGCGATATGTCCGGTGGCTATAATGCGTTAAAAGATATTTATAAAACCGAGGTGTTTGCCCTGTGCGACTGGCGCAATCAAAATTTTCCTGCCGGCACACTTGGCCCTAGAGGCATGGTGGTGCCGCAAGCTATTATTGATAAACCGCCCTCGGCAGAGCTGAAACCTGACCAGACTGACCAGGATAGCCTGCCGCCGTATGTGGATCTCGATGCCATTTTGCATGGCTTGATTGAGGAAGAGGCCGACGCTGCCGACATTATCGCTCGTGGCTTTGCCCCGGAGGTTGTGCGCCGTGTGGAAAACCTCTTATATTTGGCAGAGTATAAGCGCCGCCAAGCGCCGCCAGGTGTTAAAATCAGCCGCCGCAATTTTGGTCGCGACCGTCGTTATCCGATAACCAATAAGTTTCGTGATACACCGCCCCGCGCGTAAGGAAGAAACCGAATGTTCACATCACTTCTCATTGCCAATCGCGGCGAAATTGCCTGCCGGATAATCCGCACGGCCAGACGTATGGGCATACGGACCATCGCTGTCTATTCCGTGGCAGATCAAAATGCCATGCATGTGCGCGAAGCCGATGAAGCGGTTTTGATCGGTCCGGCGGTCGCCGCGAAAAGCTATCTTGATGTTGATGCGATCATGGGGGCCGCCCGCGAAACCGGGGCCGAGGCCATTCATCCCGGCTATGGGTTTTTGTCGGAAAACCAGGAGCTTGCGGCGTCTTGCAAGCGTGATGGGATTATTTTTGTCGGTCCGTCGAGCCAATCCATGCGCCTGATGGGCTTAAAAGACGAAGCCAAACGCATAATGGAAGCGGCTGGCGTGCCGGTAACGCCGGGTTATCATGGCGAAGACCAGCGCCTGGCCACCTTGGCCAAAGAAGCAGACAAAATTGGCTATCCGGTATTGATCAAAGCCGTCGCGGGCGGCGGTGGACGAGGCATGCGCCGCGCCGATAGTGCCGAGCAATTTGCCGAGGCGCTAGAATCAGCCCGCCGTGAGGCAAAATCTGCGTTTGGCGATGATCGGGTTTTGGTGGAGAAATTCATCCTTAATCCGCGCCATATTGAAGTACAGATTTTTGGCGATCGCCGCGGCCGCATTGCGCATTTTTATGAACGTGATTGTTCGGTGCAGCGCCGCCACCAAAAAGTTATTGAGGAAGCACCGGCCCCGGGCATGAACGCCAAAGTGCGCACGGCCATATGCGCCGCAGCGGTCGAGGCTGCGCGCGCGGTCGCCTATGAGAATGCTGGCACGGTCGAATTTATTGTCGACGGGTCCGGGCCCCTGCGCGCCGATGGCTTCTGGTTCATGGAAATGAATACGAGGCTGCAGGTCGAACACCCGGTCAGCGAAGCGGTTACCGGCTATGATTTGGTCGAATTACAGCTCAAAATTGCGGCCGGTGGCTCGGTGCCGGAGCAGGATAAGATTTATCTGCGCGGCCACGCCATTGAGGCCCGGCTTTATGCCGAGGACCCAGCGAATAATTACATGCCATCAACGGGTGAAATGCGCCATTTCAACTTGCCAGACGATGACAATGTGCGGGTTGATACCGGTTATCAGCAGGGTGATCTGGTCAGTGAACATTATGACCCGATGTTGGCGAAAATTATTGCGGCGGCACCAACCCGTGCGCTGGCCATTGCCAAATTGGGCAAAGCGCTGGCCGGGGTGGAATCCTGGCCGGTGCGCACTAATGCCGGGTATTTGTGCCGGGCTTTGGCAGTGCCTGCGTTTAGGGCCGGCGAGGTCGATACCGGCTTTGTGCAGACCTATAGCGCCGCTTTAGCCCATAGTGCTGCTTTGGACACCGATGCCGCCGTGCTGGCGTGGAAAGCGGCGGTCAGCGCCTTGATTATGCAGATGAATGATGCGGCGGCGACCGGAAATAGTCCCTGGGGGAGCACGGATGGTTGGCGGCTTAACCGCGATGTGGTGATAAAACGCGTGTTTTCGGCGGCGGGCCATACCCTTGGCGTGCACCTGACGCCACTTGGCGGACAGGATTGGCAATTGCGGTGCGAGACGGTCGAATTTACCGCCAATAAGGTGCGCGCCGATGGCGATGCGGTGTGTTTTGAGATTGATGGTATTGCGCACCGTGCGCGCAATTTGTCCGCTCCCGGTGGAGTGATTAGCTTTGATAATGGCGATGCATGGTGGATGGGGCAGCACAATCCCGAAGCCGCTGCGGCAGAGATGGGTGCGAGCCTGGTGATCAGCGCGCCAATGCCGGGCAAGGTGCTCAGCGTTAAAGCCAAAGCCGGTGCGGCGGCGAAAAAAGGCGTGCCGCTGGTGGTATTGGAAGCCATGAAAATGGAACATGCGCTTAGCGCACAACAAGATGCCATCATTGCCAAAGTGCTGGTCAAGCCCGGCGATCAGGTCAGCGAAGGTGACGAATTGATTGTTTTTGAAGCCCCTGACGCCGACTAAAATTCGGCTATACCAAAAAGCTCTGGTCAAAGTTCTGGCAAGGATTCAGTAAAATTCTAGCTATTTTTGCTGGTGTGGCTCTCAAACCGGCCCGAATTTTGCAAATTTCCCCTCACACACGAACATGCTGATCCAAATTGGGTCAGATTTGGGGAGAAAGCATTATGAATTCGCCATTGATCAAAGAGTGGACCGCCACGCACCGGGAAAATTTTGGTAAAAATCCCATCGTATGGCAGCATAGTATGCACGAAAGCGGGCTGTTTACCGACGAAAAGCTCATAGAACTGATCGAGAAACACCCACGCGATCTGGCCGATTTTTGCACCATGGATAAAAATGCCGAAGACATGGCGTCTTGGCGCGGCGGTGATCCGGGCAATCATAGCGGCGCGGAACTTCTAAAGGCTGTGCGCTCCGGGCATTTGTGGATCAATCTTCGCAAAACCTTCAATATCTATCCCGAATATGCGACCCTTTTGCAAACCGTGACCGATGAGATGAAGGCGGCGACCCCAAATTTTAGCGCTGTTAGCATGATGGGTGGATTGCTGATTTCCTCGCCATCCGCCGGGGTGCCTTACCATATTGACCGCTCCGACGTGATGTTATGGCATATCCGCGGTCGCAAACGGGTGTGGATTTACCCGATGGATGACCAAACCTTGCCCGAAAGCGAAGTCGAGGAGATTTTGCTGCACGAACATAATGATGATGTGCCGTACGATAAATCCTTTGACGATAAAGCGGTGGTATATGATTTGGAGCCGGGGCAGGCGGCAAGTTGGCCGCTGCATTCACCGCACCGGGTTTTAAACCTTGGCGAAATGTGTGTCTCACTGACGGTGGAGTATTCCCCGTTTAGCGCGGTCATGCAAAATGGCGCGCAGATCACCAATGGCATATTACGCCGCCGCCTGGGGCTAAACCCACAGATTGAAAAGCAAGGCCGCTTAAGTCGCTTTATTCGTTTTGCTGTCTCGCGGGTATTGCGCAAGATGACGCTGGTTAAGGCAAAAACCGCTCATGAAAGTGGCTATCTGTTTAGCGTGGACCCCGAAGCAGCAACGGCGGTTCGCGAATTGAAACAACAAAAGCACGCGGCGTAGAGAAATTCCGGTTCAGTTTGAGCCGGAAGGCACCCTGACTTTTTTTGCCGCATTGCCCGGCGCAAAACCGGGGCTATTTTTGCTGAAAATGTTCTCAATTACCTCCTGAACCTTGGGCTTGCGAAGCTGGGTCAGGCTGTTACAACCCTCGCCTAACTGGTGGGGGCCAGTCAGGAGTAGCTTATGTTTTCTATCAAGGCATTTTTCAGTGCCATTTCACTCATACTTTTTACCGCTTTTCTCTCTCCCTTATACGCTGAAGAAGCGCCCGCCAGCGCCGCCTTTGCCGCTTTGGAGGCGGCGATTGCGGACGTGCAGGCGCGGGCGGAAAAAGTCCCGGATGTTCGTTTTGCCTTCACCACACGGGCGGAGACTGATGGCGAAGAGGCGTCGCTTGTTGAATATGCTTTCGACCCGCAAGAACCGATCGAAAGCCGGTTCACTATTATACATCCGACTTTGCAGGAAGATGAAAAAACGCGCAAAAAGCTGGATAAGGAACGCAAGAAGTCTATTAAGCGTTTTCACAAAAAAGGTATTGAAAGCAAGCCCGATAGAGAGCTTATCATTGACGAAATCCAGTCACTGTTTAGCGGCGAAGCGCGCCTTGATCGTGAGACCAACGACGCCTTTGTTTTTGCTTTCACACCAGCGCCCGGCGCTGTAAACATGGGCGGTGATGAAGACGAGGATAATGACAAGGCGGAAGACGATAAGGACGACCCGTTTGGTGAACATCTTTTGGGTGAACTGACCGTCAGTAAAGCGGATCAACGCCTGACCCGGATGCGGTTTTTCTCCATCGAGAGTTTCAAGCCGGCCGCCGTTGTTCAGATCAAAAACTTTAATCTGATTATTAATATCGCTCCCGTTTGGGTCGATGGCCCGCTGGTTTCAACCAGCCAAGAGGTCCACATTAGTGGCTCGGCCATGTTCAAGGATTTTGAGGAGCACACCGTCTCCACTAATTCGGCGTTTATTGCCCGCTAAATTCGCTTTATGTGGGTGCAGAGTTCGGTCTAAAGTGCGGCCATGGCTCTGCACCTCATAAAACTATGCGTCGGCATTGACCGGCTTGAGCAATTGCAAACCGAACGGGCCAGACAGGCGCTGGCGCGGGCTAAGTCCGGCGAGCGCCCGTGCTCCTACCATGTCACCCGCATGACCCCGCGCCGCCGCGATGAAGTGTTGGATGGCGGCTCGCTCTATTGGGTGATTAAGGGCGTGGTGCAGGCCCGCCAACCTATTGTCGCGATGGAAGAAGCCATTGGTGCTGACGGGATTAAGCGTTGTCGGCTGGTGATGGCGTTGGACCTTATTCCCACCGCGCCGCAGCCGCGTCGCCCATTTCAAGGCTGGCGCTATCTTAATGCTGCGGACGCGCCAGTAGATTTGTCCGTCCATGGTGATGGCGCGGAATTGCCCGGCGAATTGCGGGCGCATTTGCGCGAAATTGGTGCATGGTAGACCGGTTATAGGCCCGTTATAGATGTGGCGTTAAGCTTTCAGTAACCATGTTCGCGCACCAATAGCCTATGCGTATTACATCGTCATTTGTGAGTCTTTTGGTCGCCACCCTTTTGGGCGGTTGCTCGATAATGCCGTTTGGGAAAGATGAAAAACCCATGGCTCCTCACGCCGCTAATGCGGATTCCGGTTTAAAAATTGCTGTTGATATTGTTATGGCGCGCTTGCGCAGTGCCGAAGACGGCGATCTTGGCGAGGTTAAAGCCGCCGCGCCGGAGATTTACCAATTGGCGGCAGCATTGATGCCCAATGGTCAGCGGTCTCCTGCGCCACGCACTTTGGGCGAGCTGCAAAACAGCGGCCAAAACAAGGAAAATGAGGCCCGTGTCACGCCAGCGGCTAATACTTTGGGCTCAACCATGTATGGCGCGCAGGTTCAACGTGCCTCTTATGGTGGCAAGCCAAAGCCGCCAAGCCTGCCACAGGCACGCAGCTTAATGCATGCCGTGCATATTGGTAGCTATCGCACCGCCGAACGTGCTTTTGCTGGCTATGATCAACTGACGGCCAAAGCGCCGCAATTGCTAAACCAATTAAGCCCGCGCGTAGAACGTGTCGATCTTGGGCCGCAAAAGGGTATTTATGAGCGGCTGAAAGCCGGACCATTTGCCAGCAAGGCCGAAGCCCAAAGCGTTTGCACGGCACTTGGCGCGCAGGGGGTTTATTGCACCCTTGCCGACTTTACCGGCAAACCACCCGGTTAAGTCATTATGTGCGCAACCTTCAATGGGGCTTGGTTTCCCTAAGGCTTGCGTCATCAAAAACTTGATTGCTGAACTCCCCTGAACCCAGATAGCGAACCGTGATATTGCCCTGCGGCATGGCTTCCAGCGGAATTTCATAGCGGACAATTTTTTGGTTGGCATAGAGCGTGATATTACCCAACGCGCCAAGCTCCTTGCCGCGATCATCGGTCATTGTCAGCTTGCCATAGGGGGTGATGCCATTGGTGCGAAACAGGCTGACAAACACGCTTTGTGGACTAGCCCAGCGCACATTCTCTATGCGGGTAGTGTTGACCAGGCCGTCCGGGCGCACGAATACCGGCATGCTCATGCCCCATCGCGGGCCTTTACCGTTCTGCTGATCCGCATCAAGGCGTAAATGTATGCGCTGTTCGGTGCCCACATTGGTTTTTGGGTCCAGAACCACAAAAACCGGGCGGGTTTCGCCGGGCTTCAGGGTGAAGGCTGTGGGCCACATATGCAGGCCAAATTCGTCCGGCGCTGGCGGATGCGGTACCGGGTGCAACACGCCATCGCCGCCTTGGCGGATATCCGCCCAACTGGCGACAATATTGAGCGAGTGCCGCCCGCTATTATGAACCTGGACCTCGCCTGCCCGCACCGCCTCACTGAGCACCACGCGGCTGGGGTTGGTGGTGACGTCGCCAAAGGATGCAGTGGCAGAGGTCAAAATGACTGTCAAACACAGTACAATGGCCGTCACGTAGCGCATAATTATCCTCATTACTGATTCGAGCGGATGACGCATGCAAACCCTTTTGAGTGAAGATCCGGTTGAGAAAATGACAAATAGCGTCGGCGCATCCCCCCACGTGATCGTTGTCGGTAATGAAAAAGGTGGTGCTGGCAAGTCGACCGTGGCGGTGCATTTGGCGCTGGCACTGATGCGCATGGGCAAAACCGTTGGGGCCATTGATCTGGACACCCGCCAACGCACGTTTTCGCGCTATATGGAAAATCGCGCGGTTTGGTCAGCGGCGCAAAAGGCGGCCTTGCCAATACCGCGTCTGGCCCAGGTCAGCACCGGTGTTTCGCGCCATCTCGATGAAGTCGAGGAGGAAGAGAAGCAAAATTGGAAAGCCGCCATTGCCGCACTTCATCCCCATAGTAATTTTATTGTTGTTGACGCACCGGGCAGCGATACGTTTTTGTCGCGCTGCGCCCATGCCAGTGCCGACACGATTATAACGCCGATCAATGACAGCTTTGTCGACTTTGACCTGCTGGCAAATTCCTCAAACGGTGCGTTGGAGCAGGCCCGCCCGAGCCTGTATAGCGAGATGGTCTGGGATGCCCGCAAGCACAAAGCCATTCGCGAGCATAAAAGCATTGATTGGGTGGTGATGCGCAATCGCATGAGCATGATCAATGCACGTAATAAGCAAAGAGTTGCTGATGGTTTGAGTGCGCTTTCCAAACGGTTGGGGTTTCGGGTGGCACCGGGTTTTGGCGAGCGGGTGATTTATCGCGAATTGTTTCCAAGCGGCTTAACGTTGCTGGACTTGACCGAGCAGGGCAGCTCTATTCATTTTTCTATGAGCCATGTCGCCGCGCGGCAGGAATTGCGAGATTTGCTGATTATTCTGAAACTGGATGCTTTGCACGGTCAAGCATTCCCGTTTTAGTTACGGATTTGAGGCGGTTATGATCGCCGGTGGCAGGGCAAAACAGGCTTCGCCGAATGCGTTTAGCTCCTTGCAGACCGCCCGCGCGCCTTGCGCTCCAAGCCCCCGGTATTGCACCCGATAGAGCGGCGCGCCCTTGCGCATGCCCTCGGTAATTTTACCGGCATTGCCATTAAGGCCATTGATCGAAATATCGCTAATATGATGCAGCCGCTCCTGCGCCTTACGGGCAGAAGAATAGGCGCCGACCTGTATCCCCCAACCGGCAGCGGTGGATTGGCCCGGCATGTCTGGCATATTGTTAAGCGCGGGCGCAGCTTTTATGGCTGGTTTTTCCGTCACGAGTTTTTTGCTCTCTATCGCATCATCAATGATGATTTGTACCCCGCGCTTGCCGCCAGCGCCTTGATCGACTTCGCTTGGCAAGCCAGCAAACAATATGGGGGATTTGTCATTAAGATCATCAAGCGGCTGGTTTTGCGTGGGCGAACCATCTGATTGCCGGGCGTGAAGCTCGGCAAAGGCGCGCTCCAGAAGCTTGCTGGCATAGGCATCGCGTTGCGCCCCGGACGCGCCGCCAAAAACGATAACAATAAGGCGTTGATCATCGCGTTCGGCGGTGACCGCAATATTATAGCCAGAGGCATTGGTGAAGCCGGTCTTTAGCCCATCAACGCCATCAATTTGCTCCAACAGGGTATTGTGATTGCCATGCTCACGTCCCTTCCAAATCATCTTTTGCAGCGAAAAGTAACGATATTCGGCGGGGAAATCATGATGGATGCGATAGGCCAACACTGCCATTTCACGGGCAGTGATGACTTGTCGCCTATTGGGCAGGCCAGAGGCATTCATAAAGCGGGTGTGGGACATGCCAAGGGCACGGGCCTTTTTGGTCATGGCCGCGGCAAAGCGCGCTTCGCCGCCACTTAGGCGTTCCGCCAAAACAATGGCCGCATCATTGGCACTTTTGGTGACCAAAGCGCGCACCGCATTTTCCACGCTGATACTGCTGTCGGCTTTCAACCCAAGTTTGGAAGGTTGTGCACGGGCCGCGCGGCTGGAAACCCGCAATTGATCGTCCCAGCCTAATTCGCCAGCTTCGATGGCGGCGAAGGTCATGTACAAGGTCATCACCTTGGCCAGAGAGGCGGGGTGGCGCAGGGCGTCGGCGTGGCGGGCATGTAGTACTTCGCCAGTGTGTTCCACCACGGCAATGGCAGCAAAGCGTTCGGGTTCGCTCTTTGCCAAAACCGCGATCGGGTTGGCAATGCAGACAAATAGGAGCAGCACCATAGCGCGCATGGGAAATTACCTAGCTTTATGAATGGTAGATAAACCCTAAAGCACCGTCCTTTCCAGCAGGTAAAGAAAATAATTATGGTGCAGTGCACAAAAAAACTTGACGCATGTGCGAAGAACGCCTATATCAAGTTTGAAATTAACGCAAAACGCATGTTTTTAATGATTTTCGTTTTGCTGCACTCGCGTAATAACCTTGAAGCCCTGAGATAGGAAAATCATCATGACCACACAAGCAAAAACCAATAAAACTACCAAAGCCAATACTGCTAAAGCCCAAGCTGCTAAAGTTGAAGCTTTTCAAGAAACCGTAGAAACTGCTGCAAAAGCATCGCAAGATGCCATGCAAGACGGCTTTGAAAAAGCGGTTGCTTCTGCTGGCGAATTTGGCACCCACGTCAAAGCCAACACCGAAGCCCTTGTTGAAAGCTTTACCATTGCCGGTAAAGGCGTTGAAGCCATCAACACCGAAGCGACCACTTTTGCCAAAACCACTTTGGAAAATGGCGTTGCTACTGCTCAGGCTTTCGCCGGCGCTAAAAGCCTGCAGGAAATGGTTGAGTTGCAAACCAATTTTGCAAAATCCACCATGGACGCATATCTCGGTGAATTGACTACGCTTACCGGCCTTACTACCGGTCTGGTCAAAGACACGACTAAGCCGATCAATGACCGCGCTCAATTGGTTGTCGAATTGGTTCAAAACCAAAACTAAACACCCTTAACCTCGACCCCTCTAAAAGGCCCGGTGCACTACGCGCCGGGCCTTTTTATGTTAGAGGCGGGCCATTTTAGAAACGTGTTATTTTAAAGCCGGGCTACCGCGCCGCCGGGCAGGCTGATAATCAGGCCCGCCAGCTCTAATTCCAAAAGCGAAGCCGCACACACGGCGGTCGGCAGGCCGCTTTGGCGGATAAGTTCGTCGCGCGGGGTCGGGCTGGGGCTCAACAGCGCCAGCAAAATTGGCCGTGCTGCGTCGACATCGTGGTCATTAGGCGCTTGGGCGGCGGGGGGCGTATAGGGCTCGCCGGTTTCTTCTACGCGCGGCGGTAGTCTGCCTTGCAGCGCGTCAATAACATCTTGCGCCGACTGGGCCAAAACCGCTCCGGCTTTAATAAGCCCATTGGTGCCGGTGCAGCGTGGGTCCAGAGGGGTGCCGGGAATTGCCATCACTTCGCGGCCCTGCTCAAGGGCAAAGCGCGCGGTGATTAGTGAGCCGGAGCGCTGCGCCGCTTCAATCACCAATACCCCCAGGGACAGGCCCGATATGATGCGGTTTCGCCGCGGAAAGTCTTTGGCAGTAATGCTATGGCCGAGCCGGCGTTCCGAGACCACCGCGCCGTCTTGCAAAATTTCGCCGCGCAAATCCGCGTGTTCCGGCGGGTAAATATGGTCAACGCCGCCGGCCACCACCGCCACGGTGCCGGTCGGCAAAGCACCGTGATGGGCCGCGCCATCAATGCCGCGCGCTAAACCGGAAACAATCAGATAGCCATATTCGCCCAATTCATGGGCGATTTGTCTGGCCATGCGCATGCCCATTGCCGAGGCATTGCGCGAACCAACCATGGCGCAGGCGGGCTTGGCCAATATCGCCGGGTCACCGAGAACAGAAATCACCGGCGGCGGTGGGCCAAGCGCCGCCAGAGCTTCTGGAAATGCCGGATCACAAGATGGCAGCAATACGCCGCCAAGCCGTTCCAGCGCCGCTATTTCATCTTCCGCTTGCGCTTGTGTGGTAATCTTTAACGGGTCCACCCGTCCGCCGCGCTTGGCCAAATCAGGCAAAGCCTGCATTGCCGTCTGTGCATCACCAAATCGATCGAGCAGGCCCGCAAAGGCCACCGGGCCAACTTGCGGTGTGCGCGCCATCCGCAGCCAGGCGGTTAGGGCTTTATGGCTAAGCTCATACCTTTGGCGCATTTATTTCTTATCACCAATGCGGGGCTCCGTGCCGCGCATGAGGCGCAAAATGTTGGACCAATGGCGGATGGTAATGATCAACGCCATCAGCCCGCAGACCATGGCAATTTCCGGCCGGTTCAACGCCAAGGCAATGGCCGGGGCGCTGTTGACGGCCAGCAGCGCCGCAAAAGAAGATATCCGGGTAATCAGGGCGATCGCCAGCCAAATCAGCGCGCAGGCAATGCCGACGGGCCAAAATGCTGCTAAAGCGCCGCCAAAAAAGGTGGCGACGCCTTTGCCGCCTTTAAACCCAAGCCAGACCGGATAACAATGGCCCATCAATGCCGCTACCGCCGCCGCCAGCCCCATATAGGGCGTTAAAAAATAGCTGGCGACAATATAGGCGGTGGCAGATTTGCCGCCATCCAGCACCAATGTCGCCAAGGCCAAATCCTTGCGTCCGGTGCGCAGAACATTGGTCGCACCAATATTGCCAGAGCCGATGGCGCGCACATCGCCGGTCCCCAACCAACGCGAAAGCAAAACGCCAAAGGGTATTGAGCCGAGTAAATATCCACCAAATATCGCCAATATTAGCATCAAGGCTGTCATAAATCTCTAACTCGCGTCCAGTTTCCTATGATTATAGGGTTATGCGGGGCAGGCGGCTAGGGGCACTAAATATTGGGCCCGAAATTACTTATGCAACCTTAACTTATGCAATCGGCCCGGCGGCTAGAACCTTCGGGTCAACATGGGCGGCAAATTTGGTGAAATTTTGGGTGAACATGGTCACCAGCTTTGCCGCTTGCGCGTCATAGGCGGCTTTATCCGCCCAGGTGCTGCGCGGGTCGAGAATGCTGTTTTCCACACCGGGAACCGAGACCGGCACTTCCAGACCAAAATTATCATCCAGTCTAAATTGTGCGGCATTGAGCGAGCCATCCAAGGCCGCAGCCAGCAAGGCGCGGGTTGCCTTGATCGGCATACGATTGCCGGTGCCGTAGGGGCCCCCGGTCCAGCCGGTATTGACCAGCCAGCACGTGACCTTGTGCTCGGCAATCAAATCACGCAGCAAATTGCCGTATTCGGAAGGGTGACGCGGCATAAATGGTGCGCCAAAACAGGTCGAAAATGTGGCTTGCGGTTCGGTCACGCCTTTCTCTGTGCCGGCGACTTTTGCGGTATAGCCGGACAGGAAATGATACATTGCCTGGCTTGGGGTCATGCGGGCAATTGGAGGCAAAACCCCAAAGGCATCGGCGGTAAGCATGATGACGTTTTTAGGCTGGCCGCAACGACCCGTCGTGCTGGCATTGGGGATCGATGTTAACGGATAGGCACCGCGGCTATTCTCGGCCAGGCTGGCGTCATCGAGATCAAGTTCCCGGCTCGCCGGGTCCATGACCACATTTTCTAGCACCGTGCCCCACATTTTGGTGGTCGCATGAATTTCTGGCTCGGCATCGGCGGACAAGCGGATCATTTTGGCGTAGCAGCCGCCTTCAAAGTTAAACAGGCCGTTTTCCGACCAGCCATGTTCGTCATCGCCGATAAGGGTGCGGTGCGGATCGGCGGAAAGCGTGGTTTTGCCGGTGCCCGAAAGGCCAAAGAAAATGGCGGCATCTTCGGTGCCATGGGCATTTACCGAGCAATGCATGGGCATGACGCGTTTTTTCGGCAGTAAATAATTGAGGATTGAAAATACTGATTTCTTGATCTCACCGGCATAGGAAGTGCCGCCAATCAGCACCAGACGCTCGCGCATATTCACCGCAATAATGGTTTGTGAATTGCTGCCATGACGCGCCGGGTCGGCACGAAAGCTGGGCAGGCTGATGATGGTGAATTCACCGTCAAAGCCGTCGAGCTGTTCGGATGTTGGAATGCGCAATAAATGGCGAATGAACAAGGAATGCCAGGCAAATTCGGTAATGATGTTCACCGGCAGGCGGTGATCAAGGTCGGCACCGCCGTGCAATTGCTGGACAAATAATTCGCGATCTTCCATATGCGCTTTGAAATCCGCCCATAGCAGATCAAATTGCGCCGGAGTCATGGCCGCATTCTGGTCCCACCAGACCGTCTCTTCGGTCTCTGAGTCGCGAACAATGAACTTATCTTTGGCCGAGCGCCCGGTATGTTGGCCAGTTTTGACCACCAGCGGGCCACCTTGCGCAACCTCGCCCTCGCCGCGCCGCACGGCTTCCTCATAAAGCACCGGATTGGCCCAATTCCAATTGACGGTTTTGGCGGCAGTAATGCCCAGTTTATCCAGTGTGTTTTGATCGATGTGATTGCCCGAGTGATCCACAAAGCGCTCCTCTGAGATTGGCCCCGAAAAAGGCCTCGGCTGAGGCGCGCAGCGATACGCGCTTAAAGCGTCCAAGTCCACCACCAAACTGGCACTTTTTTTGCCCCACGCTGCTCCTGTGTTGATAGAATATGTGCCTGCTTATGAGGATGCTGGGGCGTTAAAAAACGCGTAGAACAAGAGCCGCCTTGCCTATTAGTGCAAAAATGCCGCATATTGGGGAAGTGTGGGGTAAATTACATATGATCTGGTGCACATTTTTGCGATCTTATGCTAGACGCTCCGTCCAGCAATTGATCCGCAATGGACACCACGGCAGATGTCTGCCTCCCCTTGATATTTTGAAGGCTTTGTACTCGTATGACCGATCTTACGCCCACCCCAACCGATAGTGGCATCCCCTTCCGTTTGGCGGATTTTGAGCTTATGACCGAGGCGCTTGATTATGCGGCGACCGGCAATTCAGGACTTAATTTTTATAGCGCCCGCAATGGGCTTGACGAAGTGGTTCCCTATGCGCAATTGCGCACCCGCGCTTTGGACGCCGCACAGCGTATGCTCGCCGCTGGCCTCGAGCCGGGTGATCGGATCGCCATTATTGCTGAAACCGATGCCGATTTTGTGGTTACGTTTTTTGCCTGTGAATATGCTGGCTTGATCCCGGCGCCTTTGCCCTTGCCGGTCGCGTTTGGCGGCAAAGAGGGTTATATCGCCCATTTGAAGCGGATTATGCAGGTGTGCGGTGCGCGCGCCGTATTTGGTCCGTCCTCAATGATTGAATGGCTGGAAGACGCGGCACAGGCATTGAATTTGGTTTATGCCGGGGCTTTGGCCGGGTTTCAGCCGACCCGCGGCGCGGATGTGGCATTGCCCACTGCCAAACCTGATGATTTGAGTTATTTGCAATTCTCCTCCGGTACCACCAGGTTTCCGCTGGGTGTGGAGATTACCCATCGCTCGTTTATGGCCAATGCGCAGGGCATTAGTCGCGATGGCTTGCAGATTTGCAAAACCGACCGCTGTTCATCCTGGTTGCCATTTTACCATGATATGGGGCTGGTCGGGTTTTTGCTGGTGCCAATGGCCACGCAGATCAGCATTGATTTGATGCCGACACGGGATTTCGCCCGGCGCTCGCTGGGCTGGCTAAAAATGATTTCTGATAACCGGGCGACGTTGGCCTATAGCCCGTCCTTTGGTTATGAGCTGTGCGCGCGCCGCGCGCGAACCGCCAATATTGACCATCTGGATCTGTCCTGCTGGCGCGCAGCGGGCATTGGCGGCGATATGATCCGGCTCTCGGTGTTGGAACGCTTTACCGAAACTTTCTCCAAAGCCGGGTTTGATGGCAATGTATTCGTTGCCAGCTATGGCATGGCGGAAGCCACTTTGGCGATCAGCTTTGCTCCGGTCGGCGGCGGCATTGTTCACGAAAAACTGGACCTCAATGCGCTGGACCGCGACTCAGAAGCCGTCGCGCGAAAACCTGGCAGCGGTGTACCGGAGCGCTCCTTCATTCT
Source organism: Robiginitomaculum sp. (assembly GCA_021776615.1). Lineage (GTDB taxonomy): Bacteria > Pseudomonadota > Alphaproteobacteria > Caulobacterales > Maricaulaceae > Robiginitomaculum_B. Next base: position 43,760 of record JAJFFO010000007.1, on the reverse strand, counting down.
TTGTGGGCCCGCTTTGCCCGGTCACAAAATGGAAATTCGCGATCCAAAGGGATCGGTATTAAGTGATGGCAAAGTTGGGCGTATTTATGTTACCGGGCCCAGCCTGATGAAAGAATATTACGGCAATGCCGGCGAGACCGCGTGCGTGCTGACCCCGGATGGCTGGCTGGATACCGGTGATCTTGGTTATCTGCGTGATGGCCAGATTGTCATTACTGGCCGGGCCAAGGATTTGATTTTGGTCAATGGTCGCAATGTCTGGCCGCAAGACCTTGAATGGGCCGCTGAAAATGGCAGCGATGTGCTGCGCACCGGCGATGTCGCGGCATTCTCGGTCGATGATGGCGAAGGCGAACAGGTTATTTTGCTGGTACAGACGCGGATTTCCGATCCGGAGTCGCGCAATTCTCTGCTCAATGGCATTGAAGGGCTGGTGAGTGCGGAATATGGCCTGGTGGCCAAAGTTATCAGCGTACCGCCGCACAGCCTGCCGCAAACCTCGTCCGGCAAATTGTCGCGCATTAAAGCCCGGCAAATGTATTTGCAGGGTGCTTTCGAAAATGGCCGCAAAGCCAGCCCGAGCCAACATGCACCGGGCAATGCGTAAGCCAGACTTGGGATTACAAAAACAGCGACCATTGGTAGCGGCGCTTACTGGCGCAACCGGGTTTTTGGGACGCTATGTGGTTGCATCGTTAAAAGCTGACGGTTGGCGGGTGCGCACATTGGTGCGCTCCATGCCCTTGCATGAACAATTGGCCGCGCACCAGATCGAAGTGGTGCCGGGCGATCTTGGCGACGAATTGGCGTTGCAACGGCTAACGCGCGGCGCGGACGTCATCATCCATCTTGCGGGCGCTATTAAAGGCGATGATGAGGCCTTGATGCGTATTAATGGCGCGGGCACGGCGCGTCTGGTCGACGCCTGGCAACGTCATGCCCCGCAGGCGCGCTTTATTGGCGTTTCCTCCCTAACCGCGCGTGAGCCGCAATTGTCCGGCTATGGAGCCAGCAAGCAGGCGGCCGAGCAAGCGGTGATAGCGGCCAAGGGTAATTGGCTGGTGGTGCGGCCCCCTGCCGTTTACGGGCCGCACGATACGGAAACCTTGAGCATATTTAAGGCGGCGCAATTGCCATTGCACCCCATGCTTAATGGCCCCCAAGCCCGCCTTAGCCTTATCCATGTGCGCGATGCGGCGCAGGCCTTGTGCGCCTTAGCCAAAGTCGGCCCCAAAAACCAGATTATCGAGCTGTCCGACCCGGCCAGTGATGGCTATAGTTGGCCGCAAGTGGTGCGCGCGGCCTGCGCCGCGTCATCACGCAAAGCGCGCCCGTTTTTGATACCGCCATTGTTGGTGCGCGCCGTCGCGTCGCTCAATGGGTCTTTGGCCCGCATGCGCGGCAAGATTAGTATTTTTGATAGCGGTAAAGCGCGCGAAATCTTGCACCCAAACTGGGCCGCGCAGCCACATTTGCGGGTGCCGAAAGAGGTTTGGACGCCAAAAGTTTCGATTGGTGAAGGCTTTTTGGAAACCGCGCAATGGTATCGGAAAGCCGGTTGGCTATAACGCTTTTTCGTAAATGCGATAGGTCTTATAGGCTTCACCGCCTAAGGTCTCGATCATCCGGCGTACCGGGGCATTGTCTTCCAAAATCCACGACATCTCTACGCGTTTAATCGCGGATTTATAGAGATCCGATTCAAGGCAATAGATCAGCCGGAAGGGGAGGATTTTTCCCAAAAACCCATCACCAAATTTTTTGCGCACACCCATAAGCAAAACCCGTGCGGTTTGCGGCCGCACAACTTTTAAGCGCCATAAAAGCTTAAGCCAGCCAAACGGCAGCAGTTTGCCTTTCAAATCCCCAATAATATCGTTGACATCGGGCAGGCAGACAATGAATGCCGCAGGTTCACCATTAATCTCGGCAAACCAGGCCAGTTCTTTGCGGATGAGTGGCCGCAATTCCTTGGCCATATGTTCGACTTCCTTCTTCGTCATCGGAACAAAACCCCAATTGGTGTGCCAGGCTTCGTTGAAAATGCTGACCAGAATTTCAATCTCCTGCGCATAGTTTTTCATGTTGAAGGGGCGCATATGCACATGTCCGTCGGCGCCAACGCGTTCGGCCATTTTTCGCCAGCGTTCCGGAAATCTCTCGTCCGTGCCGCGAATATAGGCGATCAGGTCTTTGGCCTTGTGCAAGCCCGCCGCCTCGACACTTTTACCCAAATAATGCGGGTCGTGCGGCATTAACATCATTGGCGGTGTGTCAAAACCGTCAATCAGCAGGCCAAGTTCTTGATTGATCGACAAGTTAAACGGCCCCTGCATGGTATCCATGCCCCGGTCGCGCAGCCAGTTTTGCGCGGTTTCCAGCAAGGTCGAAACTACCTTTTGGTCATCAATGGCTGCCAAAAACCCAAAATGCCCGGTTTTATTGCCGTGGGCTTCCAGCGCCAATTGGTCGATTTGAGCACTGATACGACCAACCGGTTTGTCGCCTTGATAGGCCATCCAATATTGCGCTTCGGCGTGGTCAAAATAGGGGTTTTGTTCGGGGTCGAGAATCCCCAGCCGTTCAATTTCCAGCGGGGTGATCCAATGCGGATCATCGGCATACAGATCCGAAGCCAGCCGGATGAAGGCTTTTAGGCCGCTCTTGTCGTTTACCGGTTCAATGCGAATATCTGTGCCCATAGAATTTCCCAATTGATCAATGCCAGCGACGTCACAGTGGTGCTGGCGGCAGGCGCGCAATCTGAATGCGCTTATGTACGGCGCTAATTTTCCAGTTTTAGTAAGACCCAACTGCCACCGGTGGTGAAAAGTATGGCCGAGGCCCAGGCAGCGGTGAATTTTGGTACGATGTGGGCTTCGCCGAGTGACAGTAAGACGCCATCCATCAGCAAAAACGAAAACCCGGCAACCACGGCAAAGCCAAGATTGCGCGACGTGGTGCCAGAACGCCGCAAACCGGCAGCCACCGGGGCCGCCAAAATCAACATGATCAACGGCGCGAAAAGCGTCAAATAGGCTTTTTGCAATTGCAATTGATAATAATCGCCGGAGCGCGACCCGGCGGCCCGGCCTTTAATCACCCGGCGCGAGCCAGAGGTGGAAATGCTGACTTCCGGATTGGCAAGTTCCAAAACCGAAGAGGGTGTCAGGGCGGTTTTCCAGGTCATTGCCGACATTGAAAAGGTGCTGGAGCCACCATCATTGCCAATATAGCGATCCACCCCGGTCAGGGTCCAGGTGCCGTCCCGTTCCCATTGGGCGGTTTTGGCCTGAATGCGCTCTGACAATTGCTGGTCGCGGTCCAGATTGTAAATCGTTACGCCTTCAAGATAGCGCCCGCCATCGGCATGATCCAAAATGCGGATTACGCTATAGGTCGTGCGCGCCCAGACTTCCCTGTCCTGTTCGTCTTCGGCATTAGGGTCCACAGGTTCGGTGCTTTCCCACCAGGTGACAAAGGCCTTGTCGGCACGCGGCACAATCTGGTCAGTGACTAAATAATACATCACCCCGATAAACATCGCCAAGGGGACCAGCATAAATACCGCGCGATAGGGGGTTTGGCCGGAGCCGCGAAGCGCAATCATCTCGCTGCTTTGTGCCAGGCTGTAAAACGTCAATGCGGACCCCAACAGCGTGGAAATTGGCACCATATGCTGCATGGTGACCGGCATACGCAGGGCAATATATTTGGCAAAGCCGACAATGCCTTCGCCGCGCTCAATAATGTCGGTCGAGGCGCCCAGCAAGTCGATCAATTGCATGAGCGCGGTAAAAGCGAGCAGCACCCATAAGGTTTTGAGGGCCATTTGGCGGGAAAGGTAGCGCGATAAAATCATCTCGGTTGCGCCTTTTTTGCGCCGCGAAACCGGGCGGGTATTAATCGCCCGATGGCAGCGGCCAAAAATTCTATAAATTTAAACACATGGCGCAACGGCATGCCGTGCCCTTGGCCTTTGGTGAATAATAATAGCCATGCGCAAAACAAGCCAAAACCCACGCCGAGGCTCCATAAAGCCGGGCCGGGATTGATCAATTGCAAATCGCCAAAGCCTTCAAGCAATTGTATGGATTGGTGATAAGCAATGATAATAATTCCGGTCAGGGCGATGCTTTCCCAGCGCGGCGAGCGTTTTGCCGACAGGCCCATGGGAATGGCCAGCATGGGCAGGAATATCAACGACAGGCCGCGAACCAAGCGGGCGTGAAATTCTGACTTCAACCGCGCGCGCCTGTCGGGCGGGGTGCCAGCGACACCGGCTTCGCGCCATAATTCGTCCAGGGTCATTTCGCGTTCGCTCAAACCGCGCGGGCGAAATAATGGCGCATTGGCCGAATAATCGCGGCTGATATCCAGCGAGCCAAACCCCAGCGCCGTGGTGCCGCCATCTTCGCCGGTTGGCATGGTGATACCGTCCTGCATAGTGAGGACCAGTTTGCCGGCATCTTCAAACGCACTCAATTCGCCGGTTTTGGCGGTAATGGCGGTTTCAACCTTGCCGTTGGCGCTGTCATCATCGGTGACCTGAAACACAAATACGCTGCTAAGGACGCGCCCTTCCGGGCCAACATCCAAGGCGCTCAGGCGCAAACCATTGCCGGTATCGATAAACGTGCCGGGAATGACCTGCGCATCCCATGGTGAGTTAATCAAAGCGTGCTTGATGGCGCTAAACGCGTAGCGGCTATAGGGCTGGATATAACCAAACAGGGCAACGCTGATTAGCGCAAACACCACACCAATACCAATGAATGGCACGGCAATGCGTTGGATGGACAGGCCACTGCCTTCATAGGCGTCCATTTCATTTTCGCTGCACATGCGTAAAATAACGCTAAGCATGGAAAAGCAAAAGGCTGCTGGCAGCGCCAGCCCCAAATAGTGCGGCACCAAATTTGCCGCCATGGCGAAGACCATGCCGGTACCGCCGCCGCGTTCCGCCAGTAATTCAAACAGGCGCACAACCCGTTCCAGCAACAATGCGGCCATAACCACGGCCAGAGATACCGCCATTGGCTTGGCCAATAAGCGTAGCAAATATAAGTCGAGCATCAGGAAAGTGCCCTGCCGCGGCTTCATGGCCGCTCTGCGGGCGGAGATAAGTTCTGAGGAAGATGTCAACGGGTTGCTCACTACACAAATGGGCGATAATTCTTTTTTTTCAGGTGCTTGGAGCTTAAGTAAGCGCGCTTAAAATGGCAAGAGCGGGCGGTGTCAAGCGCCTGCTACTCTAACAGCTTCTATAACAGGATTTGTGATGCCAAAGTGGAGGGCGTGTCGGGCCCCGCATAGCGATGCATTTTGAGGTCGATTTTCCAAACCTCGCCCTCGCGATAGAGCGAATATTCATTCCAGCAGCCGGTGGGGTGTTTGTTGCCCGGCTGTACTGACAGCGAACATATGCCCATAACCGGCACCGGCCCTTTCGGTCCCTTGAGGGTATGCATGGTTGGGCGATGGGTATGACCGTGCAGGATTAGTTCGGCACCAAACTCGCTAATGATGGCGGCAAATTCTTTATTATCTTCGAGGCCGCCATGGCGCTTTTGTGGGCCAGCAGGCGGGTGGTGCAAGGCGATAATCCGGCACAGATTATCGCGTCCGGCGTCTTGCAATATGGTGCGTAATTTATCGCCTTGCGCCTCAATCAAAGCGCCGCTGCACCAGCCAATTGGTGTTTGCATGGCGGTAGAAAGGCCAATGAATACAACGTCTCCTCGTCGCCGCGCATAGGGGAATTGCAAACTTTCCCCGGTTTCAGGCCCAGCCTCATCCTTAGCGTCATCACCGCGCATAAACGGGGCATAACTGGCCATGCCCGCGCGCGTGGCGCTGGTATCAACCACCAAATCATGATTGCCGGGGATGGCGCTTACCGTGTCCGCGGGCCCCAGACTATGCAACCATTCTACCGCCCGTTCATATTCTGCGGGCAAAGACAGGTTGATCAAATCGCCGGTGACCATAATGTGGTCGGGGGCAGCGGCAAGCACTTCCTTGACCAAGGAGTCGGTGACCGATTTTTTGTGAATATGGCGACGATTGGTGAACCAGGAGAGCCACGAAAAAAGCCGCTTATTGGCCAATAAATGCGGCGGCATGGCATCCGCCAAATAGGTTGGCAAATGAATATCGGACATATGAACAAAGCGAAATCGGGGCTGCATATTTTCAAACTTTCGCGCGGTGCAAACTGGCGACAAAGATTGCCATGGGAGAAAGTTACGGCTAATCACCCTTAAACACGTTCGATAAACGCAAATATGTCAATGGTCTAGGGCCGAAAGCACGCCAATTTTGAAGCCAAACCTGTCATTTCCCGGTGTCAAAATCGGCGTTTTGCAAAATCCGTTCAGTACCATGAACCGCAAACGCTATGGTGTGGCACAAGCGGCGGATTTGCACGACCACATTCATGTCGTTCAGGCGCAAACCACCAATGATATTGCCGGGATATTACAAGGGTTTAAAACCTTAAATATTGACATTGTAGTGATTGATGGCGGCGATGGAACCGTGCGTGAAGTGTTAAGCCAATGTCCCGCCGTGTTTGGCAAAAACCTACCGATGTTTTGTGTTTTGCCATCTGGCAAGACCAATGTGGTGGCCCATAATACCGGCACCGCCAAATATAAACGCGAAGCGTTCAACTGCCTGTTAGAGCGGTTGAAAACCGGCCTTGAGGCGCAACACATCGTCTCATTACCAGTCATGCGGGTGGTATGGGGCGATGCTTCTCACGAGCCGGTTCTGGGTACGTTGGTTGGCTTTGCCGGGTTTCGCGCGGCGACAGATTTGGCGCAAACCAATGTCCATTCCAAGGGCCTGAACCATAATGTCGCGGTGGTTACGACAATCGTTAGTTTCTTTTATGGTGCGGTGTTTGGCCGCGATGATGAAGGCGTACGCGCGGGCGAGAAAATCGCGGTTGATTTTGATGGCGTAGCCGAGGAAGAGCAAAATCATTTTGGCGTTATTTTGACTACGCTAAACAACTTTGTCATGGGCGTATGGCCGTTTTGGGGCGATAACTCAAAGGCCATAAAATGGCTCGATATCAAAGCCCCACCGCGGAATTTGGTGTGGGCATTATTGATGGTGTTCAGCCATAGGGGCAGCGAAAAGCTAAAAAGGGACGGGTTTGAAAGCGGTAGCGCGCAAACCGTGCACATTAAGACTGCCCACGACTTCATCATTGATGGCGAAACCTTTTCACCCGGTGCCGACGGCAAGTTGGAAATTACCAGCGGTGTTTCGGTCGACTTTATTGCGCCATGAGTAGGGATTTCGACGCGCTGGACAAGTTGTTGCACGCCGAATTGCACCAGCCGGTGATGGCCGAGGCGCAATTTATGGCGACGCAAATTGTCGCGCAGATTGGCCCGCAAGTGTCCGCCATATTATTTTACGGTTCCTGCCTGCGAACCAATGATGGTGCCGGGCTGATGGACTTTTATGTGCTGACCAAAGACGCCGATGGTTATGGCGAAGCGGGGCTGGCGCGCCGCGCCCATATTTTGGTGCCGCCCCATGTGCGCTATGTAAAAACCCTGTATGAAAACAATCCGGTGCACGCCAAAGTCTCGATCATTACGCTGTCGCGCTTTGCCGCGCTTTGCCAGCCCAAGGCCAATGATATCTCCATTTGGGCGCGCTTCGCACAGCCCAGCGCCTTGGTGTTTGCCCGCGACCCGGCCATTGAGGATCAGGTGCAGGCGGCGCTGCGCCGCGCAGTAAAAACCGCGATTGCCTGGGCGGTACATTTTGGGCCGGAAGCAGGCGGGCAGGCTGGCGATTTTTGGCGTGCTTTGTTTCGCGCTACCTATGGTGCGGAATTGCGCATTGAAGACCAAAGTCGGGCCGACCAAATCATCGCTTTGGCGGCTAAACGCTATGACGATTTGTTTTTACCAGCCTTAATTGCTGCCGGGTTTAGCCCGACCAAAGACAAGGACCAGCAGCTTGTTATTGGCCAGCCGATTGAAGGCCGACGCCATACCAGCAAGGGCAAATGGTTGCGATGCCAGATTGCCAGTAAATTCGTAAATCTGGCGCGCATTCTCAAAGGTGCCGTGACCTTTGAAGGGCGGGCGGATTATGTGTCCTGGAAAATTGAGCGCCGCACCGGCGTAAAACTAGTGCTTACGCCCTGGCAGCGGAACCATCCGCTTTTGGCAATGCCGCAGATTTTGGCTCAGCTTTGGCGCGCGGGCGCTTTTCGGAAGAGCCGTTAAGCGCCGCTGGCTTTGTTTCGTCTTTCACCGAAACAAGTTCAATATTGGCTTTTTTGCTATTGGAAAGGGTAATCAGGCCCAATTCAACGCCAATTTTGGTGCACAGCTCCACCGCCAGGGCGATTTGCTCGCTGGTGTGGGCCGCACTGATCGACGAACGCAGCAGATACCAGCCAAACGGCGTTGCTGGCGGCAAAGCTAAATTCGTGTAAATGCCAGCTTCTAGCAAGCCATTCCACAAGGCAATGGCTTTTTCCGGGTCTTGCAAACGGATGGCCACAATCGGGCTTATGGTGGGGCCTAATTCATAACCGGCATTTTTTAACCCGGTGTATAATTGGGTAGCATTTTCCCATAATTGTTTGCGCTTATCCGTGGCTGCAGCAACGGTGGACAGGGTTTGGCGGGCCGAAGCGACCACCGATGGCGGCGGGCTGGCGGTGAACATATAGGGGCGGCTGGCCAGACGGACAATGTCCATTTCCTTATGGTTGGAGACTAAAAACCCGCCAACGGTGCCAATGCTTTTCGAGAACGTACCGGTGATGAAATCAATATCATCTTCGACGCCAACATGTTCGCAAAGACCGCGGCCTTTATCGCCCAGAACGCCAAGGGAATGTGCCTCATCAATCAGCAAATAGGTGTTGTCATGCTTGTTCTTGACGTCGACAAAATCCTGCAGCGGCACCATGTCGCCCAACATCGAATAAATACTTTCAATGATAATCAGTTTCGAACCCGGCTCGTTTTCAAGCCGTTTCAATTTGCGGTTCAGATTGTCAGCATCATTGTGGCGAAACGGAATGACTTGGGCATCGCTAAGCCGGCAGGCGTCATAAATGCTGGCATGGCTGTCGGCATCAATAAGCAGATAATCGCCGCGTCCTGCCAGGGCGCTTATCGCGCCAAGGTTGGCCTGATATCCGGTTGAAAACAAAATCGCGGTATGCATGCCGTAAAAATCGGCAATGTCTTCTTCCAGCGCCTTGTGTCCGTTATAGCTGCCATTGGCAACGCGCGAACCGGTAGTGCCCGTGCCTTCGCTTTTCAGGGCTTCGATTGCACATTGCACCGATTCCTCATCAAAGGTCATGCCCAGATAATTATTGGTGCCCAAAAGAATGGTGCGCTTGCCATTCAGCATCGCTTCCGTCGGCGAGAGTATTTTTTCGAATTTGAGTCCGGCAGGGCTTTGGCCAAAGCTGCTTAATGTCTTGGTCTGTTCCAACAGGTCTGCAAATTTATCAAAAATACCCATGTCAGGCAGCTTCCTTCCGGAGAGTTGATATGGCCTTGGCGAGGTCGGCCACGGTTTGAACTTCGGCTATGCGTTCCATAGGAATCGAAATGTCAAAGCTGTCTTCAAGATCGAAAATAAAATCCATAATGGCCAGGGAATCCAAGCCTAAGTCGCGGGTAATGTGGGTGCCGGGCTCGACGGGGATTTCAGCGCTAACGCGGGTGCGCAATTGCGTCTGAATTTCTGATACGATGGCAGATACGCCATCGTCTTCATTGTGTAATGGTGCTGATGTCATACTGTAGTGCTCTGCAAACGCAGAAACATCCTCGCTCTATCGATGGCGCTAATTCATCTAAATGATTGATAAGCCCAGCCCGCTGCATTTCTCTCCCCTACCGAGAAATATAAGAAAGTCAAATCCTTCTTTCCGTTGCCCCCCATTATGGAAGAGTTAGCGCCATGGTGTCCAGTCACAAACGTGACCTTGTTTTTGGGGGCCGAGAAGCATATTAGCGGCGTGTAGAAGCGGTGATATGGCCGTTTCTAGCGGTTTTTACCTCCTTTATGTCGTGATTTTGCCATTTTTTCTGCATTAAAACTGGAAAGTTGATGCGTATTCCAATAGCAGTATCTGCTTAATTGCCGGTGCAGTTATTGGTCATGGCATAGAGTTTGGAGTAATTTTTCTAATGCTTGGAAAGTGCATGCGTTTTTTTGTCCTCATTCTCACCGCCCTGACGGTGAGCAATAGTGTTATGGCCAGTGATGCGGTTTTGCCGCCAGCGTTGGACGCCGCGCTTAGTGATGCGGAAGCCCGGCAGGAAAATGCCGCTAATGTCCGGTTTTACTTTCGGCGTAATATAGAGCGCTTTGGTGAGAAGTTTTTAGAAAAGTCCTATAACCCGGCCGGAATTGAAGGCCAGCAATGGGCAATTTTGCACCCCAAATCAGAAGATGATGCCGGCGAATATCGCAAACAGGTGCGCAAACACGCCAAAAAGAAAGATGGCGCAGATTTGGCGCTGCTGATGATTTCTTTTCGCGACCGGCTTGCCAAGGGCGTTCGTTTAGCGCGCGAAGATGACGAAGAGATCGTCTACAGTTTTGAAATTAATGACGAGTATTATGTCAGCGGCGAAGGCAAGGGTGCCGATATCGCCAAATATATGGACGGTGAAATCGCCGTCGATAAAAATACCGGCATGATAGGCTGGGTGCACTATGTCGCGCGCGAACCGTTCCGCCCGATCGCCATCGCCAAAATACGCCAGTTCGACATCTATCAGCAATTTGCCCCAGCCTGGCATGAAGGGCCGATGGTCAAAGTGCTGGAGAAAAACAAAGTTGCCGGATCCGCCATTATTCGTAAAATTGAATTTGATGATGTGGTCGCCAATTTCGACTTCCGCCCAATTGCCGAAGACTATCCGGTTGTGTCTAAAGCCGGAGGCGATTAATCTGCCCCTCATTCAATAGCTTTGACGTATTGAGGAGGGTTTAGGTAATCTTCGCAATTGTCGCGCCCGGGCGGCAGCCCACACGTCATTATTTGAAGAAGGCGATGTGGTCGAGGGTTGGCCGTGAGGTCGATTTTGCTGATTTGGCAAGGCTGTCCGGTTTATCCCAAACCAACGCCAAAAGCTCTTCTATAGTGTCCAAACCTGACCGTTAAACGCCACCAAGGCCCCGGCTTTGCGGTCCCATGAGGCGAGGCTGACATTCGCCCTTTTGGCGGTTTCGATGGCGCTGGCCGAGGGTGCGGATAAGGTCAGCAGCGCGCTAATGCCGGCAAGGGCGCATTTTTGTACCAGCTCATAGGTGCAGCGGCTGGAAAGCAAAGCAAAACCGTTGGTAAAATCCATGCCGTCACCGGCGCAGGCACCAATGAGTTTGTCCAGCGCACTATGGCGGCCAATGTCCTCGCGCACCATCATAACCGCACCATCCGCCGACACCCACGCCGCGCCGTGCACGCTTTTATTGGTGCGGCGCAGCGGTTGCAGGCCGTTTAACATTTTCGCGGCGTTGGCGGCCTTGGTATAGGCGATGCGAATATCCGATTGCGGCAATACCGGCACCGGACGAATGGCGTCTTCCAGACGGTCAACGCCGCACAGGCCGCAGCCCGAACGGCCAAAGTGCGCGCGTTTTTGCCCGTGCATTGCCAAGCGCTCCATACGCCGCGCCGGGATTTCCATGTGTAATTCCAACCCGTTTTTCAACGTCTTGGTTTCAAGCGCCAAACACTCAGCGGCCGCATTGATGACACCTTCGGCCAGCGCATAGCCCAAAGCGAAATCATGCAAATCCAGCGGGCTTGCCATCATCACCGCATGAGGGGTTTTATTATAGACCATGCCTATGGGCACTTCTTGCGGTGCGCACCAGGCGGTTTCTTCGATGCCGTCCGGCCCCAGGCGCAAGGCCTTAACCATGCGATTGCCGGTCTCTTCATCCATGCTTATTCGGCCGCAGGCAGTATGGCGGGCTGGCGTTCATCCGCATGGTCATTTTGCCAGTCCGAACGGTGATTGGCCGGGTTCACCTCTACCGCGGTTACTTTATATTCCGGGCACGACGTCGCCCAATCGGAAAGCTCGGTGGTGATAATATTAGCCCCGGATTCCGGGTGGTGGAAGGTGGTGTAGACCACGCCCGGCTGTACCCGTTCTGAGACGCGCGCGCGCAAAGTGGTTTCGCCCATACGCGAGCGGATCGACACTAAATCGCCAGTGCGGACGCCGCGCATTTGCGCATCCGATTCGTGAATTTCCAGCTCATCGCGCTCGGCCCAGCGTGAATTTTCGGTGCGCCGCGTTTGTTGGCCGACATTGTATTGTGCCAATAACCGCCCGGTGGTGAGCAGCAGCGGGAATTTGCGATTGGCCCGTTCCGGCGTTGGCGTAAATTCGGTGAGGATGAACATGCCTTTGCCATGGGTGAATTCTTGTTCGTGCATAATTGGCGTGCCGTCGGGCGCTTCATCGGTGCATGGCCATTGCACCGAACCTTTTTCATCGAGCATGTCAAAACTGACGGCGCTTAATGTTGGGGACAATCGGGCAATTTCGTCCATAATTTCGGCGGCTGACCCATAATTCATCGCATAACCCATGGCATTGCTGAGTTTTTGGGTGACTTCCCATTCGGCCAGGCCAGTGGGCGAGGGGCGCACGGGGCGCACCCGGTTTATCCGCCGTTCGGCATTGATGAAGGTGCCATCTTTCTCCAAAAACGAAGTGCCGGGCAGGAAAACATGGGCAAAGCGCGCGGTTTCATTGAGGAATAAGTCCTGCACAATGACGCATTCCATGGCCCGCAAGGCGGCTTCCACATGTTTGGTGTTGGGGTCGCTTTGGGCAATGTCTTCGCCCTGAATATAGATGCCCTTAAACACGCCGGCGCAGGCTTCGTCGAGCATATTGGGGATGCGAAAGCCGGGCGTGCCGGACAGCCCTACGCCCCATTCGTCTTCAAATTTTGCCCGTGTGACATCGTCGCTGACCGGCCGATACCCGGCAAATTCGTGGGGGAAAGAGCCCATATCGCACGACCCTTGCACATTGTTTTGCCCGCGCATGGGGTTCACGCCAACGCCGGCGCGTCCAATATTGCCGGTAGCCATGGCCAGATTAGCCATGCCCATGACCATGGTCGAACCCTGACTGTGTTCGGTTACGCCAAGACCGTAATAAATCGCGCTATTGCCGCCCTTGGCATACAGGAGCGCGGCGGCGCGAATGTCATCGGCAGGCACGCCGGTAATCTCGGCCACGGTTTCTGGCGCGTTTTCAGGCTGGGCGGCAAAACTGCGCCATTCCTTGAACGAGGCGGTGTCGCAGCGTTTGGCGACAAATTCCTCATCGACCAGGCCTTCGGTGACGATGACATGGGCGAAAGCGTTGACCATGGCCACATTGGTGCCCGGCAGTAATGGCAAATGGTAATCGGCGCGAATATGCGGGGCGCTGACCAGTTCAATCGCCCGTGGGTCCAGCACAATCAGCTTGGCCCCCTCGCGCAGGCGCTTTTTCATGGCTGAGCCAAACACCGGGTGTGCCTCGGTCGGGTTGGCCCCGATGACCACCATCACATCGGTTGCGCGCACGGAATCAAAATCTTGCGTTCCCGCGCTTTCGCCAAAGGTTTGCTTTAAGCCATAGCCGGTCGGCGAGTGGCAAACCCGGGCGCAGGTGTCGACATTATTGCCACCAAAGGCGGCGCGGACGATTTTTTGTACCAGCCACACTTCTTCATTGGTGCAGCGCGACGAAGTGATACCGCCAATCGCCCGTGCGCCATACTGGTCTTTAAGCGCCAACATGCGCTTGGCGGCAAAGTCGATGGCTTCACCCCAGCTGACTTCGCGCCAATCGTCGGTAATGGCTTCGCGAATAAGTGGCTTGGTCTGCCGGTCCGGGTGGGTGGCATAGCCCCAGGCAAAGCGGCCCTTAACGCACGAATGACCGTGATTGGCCTTGCCGTCTTCGTCGGGCACCATACGCACCAGCGTATTGCCTTTTAACTCGGCACGAAACGAACAGCCAACCCCGCAATAGGCGCAGGTGGTTTTAACGCTGCGGTCCGGCACACCAAAGTCTATCACGCTTTTTTCGGTCAAGGTGGCGGTCGGGCAAGCTTGCACACACGCTCCGCAGGAGACGCATTCGCTATCGAAAAAATTGGTGTCGCCAGCGCTGATTTTGGCGTCAAAGCCGCGCCCTTCAATGGTCAGTGCCAACGTGCCTTGCACTTCGTCGCAAGCGCGTACGCAACGGGCGCAAACAATACATTTGGACGCATCAAAGGTGAAATAAGGATTGCTGGTATCGGCCTCTGCACCCAGATGGTTTTCACCCTCAAAGCCATAGCGCACATCGCGCAGGCCAACGCGCCCGGCCATATCTTGCAATTCACAATCACCATTGGCGGCGCAGGTCAGGCAGTCAAGCGGATGATCGGAGATATAAAGCTCCATCACGCCTTTGCGCAGGCGCGCCAGTTTGGCGGTTTCGGTGTGTACCACCATGCCCTCGGCCACCGGTGTTGTGCACGATGCCGGGGTGCCCTTGCGCCCCTCAATCTCGACCAGACATAGGCGGCATGACCCCAAGGCTTCAAGGCTTTGGGTGGCACACAGACTGGGCACGTCTGTGCCCGCCAGCCGTGCGGCGCGCATTAATGATGTGCCCTCGGGCACGCAAACGTCCATCCCATCAATGTTTAGCGTAATCGTGGTTTTCGACGCCGCTGCCGGTGTACCAAAATCACGAGGCCCAAGCTTGCTCATAAAACCTCCTATTCCGCTGCGGTGCGCTGGCGCGCCGCAAACTCATTCGGGAAATGCTTAATTGCTGATTGCACCGGGATTGGCGTCATGCCGCCCATGGCGCAGGCGGACCCGTCGACCATCACTTCACATAAATCTTCAATCAATTGCATATCCGGCACCTGTTCTGCCAGGGCTTCCGCCCCACGTACCGACCCGATGCGGCAGGGCGTACATTTGCCGCAACTTTCAATGGCGCAAAATTTAAACGCATAGCGTGCCTGTTCGCGCATGTCGGTGTTTTCATTATACACGACAATGCCGCCATGGCCGACTCCGGCGCCAATGGCGGCCAAAGTCTCGTAATCAATGGGGGTGTCGAAGGTGGAGGGCGGTAAATATGCCCCCAAAGGACCGCCAATCTGTATGGTTTTTATGCCAAGGCCAGAGCGGGTGCCGCCGCCATAATTCTCCACCAAATCGCGCAAACTTAACCCAAAGGGCGCTTCAACCAGCCCGCCATATTTGACATCGCCGGCCAATTGAAACGGCATGGTGCCGGTGGAGCGACCAACGCCAAGCGCGCCGTGCCATGCGCCGCCGCGTGCCAGAATATCGGGCACCGCACACAGCGTAATCACATTATTAATCACGCTTGGCTTGCCAAATAACCCTTCCAAAGCCGGCAGGGGCGGTTTGGCGCGCACAATGCCGCGTCTGCCTTCCAGACTTTCCAGTAATGCAGTTTCCTCGCCGCACACATAGGACCCGCCGCCAACAAACACCTTTAAGTCAAAACCCTTGCCGCTGCCCTGAATATCCGCCCCCAGCCATCCGGCCGCGTGCGCCCGGGTAATGGCTGTTTCCAGCACGGTTTTGGCAATCGGATATTCGGAACGCAAATAAATCACGCCGACAGTGGCACCGGTGGCCAGCCCGGCAATGGTCATGCCTTCAATCAGGCGAAGCGGGTCGCCTTCCATGATCAGGCGGTCGGAAAACGTGCCCGAATCGCCTTCATCGGCATTGCAGACAATGTATTTTTGCGGCCCCGTTGCGCCCAAAACCGTGCGCCATTTAATCGCCGCTGGAAAACCCGCGCCGCCGCGTCCGCGCAGGCCAGAAGTTTGCACTTCGTCAACAATTTGCACCGGCGTTTTATCAAGGGCCGCGCGCAAGCCGGTAAAGCCGCCATGGGCCATATAGGCGTCCACATCAGAAGGCTCATAAAGCCCGCAAGTGTTGAAAATAAACCGGGTTTGGCTCTTCAAAAACGCAATGTCCTCGGTCGGCCCAAGGCTTTTTTCATGCACGCCGCCTGTCAAGAACCCGGCATCAAACAGGCTGCTAACGTCGCCTTTGTTTATGTTGCCATAAGCCATGCGCGTGTTTTCGATCTGGACTTCCACCAGCGGTTCCGCCCAGCAAAGCCCGCGTGAACCATTGCGGATAATTGTGATGGTTTCGCCGCGCTTTTTCGCCTCATCAGCGATCGCGGCGGCAATATCATCGGCACCCAGCGCAATGGCCAGCATGTCGGCGGGAATGAATATGCGTGTGCTCATTCCTCAAACCCGGTTAGCTTTGTATCCAAAGCGGCGGCATTTAACTGCGCCACTGGCTGACCATCAATCAAGGCGGCGGGACCATTGGCACACAGGCCAAGGCAATAAACCGGCTCCAAGGTGAGTGCACCATCGGGTGAGGTTTCGTGCAAAGCAAGGCCGGTTTTTTCCTGGGCGTGGCGGGTCAGTTCGCGTCCGCCCACTGCTTGGCACGCCTCGGCCTGACACAGGCGAATGACATGCCGACCCGGCGGAGATTGGCGAAAGTCCTCATAATAAGAGATGACACCCAAGACCTCGGCGCGGCTGCGCGCAAAGGTTTTCATTAAAGGCGTCATCGCCGCCTCGTCCACATAACCAAAGGTGTCGACAAGCGCGCGCAATGCCCCGGTCAGGCTTGCTCCCGCTTTAAACGTTTCCTCGATTACGGCAACGGACTTCTTTTCGTTCCAACCGTTCATGGGCCAAGCTTAGCGCAAATATTTTGCAGCGCCAGACCTTTTGTTACGCTGACGCTTAATCCGGTTAAACTTGATCAAGGTCAATTGTCGGCCCGCCAGAGCGGTGTTAGGGTGGCCGCATCAAATCCGAAGCCATGGCGCCTAAATCCGGCAGGAAAAGGGGCACTGGCCGCAGCGAATTTCCGCTGCCGGGTTGGAGTGGAAACATTTCAGCCTCCCGTGCTTGGAAAGGATGATGCGATGGTGCAGGAAACCCTGCTTAAGGACGCGTTCGGCCGTTCGTTCGAATATTTGCGCCTCTCGATTACCGAGGTTTGCAATTTTCGCTGCACGTATTGTCTGCCCGATGGCTATCAAAAACAAAAGGGTCCCGGCTTTTTAAGCGTTGAAGAAGCGGTGCGCCTTGCCCGCGGCTTTGTCGCGCTGGGCACATGGAAAATACGCCTCACCGGCGGCGAACCCAGTGTACGTCGTGATTTCATTGAATTTATCGAGGCCATGCGGGCAATCCCTGGCGTGCGCCGTCTGGCGACCACCACCAATGGTTATCGGTTGGAGAAAAACGCCAAAGCGTGGCGCGATGCCGGGCTGGATGCAATTAATGTGTCGGTCGACAGCTTCCGCCCCGAAGTGTTTCATAAAGTCACCGGCCATGACCGTTTGCGCGAAGTCGAGGCCGGCATTGAGGCCTGCCTTGATGAGGGCTATGACGCGGTAAAAATCAATGCGGTCTTGCTTAAAGGCGTTAATGATCAGGACCTGTCCTTATTCCAGGATTATGTGCGCAATCGCCCGGTCAGCGTGCGCTTTATCGAGCTGATGCGCACTGGCGATAATGCCGAATATTTTGACCGCTATCATGTGTCTGCTGATATTCTGGCGCAAAACCTCGAACAGGAAGGCTGGGTGCGCAAAACCCGCGCCGCTGGCGCTGGCCCGGCAATAGAGTATGTGCACAGCGATTATGCCGGGGCCATTGGCCTGATTGCGCCTTATTCAAAGGATTTTTGCAAAACCTGTAATCGCTTGCGGGTTTCGGCTTTGGGTAAATTGCACCTGTGCCTGTTTACCGAATTTGGCATGGATTTGCGGCCGTTTTTGCAAGCAGACGAGCAATTGGAAGAGCTAAAAGTGTTTCTGTGCAAAGCCTTACAAACCAAGGCGCAAAGTCATTATCTGGATGAAGGCGTCACCGGCGGTAATCACCGCTTTGCCGACATTGGTGGCTGAGATGCCCGAAATGCCAGACGTATTACCCGCGGCTTTTCATATGGCCGATGTCGGCGGAAAAAGCCCCTCCAATCGCCGCGCTTTGGCCATGGGCCGCATTTTCGTGGGGGCAGGGGCCTTCACCCACATCAAGGAAGGCACTTTGCCCAAAGGCGATGTGCTGAAAATTGCTGAAATCGCCGGTATTACCGGGGCCAAGGCCACGGCGACCCTGATCCCTCTATGCCATCCTTTGCCGCTCGACCATGTGATGGTCTATCTGGATTTGGAACCGCAAACCCACAGCGTCGCGGTTTATTGTTTGGTAGCGGCTTTCGCCAAAACCGGGGTGGAGATGGAGGCGCTGGCCGGGGTCAATGGGGCGCTGCTGACGCTTTATGATTTAACCAAGCCGGTAGAGCCGGATTTGACCATTTCTGATGTGCATTTGCTGGTCAAGGAAGGCGGCAAAAAGGGCCGTTGGGTGTGCCCGCAAGGGGTGCCCGAACGGGTAGCTGGCTTGTTGCCGCAAACCAATGAGCGCCCGTTTGAGGGCATAAAGGCAGCCGTGGTCACGCTTTCGGACCGGGCATCATCGGGTGAATATGAAGACCGGTCCGGACCGAAGCTAAAGGCCGCCCTTGAATTTTTGGGTGCAACGGTTTTGGCCGCCGACATATTGCCCGATGATGAGCCGAGAATCGCCGCGCATTTAAGCGCTTTGGCCGATAGCGGGAACTATGATTTAATCATCACCACCGGCGGCACCGGCCTGACCCCGCGCGACGTTGCCCCCGAAGCCATTGCCAAAATTTGCGGCAAAACCGCGCCCGGAATTGGCGAGGCCCTGCGCGCGGCCGGGGCGCGGCATTTGCCCCACGCATGGTTGTCCCGCTCGCTTGCTGCGGTGCGCGCCAAAACCTTGCTGATTGCCTTGCCCGGTTCGCCAAATGCGATTGATGAAAGCATGGACGTGTTAAAGCCATTTTTGCGCCATGCGGTGCGCCTGGCCAAAGGTGAAAAAGGGCGTCACCGACCATGATAAGCTATCAACAAGCTCTGGATTTGGTGATTCAGGAAACGGCTTTTTTGGCGCACGAAAGCTTGCCGCCATTGGAGGCTTTGGGCCGGGTATTGGCGCAAGATATTGTCGCCGACAAAGCCCTGCCGCCATTTGACAATACCGCTATGGACGGCTTTGCCCTGCGCGCCGCCGACACCGCCGCCGCACCGATTACCTTGCCGATCGTCGGCAGTGTCGCCGCCGGTGATGTGCCCGATACGCCCGAACAGGCCGGTGCGATTGAGATCATGACCGGCGCGCCGATGCCGCTCTGGTGCGATACCGTGGTGCCGGTGGAAAATGTCGCGGCGACGCGCGGTGCGGACGGTGCGCCGACCGCGATTGCACTGGACGCGGTTTTGCCGGTGGGCCAGCACATTCGCCGGGCCGGGCAGGATGTTGAAATTGGCCAAAAACTTGTCGATATGGGCCAGGTCATTACGCCGGAAATTATTGCGGTGATGGCGTCTTTGGGCATGGGCAAAGTGCTGGTATCCGCGCGGCCAAAAATCGCACTGATTGGCACTGGTCAGGAGGTGGTGCGCGACCCGGATACGGCGTTGGCACCGGGTCAGATTTACGATTCCAACACGCCATATTTGCGCACCGCATTGCAGCGCGAAGGTATGGCGGCGGCGATAATGCCCGGTTCGCCCGATGACGTGGCCGGGTTTTTGGCGGCGGTGACGCAGGCAAAAGACGCGCAGATCATTATCTCCACCGGTGCGGTCAGCATGGGCCGTCGCGACTTTGTGCCCGAAGCGCTGGCGCAGCTCGGCGCGCGCACCGTATTCCACAAAACCGCCATACGACCGGGCAAGCCGATCTTGTTCGCAAAACTGCCAAATGGGACCTATTTCTTTGGCCTGCCGGGTAATCCGGTGTCAGCGGCGGTGGGGCTGACGTTTTTTGTGTTGCCGCTGCTTCGCCGTCTTACCGGGCAAACAGTGGCCCCGCGTCAAACCGGCATTCTGGCGGCAGATTTTAACAAAAAAGCGGGTCTGACCATGTTCGCCAAAGCCCGCAAAACCGATGATCGAATTGAGGTGCTTGGTGGGCAGCAATCGTTTCGCATTGCGCCGCTTTTGCTGGCCAATGGCTGGGCGGTTTTACCGGCCGATACCGACCGGGTGAAAGCTGGGGAAGAAGTTGAATTTGTTAGTTTTAATCGTGAAGGCAATGGCCAATGCAGGTGAAAATACAATTGTTTGGCGCGTTTCGCCCGCTGGGCGACGTTATGGAATTGCAACTGGTTGAGCAGGCCAAAGTGAGCGATGTGCGCGCCGCTTTTGCAGCCAATGTGCCGGGCGAATTGCACGATACACTCGCCGTCAGCCGTTTCGCTGATGAAAAGGCGGTATTGGCTGAAGACGCGGCGATTGCGCCCAATGCCATTTTGGCGATTTTGCCCCCGGTCTCAGGAGGTTGAGTGTGAATATTCATGTTGAAGTGCGCGACGTCACCGCCGCGCCTCTGGACCCGGCGGAGGCGCTGAATTTTGTCGAATCCGGCGGGAATGGTGCCGGGGCGTTATTTTTGGGGGCGGTGCGCAATCGCAATCAGGGGCGCGATGTAAACGGTGTCAGCTATGATGTTTTTGCACCGTTGGCCGAACAGAATTTTAGCGAAATTTGCACCGAGGCCCAGCAAAAGTGGGGCGATGAACTGCGCCTGTTTGTTGCCCATGGTAAAGGCCGGTTGGATGTCGGCGGTCTTAGCATTGTCATTGCTGCCGGTTCGCCGCACCGCGACGAGGCATTTCGCGCCTGTCGCTATGTGATTGAGGAAATCAAAACCCGCTCGCCGGTGTGGAAGCAGGAACATTATACCGACGGCGATAGTGAATGGGTGCAGGGCCATGCTTTGTGCCAACATGGTGAACACCAGCATGACTAAATTGCTCGGATTGGTGTTGGCGGGCGGAGCCTCCCGGCGTATGGGGCGCGACAAGGCGAAATTGCGCGCCAAAGGGCGCAGCCTCACCGATTTGATGGTAGGCAAATTGCGCGCTGTCGGTTGCGATGACGTGTTGGTAAGCGGGCAGGACGGCATTGCCGATGTGTTCCCCGGCAAGGGTCCGTTGGCGGGCATTCATGCGGCGATGGTGGCAATGCCAGACACCGAACAATTGCTGGCGGTGCCGGTGGACATGCCGGATTTAAGTGCCAACAGCTTGCAAGAACTGGCGCAAGTAGAAGCGGTTGCGGTGCATTTTTGCGGCAAAATATTGCCGCTAAAAATCGACATTAGTGATGAAAATATCGGCAAGTTGTCGGCGATTTTGTCGGCGGATAATGCCGATCTGTCGGTGCAGAGCTTTGTCGGCAGTTTAGCGGCCAAAACCTTGCCGATGGATAGCATTACCGAGGCGGAATTTATTAATCTCAACACTCCTGATGAGTGGAAAAAATGGACGGCGCACGCATGAAACTTAAACTGGAACCGGGGCAAATTTCCTGCCGTCTGAGCCGCGATGAAGCTCAGGAATTGATTAATACCCAAGAGGTCAAGGACAGTATGAGCTTTCCCGATGGGGCGGTTTTCAACGTGCATATGGCCATGATTGACACATTGGCCGAACCGCATTTTTCCTATCACCCAGAGAGCCACACCTTTGCTTTCGCGTTGAATGCCAAGGACGCGATGATTTTGGCGACCACGCCGATGAAAAACGGCTTTGAAGGCGATTTCGCCGGGGGAAAATACTCCATTGCCGTGGATTTAAAGGATTTTCCAAAAACCCCGCCAGTGGAAAGAACAGAAAAATGAGCCGCTTGCTGTGGGCTGTATTGACGCTTTTGCTTGCCGCCTGCGGGCCGGCCAAAACCGATTTGCCGATATTGCACATTGCCACGGCCTCAAACTTCCGCCCAACGCTGGAGCGCCTGACCGCTGATTTCCCGGCACAATGCGGGGCGCAGGCACGCCTTAGTGCCGGTTCGACCGGACATTTGGCGGCGCAAATCCTCAATGGCGCGCCCTATGATGTGTTCATCGCCGCGGGCAGTGCGGTGCCGGATGCTTTGGCGCAAAAGGGCGTGATCAAGTCCAGGACCGCATTTGCCGTCGGAGCATTGGTGTATTGGACGCCAGAGCCTATGCCGATAAAAGACGGCGTATTGGCCTTGGCCCGGCCGGAAATTGCGCCCTATGGCAAGGCCGCGCAACAGGCTATTACGTATATGGAGGCGACCTCTGATTGGCGCCTGCCGCCAAAGCGGGTGATGGGCAAAAGTGCGGCGCAGGCTTTTTCGTTTGTGGCCACTGGCGCAGCCAATGCCGGGCTGGTGCCGCTGTCTCTGACCATTGAGGCGGGGATTGCGTCTACGCAAATTCGTGCTGTGCCAGACGATTGGTATGACAAAGTCCCCAATGCGGTATTGGTGTTGCGGCAAAGCGAGCTGGCCGCATGTTTCATTGCCAATTTGCGCAGCCCCAAAACCGCTTTGGTACTAAGAGAAGCGGGGTTTGAGCCGCTATGAATGCCGCAGATATAGTTAGCCAAATCTGGCAGCCTTTGCGTCTTAGCGTGCAATTGGCCGGTGTTTCGACGATAATTTTGCTTATGCTGTGCCTGCCATTGGGCTGGGTGTTGGCGCGGGCCAAGGGGTTATGGCGGGTGTTTGCCGAGGCATTTCTCACCTTGCCATTGGTGTTGCCGCCAACGGTTTTAGGGTTTTATTTATTGCTCATGCTTGGCCCCAACGGGCCGTTTGCACCACTGCATTTGGTGTTCTCGTTTTGGGGGCTGGTGGTCGGCGCGGTGGTTTTTTCGCTGCCCTTTGTGCTGCGCCCGATTCAAAACGCGTTTGAAGGCATTGCCCCCAGCCTGTTAGAAAGTGCCGCCAGTCTGGGCGCGGGGCCATGGCAGGTGTTTTTCAATCTGGCTATGCCCATGGCCCGGCGCGGCATTGTCAGCGCCGCGATTATGGGCTTCGCCCATACGTTGGGTGAATTTGGCGTGGTGCTGATGATTGGCGGCGATATTGATGGCAAAACCCGGGTGCTGTCGGTGGCCATATATGACGCGGTCGAGCGCTTGGACTTCGCTTTGGCCCATTGGCTCTCCGGCGGCCTGTTGGCGTTTTCCTTTGCCATATTGTTGTTGTTATCGGTGCTTAACCGGCGAGGTGCAGCCGTTTGAAAATAGACCTCAAACTGCAAAAGGGCGGCTTCACCCTGAACGCCAAAGCGCACTGGCCGGACAAGGACATGACGGTGATTGCCGGGCCATCGGGGGCGGGCAAAACCAGCCTGCTGCGCGCCTGTGTGGGGCTGGACCGGGCGCACGGAGATGTGGTTTTCGCGGCGCAGGCGATGCAGGACCGACAAAGTTTCGTGCCGGTGGCGCAACGGCGCATGGCGTGGGTAAGCCAGCATGACGACGTGTTCGCACATTTAAGCGTGGCGCAAAATTTCGCCTTTGCCATGCGCTTTGCCGCCCCCGGCGGCGCGATGATTGAGGATGTCGCCAGCCATTTTGGTTTGGCGGACCGCATGGGGCAAAATGCCGGGGCGCTTTCTGGCGGTGAAAAACAAAGGCTGATTTTGGCCCGTGCTTTGCTGTCTAATCCGCGTCTGCTGGCGCTTGACGAACCCTTTGGCGCGCTGGATGCCGAAGCCCGTCACGCATTGCTGGGCTTGCTGACCGGCTTTTGCAAAGCCCGCACTTTGCCGGTTTTGTTTGTCAGCCACGATCTGGACACCCTGACCCGTCTGGCCGATTTCATGGTCTATATGCGTGGCGGCCGGATCGTGGCGCAGGGGCCGCTGAATGCTTGCCTGCTGGATGAAGAATTGCCATTTCGCCGCCGCGAAGATGCGTGCGTAGTTTTGCCGGCCATCGCGCAGGGCTATGACGCCGCCAACCAACTTAATGCCTTGGACGTGGGCGGTGTGCGGCTTTTGGTGCCGGGCGCAAAAATGCCCAAAGGCGAGGGGCAACGCTTGCGCCTTCGTGCTGGCGATATCAGCCTGAGCCGCGCCCGCCATGGCGATAGCAGTGTTCTGAATATTTTACCGGTTGTTGTGCGCGGCGTTGAACAAGCGTCGGATAATGGCCTGCCGCCGGGGCTGGTCAATGTCGCTTTGGCGCTTGGCGAGCAGAGCGTTTTGGCGCGCATCACCGCAAAGTCGGCCATGGAATTACAATTGGCGCCCGGCGAAGAATTGTTCGCCCAAATCAAGGCCAGCGCTTTGGTCGGCGGGTGAGGCGGTATTCACGATGTCAAACTGGGCGTATTTTAGGGCAAGTGCGCAGGTGTTGGATAAGTGAGCGTTATGCGCCGGAGGCGGGTTGAGATGGGCCGAGGCTGGGGGCGTTGGATTGCTGCAGGAATGCAGGGAAAGATGGATTCCGGCCTACGCCGGAATGACGAAATTGGGGTGGGCAGTTTGGTGCTTATCCGCAGGGTGGGGTTTTGAGGGGCAGGCGAGGGGCAAATGACCCTTATGGAGTGTCCCTTAAACGCCCCTGATTTGTCCCTTATGCGATGCTTATGCCGTACAAGATTGCGCTTAACTGTCCCTTGAAGGGGGCTTAATCACGCTTATTGCCCTTGGCGAAAATTGCCCGGTTACGAAATTTGTCCCCGCATTTCGGATTGGCCGTATAATTGTGCCATTTGGAGTTCAGCTTTGAGATGGTAGGGCGTGTTTTTTTGTCTCGCAGCGCGAAGAGGCGCCTCCGACGGGGCGGCGAACGGTCGCCGGGGCGCAGTCGCACCCTTGGGGGCGGTTTGGTCTTCTCGGCTGCCCTCACAAATAGCGAAGCGGTAGGGCATTAAAAGCTCTACCCCCGGGAGGTTACGGTTTTGACTTCCAAAAACCCGGCCAGACCCCATGGGCCAAGTTCGCGGCCAATGCCGGATTGTTTGAAGCCGCCCCAGCTGGTTTCTGGCGGAATGGCTACTGAGACATTGGTGTAGATATGCCCGGCTTCAAGCCGGGCGGCGACCCGTTCAGCGCGTGCATCATCTTCGGTGACAATGCTGGCGGCGAGGCCGTATTCGGTGTCATTGGCCTCGGTAATGGCTTCTTCCTCATTGGTGAAGGTGCGCAGGCAAAGCACTGGCCCGAAGATTTCCTCATTCCACAGCCGAGAGGCGTTTGGCACATTGGTATAGAGGCTGGGCTGGACGAAATAGCCGCTGTCGAAGCCGGGGGCGCGGTCGCCGCCCGTGCGGCAGGTCAGGCCTTCTTCGCGGGCAATGTCCTGATAGCCGGTGACCTTGTCATATTGTGCCTTGGAGGCCAGTGGTCCCATGGTCATGCCCGGGCTGTCCGGCGCACCGAGCACTACTGCTTCGCTTAAGGCGATGATTTTTTGCGCCAATGGTTCTTCGACACTTTCATGCACTAGCAGACGGCAAGTGGCGTTGCAGCATTGGCCGGCATTATAAAACACACCTTCGGTGGCCAGACGTGCAGCCAAATCAAGGTCGGCATCCTGAAACACCAATATTGGCGATTTACCGCCAAGTTCCAACCCAATATTCTTCACGTCTTCGGCGGCGGCTTTCATGATGAATTTGCCGGTGCGCGTGGAGCCGGTGAAGGATATTTTGCGCAGGCCGGGATGCTCGCTAAGCGCCGCACCGGTAATCGCGCCGCGGCCATTGACCACATTGATAACCCCCGGCGGCAGGCCAGCTTCCTCAGCCGCTTTACCCCAAAAGGTATCGGTAAACGGCGTGACTTCGGACGGTTTAATCACCACGGTACAGCCAGCGGCCAAAGCCGGGCCAAGTTTCCAGGCGCAGATTTTCATCGGGAAATTCCATGGCAGGATAAAACCTACCGGTCCCATGGGTTCCAGCCGGGTATTGGAGCGATAGCCGGGAATGTCGTAATCCACCGGGGTTTGGCGGCGGGCGTCCAATTCTTCGGCGCGGTCGGCGAAATAATCAATGCACTCAATGCTGCCGATAATGTCTGCTTTGGCCTCGCCGCGTGGCTTGCCGCAATTGGCCATTTGCATTTCGACCAAATCATCAAGATGGCCACGAATTGCGGCGGTCATTTTGCGCATATAGTCGGCGCGCTGCTTGCCGCTTAGGGCGCTCCACGGCGCAAAGGCGTTATTGGCGGCGCGCACGGCGGCATCGACATCCTCGGCGCTGGCTTCAATGCAATGGCCTATTGCCTGCTCGCTTACCGGGTTGATTGCCGCCAGGCGTTCGCCGTCACCGCCAACCCATTGTCCGTCAATATAGTTTTTCTCGATGATGACATCTTTAGCGGCCATAAAATTATCCTCAGATTGCGGTGCACAAATGTTAATGCTGACAATGCCAAAGACAATGCCAAAGACAGGGGGGGCAGAGCAAGGCTTGATTGGGGCGTTGAGGGTTTAAAATTTTGCCAAGGCGCGGTTTTTTTGCCCAAGGCCGAAAAAAACTCTATAATGCGCCGCAAGTGAGTGGTTAGGGCCGCTCAAAAGTTTATGCGGCTCGCCTGTGTTTAAGCGTATTGGGGGAAGTTATGCCAATTTTGAGATTTTTGTTTCGTGAGGGCTCGCCCGTCATTTTTTCTATCGTCATCGTATTGTTTGCATTGCAGAACTTAATGATCATCGCCGTACCGGAAAATGTGGTCGGCTTTTTTGCGGTCATGGTGATTTGTTTGATCTATCTGTCCACCCAAATGGGGTTAACCGCCTTTTCGCGGGTCGGGCAGGATGGGCCTTTGGTTGATCTGTTTTTGTCATTGATCCCGATTATTACGCTGATCATTCTGGCGGTTTTAAATATTGTCGGCAAT
Source organism: Robiginitomaculum sp. (assembly GCA_021776615.1). GTDB lineage: Bacteria > Pseudomonadota > Alphaproteobacteria > Caulobacterales > Maricaulaceae > Robiginitomaculum_B. The sequence goes on along the minus strand of JAJFFO010000007.1, from coordinate 16,928 downwards.
ATAGCACTGTCCCAGTTCCAAATGTTGGTGCTGGGCACCGCGGCGATTGTCACGATGATGGATATTATTTTCAACACCTTGGTGTTGTTCAAAATGAACCGTCTGGCCAGCGACTTCGTACAAATGAAATAATTTTTGGGCTTCGGCCAAAAAAGTCCGCTGGAGGTTCTAATGTCAGAACTTCCAGCGGGTATTTGTGCTTCTTGCCGAGGCTTTAGAGTGCCTCTAGCGCCTTGCGAACGCCGGCACCATAGGCCGGGTCGGCTTTGGAGCAATTGGCAATGTGCCGCTCCTGAACGTCTTTGGACGCACCGCCGACATTTGCGGCGGTATTGTTGAACAAGGTTTGTTTTTCCTCGTCACTCAGCAGGCGAAAGAGATTGCCCGGCTGGGAGTAATAGTCGTCATCGTCGCGGTGGTTCCAGTGCGCGGCGGCACCGGACAATTCCAAAGCCGGTTCGGTGAAATCCGGTTGTTCGGCCCATTCGCCTTTGTTATTGGGCTCATAGCCAACGGTACCGCCATAATTGCCATCAACGCGCATGGGACCGTCACGGTGATAGCTGTGAACCGGGCAACGCGGCGCATTTACCGGGATTTGGTGGTGATTCACACCCAAACGGTAACGCTGGGCATCGCCATAGCTGAACAGGCGGCCTTGCAACATTTTATCGGGAGAGAAGCTGATGCCGGGCACTACTTGCGCCGGGTTGAAAGCTGATTGTTCGACTTCGGCAAAGAAGTTTTCCGGATTGCGATTCAGCTCCATTTCGCCAACGCGGATCAATGGATAATCGCCATGGGGCCAGATTTTGGTCAGATCAAACGGGTTGAACGGGCTGGCTTCGGCCTGTGCTTCGCTCATGACCTGAATGTACATGGTCCATTTTGGAAAATCGCCATTTTCAACCGCTTCAAAAAGGTCGCGCTGATGGCTTTCGCGATCTTTACCGACCAGTTCGGCAGCTTCTGCATCAGTCAGGTTTTTAATGCCTTGCTGGGTTTTAAAGTGGAATTTCACCCAGGTACGCTCATTGGCAGCATTGATCATGCTAAAGGTGTGACTGCCAAATCCGTCCATATGCCGATAGGTAGCGGGCAGGCCGCGATCGCTCATCACAATGGTCACTTGGTGCAAGGCTTCGGGCAGGGAAGTCCAAAAATCCCAATTGTTTTGGGCGCTGCGCATATTGGTGCGCGGATCGCGTTTGACCGCATGGTTGAGGTCGGGGAATTTTAAAGGATCGCGCAAGAAAAATACCGGCGTATTATTGCCGACCAGATCCCAATTGCCTTCTTCGGTGTAAAACTTAATGGCGAAACCGCGAATGTCGCGCTCGGCATCGGCGGCTCCGCGTTCACCGGCAACGGTGGTAAAGCGTGTGAACAGTTCGGTTTTTTTGCCAATATTTGAGAAGATTTTAGCGCGGGTATATTTGGTGATGTCATCGGTCACGGTGAAGGTGCCGTAAGCGGCGGAGCCTTTAGCGTGCATGCGCCGCTCGGGGATAACTTCGCGGTCAAAATGCGCAAGCTTTTCGAGAAACCAAACGTCCTGCAGCAATTGTGGCCCGCGAGGACCGGCGGTTTTGACGTTTTGATTGTCGCTGACGGGACAGCCAGCGGCAGTAGTAAGTTTTTTGGTCATTTTTGGCTCCTGTTGAAGTGTGGCACCAAGATATATCAATTCATTTATTTATCTAACGAATTTTATTTGCCACACTAATTGATAAAGTCGATTAATGATTTATGCGTTTGACGCCGCAGGCGGCATTCATATGTAAGGAAGAGCGCAAACTGCTGTGCGGGTGAAGCAAGCCTTCGTCCGTCAACACAGAAAAACCTATGCCCGCCTCTTGGCGCGCGGCTTTTTGAGTTTGGCGGCAAATGCCCGCGTTCTTTTCTTTTCTGTGGCACGTACCATCTCGGTGTAGAGCACACGAATATCCATTGGCTTAGGGACAAAACCATCCATGCCGGCATCAAGATAACGCTCGCGATCGCCCGACATGGTATTGGCGGTCATGGCGACCACCGGGACATTGGTATTGAGCCCGTTTTTGTCGGCGCGCAGGGCTTTGACAGCGCTGACACCATCCATAATCGGCATCTGGATATCCATAAGAACCAGATCAAAGGCCTTGCATGCCAACATATCCAGCGCTTGTTGTCCATTGTCTGCATACTCGGTTGTTTGTTTAAAGCTCGCCAAAAACGCGGTCAGCACTTGCCGGTTCATCATATTATCTTCGGCAGCAAGAATTCTCAAATTGCGCCGCATACTCTTTGTCTCGGCGGCTGGTTTGTTGGACTTTGGCGCGGCTGTCTTTTGCGCCGCGATTTCAACATCAAGGTGCAGCGTAAATGAGGATCCGACTCCTGTTTTGGGGTCGAGGGTCAAATCGCCGCCCATTAATGCGGCCAATTCTTTGGATATTGCCAAGCCTAACCCGGTGCCACCAAAGCGGCGGGAGGTGCTCTTCTCCGCCTGTTCAAATTGTTTAAACAGTTTTTTTCTGGCTTTTTTGTCAATGCCAATGCCGGTGTCAGAAACGGTAATGCACAAAGCAATGCGGTTGGCATTAGTTGTCAATGCCTTGGTTTGAATGGATACGCTGCCTTCGGTGGTAAATTTGACAGCGTTTGAAACCAGATTGAAAATAATTTGCCGAATCCGGGTCGTGTCGCCACGAACCAATTGCGGAACATCGTCTTCAATGTTTAAGGAAAATGACAGGCCCTTATCATCAATTTGCGGGCGATACATCCGCTCTACACCACCCAAAAGTTCGCGCAAATCAACGTCACTTTCCTCAATTTCCAATTTCCCGGCTTCAATTTTGGCGAGGTCGAGAATGTCGTTAAGCAAGGTCATTAATATTTCCCCTGCATCGCTCAAAGTGTTGACGAGGTCGCTGGCAGCTTGGGGCAGGGCTTGATGTTTTAAGGATTGCGCGGAGCCAAGCACGGCATTCATGGGCGTGCGTAATTCATGGCTCATCATCGATAGAAAATCGGTTTTGGCCTGATTAGCCGTATTGGCCTTTTTTACCGAGGCCTGCAGTTCTTTAGTGCGTTCGGCGACCCGTGTTTCCAATTGGAAATTGGTATTTTGCAACTTTTCCCGCAATTTCTCTAAGGTTTCTGTTGCCAATGCCGCCTGACGGCCGATAACAACTGCTTGGGTGAGAATAAAAAAGCATACGGAAAGATAGATAGCGTTGTCGGGGCCGCTGCCGCCCGCTTTATGGGTTAAAACGCCATAAACCGTGCCGATTAATATGCCCAAGCAAGCGAGCAATAGCACCCTTGCGTGGGGCAACTTTTCTTTTATCGCGGTCAGGACAATTGCCAATGCGATGGTAACGGCAGTTAAAACGCCCAATTGGAAAAGCGGTAAAAGCAAGGTGTAAAGCCGTGCTGGAAATAACAGGGCGATGCAACTGAACACCGCGACATAGACGGAAAATACCATGTTGATTTTTGGCAGGCGCAATTGCGGGTAAAGTCCCCACATGAATTGCAAGACAAAGTAAGCGCCAATAATCAGGCTAAAGTATTCTAGTCGCAATAACAGGCTGGCGGGAACGTCATATCCAATCATGGAAAGGACATTATTGCTGACAACGATATATACCAGCACAGCGCTCATATAGGCGGCGAACTGCAACGGTACTCTCTCGGCGGGTCGGGCGGCAAATAAAACCAGATGGTAGAGAGTAAGCGCCAGCATGACGCCGATCATCATGCGCAATGCCAGGTTCTTCTGATTGTCTAACAGCATCATGGCCTTGGCATTGCCGATGACCAAAGGTTCGGCGACGCCGCCTTTGGCATGAAAATAATTGGAGAGATGAATGATTAGCTCTATTTCATTAGGCGCGTTTTTCGTTGTCAGCGGCAGTGATGTATTGTCGACAATTGAAGGCGAGGGCAAGAGGGAAACCATGCCGTAGCTTTGGGGGATTTCATCCGCCCTTTGGGCTCCGGGCTTCCCTTTGGCCTGAATAAGTACGCCATTGGCATAGATGTGACTGGCATAGGATAAGCCTCTGGAAGATAAGGCCAGCGGCGGGGCATTGGCAGGAAGCAATACCGTTAAACGATAGGTGGCAAAGCCAGTGCCTTTGTTCTTTTCATTTTCAAAAATTTGACCGTCCCAATTGTGCGGTAGGGAAGCGGTTTTTTCGCTCTTTGCGAGGGTGTTTCCCGGGGAAATAAACGCTTTCCAGAAAAATTCCCAATTGTCCGTGAGTTTGACCTTGGTGCCGGCAGAAAAATCATGCGCGGTTAGATCGATAATTCCACTTGCTGGTATTGGTTTGTTTATGGGGTGCGCATTTTCGTTTTTGGCAGGTGCTCGTCCTGCGGCAGGCCAGCCCGCAAACCAAAAAACAGCGATCAAGCAAGTCAAAGCTCGAAAATGTGTATGCAAGTTGAAATCCCCAAGATCAACGCCGACCTTTTGAGCAAAGGTCCAGCTATAGGGATGATTGCGTAATTGGATTAACCTTTCCTGAATTTTGTTGTTTGTTATGTAGTTTAACACTTTTTAGTTGAAACTTTATCATGCGTCGCTAACAGGCGGAGGGGTCAGAAACTCTGGGTGCGTACCCTGGCGGACATTTTATTTGTGGAGGGCTGCCTCATCGAAGACGGATGCGGAGGGCATTGTCGTGAGATCAAAAATGCGGCGACTTGTGTCAGTACCCGTTGTTTGCCAGCCCCCTACTAATGTCTATTTTGGTGGAAGAAACGGACATTAGCTAAACTTCATTTATAACTATGATTTGAAAGCTCGAAACCTCATTACTCGGAAATAGATTTGTCAAAATTTAACTTGCCGGGGAAAACCCTATGGATTAATCTTGGGTAAACCCTATGGATTAATGAGGATGCCATGCCCAATAAAACCCAGTTTTTTGGTGCCATGTTGGCGCTGTTTTGCGTAATGTTGTTGGCTGGTTGCGGCAACTCGGACACGCCGACGCCGCCACCTCCCCCGCCCACTGTACCACCTCCACCTCCACCTCCTCCTCCGCCCACAAACCAGAATTTGGATTTGCAGGGCCTTACAGGTGCCGGCTTTTTGCGCGCTTCCGGCAGCGGTGCGGCTGGCGACGGGCGTTTCGGAATGCCGGTGGCGGGAGGGCATGATCTCGACGGCGACGGTCACCTCGACTTTGCACGCGCCAACATGATTGACTCGCCATTAGGCCGCACGCGCGCCGGTAGCGTGCAAGTGATTTTCGGCGATAGCCTGATTGCTCAGGATATTGACCTTGCGGTTCCCAACACCCGAGTCCTGTCGATTTTTGGCGATGGTGTTCAAGAAGCGACGGGCGGTGAGATCTGGATGGCGGACCTTACAGGTGACGGTATCGGTGATCTGATTATTGGCCGTCCGAATTTCCGCGCTTCGGCGCCGGACCGTATTGGTGCAGGCGCGCTGACGATCGTCGTTGGCAGCCCTGAGTTGCGCACGATGGCGATCAACGGCACGCCGCTGGATCTGCGAACGCCGCCGGCGACCGTGACCGTCGTTACGATTGTTGGCGCTGCGGCGCTTGATCGAATGGGGTTCTGGATGCGTGAAGGCGACGTTACCGGCGATGGTATCGACGATCTTGCCGTCGGCGCGGACCAGGAGGACAATGGTGGGGCTACCAATAGCGGCGCTGTTTACGTCATCCGCGGCGGCGCTCACCTCAACGCGAATCTGACGGTCGACATGGCGAATTTCGGCGCGACTCCTTTGGTCGGCCATATATTCAAGATATTGCCGCCAGCGGGTAGCGAGCGCTTTCACTTGGGGTCGACGGTCGCCGTAGCGGACCTTGACGGCAACCTACGCGCGGAAGTTTTGGCGTCGGCTTCGTTGAATCGCGCCGGCGGCGTTTTGCTTGCAGAGGGTGCGGCGGCAGGTACGGCGGAAGGCAGCAGCGGCAATATTGGCGGTATCGTATTCATCCTTTGGGACGATAATGTTCCGACCGGTGCATCGTGGCCTGCGGGGCTTGTGTTCACCATGGATTCCCTGCCGATGGGCTCGACGAGAATCGATGGCGGTACAGTTGCGGGACAGTTTACGAATGATCGATTCGGTGAAGAAATGCTTGGCGGGCTCGACTATAATGGTGACCGTGATGCAGACGTGTTTTTTGGTGATATTACCGGGCAGCCATTGACCCGCGCCAATGCCGGCCTTGGTCATGTGTTTTTCTCGGCTGCGAATCTAAAAAACCGCAGCTTCGATATGGGCAATGTGCCGAACGATTTACAAGTAACTACATTCTTCGGGCCGGAAGCTGGGGCGATCTCCAGCGACACGACCGCGCACGGCGATTTCGACAATGATGGTTTCGACGATTTGGCGATAGGCTCCCCGACGGCAAATCCGATGGGACGAACGGAGGCTGGAATAATGCATGTCGTCTGGGGGCAGGCAGGAACCTGGCCGGCGACAGTCGACTTTCAACAGGGCCTAAAGCCCAGCCCAACCACGCTGCGTATTACCGATATTTTCGGCGCAAAAGGTGGAACATCGCCAAACGACCTTGGCGATACTTTGATGTACAGCGCGACATCCGCAGACATGGACAATGACGGCCGCGATGATCTCGTGATCAACGAGATGCGTGGCAATGGTGTTGCCGCAGCGACGCTGGACGTAGGTAATCTAATCATCATTGGCGGCACAACGATCCCAAAGGAATAGGCTCGGGTGCCACAGAGATGGGGGCGTGTTGGATGGTCGAAGCTTTCCGCCGAGCATAACCGCCTTGAAGTCACATTTTGAACAGCTTGTCTCGGCGTTTCGCTTCAACGGTTACAGGCTCATTGATTGCCCATATTACGCTCATCATGCGACGGATACTAAAAGCAAGGCATCGATTGTTATTGACGAATAATTGCCACTCACGGGATGTTCGCTCACGGGGATTAACTGCCCTTAGCCTAATCAGAATCAGGGTCGGAAAGAATAAGAAATACAATGACTTAAGGGGGGCTAAAATTCGTGACGCCAACCAAAAAATGATCGTTAAATTTCAAAAATTTAGAAAATTGGTGCGGCCGAGAGGTTATCTGGTTGGTTTCATTGTATGAGAGCACTAAGGTAATTTCACCAATAAATCAACACTTTATGCCGTATACGCCAAAATAATTGCGCTCCTTTGTGCGCGAAGCTGTACACAAAAGGACAAGTAGATCGTTGCCGCACCCAACGGGACGGGAAAGCGACGCCCCGACACCCGCGGCTAAAGCCAGAATGAAAATAGAGATAAATTTCGCGATTTTTAGCGCTCACACTTGTCGGTTATTAAAGCTCTCTTCTTTTACTTATGGCCGTGGTCACGGCGTCAGTGCGCTGCTTATTTGCTGTACAAAATCGTGTTATTCCACCGCACCGTTGCGCAGGAGTGGCGGGCAAGCCAATTGTGCCACACGTTTTTGTCCCGCAATTTTTCGCGGCCTTCACATGTTGCCGCACTGATTGATTTTGGGCACCAGCCGCCGCGCGCGCGGGTGCGCACGCTGCTGCTGTTTTTGAAGACACGGGTAAATCCATAAGGTGGTGCCATCAACTGGTTTGCGCGCATATTGGGTGCTGTCACATATTTAATGTCGACACTGGCACAACCGCCCCCGGCCGGCAGACTACCTTTGGTAAAAACCGTGTACCAATGCTTACTGCTGTCGACCTGCGCCTGTGCCGGGCTTGATGTAAGAGTTGCCAGTCCTAAGCCAATGACCATGGATAGCGCACTAGCTTTTAGTGTTATCGTTAGCGGGTTCATTTTTACCTCCAATCTAATGTTTGTGATTGGAAAATAGGGTTGGTTAGCGCTGACGCATATTAGCACTTGTGCGTATATTGGTCATTTCAATCGTCTTCTAGGGGGTAATAATAGTAGCCCGGTGCCCATTGCAAACACGCATAAATGCCCTGATTATAAACCTCTTCGCTGACCTCCACTGCTGTGGAGAGCAACCATTGCGGCGTGTTTGCATTATCATCTTTCCTTTTTTGCGCGCGGACGAAAACCAATTTATAGGTCTTCAATTCCTCACCGGCATTGTAATTGGCCATCAGCGCATAAATTTGAAATAAATTTTTCCCGGCGGGCATTGCGTGTTGATATTGCCAGATATGCGGGATTTGTCCGGTGTCGATAATGAATTGCTCGCCGTGTTCTTTAAGGGCTTTGGAAACCTCAGAGCGAGGTTTTGGGGCCAAATGGTGCAACAAATCATCCCAACGCCGCTCATTATAGGCTAGCATGGTTTGTTCAAAGCAATTCTCTATCAGCGCAAAATCGAGCATGCCTTGAATGGTGTTTTGTATGTTGGTGTTTTTCACAAATCTATGACCCGGCCATTATCGTTCAATTCATTTCGCCCTGCCAGGCGCCCGCTTTGTCCATGTTTGAACAAAGAAATGCCCCGCTAATTTCAAGACGACGCAGATATTCCATACGCTCACTTAACATATTTGGCACTGGTTTGCTTTGGCCAAGATAAACACACGTTCGCATCGTGGTCTGCCCTGAGGCGTCGGTGTCTTTGCGAACAGCAAAGAGTGCCCCGGCGTCGCTAAAATGAATTTCAATATTGGCAGATCGGGAATGCTCACCGTTTTTTTCGAATTTGCCAGTGAATGAAACCGTATTGCGATCCCACAGTGTTCCGTCCGTCCCAACCCGTTGCCACGGACCGGCCCAACCGTCGCTATCATGGATATACCATGATGAGCCCGGCGGTGCTTTTTCGGCATTGGCGGTCGGTGCTTGCGCAAAAAAAGCGGAAAACAGCACCAAGCTTGCACCGGCAATTAACATTGGCCTTAACATTGAGATGCCTTCACTTCGAGTTTGACGGTGCAGGTTGGGCAGTCATTGCTGTCTTTGATAAATTGCAGGCGAACCAGAGAATGATCTTGGGATTTGCCAACCCACCATGTTTGCGACCATTGGCGCTGTCCGCCGGAGACCTTGTCCAGCAGCTTCCACTTATTCCATGCCTTGCCGCGCTCATAGGACATGCCCTCAAAGGTAAAGCCGGCGGCGGTTGCCGTGACAACAAATTTGCCGCTATCTTTTAAAATAATATCTTTTTGGAAAAATCGCGGCGTTTCAGACTGGTATAGCGTGAAGGCGCGGTATTGGTTTTTGCAAAACACCATGTTTTCAGGCGCTGTCATATTTGCATGAGCTGCACCCGTCACGACCATGCACCCAAGGGCAGATAAAACCATTAATCTTACGGTTTTTGAATAAGTCCCGCCGGGCATATCAATATCCATTTTGGCTACAAATAACGTAATGTTGTGAGAATACTGCCGTCACCTGAGCGCGATATTAGCACTTGTGCGTATATTTCGGTTTGTGCAACGGTGGTCAGGCTGGAATATAGAGGCGAGATGACTGATCTTAAAAACACGCGCGTATTAATCGCCGAGGATCATGCGCTGGTGCGGCAAGGTTTGACCGCGCTTATCGCCGATCGCGTCGCGCAAGTGGTGGAGGTCGACAATGGCGAAGAGGCGCTAAAACGCCTCACCAGTGAGGTTTTTGATCTAGCTCTATTGGATATAGGCTTGCCGCGAAGGACCGGTCTGGATGTTCTCCAGCAAATACGCAAGCGACAGATCGCGGTAAAAATAATCGTTCTTACGGGGGACACAGACACCCATTCGCCAGCCGATATTTACGCGGCGGGTGCGGACGGGTTTTTATATAAAACCGCGGACGCCGATCACTTTATAGAAACCTTTTGCGCCATTGCACGAGGCACGAAGTTGTCAGCGCCAGAGGACTGCGCGGGAGAAAATGCGAAAGAAGTCGCACAATTGCGAGAGACACTGACAAACCGCGAATTGCAAATTGTCAAATTGGTGGTTGAGGGGGGGAGTAATAAAACTGTGGCCGATACCTTGTTCGTCAGCGAACACACCGTGCGTAAACACCGCGAACATATAAACCGTAAACTGAATATCCGCTCACCGATGGCTTTGGCATCTTTCGCGATTAGGGCCGGTCTTGTTTAGGGTGGGTCTTGTTTAGGATGGGTCTCGTTTAAGGCAGGCCTTGTTTAGTCTGTTTAATAGTATCTTCTATCATTCGCGCCAAACGCCACGGGGCAATAGGTTTTTCCAGCACCGGAATGCCCGCCGCTTCAATTTTCCTCAATATTTCAGGCTCCGTTGCGCCGGTAATCATGATGGCCGGAATAGGCGCGGGCAATTTGGCGTTGATCGCTTCAATCACTTTCAGGCCATCTGTGTCATGAAGATGAAAATCCACCAACATCACATCAGGCCTAAACCCCAACGCAAGAGCCGCCATGGCATCCTCAGGTTTGCTCACCGATTTGGCTTCGCAGCCCCATTCGCGCAACATTGCTACCGTGGCCTCCAGAACGTCCAATTCATCATCAATGGCCAGCACGCTTATGCTTTGAAGCGACGGTGCGGCGCTTTGCAATGCGAGCGATTGCGGTACGGCACTCAATTGGGCGTTCTGATCGGGTAAGTTCAAGGTGAACTGACATCCCTCATCACACTGCGAATTGACGGTGATTTGGCCGCCAAGAAGTTTAGAAAACTCTTTGACGACAAACAGGCCCAGCCCGTAACCGCCGCCCTGTCCGGCAACGGTATCTTGCAAGGTAACGTAAGATTCGAAAATACGATCAACATCCTCGTTTGCTATGCCGGCACCATCATCAGACACACAAAAAACCCAACTATTATAATCATGATGAGCTTCTATAATCACCGCAGAATTGGCCGCTTTCAGCGCATTTTCAATCAGGTTTCCCAATATACGCTGGAGCAGTGCCGGGTCGGTAACAATTGTGCCGCCTCTACCTTCAAAGGAAAGTTTGATGTTGCGGGTGTTCGCCTGAATTGTAAAAGCACCTGACAATTTGGAAAAAACAGCCTCAATCTCAACCTCCTTCCAATTTGGGGTTTTTTGTTGAATTTCAGCCCGCGCCGTATCCAGCGTGTCTTGCAAAAGCGCGCTAAGATTGGCGATGCTATTTTCTTGCTTTTCGACAAGTTCACTTTCTGGTTTTCGTTTCAATTTTGATTTAAGGGCGGCATTGAACATCGCCAAAGCATGCAAGGGCTGGCGTAAATCATGGCTGGCCGCGGCGATGAAGCGAGCGCGTTCCTCGGCGGCGTTTTCAGCTTTTGCCGCCGCTGACTTGAACGCCAAAGTTCTGTCTCGCACTTGCTTCTCAAGATCGCGGTTAAGGGTTTCCAATGCTTGTGACGTGGTTCGCGCTTCTTTGAAAGCGTGCTGTAAACGCAAAAGAAGGGCGTAGGAATAACCCAGGCCCAGCGCCAAAATTCCGAAAGGCGTTGCATCAAAACCGCTGCCCTGATCAGTGTAAATTATAGCGTCATTGATCGCCGTTAGCAGAAACATCGAATTGGCAATCAGAATAACCAACGCTCCGGCTTGCCGGGCGACCATGGCGCGCACCGTGAAAATGATGCTGTAAACAATCGCAACCACGTTGAGGAGAATCGAGAAATTACGGGTGAGCGTGTAATAATATTCTGTCGCTATTAAGCTGAATACCAAGCCGATAACGCTTGTGGCGATAATGGTTTGCGTTAGCTTTTTGGGAAACTGAGCCGGGAAAACTGATCTGAAAAAAAGCAGGTAAACCGCCGGTGCGGCATAAAGGCTAGCATAGGTGAAGCGCAGGTTTTCCCAATAATTTGTATCTGGAAAATAGGTGTGAAAAAACGGGATCACCCCCTGAACGCGATACACAATAATAAAGCATAAAATCGAGAACCATAAATGTATTGGGCCATTGGCGTAATCGCGGCGGTCGGCCAGATAAAAAATGAGATGAAACAGCCCGATGGCGAACATGATGCCCAATACCAGCCCGTAGGCCAGAGAGACGGCGTCGAGAAAACGCTCCAAGCGTTGCGCATCCCATAGCGTCAAAGGGTGGCCCGGCCCGCCATAAGCATGGGCGAAATTAGAAACCTGCATGACAATTTCGCTGGCGCCGCTCTGCCCGGCGAACGTGCGCGAAACATAATTCGCCTCAAAACCCTCCTTTGTTGGAGAAACCGTGCCGCTGCTAATGACCAAAACGCCGTCAATATAAACCCGGTAGGCGGCATGCGGCGCGATCAAGCTAAAGGCGACATTACGATTATATTCCGGTAAGTTAAGCCGTACGCGAAAAGTGGCGACTCCATAGGCGTTTTTTATGCCGGGCCTATCTTGATTGTTCCAACGCCCCGGAAGCTTGAAGTGTTCACCGTCATAAGCACCATCAAACTCTTCAGGCGCTAAAAGTTGCCCCCATACCACCTCCCAATCGCCAGACAGCTCAAGCGGTGGTCCATCAAAAAAAGACCAATCCGGGAGGACTAATTCCCCGCTGGCGATGGCCGGCTTGCTCGATTGTGCATGGGCCGGTGGCTGGCCCCACAAAAGCAGAATTATAAGTGGCAAAGCAATGACAATACCCAATAATTGGGGAATTTGTTTTTGTGCTAACCGCTCAGGAATAGACTTTGACATGCGGGCAACTTACTCGACCTCGCCTGCGCCGCAAATACGACATTGCGCGTATTTTAGGCCATTGGACCTGTCACAGTTTCGTGCCGCCCCTCAATATACGCACATATGCTAATAGGCCCGATCACTGGCCGGTTTTATATTTCAAATATAAATCGAACAGGAGATCAATGATGAAAAACCCATCGCAAACCAAACATAAATTCGCAATTGCACGAACGAGAATAACCAGGTTTCTAGTTGGTACCACTACGGTGTTTTCGTTAATTCTTCCGGGATTGATGATCGGGACCATTTCGCAGCCCGCATCAGCGCAAGCCGCCAAGAGCTGGTCTCATTGTAGTCCAAATGTTGGTGCCGTCGGTCCATTCTTCGTTATTCCGCCAGGCTTCAGCAAAGCCGGGCTAAATTGCACCCTCATCTTCTTTTCTGAAAAAGAGGCAACAAATTGGGCGTGCTATAGAAGCGGCAGAGGTAATGGATATTGGCCACAAATTAAGTCTTTTGCTGCTATTCGGGGCCTGTCATCCGCAAACTTCACATGCACATGATGATGGCGTTTGCCAGTTGTATGCGCTTCCTTTTTACCGTGCCCAACAAAGCGCTCTATTGCGGTTAAAAGGTCGCCCGCTCTCCCAAATTTGCAACACGAAATTGCAAGAATAGGCCGATCAGCCAACCCGGAACTCAGAGGATAAAATGATAAAATCTGTTCTAATCTTTTTAATCGCTTTGAGTGTCGGGATTGGAGCGGCGGTGATCTTATCCAGCTCAAACAACCACGCGACAAATTTCCAACAAAGCCCGCCGCCCAGAGCGCAACAAATCGCTCAATCCAACACCACCAGAACCCTGCGTCCCTTTGGGCCGCAAACCACCAATAAATTTGTCGAGAGTTGCACAGGGCGGTGCCGGTGCAGTGCTTATTACGTCACAGAAACCGTTGCCAAACCGGGGATTGTTACCGCCAGTACCGAGTTTGATGTCGGCGTTAATCGCGTCGCGCGATGCCCCGGCATAGCGGGCACCCACAATAGAGCGCCCGTCACCGGCACATCAAACCAATGTTATGTGTGTCCGTCGGGCATGATCTATTCGAGGCAATTAAGGGGCGGCGAAGATCTGTTGCGGCGCTGGGGTTTTAACGAACATGTTTGCGTCAAAATAGATCGCCAATGCGCGAATTAGAGGAATTGATCATGGGAAAGAGCATCGTTACGAGGTCTGTTTGGATTTTAGCATTGCCACACATGAATTTACCACATCACGTCGGTGTCAAAATTGAGATGGAGTGTCTGTCATGACCAGAATCACCACGATCATATGCGCTATCGGTTTAGCTCTTTCCCTACCAACAATAGCTCATGCCGCTGAATGTAAGGGTACAGAAATCCTGGGGACTCCTGCATGGAAAACTTTTGATAAAATGGTCTCGGCCGAATACCTAATTCCATATCTTAAGGCAAAGCGAGCATCCGAAACACCATCGTCCAGATTTGGCGCCCCACCTTCACCACAGTTCAACCTCGCAGATCTGACAAATGCCGCGGCGGCGTTTTATGGTCATGCGCTTGGTCGACTGCATAGTGCAGCCATTGGCGACACGACAAAGCTCGAGCTTTTTGGCTGCCTGGAAAACGGTGTTGATGCAACCTTGGCGTCCTTTGCCAGCGATCCGAACCAAGCGTTTAGTACAATCAATATACGAAAAGACGCCATGATCGGCGCTCTTGACCATCAGGTGGCCCTCGAATCTGGCGTGACGACGGTCACACCGTTGCACGCTTATTTCGATCAGATCTTGGGCAATGATATTTCAACAACTGAAACTTTCGATTTGACCGATGGAGATTTCGTCTTTGCTGATGGTTTGGGCCGAAATGCCGCCAATGGAGCCTCCGATATTTTATCATCCACCGCACCGCGCCGCGCCGGAACCAATACGCAATGCGGCAGTGGTGATCGTTGGAGTATTGCTCAAGCCAGAGGAGCTTTCACAGCGGCACGAAATTTATCCCAAGGGCTGACAGATTGCACAGGAAGTAATTGGAACACGTGCCGTTCAATCGAAAACAACTTGAATATTGCGCGTGATCATCTTTTTCAAACGGCGGATCAGAACCATGACGGCATCGCCAACTGTAAAATCTGCAATTATGATCGCGTTATACAAGAATCCGCTCGACTGGTTACTTGGCAAAATTGGCTGCAACAGCGGTACTATAATGCCTCGGGACTTTCTAACATATATTACACGATCCAGGATATGGACCGGGATCCGATTTGCAAGATTGACAAACCAATACCGCCTGTGACCGGCGGAGGTTTTCCGCCGCCGCCAGTTTACGATGATCCACCTGAACCGGTGCGCAGTGCCGACAAATTCCCCCCGATAAATAGCTCAACCTGGGTATTGTCGGAAACAAAAATAGAGGGAAAAGAAAATACAGCCATATCAGGCTGCGATCATCAACCTGGCAAAATAACATGGAGCAAGCCAGGGCGTGGCGGTGCGCAAATTACATATAACCGCCCGCCATCAAGGCTCTCACCCGGCGAAGAATTTACGATAAGCGCCAACGGAAATGTGAACATCACGAAAGACTATGTTCGCTATCCCAGCTTTGAAGTGGTTGTAAGTGGCCGGCACATTGGTAATTCCTCGAGCGTCATCACGATGGGTAAATCTAACACCCCGACAGGTTTGAACTATTCCATGAGCGGCAAGAAAACATATAAGGCACCCAGCAGTTACAATTCCATCGATGAATTTGCCGTGGTTATGAGCGATGATTGGTGTCCAAAGACCATTTTTGTTTACACAAAGTGAATCTGGTGAAGTGTACAGTCGTGACAGTTTTGCTCATCTCCTCTTGTCAGCACCAGGAGATTGGCAGAACGGCGACACCTGTAACAAATGCAGATGATTTAGAAAAAGCTGAACGTCTTCTCAACGTGCGACATAATGTTTTCGGTGCGTTTAGGGATTGGCAGCATTTAAAAGAAGGTTTTGCGGGCACACTTTTATATTATTTCCAAACGGATGGCCCCCTCACGGCAGAATTCTATAAAATGTATAATGGTACCGTCTCCTTACGGGTGCCAGAAACGTGGGAATTGGACTGCTTAGAATGCGAAAATGATCATAACTGTACCGCGACCATGACTGTGAAATTCAACACCGAACCTGATACCAAGCTCATGCAATATCGATTTGTGAACACAGGTTTTTTCAGCCCCTATAGCGAAAAAACCATTAGGCAATCAGAAGGCATATTAGCAAAAATCAAACAGTGCAAAGCCGATAATGCGAGACTGTTTGACGCTTACGTTCAATCCCGGAAATTAAATACTGGAGCCAAATAATAAACGAGCATGGCAAAATTATACAAAACAACGGTATCTCTTCGCTTTATGGGTGGGGGTTTAAACCCAACAGAAATAACCAAAAATCTCGGCACCCCCCCTACAGCTAGTGAATTGAAAGGTGATCGAATTTCCATAGGCAAAAATGGGCAATATCGGATTGCAGAGATGGGGGCCTGGAGAATAGAAACTGATTTTAATTTTACCGGAAATTTAGATACACAAATTTCAAGCCTCTTTTTCAACATGACAAAAGATATGGCGATCTGGAAAAGGATATCCCAATTATATTCCGGCAATCTATTTATTGGTTTGTTTTTAAAAAATTATAATGAAGGTATTTCCATTTCTTCAACGGCCATAAATTGCATTTCGGGTCGCGGATTGAAATTGGATTTCGATATATACAGTGCCTATCTGGAAGCAATATCAGATGATGAAATATTTTAACTTAAATCCAAACATACATATGACTGCATATTACTCTCGCCCCCAGAAACTCCTTCGACCAGTTCTAATACAGGCTCTCAGCGATACCCTCGCGTCGGCACAGTAAGGCAATCGACGCCTCGCTGCGCAAGCCATCCAGAACAATCCGGATCTTTTCCTCGGTAGAATACTGACGCCGGGTCTTGCGCCGAATGTCTTTTACATGCTTTTCAGTTGGTCCATTCGGCCCTGTCTTCATTCTCATCTCACACCCCTTCAAGGATAATGATGAGCCAAAAACACTCCCTTAGCACAGCCCTAAATCAGACCCATAAGTGTCCCACTTGACCTGCGCCCCTAAACTTCCTCCATTTTTTGGTAGAGTCCTTCCAAGTTATGGAGACGGATATGAAGAGATCACGGTTCACTGAGGAACTGATGTGCCCCTAGATTTGTAGACACCTTGTTTGGTAAAAATGTAGCAAGGAGACTTACATGTCTGGACTGAGATACACCGAGGAATTTAAACGTGAGGCTGTGGCCCAGATCACGGATCGAGGGCATTCGGTTAAAAGC
>JAJFFO010000006.1 GCA_021776615.1 Robiginitomaculum sp. | reverse complement strand
ATTGCTAATGGATTCAAAGAGGAAGCATTAAAAATTGAAAAAGAGATCAAGGAACTGGTTGAAAACATTATGCGCACCAGAAATTTACGGGTCATAGAGGCCTATGAAACCCGCATTGATCAGCTTGATCGAGACAGGCTTGTGGCAGAAGAAAATGCGCAGGTACAGCCCCAGTCAAAATACCCCTTCGAGAAATTGTTTGAACTCGCCATGACCTTCCTCTCAAACCCTTATAAAATATGGGATGTTGGACAGTTTGATTTACGAAGAACGGTGCTGGAATTGGCGTTTTCAGAGCATTTGGTGTATTGCCTTGAAAGTGGATTTAGATCTCCAAAAACCACCTTACCCTTCAATGCTTTAGGGGTGATTTCCGGTCAAAAAAATATGATGGTGCCGCATAGGTGATTCGAACACCTGACCCCGTCATTACGAATGACGTGCTCTACCAACTGAGCTAATGCGGCCCTGAATGGCTTTCGCTATGAAAGCCTCCTTGGATGGGCGCGCAAGCTATCTGCTTGCTACCCGGCGGGCAAGGGTGCGGCGCATAGATTTACACCGACAAAGATCGCGCTAATGCACTTCACGTTTGCGCGCTTGGGCGTCGGCTTCATCAACAACAATATTTTCCTCGGCCTCTCCGCCCGGCAAGGGCCCGGGATCGTCGGGCTGGCGCGGAAAACCAGCAACATCAAGATCCGGGCTGGGCGATGCCATTGGTTTGGGCGCTTCGTCTTTTGCGTCCGCCTCGTCCGGTTTTACCTTGGCCTTTTTGGGGCGACGTTTGGGCGCTGCCTTGCGCCGCGCGCGTTTGGGAGCGGGCGGCAATGGCGCATCATCGAGCACTTTTGCGGCCTCACCTTGTGGCAATTCGGTTAAGCTAATGACGGCCTCGGGTACGGCGCCTTCTTCTGTATCGGCGCTGACATCTTCTTCGGGCGCTTGCAAATACAATGCCTGCGCCGCGCCAAACGAAGTGCGCTCAAAACGTTCATGGCGCGGGTGAATTAGCTCGCCCGCATCGCCATAAGAATACACCAGACGCGCCCAATCTTCGTCAAGATAGCCAAATGCCGGGCCTTCCGGGTCAAGGTCCGACCAATCCGGTTCACTCGGCGCCGAAAGTGAACGGGTCAGCCATGCATTGGCTTCTTTTTTGTTTTGCGCCGCGCGTTCAATTTGACTCATTAATGTGCACAACCGCGAGGACGGTGGGTTTTCCTCATCCAAAACCGGTTCAAGCGCGGCGCGGGCATCGGCAATATCATCCTCGCTCAACGCAATTTCGGCGCGCAATACGGCGCTCTCACGGTGGTCCGCGTTCAATTCAACCAAACCGCGCAATCGCTTGGTTCGGGCCGCCGGGCGTTCATCGTCTTTGAGGTCACGATAGGCCAGCGCCAACGCCGGGTGCGGCTTGGCCGCCCACGCATCTTCCAACAATCCGGCAGCGCGCCACCCCTTGCCCGCCGCCACCAACAACCGTGCGGCCAAGGCTGCCGCCGGGGCAAATCCGGGCGCAGAGGAAACCGCTTTTTCCGCCAAACGACGGGCTTCATCCGGCGCATTGCGCGCTTCTGCTTTCGCCGCTTCCGCCGCCAATAAAACCGCGCGGCGGCGCTTGGCCGCCAATGGTACAATGTGGCCGCGTTTTTCACCGCGCGACAGCGCCGCGACCGCTTCCGACCATTCGCGGGCCGCCACTTGCGCGTCAAACAAGGCCTCAAACGCCCATTTGGCATTTGGCTCGGCGTCAAAGGCGGCGGTGGCCTCGGCAATTGCCGCAGGAAAATCACGCCGCTCCAAAGCCGACCGCACCAAGCCACGCCTTGCCGCCAAGGCGGTGCGTTTATCATCCAGCAAAGTCTGATATTGACGCTCCGCCCCGGCAATATCGCCCGCAGCTTCGGCAGCACGGGCGGCCAACAAGCCGGAAAGTGCCGGGCGGTCGAGCAGCGCCTTTACCCGCTCTGCATTTTTTACGGCCCCGCGTGCATCGCCAGAGGCGGCGGCAATAACCGCCAACTCAAGCGCGTCATAACCTTTATCGCGGCGTGATTGTTCGTGCGCGCGGCGTAACCGACCCGGCATTTCGATAAGCCAAGCAATGCCGCGCCATGAAAACGCTAAGCCAAAGGTTAGCAGCAGCAACAGCACAATAGCCGCAGCGGCGCTGGTGCGAATTTCAAAGCCAAAGGCATCAATAGCCACCTGCCCGGGATGCGCCGCCAACCAAAAGGCAAACGCACCAATCACCAAAGCGATGCCAAGATAAAATGCTAAACGGATCATGGGTTGACCTCCGCTGCCGTGCTGGCCAGCAATTTAAGTCGGTTAAGGCTTTGCTCGACAGTAAGACGGGCATTGGCCTGGGTTAGCCAGTTTTGTGCCGCCGCCAGCGTATCTCCTTGCAAGCCCGACAATATCTTCACCGCCGCACCAAGATCATCATCATCCAACGCCGCCTGTGTTTGCATCAAAATGCTCTCTACCCCTGTCGCTGGGCCGTTCGCCGGATCACCAACACGGCGAACACTGACCAGCCCACCAAGGGCGTTTTTAGCGCGCGCCAACATGCCCGGCTTCGGCGGCGCATCGCTGGCTTTGGGTACTTCTATTTGCGCTTCTATTTGCGCGGCGCGAATACGTTCCGCCTCGTCGGCAAAGCGGCGCGCCAATGATGAGCGGCTGGGTACGCCGGTTTGCGACAATCTTTCGAGCACGATTATGTCCGCATTCGTCGGCAAAAGGGTGGCCAGCGCCAGCCATTCAGCGGCAAAAGGGGAGCCATTTTGCGCCGCATTATCGAGCGTTAAAATGCCAAGGGCCAAGCCGTTTTGAAGACCCGTCCCTTCGCTTTGACTTTGTTCTTCCAACGCAACAATTCGGCTTTGTAATTGCGCCAAAGCGTCCTCCAAGCCGCTAAACCGCGCGCTGGATTGCATGTCCAGTACCGGATCAGAGGCGGCAGCTTCCAAAACCGCAATGCGCGCTTGCAAGGCTTGCAGCACTGCTGCTGGCACGCTTGCATCGTCAGGACCAACGCCAGAAACCACACTTCGCGCTTGGCGCTCCAAATCGTCGAGCCTAGCGCCAAGACCGGCAATAATAGCCGGATCAAAGGCGGGTATTGGCAGTGCGCTTTCCAATGCCATCATTCGGGTCTGCAAATCGGCGACTTGCTGGTCGTTTGGCTGATTGGCAGAATCTGCCTGTTCAAGCGCCGTCACGCGGGCCGCCATGGTCGCGTCGGCAGTTTCGCCATCCTTCTGTTTTTGCTCCACGGTATTCAGGGCGCTTTGCAAATCCGCCAGCCTCGAAGTTAGCGTCGCGATTTGCGGCGCTTCACTACCCTCTTTGCCTTGTCCGGCGCTTTTGAACACAAAAAACCAGCCAGCCAAAGCCATGATAATAATGACGATAACCAAAGCAAAAATGATCGTCGCGCCGCCACCTGCCGGTTTTGGTTTTACGTCGCCACGTTTGGTCGCCCCGGCATTGCGCTCGGTTTCCATGGTTTCGAACTCGACATCAATCGGCTCTTCGGCATTGTCAGTTTTGTTATCGTCGCTCATTACAGAACCCAGTGGTTTTTAGAATCAATAATGTAAGTGGTGAACAGGGCGGCTAAAAGGGTAAATTTGTCGCAAGCTCATAAATTCACGGCGATTAAATATGCTGCTGCACGCAACGCATCAGTGCTTCTTCAGTCGACTGCGCGGCATGGCATACGAGCCCAAACCCCGCATCCGCTATGGGTTTTGCCGCCTGTTCACTTATGGCGATGGCCTTAATGGCCCGCAATTCTACGCCAAGACCGGCGGTAATATCAGCAAATACAGCCGCACCGCGCGCTGAATGAAATAGCACCGCTTTTATCGAGGCGGTGCGTAATGCCCGCTCCGCCATATCGCCAAGCATGTGCTGCGCATTAGCGGTATAGGCTTCCCAAGCATGAACCTCAAAGCCTGTCGTGGTCAGTTTTGCTGCCATATCAAAGGCGAAATGCGCACCCCGCACCCACATTATGGCGCCGCGCTTTGGCGACAGGGCCTTGATCACAAAGTCAGCCAATTGTTGTCCGCCGCCATCGCAAATTCGCGGCGCCAACCCCAATTCTGTGGCCGCATTGGCACTGGCACCCGACAGGCAAAATAGCGGCAGGTTTTTCGCGTCCGGCAGCGTCGCCATCGCCCTTACCCCGTGGGCGCTAGTGGCGATCAGGGCCTGCACGCCATCAAGAGCTGGCACGGGCTGGCGCGTCGACGTCACCACCAGCATGGGAGCGATAATGGGGACATAACCCAGTGCGCTAAGGCGAGCGCCGGTTTGCGCCGCCCCGGGCGCGGTGCGGGTGATCAAAACAGGAAGGTCGCGTGGACCTATTTCTCCCATCTGATTTCCTCTCCCGCCGCCTTGGCAATGCTAAGCCCGTGTTTGCGCCCCAGCTTCATTGCGGTTTCTATGGGGTCAACGTGCAAAACAATCTTTTCGTCGCATGTCCAGTTTTGCGTCCCGTCCACCGCGTAGACCGCGCCGCGAAAACGCAGCGCATTATTTTCAACTTGCGCCAGCGCCGCTATGGGCGTGCGGCACGACCCATCGAGGGCCGCCAGAAAAGCCCGCTCGGCGGCAAGGGCAATGGCCGTTTGCGTACACAGCAATGGCGTTAACATACGGGCCGCCTTGTCATCGCCATGGCGAATTTGCAGACCGATCGCGCCCTGTGCCGGGGCGGGTAGCATTTCTTCAACACTGAGAATGCCACTGGCCTTATCTTCAATTCCCAATCTTTTAATGCCCGCCAATGCGAGAAAAGTGGCATCGAAAGCGCCACTGGTAATTTTCTCCAACCGTGTGCCCACATTGCCGCGCAAGGTTTCGACCACGCAATCGGGCCTGAGGCGCTGCACCTGTGCCTGACGGCGCAAGGATGCGGTGCCAATGCGGGCGCCTTTGGGCAGCGCGTTCAAGGTTTTCGCTCCGTTGGAGATCAGCGCCTCGCGTGGGTCTTCGCGCGGCAAAAACCCGGCCATTAACAGCCCGTCCGGGGCTTGCGTCGGTACATCTTTCATCGAGTGCACTGCCACATCAATATCACCGTCCAGCAAGGCCTGTTCGACCTCTTTGGTGAACAGGCCTTTGCCACCGGCTTCAATCAAGCGCCGATCAGTAATCCGGTCACCACTCGTGGTAATGCGCGATATCGGGAAGGCCACTTTGGCCTCATCCGCGTCCGCAACCCCCAAATCAGCGGCCAGTAATTTTCGCGTCAAACGGCTTTGTGCCAGGGCCAACGGTGATCCGCGCGATCCAAGTTTCAAGATTGCTTGCAACATACTGCTCCGGGGGCTATCGATCCTTTTATGCAAATACGCTCCTATGATGCCCCGGCGCAAGCGCGCCCGCTGACCATTCTTGGACTGGAAACCAGCTGCGATGAAACCGCGGCGGCGATTGTGCGCCTCGATCAGAATGACAATGCCCAAATTTTGTCGGATCAGGTCTATAGCCAGATTGACGAGCACGCGCTTTATGGCGGCGTGGTGCCGGAGATAGCCGCCCGCGCCCATGTGGGCATATTGGACCGACTGATCAGCCACACCTTGGCCGAGGCCGAAACAGACTTTGCGCAATTGGACGGCATTGCCGCGACCACCGGCCCAGGACTGGTTGGCGGAGTTATGGTCGGCATGATGAGCGCCAAAGCCATTGCCCTGGCCCATGACCTTCCATTTGTGGCGGTTAATCATCTTGAGGGCCACGCGCTCAGCCCGCTTTTGCAAGAGGGTCAGACGCAGAAGCTGGAATTTCCCTATCTGCTGCTGCTGGTCTCTGGTGGGCACACGCAATTGCTAAGCGTTGAAGGCGTTGGAAAATACACCCGCCTTGGCTCGACCATGGATGATGCCGTGGGTGAAGCTTTCGATAAAAGCGCGAAAATTATGGGATTGGGCTATCCCGGTGGCCCGGCTTTGGAACGTGCCGCGTTAGCGGGTGATGCGCTGCGTTTCACCTTGCCAAGACCGCTAAAGGGCAAGCCGGGCTGCGACTTTTCCTTCGCTGGCTTAAAAAGCGCGGTACGCCGCACGTGGGAAGAATTACCGCAAAAGGACGAAAGCGCCCGCGCTGACCTCGCCGCCGGGTTTCAAACCGCGGCGGCGGATGTGCTGATAGATCGCGCCAATAATGCCATGGATATTTTTGCCGCCAAACACGGTGCAAAGGCCTTTGTGGTCGCCGGCGGCGTTGCCGCCAATACCTTCTTACGCGGCCAGTTACAGGCGGCGGCAAAGGCCAAAGGCTTTGGTTTTTGCGCGCCGCCAATGCGCCTGTGCACCGACAATGGAGCAATGATCGCTTTTGCCGGGGCCTTGCGCCTGCGCGCCGGGCATTGCAATGATCTGGCCATTCACGCGCGGCCGCGCTGGCCGTTGGATGAAGGCGCAGCCATGGCACAACCAAAAAGCGGCAGCGGAAAAAAAGGGCCGAAATCATGAGTAAATCTGCACAGATGGATCGGGTCAGCGTTATTGGCGGCGGCGCGTGGGGCACGGCTTTGGCTCAAACCTGTGCCAGTGCCGGGCGGCAGGTGCATTTGTGGGCGCGCGAGGCCGATGTGGTGCAAAGCATTGAAAGCGATCACGAGAATAAGCGGTTTTTACCGGGCGCCAAATTGCTGCCAACCATTAGCGCCTCATCGGATCTGGAAAAAGCCGCCCGGACCGATATTATTTTGGTGGTCACACCGGCGCAATTTACCCGCGCGGTATTGACTGATTTAGCCCCACACATCGCCGAAGGCACGCCGATGCTGCTATGCTCCAAAGGCATAGAGCAAAACAGCATGCAGTTCATGAGCGAAGTATTGGAACAGACCGTACCGCACGCCATTCCGGCGGTATTGTCAGGCCCAAGTTTTGCCGCTGATGTGGTCAAAGGCCTGCCCACGGCGGTAACTCTGGCTTGTTCAGATCCGGCCTTGGGGCGGGTATTAATGAACGCCATTGGCACGCGCAGTTTTCGCCCGTACCTGGCATCAGATATCATTGGTGCTGAAATTGGCGGCGCGGTGAAAAATGTTTTGGCCATTGCCTGCGGCATTGTGCTGGGCCGCGAACTGGGAAAAAGCGCCCACGCCGCGCTTATCACGCGCGGCTTTGCCGAGATGACCCGTTTGGGCATAGCATTGGGGGCGATGCCCGAAACCCTGCGCGGACTTTGCGGCCTTGGCGATTTGGTGCTGACCTGCTCGTCCGAGCAATCGCGCAATATGTCCTGCGGTCTGGCATTGGGCAAAGGCCAGAGCATGGCGCAGATTAATGCTCGCGGCGGCGGTATTATTGAGGGTGCAGCAACTGCCCCGGCCTTAACCGCTTTGGCCCAGCGTGAAGACATTGATATGCCAATTAGCGAGGCATTAGCCGCTATTTTGAGCGACAAAATCGGCATAGATGCAGCAATAGAAGGCCTGCTATCGCGCCCGTTTCAGGTGGAATAAAGTACGCCGTCTACAGCATTGCCGGTGTTACTATCAACGAAGCCAATGCGGCACTCATCAAATTTGACAAGGAACCGGCGGCGATAGCTTTAAGGCCCATGCGCGAAATATCGCCGCGGCGTTCTGGCGCGATACCGCCCAAACCACCCAGCAAAATGCCCAGAGACGATAAATTGGCAAAACCACACAGCGCGAAGGTGACGACCATGACCGTATGCGGGCTGAGTGTATCTTGCACTTGTTGCAAGCTGGCATAAGCGAAGAACTCATTGAGCACCAATTTTTGCCCAATCAGGTCGCCCGCCGCCATGGCTTCACTCCACGGGACGCCCATAACAAACATTAACGGCGCAAACATATAGCCCAAAATCAAATTCATGGTCAGTTCTTCAAAACCGAACAGACCACCAATACCGCTAAAAATGCCATTGATGAGATAAATAAGCGCGACAAAGGCAATCAGCATGGCACCAATATTAGCGGCCAGACGTAGCCCTTCGGCTGCGCCTGTTGCTGCCGCATCAATCACATTTGCTGGGCGTTCTGTTTCTTCATCCTTGGCTTCAACAAGCTCAACATCGTTGTCTTCAACCGGACCAACATCAGGATTGATGATTTTGGCCATCAGTATGCCACCAGGAGCGGCCATAAAACTCGCGGCAATGAGGTATTCGATATCGACACCGAGGCTGGCATAACCAGCGAGTATTGCGCCAGAGACCGAAGCCAGACCAGACACCATCACCGTAAACAGCTGATTATTGGTAAGGCCGGGCACATAGGGGCGAATAACCAAAGGCGCTTCCGTTTGTCCCAAAAATACATTGGCCGACGCACACAGGCTTTCGACCCGCGTTGTGCCGGTAATAAACCGTAGAGCACCGCCCAGAATGCGCACCACCCATTGCATAATGCCCAAATGATAAAGCACCGCTGTAAGCGCACCGATAAAGATGATTACCGGCAATACGCGAATGGCAAAAACCCACCCAAACTTGTCGGTGGCCAAATCATTAAACACAAATTCAATGCCGTGATTGGAGTAATTAATTACCAATTGCACGCCGTTGGACATGCCTTGCAGCACGTCTTTGCCAAAAGGGGTGTAGAGCACAAAAAACGCAATCGCCGCCTGTAAAGCAAAAGCGGCCGCAACAACCCGAAATCTAATTTTTCTGCGATTGTCCGAAAGCAAAACGGCAATGCCCAACAGAACAACAATACCAACAGCGCTGATTAACATGCCCCACCACTCCCCTAATTTATTTGTTATCAAGTTTTATAAAGGCTTAGCGCACAGGTACAAGCAATATGCTCTAAAAATTACCGCCAAGGGCCAGATAAAGATCAAGGCGCGCATCAAGGCGGGCACGCTGATTAGCCAAACGCGCGCGACTGGTGCCAAAGGCACGTTGGCGCAAGGTCAGCACGTCCAATAAATCACTCTCGCCAGCCTGATAACGCAATTGCGCCAGCCGCAGCGTCTCATTGGCGGCGTCTTCGGCAACCACCAGATAACCGCCGCGCTCTTGCAAGGTCCGCCAGCGATCCAGCCCGCCCTCTACGCCGGCAAAAGCATTAAGCACACTTTGCCCATAACGGGCCAAAGCCTGCCTCTGACTGGCCTTGGCGACGTCGATTTGTGCCCGGCGCAGGCCGCCATCAAACAAAGGCGCGACCAAACGCGCACCGATATTAAGCGCCAGATTTGGCCCATCAAACAGATCACTGACATTGGGTGCCGCGCCGGTCAAACTGCTCGATAAATTCAGGCTTGGCCAACGGTCGGCCTTGGCCCGTGCGGTGAGGGCAAACGCGGCGCGCACATCTGCATCTGCCGCCAAGACATCCGGTCGGCGTTGCAACAACTCGGTTGGTGTGCCGGCTGGAATTGGTTGCGGGTGATCAGGCAAAACATTGGTAAGATCAACATTGGCATCCGGATAGCGCCACAATAAAAGCTGCAATGCGCGCAGGGCATCGCGATGCGCATTGCGCGCCGCGCTTAAATTATCGCGGGCACTGGCAACGTCCGACGTGGCGAGCACCAAATCCTGGCGGGCCGAAAAGCCCGCATCCTTGCGTGCCTGGACAATGCTTAATGTCTCTTCTTGCGCCTTTAGTGTCGCGGCGCTGAGATCAATTTGCAGTTTGGATTCAATGCCAAGAAAATACGCCCGCGCTACCTGTGCGGCCAACGACAGTCGCGCCGCTTGCAACCTTGCTTCGCTGGCGAACAAATCCGCCGCCGAGGCCGCTTTTCCCGCCGACAACTCGCCCCAAATATCGGCTTCCCAACTGGCCCCCAAGCCAGCGCTTAACGCCGTGCGCGATGCGGTGCCACCACCAAGCGCGCCAGTTTCATTGGCTGACGCATTGGCGGTGATACTGGGCAGCAAAGCCGCGCGCGATTGGCGCAAAAAGGCACCGGCACGGGCGACATTATCGGCAGCGATTTGGATGTCACGATTGGCATTAATCGCTTCCACAACCAATGCCGATAAATGCTGATCGTTAAAATCATCGAGCCAATTACCACCAATGGCCTGCCCAATCGCGTCTTGCGACCAGGTTTGCGGTGTGGCCGTCTGGCCATCCATTGCGCTTTTTATCGTCGTGTTCGGCGCATGATAAGCACAGGCCGTTAGAGTGAGGGCCATAGCCGACCCGAGAACATGGATTTTAATCATAACGTAACGCATCAATAGGGTTGAGCTGGGCAGCACGCCGAGCAGGGAAATAACCAAAAAACACACCGACGGCCGCGGCAGCACCAAACGACATCAGGGTAATTTGCACGCTTAATGACATGGTCCAATCACCGGTCTTCGCGGCCACCCAGGCACCGCCAAACCCAAGCGCGACACCGATCAAACCACCCGTGCCACACAGGACCACTGCCTCGGTCAGAAATTGCGCCATAATGTCGGTGCCACGCGCACCAAGCGCCATGCGCAGGCCGATCTCGCGGGTGCGCTCAGTCACTGAAACCAACATAATATTCATCACGCCGACACCACCAACAAAAAGCGCAACCCCGGCCATAAAGGCCAATAATATGCCCATGGTTTGTTGGGTAGCCGAACGTGCACGAACAAAATCGGCAATATTGAAAATCCGAAAATTATCAGAGGCACCGGGCTTAATCCGTCGTCGCTCGCGCATATACTCTTCCAGATCACTTTGCGCGGTGGCCATGTCATAGCCATCGGCAACCATAACTTCGATGCGCGAAACGTGTTTGGAGGTAGTCGGGTGCGCCCCGATAATGCGGTTACGCGCGGTTGATATTGGCAAGATCACCACATCATCACGGTCCTGACCAAAACTGCTTTGCCCGCGTTCTTGCAAAACGCCAATAACGGTTACCGGCACACTATTGACCCGGAAGCGTTGCCCCAGCGGATCAATGCCATCAAACAATTCCTTGACCACGGAAAGCCCTATAACCGCCACCGCTGCGCCAGTGCGGGCTTCGCGTTCGGTAAATACCCTGCCTTGGGTGGCTTCCAGATTTTGCACCTCGAAATAGCCGGGATTTGTCCCGATGAGTTGGGTTGACCAATTGGTTTGCCCCGAAACCGCGGTAACCCCGCCATTGATCTGACCGTCCACTGCCTGCACAAACGGCAGGTCCAGCAAAACCACCAGATCATCCTCGGTAAACGGTGTCGATGCACCAGCGCCCTGCGAGACACCGCCGCGCCGCGTAGCGCCCGGGCGCAGGGTCAGGGTTGAGGCGCCCAAAGCCGAAATCTGCGCTTCAATTTGCGCTTTTGCGCCAGCGCCCATGGCCATCATTATCATTACCGAGGCAACACCAATGATAATGCCCAACATCGTCAAAAAACTGCGCAATACATTGGCGGTTAGCGCTTCAATCGCCGAGGCTATAGCAACGGTAAATTTCATGATCCGGACCTCTCATCGCTTTCAATCAAGCCATCGCGAAAATGAATTTGCCGGCTGGCAAATGCCGCCACTTCAGGCTCGTGGGTGACCAGAATGATGGTAATACCCGAAGCATTTAACTCGACCAATAATTTCATTATATCTTCTGACGTCTTAGTGTCCAAGGCACCGGTTGGCTCATCGGCCAATATAATTTGGGGCCGGTTAGCGAGCGCCCGGGCAATGGCGACGCGTTGCTGCTGGCCGCCGGACAATTGCGCCGGGCGGTGATCCATGCGTCCCTCCAAGCCCACCAGTTTAAGGCATTCGCGTGATCGCGCATCCGCATCACCAATATCATGGCGTGCATAGCGCAATGGCAATTTGACGTTTTGCAGGGCGTCCGCCCGCGGCAAGAGGTTAAATTGCTGAAACACAAACCCCAATGTCCGGTTACGCAAATCTGCCAATTGCGCGCCATTCATGGTCGAAAGCGCGTGGCCTTCAATCAGTAATTCGCCGCCACTTGGCTGGTCCAACGCGCCGATAAGGTTCATCAAGGTCGACTTACCCGATCCTGACGGGCCCATAATGGCGGTAAACTCACCACGTTCAATCGCCAGATCCACACCGCGAAGGGCATGAACCTGTTGATCGCCCATGGTGTAGATTTTAGTAAGCTGGTGCGCCTCAATAATATACGGATTTTGAGCCATTTAACTGTCGTCGCTCACCTTTACGCGTACCCGGGCGACAAATTCATCGCCCTCCTCTGCACCGCGCAGAATTTCGACATTCTCCCCATCGTCAAGGCCAAGCACCAAAGTGCTTTGCGTTAACGCGCCGCGTTCATTCTCGCGCCATGCCTGCACGCGCTTTATCGTCGCATTGGCCGCTTGCTGCTTTTGCCATGTCGAAAATTGCTCCGTGGTCAAATGGCGTTTCAAGACCCGCTCCACCATGGCCTGACGCCGTTTGCGCAGGCCATTGCGGTCAAATTGAGCGCCAGGATTTTGCGCCAATTGCTGAAACACCTGAAATTCCTTTTGCATGTCAGTGCCAATGGCCTTTTGCACGTCTGCACTTACGCCAAGCGAGGCAAATTGCTGGCCAAAACCGCCTTGCCCACCCCTGCCTTGCCCGCCGCCGGGCCCACCTTGACCTCGACCTTGGCCATTTTCGCGGGCTTCAACCGGTGGGCCATTTTTTGGTGGCGAAAACCGCAAAGCGCTGCTGGCAATGCGCAACGCCCCTTCACGCTTATCAGCGGTGATTTCCACATTAGCGGTCATGCCAGGCAGCAATTTCGCCCCCGGGTTTTCCGCCGCGATAACCACCGTATAGGTCACGACATTTTGCAATTCCGTGGCCGCGAGGCGAACCTGCTCCACTTCGCCAACAAATTCATCATCGGGATAGGCGTCAACGGTGAACACAGTTTTGTCGCCCGCATCAATACCGCCAATATCGGCTTCGACCACCGCCGCATCAATGCGAATATCGCCAAGGTCTTGGGCAATGCGAAACAGCACCGGTGCGGAAAAAGACGCCGCAACGGTCTGCCCAACATCAATAGAGCGCTCAATGACCACGCCATTAATCGGCGAGCGAATATAAGTGCGCCGTAAATCCACATTCGCGGTTTCCAGCGCAGCAATGCGTTGCGACCGATTAGCCTGTGCGTTTTGAAGCTGCGCCTTGGCCAAGGCGACATCGGCATGGGCCACCGCCAATTGCCGCTCAGTCCCATCAAACAGAGCTTGCGAGATCGCGTCTTCTTTTAGCAATTCCTCTTGGCGCTGAAAGTCCTTTTGCGCCTGCGCCAATGTTGCGTCGGCGCGCGAAATAGACGCTCGCTGAACGGCGACATTAGCATCGGCGCTTAAAAGATCAGCCTCCGCCTGTTGCACGCGGGTAGCAAAGGTTTGCGGATCAATGCGTGCGACCACCTGATTTTCCGTCACTACAGAATTAAAGTCCGCATACAGCTCAACCACCTGACCAGAAAGCTGGGAACCTACCTCTACAGTGGTCAGTGCCCGCACCGCACCCGAGGCCGAGACAATGCGCGCGACATCGCCGCGACTGACCTTAGCGGTCTCTATCTCATATTCGCCATTGGCGCTGGCGCCGCGCCCGCGCATAAAAAACATAACTAGGACGGCAAGCAAAATTACCCCGCCAAGGGCGATTAATGGTGTGCGTTTCATTCTATAAATCCTGCAAATCTTCGCGATAGATATCAGCTTATATCTTTAACGGCGCAATGTTGGCTTTTCCGTCGCTGCACGCAAGTGACAAAGTTGTTATACACATAACCGCCAACACGAAGAGCATTTCCAGACCTGCCAACTGTTTTTCGCACGTTGGTTTGGTTTTCTTCGTGTTGCGGCCTGATATAGTCCGCCGCGGAGGCTGGCAGCGGACGTGTTCCTCGCCAACCCGGTCAGATCCGGAAGGAAGCAGCCGTAACGAGATTTTCGCGGGTTGTTGTTCAGTCTCCACTTTATCCATGTGCATTTCACCGTCTGCTGCTGGCGCGCACCAACGCCTCGCGCTATTGTGCCTCTATGATGCCCACCGATTCTACACCCGCTGACAACGCTTCTGATCCCGGCCCCAATTCTGGCCCAGATCTCGGCCTAGATTTGCCAACCATTGCTGGTGAGGCGGACTATCAGGTGTTGGCGCGCAAATATCGTCCGCAATGCTTTGAAGACCTTATTGGCCAGGACCCGATGGTGCGCACCTTGACCAATGCCTTTGCCACTGGCCGGGTCGCCCATGCGTTTATGCTTACCGGGGTGCGCGGGGTTGGCAAAACCACCACCGCGCGACTTTTGGCCCGAGCGCTGAATTACGAAGTCGATGGCGCGGCCAAAGACGAAAGTGGGCCGTCGATCACCCTAAACCCGCAAGGCGTACACTGCGCCGCCATTGCTGCCTCGCGTCATGTGGACGTGATGGAGATGGATGCCGCCTCGCACACCGGCATTAACGACATTCGCGAAATCTTGGAAGGCGTGCGCTATGCGCCGGTTTCCGCGCGCTATAAAATTTACATTATTGACGAAGTGCACATGTTGTCGACCTCGGCTTTCAATGCCTTGTTGAAAACCCTTGAAGAGCCGCCGCCCCACGCCAAGTTCATTTTCGCCACCACCGAAATTCGAAAAGTACCAGTGACCGTATTATCGCGCTGCCAGCGTTTTGATCTGGCGCGTATCGGGCGCGAGCAGCTGATCGCGCATTTGCAAAACATTTGTGAAAAAGAGGGCGCACAAATAGCGCCTGACGGGCTAGCTCTGATTGCCCGCGCCGCAGAAGGGTCTGTCCGCGACGCCCTGTCGATATTGGATCAGGCGCTGGTACAAAAAGAAGGCAAAGCGCAAGTCTCCGGCGACGAAGTGCGCACGATGTTGGGGCTGGCTGATCGCACCCGGGTGCTGGACCTTTTTGCCTTGGCGGCACGCGGTGATGCGCCCGGTTGCTGCGGCGAATTGCAAAGCCAGTTCGATGCCGGGGCCGACCCGCTAATTATTTTGCGCGACCTTTTGGATCACTGCCATCATTGCACCCGCGCCAGCGTCATGGGTGATGCGGCACCGCTGGAAGAATATGGCGACAGCGCCGCTTTGGTGCGCGAAATTGGCGCAAGTTTAAGCCTTGGCCAATTGGCGCGGCTTTGGCAAATGCTGCTCAAAGCCCTCGACGAAGCCCGCTTGGCCCCCGACCCGTTAAGCGCCGCGGAAATGGCCCTTATTCGCATTTGCGCGGCCATTGCCTTGCCCGGCCCGGAAGAGGCTGCAAAGCTTTTGCGCGAGGGGCCCTCAAGCGTACCGACAGATTCAAACCCTGCACCAGAGGCACCTTTAACGTCTGAGGCAACACCTGGCGCAGAAACCCCCAGCACCGCATCATCAGCGCCGCGGGCACACAATACCGGCGGCAGCCCCCAAGCCGGCGCGCAAGCCATGGCCCATACCGATGCCGCCCCGCAATTTGAAACCGCGCCTCTGAGCAGTTCAGAACCGATGGCGCGCTTGCAAAATCTTGATGATTTAGTGGCGCTTTTGAATGCACGGCGCGAAATGCAATTGTGCGCCCATGTGCGCCGGTGCGTGCGGCTGGTGAGTTTTCGCCAAGGGGCAATTGTGTTTGAACCGGAGCCCGATGCGCCGACAGACCTGACCCAACAATTGACCAAGTTTTTGCGCGATCAAACCGGAGAGACCTGGCTGATCAGCCTTGATGGCGACGCTAAAGGCGCACCAACACTGGCCGAACAAAAGCAGGCGCATACCGCCAAAATACGCGAACAAGTCGAACAATCCCCGCAAATGCGCGATATTTTGAACGCCTTTCCCGGTGCCAAAATTGTCAGCATTCGCGAGCCAAAAGCAACAAATGGAGAAAAACCATGACAGACATTGCCGGTCTGGTCCGCCAGGCACAGGAAATGCAGGCAAAATTGGCCGAAGCCCAACAAGGCCTTGCCGACCAAGAGGTCGAAGGCCAATCGGCCGGCGGCATGGTGCGGGTAACCCTCAATGGCAAAGGCGAAGCACGGGCAGTTCGCATTGACCCCAGCTTGATCAGCGATGGCGAAGACGGTGCGGCCGTGCTGGAAGACCTTGTGGTTGCCGCCATCAATGACGCCCGGCGAAAAGTTGATGATTTGGCCAAGGAACAGATGACCAAATTTGCTGGCCCGTTGGCGAGCATGATGCCCAGCGGCTTTAACCCTTTGGGCTAAGCCATCGCACCTGCATGTCTTGCCGCGCGTGCGCGGGCAGCATACAAAATCTCAAAATTGAATGACAGGGGGCTTTGATGGCCGGACACTCAAAATGGGCAAATATTCAGCACCGTAAAGGACGCCAGGACAAAGCGCGCTCCAAGCTGTTTTCCAAATTATCCAAGGAAATTGCCATTGCCGCCAAAATGGGAGGCGGTGACCCGGAAGGCAATCCGCGCTTACGCCTGGCAATCTCCAACGCCAAATCTCAATCAGTACCCAAGGACAATATTCAGCGCGCCATCGACAAAGCCGTCGGTGCCGACGCGGCAAATTATGACGAAATTCGCTATGAAGGTTTTGGCCCGGCGGGTATTGGCCTGATTGTTGAAGTATCGACCGACAACAAAAACCGCGCCGCCTCTGAAGTACGTACCGCGTTTAGTAAAAATGGCGGCAATTTGGGTGAAACCGGCTCAGTGGCCTTTATGTTCGATCAGGTTGGCGAAGTGCAATATCGCGCCGACACCGCCGAAGAGGACGCTATGTTTGAAGCCGCCCTTGAAGCCGGTGCGGAAGACGTGGTCTCTGACGAAGAGACCCACACCATCTATTGCGCCCGCGAAGATTTGCACGAAGTCACCGGCGCACTGGAAAAAACCTATGGCGAACCGATGTCCGCCAATATGATATGGAAGCCGCAAAACACCATTGATGTCGGTGCTGACAAGGCTGGTACCTTGATTAAGTTGATGGATGCTTTGGAAGATTCGGACGACGTGCAAAACGTTTATGCCAATTTTGACATTTCCGAAGAGGTTATGGCCGGGCTGGACGATTAGAGTTCTAGGGTCCAGACCTACGCATTAGAGATTTTTCCCCATAGACGCATACGGCTAATGCCGCCATCGGGAATAATGTTCAGGCGCACATGAGAGACCGGGCCAAGCGCTTCAAGCTGCGTGATAAATTCGTGTTCACTATCGGCTTGCAGCTTTTGTTCGCCCAATAAAACCGGCCAATTTTCGGCTTCGGCCAAGATTTGCGCATCGGGCTGCTCGACGACCATAGCGCCCTGAATGAATGCCCGATCCGGGTAATTGCCTTTGAAAAATGCGGTGTCGAGCATTATCCGTTCCAACACGCCCGGATGTGCCAGCTTGATCACCGCCCAATCATGGCCTGGCTCGCGGCGGCGGCGGGTTTCCCAGCCATCGCCCATATTCACACCCTTGCCGGGTGCCAACAGGTTTTCCGGTGTGCCGAAATGCGCATCATTACAGCCCAATGGCCGCGCGCCCGCTTCCAAGGCGGCCAGATTGACCACCGCACCCGCCTCTTCGGCCCAGTCTTTTTCAATATTGCCATAGACGCGCAAGCGCGCCACGCCGCCATCGGGGTAAATATGCAGGCGCACATGGGTGAAGGCCCGCTCACCCTCGACCGCGACAAAGTGCTGGGAATCACCTTGCAATTCCATCTTGGCGACGATTTGTGTCCACGCTTCTTCGGGCGGAATTTGTGCCGTGCTATGGCAAGCATCAATCGAAGCAAAGGGTGGAAAATTGCCGGTAAAGTGTGCGGTATTGATATCAAATCCACGAATAATGCCGGGGCTGCCAAGACGCACCACACAATCGTCATGACCCGGAATGCGCTTGCGGCGGCTTTCCCAACCATCCATCCATTTGCCATTATCATCGTATTTTCCGTCAATAAAAACCGGCGCTTGCGGGCTGATCAACCGGGCTTTATCGGCAAAGAAATCATCGCTGGCATAGACCACCGCCGCGCCCAAACGCGGCTGCGCCAAATCGATGCCGGTATTCACAAAATCAGCACTCATTATCAATCTTCCATGGCTTCAAGGCGCAAGCAGGCAATTTTGTTGACCTGCGCGAGGGCGGTTTCAAATTCTTCTTCGGCGCTATTGCCAAGGCGCTTCTCGAACTGGTCGAGAATTTGCTGACGATCCATACCCTTGACCGCGACAATGAACGGAAAGCCGAACTTTGCCGTATAGGCCGGGTTAAGACGTGCAAACCGCTCGAATTGCGCCGGTGTGCACTGGTCTAAGCCGGCACCGGCCTGTTCGGAACGGGACTCGTCGGTCAATTCATCGGCCATAGCCGCCTTGCCCGCAAGGTCCGGGTGGGCGCGAAGCAGGGCTAATTTGGTATCCGGCCCGGCTTTTTTAAGCTCCGCGGCCATGCTCATTGCCATATCAGCGGCGGTGTCGGGCGGGCAGGTATTGCTATCCCACACCGCTTTGGCGATCCATGCTGAATGCTCGTAAACGCCACCAAAGGCGGCGATGAAGCCATCTTCATCAAGATGGATCGGGTCGGGATTGAGGCTCATTTGGCCACCCCCGGGTGCGGGTGATGGGTGCGCCAATGGCGGGCAATATCCACACGCCGCGCAAACCAGACGCCCTGTTTTTCACGCGCATAGCGCAAAAACCGCTCCAAAGCGGCAATCCGCCCGGGCTTTCCAGCAAGGCGGCAATGCAGGCCTATAGACATCATTTTGGGCGCAGTTTCACCCTCGGCATAGAGGGTGTCGAAACTGTCTTTGAGGTAGGTGAAAAACTGGTCGCCGGCATTAAAGCCCTGCGGCGAGGCGAAGCGCATATCATTCACGTCCAGCGTATAAGGCACAATCAAATGCGGAGTTTTCACCTGCGTCGACCAAAATGGTAAGTCGTCAGAATAATCATCCGCATCATAAAGAAAGCCACCCTCTTGCGCGACTAAATCGCGGGTATGGGGGCTGGTGCGGCCGGTATACCAGCCAAGCGGCCGCTCACCGGTAATTTGTTTTTGAATATTGATGGCCTCGACCATATGCGCGCGTTCAACATCCACCGGAATATCTTGATAATTAATCCAGCGCAGGCCGTGCGAGGCAATTTCGTGGCCATCTTCCAGCATTTTTTGTGCAACCTTTTCGTTGCGCGCCAGAGCCATTGCCACCGCGAACACGGTGACCGGTGTTTCATATTTGCGAAACAAATCGAGCAAGCGCCACACACCGACCCGACTGCCATATTCATAAAGCGATTCCATACACATGTGCCGCGCCCCCGGCACCGGCGCGCAATTAATAATTTCCGACAGAAACGTTTCGGCCCCGGCATCGCCATGCAAGACCGTGTTTTCGCCGCCCTCCTCATAGTTGAGCACCATTTGCACCGCAATCCGCGCACCATCGGGCCACCGCACTTTTGGCGGGTTGGGGCCATAGCCGCATAAATCGCGCGGATAAGGGGTTTGTGTCATCATCATTTCCGTTAACAATTGGCTCTGTAGTATGGTGCAATCGGCTTGCAAATCAATCTTGTCTTTTTGGTCAAGTTTGCAACACTCTGGCACAACAATGTTTTGCGCGGCAATGACAACGCGCATGCGCATAGATTAGGGATAGGAAATGGCCGGATTAACAACCCACGTTTTGGACACCGCCCATGGCTGCCCGGCAGCAGGCGTAAAGGTGCGGCTCTTATTCGAAGGCGGGCAGGTGTTGCAAGAGACGCACACCAATGATGATGGGCGCTGCGATGGGCCATTGATAAAACCGCAAGGCATGAAAGCCGGGCTGTATCGGCTGGAATTTTACATTGGCGATTATTATCGCGCCAAAGGCGTCACTTTGCCCAAGCCGGCATTTTTGGATCTGGTGCCGATTGAGTTTGGCATTAGCGAAACCGAGGCGCATTACCATGTGCCGTTGCTGATATCGCCCTTTGGCTATTCCACCTATCGGGGCAGCTAATGCGCGACACCGTTGAATTTTGGTTAAATGGTGAATTGGTTCGGGTGCAAAACCCTGACCCTACCCAGACCTTGCTAAATTATTTGCGGCAAACACGCGCTTTGACCGGCAGCAAAGAAGGCTGCGCCGAGGGCGATTGCGGTGCCTGTACTTTGGTAATTGCTGATCCCGATGCCCGAAATGATGATGGAGTTTGGCGGGCACTTAATGCCTGCATTGCGTTTTTACCAACATTGGACGGAAAAACCGTCATAACCGTTGAAGGCTTGGCAAAAAACGGGCAGCTGCACCCGGTACAACAGGCCTTGGTCGATTATCATGGCTCGCAATGCGGGTTTTGCACGCCGGGCTTTGTCATGAGCCTATATGCCCATTATCGCAATAAAGGCGCGGTGGATGATGCGTGCCTGAACGATGTGTTGGCGGGCAATCTGTGTCGGTGCACCGGCTATGCGCCGATCATTCGCGCGGCCAAAGCCATGTATGATTATCCGGCGATTGAGGAGTTTGAGCTAAAGCCTGCACCGAGCCAGCAGACATTGGCGCTGACCATGACCGATCCGATCAGCGGTGCGGTGAAGCGCTATTTTGCACCGCGCACCTTGGACGCCTTGGCGCAAACCTATGAGCAAAATCCGGACGCGGTGATTGTCGCGGGCAGCACCGATGTCGGCCTGTGGGTAAGCAAGGGCCGCAAAGTGCTCGAAACACTGATCGATATTGGCAAAGTTGCAGGCTTTGCCGATATTACGCCCGCAGCAGATGGCCTGACCATTAATGCCGGGGCGCGCTATAGCGATGCCCACGCCGCCATTGCCGACAAATGGCCATCTTTGAGCGAATTGGTGCGGCGTATTGGCTCCACACAAATTCGCAATGCTGGCACTATTGGCGGCAATATTGCCAATGGCTCGCCGATTGGCGATATGCCGCCCGCTTTGATTGCCCTTGGCGCAGAGCTGATCTTGCGCAAAGGCGAAGTGCGCCGCCAAATCAAGCTGGAAGATTTCTTCATTGCATATGGCAAACAAGACCGTGTGGCTGGCGAGTTTGTGGAAGCGGTCTTTGTGCCAAAACCAAAGCCAAACCAGCGCTTTGTTACCTACAAAATCTCCAAGCGATTTGATCAGGATATTTCGGCCGTATGCGCGGCGTTTGCGCTAATATTGGATGGCGAGAAAGTGCAGAGCATCCGCATTGCCTATGGCGGCATGGCCGGCATTCCGGCGCGGGCGAACAAGGCAGAAGCGATCCTTTTGGGACAAAGCTGGAATGAAGAAAATGTGCGCGCGGCCATGGCCGCTTTAGCGGATGATTTTACGCCGCTGAGCGATATGCGGGCCAGTGCGCAATACCGTCTGCAAGCGGCACAAAACCTGCTTTTTAAGTTTTGGCTGGACAAGAGCGACGCTCCCTATCTGGCGCGGGAGCAGGCCCATGGCTAAGGCGAAGACCATCAAAAACATCGGTCAGGGAGTGGGCAAGGATGTCCGCCATGATAGCGCCCACAAGCATGTCACTGGCGAAGCGGTGTATATTGACGACATGCCCTTATTACCCGGGCTTTTGCATTTGCAACCCGGCCTCTCCACCCACGCCCACGCCAACATCAAGGCACTGGATTTAAGCGCGGTGCGCGCCGCCACCGGTGTGGTCTGTGTGCTTACCCATGAAGACATTCCCGGCGTCAATGATGTTAGCCCCACAGGCTCTGGCGATGACCCGATATTTGCCGTGGACAAGGTTGTCTATGCAGGTCAGGCGATTTTTGCCGTGGCGGCAACCAGCCTTGCCGCCGCCCGCAATGCCGCGGCCTTGGCCAAAATTGATTATGAAGAGCTTCCGGCGGTGCTGACCATTGCCGACGCCAAAGCGCAGGATGCGGATTTGGAACCAGCCCAGCTTATGGTTTTGGGCGCGACCAAGGACGCACTTTTTACTGCCGAACACCAACTTAAAAGTAGCCTGCGGATTGGCGGGCAGGATCATTTTTATCTGGAAAGCCAAGCAGCCCAATGTGTGCCCGGCGAAGATGGTGATCTGACGGTATATTCCTCCACCCAACATCCCAGCGAAGTGCAACATTTGATCGCCCATATGCTGGACCGCGACAGCCATGCGGTGAATGTGCAAATACGGCGCATGGGCGGCGGCTTTGGTGGCAAGGAAACCCAGGCAGCGCTTATCGCCGCCATGGCCGCCTTGGCCAGCGCCAAAACCGGACGCCCGGCGCGGCTGGTATTGGACCGCGATGACGACATGGTGATGACCGGCAAGCGCCATGATTTCGAAATTGACTATAAAGTCGGGTTTGACAGCGAAGGCCGTCTTAACGGGGTAATGTTCGACATGGCCTCGCGCTGCGGCTCATCCATGGATTTGTCAGCGGCCATTAATGACCGCGCTATGTTCCATGCGGACAATGCCTATTTTCTCAATAATGCTCAGATTGTTTCGCGGCGTTTGCGCACTAATACGGTTTCCAACACCGCCTTTCGTGGCTTTGGTGGACCGCAGGGCATGATGGCCATTGAACGGGTGATGGACGATATTGCCTTGCACCTTGGCAAAGACCCGTTGGCCGTACGGCGGATCAATTTATATGGCGAAAAGGGCCGTAATCAAACGCCCTATGGTCAGTTTGTGCGCGGCAATCTGGCCCCGCAAATTATCGACCAATTGGCAAAAGACGCCGATTATGACCAACGCCGGGCGGCAGCGCGCGCATTTAATGCCAAAAACCGTTACATCAAAAAAGGCATTGCCCTGACGCCGGTGAAATTTGGCATCTCCTTCACCACCACCTTTCTTAATCAAGCCGGTGCTTTGGTGCATGTTTATGCGGATGGCAGCGTGCACCTTAATCATGGCGGCACGGAAATGGGCCAAGGCCTTTTCACCAAAGTCGCGCAAGTGGTGGCCCATGAATTCGCCATTGATCTGGACCAGATCAAAATCAGCGCAACGGCCACCGACAAAGTGCCAAACACCTCGGCCACCGCGGCTTCCGCCGGGACCGACCTTAATGGCATGGCCGCCCAAAATGCCGCGCGCACCATTAAAGACCGGCTTATCGCCTTCGCTGCCCAAGAGGCCGAATGCGCACAAGAAGACGTCATATTTGCCGATGGTGAAATTCGGGCAAATGACAAAAAATGGTCTTTCGCGGCATTGGTCAAAGCGGCGTATCTGGCGCGTATCTCGCTTTCTTCCACCGGCTATTATGCCACGCCGGAAATTCATTATGACCGCAGTATTCACGATGGCTGGCCATTTTATTATTATGCCTTTGGTGCGGCACTCAGCGAAGTAGAGGTCGACACCCTTACCGGCGAAAACCGCATTGTGCGGGTCGATATTATTCACGATGTCGGCAGATCGCTTAACCCGGCATTGGACATTGGCCAGATTGAAGGCGGCTTTGTGCAAGGTGCCGGATGGCTCACCTCGGAAGAATTGGTGTTTGATGATCAGGGCGTTTTGCGCACCCATGCGCCATCAACCTATAAAATCCCCGCCTGTTCGGACCGCCCGCCAGTGTTTAATGTTTCACTTTTTGAAGGCGAAAATAATGTGGACAGCGTTCACCGCTCCAAAGCGGTTGGTGAGCCGCCCTTAATGCTGGCGATTTCGGTGTTCAGCGCCATTAATGACGCGGTGGCCAGTGTTGCCGATTATAAACACGCGCCGGACCTGCACGCGCCAGCAACGCCAGAAAGCGTATTGCGAGCCATAAACAATTTGCCGACCAACCAGAGCACGCCCAAATCATGAGCGCGTGGCAGGCCATAAATCTGGGCGATTTAGCCGATGACACGACCGGTGCGGTCTTGGTCAGCCTTGGCCGTGTGCAAGGTTCGGCCCCGCGCGAAGCCGGAACGCAAATGCTGGTCACCTCCACGCGGCAATATGGCACCATTGGCGGTGGGGCGCTGGAATATCAGGCCGCAGCGCGCGCCCGCGAGCTCATAAAAACCGGCCCGGAACATTTGGCGGAAACCGCAATCTTGGGCCCGGACCTTGGCCAATGTTGCGGTGGACAGGTTGATCTGGTCTTTGAGCGCCTTAATGGCACGGCCGATGAAATTCGCGGACGGCTTATAGCCGCCAGTGCACCGCCTTTGCCGCTTTATCTTTTTGGTGCCGGCCATGTTGGCAAGGCGCTGGTGCATGTGTTGCAAAACCTGCCCTTCGCCATCACCTGGATAGACGGAAGACCGGATAGCTTCGCGCACAGCGTGCGCCAGGGTGTGCATAAAGCCCACACGCCAGACCCGATCGCCATGGTCAAGAATGCGCCCGAAAATGCGGTGTTTTTGGTGATGACCCATGATCATGATCTTGACTATGCGATCATCCGCCAGATTCTCAAACGCGATGATTTTCGCTTTGCCGGTTTGATCGGCTCGAAAACCAAACGCGCACGCTTTGTCCAGCGCCTTGGCCGCGAAGGCGTTAGCGAAACGGCTTTGGCGCGGCTCACCTGCCCGATCGGGCTATTAGATATTCCGGGCAAAGCGCCCGAAGCAATTGCCGTGGCCGTCGCCGGGCAATTACTGACCCTGTTGGAAGGTTGAATCCATGGAATTAGACATTACCCCTTGGCTGAATATGGCGGTGCGCTGGTTGCACGTTATTGCCGGTATTGCCTGGATCGGCTCCAGCTTTTATTTCATCTGGCTCGACAATAGCTTGCGCCCGGAAAAAAGCGAAAAAGACAAAGGCGTTGGCGGCGCGCTTTGGGCAGTGCATGGCGGCGGGTTTTATCACAAAAAGAAATATGTGGTGGCCCCCGCACAAATGCCGGACGATCTGCATTGGTTTAAATGGGAAGCCTATGTAACCTGGCTTTCCGGCTTCGCTTTGCTGGTACTGATGTATTATGTCGCCGCTGACCTATATCTGATTGACCGTGCCAAACTGGACCTCACCAATTTACAGGCCAGCGGCCTTGGCATAGCGGTTCTGGTCGCCGGTTGGCTGATTTATGACGGGCTATGTCGCTCGCCATTAAAGCAAAATAATGCCGCTTTGGGCGTGGTCTGGTTCGCGGTGATTATTGGCTTTGCCTACGGGCTTAATCAGGTGTTTTCCGGGCGCGGCGCCGTCATGCATGTGGGCACAATTATCGGCACCGCCATGGCCGCCAATGTGTTTATGATCATTATTCCCAACCAGCGCAAAGTCGTGGCCGCCATGTTGGCCGGCAAGGCACCGGACCCGGCACTGGGCATACAGGCCAAACAACGCAGCCTGCATAATAATTATATGACCTTGCCGGTCTTGCTGATCATGACCGCCAATCATTATCCCTTGCTGTTTGGCAATCCCTATAATTGGGCCTTGCTGGGTGGGTTTAGCCTTTGTGGCATGGTTATTCGGCATTTCTTTAACCGCCGCCATAAGGATGATGTGCGCTATTCGCTCCTTATTGCCGGCGCACTGATTTTTATTGCTACCATGGTGTTCGCCGCCGCCAGCCAAAACGGCTTTCGGGCGCGCCCGACCGGGGGCAGTGACGCCGTGCCCTTTGCAACCGTCAAAACCTTGATGACAACCCATTGCACCATGTGCCATGAAGCCAATCCCAGCTATGATGGTTTCGATGCACCGCAAGCGGGTTTGGAGCTTGATAAGGATGCCGTCATTAAAGCCAATGCCGCCCGCATTTACGAACAGGTGGTGGTGGCGCAGGCCATGCCGCTCGGCAATGAGACGGGGATGACCGAGGCCGAACGCGCCCTCATCGCCAATTGGGCAGACGCACAAAAATGAACGCGCAAACCATTATTGCCAAGCCGCTGAACGCACTCGATTTCGCGCCCTATGGTGACGTTATCTGCGCGGCGGAGGCCCCGGCACCGCTGGAGATTAATTATGGCAATACCTCGCGCTTTCATGACCTCGCCGCGCTTGATACCAATGCCAAAGGCGGCCGGGCCGGGGTCAGCATATTTCGCTCTACGCCCTTGCCGCAACCGATACAAATTGCGGTGATGGAGCGGCATCCGCTTTCCAGCCAGGCGTTTTACCCCTTGCAGGGTCATCCGTATCTGGTGGTGGTCGCGCCGCGCGGAGATTTTAATCCAACCCATATTTGCGCCTTTTTAGCGCGCGCTGATCAGGGGGTGAATTATCATGCGGGCGTCTGGCATCATTATTTACTGGCGCTCAAGGGCTTAAGTGACTTTTTAGTAATTGACCGTATTGGCGAGGGCGAGAATTGCGACGAGGAACAACTCGCCAATGGTCCGG
This sequence comes from Robiginitomaculum sp., assembly GCA_021776615.1. Classification (GTDB taxonomy): domain Bacteria; phylum Pseudomonadota; class Alphaproteobacteria; order Caulobacterales; family Maricaulaceae; genus Robiginitomaculum_B. The sequence continues at coordinate 58,199 of JAJFFO010000006.1, read as the reverse complement.
TAATCATGCTGGGGAGCGGGACATGAGCAAGCTTTGCTTTCGCGGTGCTTTGTTTCACACCTTGGGTAATCCCGTCCACAACGCAGATGCCGCCGCCTATTATGCCGATGGCGGCTTGATCGTCGAACATGGCAAGGTGCTCAAAGCCGGGGCGTGGGATGATTTGCAATCCGCGACCATTGGGTTGCCGATCACCCATTTGCCCGACACGCTGATTGTCCCCGGTTTTATTGATGCCCATGTGCACTATCCGCAAGTGGATGCCATTGGCGGCTTTGGCGAGCATTTGCTGGACTGGCTGAAAAATTATGCATTTCCAGCGGAAATGGCGTTTGCCGACATGCACCATGCGCGCAAAATGGCCAAATTTTTCCTGAGCGAGCTTTTGCGCAATGGCACCACGTCGGCTTTGGTGTTTGCAACGGTTCATCCACATTCGGTTGATGCATTGTTTGAAGAAGCATTGGCACGCAATATGCGGCTGATCACCGGCAAGGTGCTGATGGACCGTAATGCACCTGATGAGCTTCTGGACAGTGCCCAAGACGGTTATGTGCAAAGCAAAGCCTTGATCGAAAAATGGGCCGGTAAAGGCCGTCTCGGCTATGCGGTGACACCGCGCTTCGCGCCGACCTCAACTCGCGAACAATTAGACGCCGCCGGAAAATTGCTGGCCGAATTTCCAGACATTTTGATGCACACGCATTTGTGCGAAAACAAAAAAGAGATTGAATGGGTAAGCGCGCTGTTTCCCGAAGCCCGCGATTATCTCGATGTCTATGCCCGCGCCGGACTGGTCAATGACCGATCCGTCTTTGCCCATTGTGTGCATTTGACCGCCAAGGAACGAGCTGACCTTGGCACCGCCAACAGCGCCATCGCCTTTTGCCCGATGTCCAACATGTTTTTGGGCAGTGGCTGCTTTGATCTGGCAGCGGCGCAAGAGGCGGACATTGAGGTCGGCTTTGGCAGTGATGTTGGCGCCGGCACCTCATTGAGCAGTTTTGGCAGCATGAATGAGGGTTATAAAACCGCGCAATTAAAAGGCCAACGCCTGCATCCGTTTCAGGCCTTTTATATGGCGACATTGGGCGGCGCACGGGCTTTGCATATTGACCATCATGTTGGCAATTTCACCGCCGGCAAGGAGGCTGATTTTTGCCTATTGGATATGGCCGCAACACCGCTGCTTAAACGCCGTCTCAGCGTATCAAAAAATGCAGAAGAGACGTTGTTCGCGCTGTCAATGCTGGGCGATGATCGGGCAATTCGTCGTACTTATGTTGCCGGGCAATTAGCCCACGACCGCGATACCGAATAAGCATCAAGCTCAATGCATTTAAGCCCCTCACCTCGACCCTCTCCCGCAGGTAGAGGATGAATGGGTAGGCGGAAATTATTCAGCTTTGGGTAAAAACTGTGCTGGAATTGGCGCATCTTCGGATTCTTGCTGCCAATAAATACTAACCACCCACCAGCGATCATCATGGTGTAAAAGCTGGATCGAGTTAATGCCGCGCGCAAACGGTTCCGCGTCGGCTTCGCGGCGCGATTCATAGGTGCTGAACACATGGGCGATGCTATCATACAGCGCGATTTCGTTATGAATACCGGTTTCGAAAAACCCGTTTTCCAAAAAATATGCCCCGGAATTTTTTATATAATCATCCAGCGTGAACACTCGAATACCGTTGGGCGCGTTTGGATTGCGCACGGCCATGCGCGGTTCGGCAATAAATAGCGAGCGCATACGGGCCCAATCGCGCGGACCCGCCGGGCCGGAAATTACATCATAGACGGCTTCAATGATCGCTTCGACACTGGCTACATCTTCGGGGTTTGCCGGTTTGGCCATGGCTTCGGTTTTCGCCGACTCGCCATTTTCCTGTGCCTGACTTTGAACTGCCAACGCCATAAGCGCAAAAGCGCTTAACGCCACCATCAAGTTTTTCAACATGGTCATATACCCCTTTAGTTCCTATGATTTTATATACTGCTTATTTTGCGGTAAGGATCAGCAAATGGAAAGTTAAACTCTATTCAGGCTTGTACAAACAGCAACTCACAACCCGAAGCGGGTCAGCTTCAACCCTCTTTTTGGGCACTCCATTGCCCCAACGTGGCCAGACTATTCATACTAGCACGATGATTAAAGCTTGCCTGGCATGCATCATGGTTTTCCGGCTTACCGCTCCACGCCGCCAAAGGTGCGGCTTGCAAAGCGCGGCCATAAGAAAAAGTGAGATTCCATGGCAATTCACCAGAGGCATTCATGGCGTTCAAATGCGCCGTGGCGTCAATGTCGGACTGTCCACCAGACAAAAATGCGATGCCGGGCACGGCACCCGGCACACTAGCCTTGAGGCATTTCACTGTCGCCGCCGCCACTTCTTCAACACCGGCCTGCGTGGCGCACTTTTTGCCAGAAAGGACCATATTAGGTTTCAATACGCTGCCTTCCAGCACTACGCCGTGCATGAATAATTCCATGTACAAATGTTTCAATGTCCATTCGGTCACTTCGGCGCAGCGATTAATATCGTGGGCACCATCCATCAACACTTCCGGTTCGACAATCGGCACAATATTGGCTTCCTGACAAATGGCGGCGTAGCGCGCCAAAGCATGGCAATTGGCGGTTACGCAGGCCGCCGATGGGCGGTGAGCATCAATCTCAATGACCGCGCGCCATTTGGCAAAACGCGCCCCAAGGTCATAATATTCGTGCATACGATTGCGCAGCCCGTCCAGCCCGGCGGTTACTTTCTCGCCGGAAAAACCGGCCATGCCCTGCGCGCCCATGTCTACTTTAATGCCTGGTACGGCACCGGCGCGGCGGATGAGCTCGACCAAAGGCGTGCCGTCCACAGCGCTTTGGCGCAAGGTTTCATCATACAAAATAACGCCGGAAATCGCCTCTTGCATTGCCGGTTCGGTCCGGAACAACATTTCGCGCCAATCGCGGCGATTATCGGCGGTCGACTCGACGCCAATGCCATCAAAGCGTTTTTTTATGGTGCCGGTAGATTCGTCGGCGGCCAATATGCCCTTACCTTTTTGCACCATCGCATTGGCGGTATCGCAAAGCTGGTCAATATTCATAAAAAAATCCCCGATTTTTAAATTTTCAAAGCCTCAACGCCCGGCAGCGCCTTGCCTTCCATCCATTCAAGGAAAGCCCCGCCTGCAGTTGAGATAAAGGTAAAGTCTTGCGCCGCGCCAGATTTGTTTAGCGCCGAAACTGTGTCACCGCCACCGGCAACCGAAATAAATTTACCGGCGCGGGTGCGTTCCGCGCAAGCTTTTGCGGCCTCATTGGTCGCCCTATCGAATGGCGGCAATTCAATAGCACCCAGCGGCCCGTTCCAAATCACCGTTTTGGCATGGTCCATGGCTGCGATTAAAGCGGCCACGGTTTTTGGCCCGGCATCCAAAATCATGTCGTCATCGGCAACGGCGTCAAGGCCGACGATTTGGCTGGGCGTATTGGCGGCGAATGCTTTTGCCACCACCACATCACTGGGCAACAAAAGCGCACAATCATTTTTGGTGGCGGCGCTAATGATCGCTAACGCGGTGGGCGCGTAATCCTTCTCGCAAAGGCTGGTGCCAACCGGCTTACCCAAGGCATGTAAAAACGTATTGGCCATGCCGCCGCCAACACACAGCATGTCCACCTTGCTGACCAGATTTTCCATCAATGCAATTTTGGTCGAAACTTTGGCGCCGCCAATAACCGCCAACACCGGGTGTTGCGGATTGCCAAGCGCTTTTTCCAAATGGTCCAATTCGCGTTCCATGGCCTTGCCCGCAAATGCAGGCAGCAAAGCAGCAATGCCCGTCGTCGAGGCATGGGCGCGGTGGGCGGCGGAAAATGCGTCATTGACAAAAATATCACCAAGCGCTGCCATCTGGCGTGCCAAAGCCGGGTCATTGCTTTCTTCACCCGGATGAAATCTGGTATTTTCCAGCAACAGCACTTCGCCATCTTTCATGGCGTCAATGGCAAAACGGGCACGGTCGCCAATGCAATTATCGGCAAAGTGCACTTTTGTATCCAGCAAGACCGATAATGCCTGCATCACCGCGCCGAGGCTCATGCCGGGCTCGCGCTTACCCTTTGGACGGCCGAAATGCGAAAGCAGTATGGTTTTCGCACCACGTTTGTGCAGGGCATTTATGGTTGGCAATGCGGCTTTAAGACGGGTGCCATCGCTGACAATCCCATCCTTCATCGGCACATTAAAATCTACCCGGACAAGGACGCGGGCCCCGCTCACATCTGCATCTTCCAGTCTGCGAAAAGCCATGGCGTCCTCCTCGGGCAGGGTTGGCGCTAGATGAACGCTGCCAGAGCAATGGCGCTATCGGACATGCGCGTGGCAAAACCCCATTCATTGTCATACCAACTTAGCACCCGCACAAAGCGGCCATCAATCACCTGGGTCTGCGGCAAAGCGACGGTCGAAGAATTGGCATTATGGTTATAATCGATCGACACCAGAGGTTCATCGGAATAGCCCATAACGCCGTTTAGTGGGCCATCAGAGGCGGCAATGATGGCTGCATTGATAGCATCAACGCTGGTGTCTTTGCCGGCATCAAAAGTCAGATCAACACACGAAACATTTGGTGTTGGCACGCGAATGGACGAACCATCCAATTTACCAGCCAGTTCAGGCAATACCAGACCAACGGCACGGGCAGCGCCGGTAGAGGTCGGGATCATCGATTGTGCGGCACCGCGGGCGCGATAAAGATCACTATGCAAACGGTCAAGGGTCGGCTGATCGCCGGTATACGCGTGGATGGTAGTCATATAGCCGCGCTCAATGCCGACTGCATCATTCAAGGTTTTGGCAACCGGCGAGAGACAGTTTGTGGTGCACGAGGCGTTGGAAACCACCAGATCATCCTTGGTCAGCACATCATGGTTGACGCCATAAACAATGGTTTTGTCGGCACCGCCCGCCGGAGCGGAAACCAGAACCCGTTTAGCCCCGGCCTGCAAATGCGCGGCAGCCTTATCGCGACTGGCAAAAAATCCGGTGCATTCCAGTGCCACGTCTACGTCTAGCTCGGCCCAGGGCAATTTCGATGGATCGCGCTCGGCGGTGACGCGGATCGCTTTGCCATTGACGAAAATGTCATCATCATCAGTGGTCACGTCGGCTTTCAGACGGCCATGAACAGAATCATACTTCAGCAAATGCGCATTGGTTTTAACCGGCCCCAGATCGTTTATCCCGACCACTTCAATGTCAGTTCGACCATGTTCAATGATAGAGCGTAAAACCAATCTACCAATGCGACCAAATCCGTTGATTGCCACCCGAACTGCCATCTCTATCTCCTCAGATACGATGCCCGCATGAACCGGTTTCGCGGGCGGTAAATATGGATCGGGCTATAGCGTGGACCGCCCCTCACGTCCAGTTGTAAGACAGGCTTTTGCGGTCTTGCATCATCGGGGACTAGGCAGGGGGCATGTGGTGCGGCACAATGATGTGATAATCACGATAACTAACCGCGAGTCGCACCCCATGGCAGCCTCCAAAACCGATACCGACACGCCCGCCGCCGACCTGCAAGATGCCGCTGCGCGGCTGGAAGCCGCCCTCGACCTTTTAGACACCGGGACGACAAACTTGCTAAGGCAAATGCAAGGCGCGCGAGAGGCCGGCGAAGTGGACGAGGACCGCGCCCGGCTGGCCGGGGAGCTTGACGCCAGTCAGGCACGCGCAGAGACCTTAAAACAGGCGGCTGAGGAAGCGGGCATTGCCCTCGACACCGCCATTGCCGAGGTGCGCAGCGCCCTTGGAGAACTTTAATGGGTAAGGTTTCAATCAATGTGAATGGGCGCGCTTTTGCCATTGGCTGCGAGGACGGTCAGGAACAGGCGGTGGCGGCACTGGGTGAGCAATTCAGCAAACACGTTACCGAACTTGCCGGTCAAGTTGGTCAGATTGGCGATTTGCGATTGTTTTTAATGGCTGCTTTGGTGCTTGGCGATAAATTACGCGAATCAGAAAAGGCCAGCGAAGCGGCAAAAACCAGGATTGCGGCGTTGGAAGCCGATGGCGCAGAGGACCAACGGGCCGGAGAAAAAACCATCAAGGCAGCGGCAAAAGCTTTAAATCAGGCCGCTAAAAGGGTTGAAACTCTTGCAAAACAACTGGGCACGGAAGCAAACCGCTGATTTTTTGCAGTTATTCTATGATTCTTTTTGCTTTTCCCCCTCCAAATCTCTATGCATCCAGCCTAAGTTACTGCAGGCGGTATCTGCGGCATGCGTCAGGGGTCAAATCCCGGCGACCGTATTGTCTCCTGAGGGAGCGGCCCCTGATTGAGATCGTGGTCTCTTTTATGCTGCGCCCACCTGTACTTTTCGGGTCATCAGGGCATTTATGCCCCAACGGTGTTTGTGGAGCCGCCAAATATGTCTTTCTTTAACACCAACGAAAAATCTGAACTGCGGGCGCGTATGAAGCGCAAACGGGTAACCTTGCAATCGCTTTACCCACGCTCCGGCACCCAGCTTTCCGCTCGTTTTCCTGCGGAATTGCTAACCCGGCCAGGGCTGGTTATTGCCGGCTACCGACCAATACAAAGCGAAATTGATCCAACCGCATTGATGGAAAAATTAAAATCGCGCGGTGCGCAGCTTTGCTTGCCGGTTATGCAAGAAGACAAAAAGCCACTCATGTTTCGTGCATGGACCCCCGGCGATGAATTGAATTTCGGCAATTTTGATGTTGAAGAGCCATTGGAAACCGCTTTGCCAGTGACGCCGGAAATCGTTTTACTGCCACTATTGGCATTTGATAAAAAAGGTCGCCGCCTTGGCTATGGCGGTGGATATTATGATCGCACGCTCAAAGCCATGCGCGCGGCCAACCCGCATGTATGCGCGGTCGGCCTTGGTTATGCTGCGCAACAACTCGACAAAGTGCCGACCGATGGCGGCGATCAAAGCTTGGATTGGGTATTGACCGAAACCGGCGCGATGAGCGTAACCGGCAAAACGCCTTAGGCCGCAATATCCGCTTCGGCGGCGGCGTCGATCTCGCACATACTCGCTACGCCTTCTTTGCCAAACAGACGTTTAAGCGAAAGGCCGTGGACCACGCGCCGAAAGGCCGGATAGTCATTGACCTTCACCCAGGCCCAGAATTTGTATTTTTTAGGCTTGGCGCACACCCGGTCGCGAGCCTCGGCGGTCGGCTTTACATCCCATGACAGGGACACATCACCATTTACCGGCTCGTCCGCATTTGAGGGCCAATCCACACCGTCGCTTTGCGGTGCTTCTTCTTGCACGGTGCCGACCGTATCTTCTTCCGGCTCTATCCATTTATGGTTTTTGTCCAACTTGCCCAAGCGGGTCTGCAAATCTACGGCGCGCGCCGCATCCTTTGCCGCCAAACGGATAACATAGGGTCGGCCCGGGACGCTTGGCAGCTTAATACCGCTCAAGTCCTCGCCCTCGCCGACAACCTCCAGCGCAAACTTTTCCTCGGCCAAAAACCGCCCGGCCTGCTTAATTTTGATGGTAACATTCACATGTTCGCCAGGCTCCAAATCGGCAGGTAAGAAAACCGCGGCGCGACTGTTCACCAAATCAATCGCATAGGGGTCCATGCGCTTTAGGGAGAATATCGTACCAAGATCAAGATTGAGGCAGGCAGAAACCAGGGCGGCAAGCGCCAGTCCCATAATTAAAGGCGCTATTTTTAACCATCTGGTATTTTTAGATACAGCCATGCATATGCAGTATATTCGATTTAAGACAAATCAAAGGCGAAGCTTGCCGCCCTTTAAACCAGTTGAGTATAGCATGGCAGTTTCGGCTTTGTAGCCATAATTATAATCATTACCAAGACAAAACGAAGAGTGGTCTGAACATCCGCTCCCGTTCAGCGATTAATCTGCCAAAAAGTGTTCTGCCTCCAGAGCGGCCATACACCCCATGCCGGCGGCGGTGACGGCCTGGCGGTATTTATCATCGGTAACGTCGCCGGCGGCATAGACACCGGGGGTGGCGGTGGCGGTCGAATCCGGTGCGGTCACCAGATAGCCACCCTGTTTCATTTCCAACTGCCCTTCAAAAAGCGAAGTTTCCGGTTTATGGCCGATGGCAATAAACACGCCGTCCAGCTTGCGCTCTGCGACTTCATCGGTTTTGACGTTTTTCACCCTCATGCCGGTAACGCCCAGTGGGTTTTCATCGCCCAACACTTCTTCGAGTACATGGTCCCACAGAATTTCAATTTTAGGATTATTGAACAGACGGTTTTGCAAAATCTTTTCGGCGCGCAATGTGTCACGCCGGTGCACCAACGTAACTTTTGAGGCAAAATTGGTCAAAAATAACGCCTCCTCAACTGCCGTATTGCCGCCGCCAATGACCGCCACTTCTTTACCGCGATAGAAAAACCCATCGCAGGTGGCACATGCCGAAACCCCAAAGCCCTGAAATTTTTCTTCAGACGGCAGGCCCAGCCACATGGCCTGCGCCCCGGTGGCAATAATCACGGCGTCCGCCGTATACACCTGACCGCCATCCGTATGCAGGGTGAAGGGGCGTTGGCCCAATTCGGCCTTAACAATGGTGTCTTCGACAATGCGCGTTTGCATAGCCAGGGCTTGGTCGCGCATTTGTTCCATCAGCCATGGGCCCTGAATTTGTTCGGCAAACCCCGGATAATTTTCTACCTCACTGGTGATGGTAAGCTGGCCGCCGGGTTGCAATCCGGCAAACACCACCGGCTCCAGCATGGCGCGGGCGGCATAAATAGCGGCGGTATAACCGGCCGCGCCAGAACCAATAATCGCCACGCGGATATGGGCCGGAGTTTGGGGCACTGAAGACATTACAATTTCCATTCAAAACACAATTAAGCAAACGATTGCCGATGATGATTTAGGGAGCTATGCGAGGATGGGCAAGAGCTTGGCTTTCAAGTTAAGTTTATCCGCCACCCTCTTGGTTGGTTTTGGTGCGGCCATCGTCCTGCCAGCGCTTATAGAGGCGGCGGACAACTTCTTTGGCAGCGCGGCCGGTCTCGTCCAAACCCTCTACTGGCCACGTGGCCAGACTGCCGGTAAAGGGGCGCGCTAGACCTTTACCCGCCAAAGCGTCGTAAAGCTTCTCAAATTTGGCGTCCTTGCCTTTAAGCGAGAATAGCAAAATAGGCTTACCGGTGCTGGCCGCTTCGGTCAGCATATTGGTCGAATCATTAGTCACCAATACCGCGTTAGCGGCTTGCAAAAAGGCAAAATACGGGTTGGGGCCATCGGTTTTTTCATTATCCCACAACCACACATGATCTTTTTTCCCGTACTGGCGGCGCAGGGCTTTAATCACGAATTTTGGCGTGCGGCGCGAGGTGGTGATCAGCAAGGACACCTGATTACCGAGCAGACCCTGCAGGGATTTAACCAAGCGCTTACTACCCTTTTTGGTAAATTTATGGTGGCGGGAATTTCCGCCCAAAACCACGGCCAGCCGTGGCCCCGGAAACCGCACCATCTTGTCGGCGAACTGTTTTTGCGCGTCTTGCAATACTTCTGGCGTCACCCGCACCGGCGCCCCCAGAATCGGAAAAACATTATCGCCCTGCAAGCCATCATGTTGCGGCGGAATCACCAAATCAAAATCCGAAGGGTTAACGCGTGGGTCCTGCAATTGCACCGTCAAAGTGCGCCCACCAGACCATTTTCGCATGGCGCGCATGTAGCCAATACTGGCCCGCCCGCAGCCAATGCAGATATCCGGCCACGGCGCGTCCATGCCCGGTGCCGGACTGCCGGCCACGCCAAAGCTGATCAGCTTTTTTTTAACCACATGGCTGTGGATATTTGCCGGTATCAAACGATCAAGGGCTTCCGCCAGCCCCTGGGTTTGATTAGCCAGCCCGGCACGACCATCATCAATGGTCCAAACTTCCAGCTTGCCAGGCGGTGTTGTCACACCCAGTTAACAGCAAGAACTTCCAACGAACGAGCCCCGCCGGGAGCGGCAACCTCGACAACGTCGCCGCTTTCCTTGCCAATCAATGCGCGCGCAATCGGTGAGGTGACCGAAACTTTGCCTTTGGCGACTTCGGCTTCATCTTCGCCGACAATCTTATAGACGGCTTCTTCTTCAGTATCTTCATCGACGACCTTAACCGTGGCCCCGAATTTTACTGAATCGCCGCCCAATTCACGCACGTCAATAACCTGTGCACGCGCCAATTTGCTTTCAATGTCGGCGGCACGAGCCTCGACATATCCCTGGCGTTCTTTGGCCGCGTGATATTCCGCGTTTTCGCTCAAATCACCATGGGCACGAGCTTCGGCAATCGCCTGAATGATCGCCGGGCGTTCCACAGTTTTGAGAAATTTAAGTTCTTCGTCGAGGGCATCACGACCCTCGGCGGTCATAGGGACTTTATTCATGTGTCGGAATTCTCTTCGTATTTTGTGTTTCCTGAGCCGCTAAGCGCCAGCCCCTGTAAACACGTGAGGACATCTATATAACCCCGCTTGCAAACAGGTTCAAGATGGCCTGCTGAACAGACACCAGAGCAAGGCCAGCTGGCTTTGCTTTGGTGTCCGCAGACTGTGCTTAAAACTCTACCCTATTTTGTTTTGCGAAACCGATAGACGAAACGGTCGGTTTTGCCGCGCACGGCCGGGTCGAACACGTTCTTGGTCCGATCATCGCTGGCAAAGTGCAAAGCATCTGATTGCCCATCGAGCACAAAACCAGCGGCCAGTGCCTCGCGCATCACCAAATCACCAGCAATTCGGTGCAGCGCATCAGTGGTGGTGTTTCCAGAACCTTCCTCAGCATGGTGATCGGTAACCAATAACACACCGCCGGGTTTAAGGGCGGCAAAGATTTGCGCATTCATCTGCGCCCGCTGGACGGTATCGGTCATCAGGCTCACATCATGATAGATCAACGCCATCGTAACCACATCAAAGGAGGCGTCAGCAAACCCAAGTTCATCAAATGCGGCGGTGTGCGCTTGCACATTGGACCGGTCGGCCATCAACGCCGCCATGCCCGGCGTGATACTTTTATAATTTTCCACCCATACTGGCGGGTTTTGCGCAACCACCCTGCCTTCTTCGCCAACAACGCTGGAAAGCAAACGTGAAAAATACCCCCCACCGGCACCAAGGTCGGCAACACTATCGCCCGGTTTGACGGTGCTAAACTGCAAGACAGCCACCGGATTACGGGTTTCATCGCGCGCAATTTGCGCTTCTGGCCGGTCCGCGGCGGCGAGGGCGGCAGCAATGATCGCCCCCGTATCCGCGTCATCATTGGTTTTGGCGGCGCTACACGACGCGACCATGCTCGACATGAGAAAAATTGAAAGCAGAATTCTGAAAGCCATTTGCCCCTCCATAAACGATCAAGATCTTCATAATTGCGCAAACATTCAAGTTACGACTTGGTTAGATGGTCTTGTTATACCCATAATCACAATAATTACAGGGACCGCGTCTAGCGGTAATCTTGCAATGCCCGAACGCCCAGCTCGCCCTCGGCCAAACCGGCAATCGCCTGCACCGTAGCGGCGGCGGCGGCGGCGGTAGTGAAATACGGCGTTTGCATTTCCAGCGCCGTGCGGCGGATAGAATAGCTGTCAATATGGGCGCGGCGGCCCTGAGTGGTATTGAACACCAATTGCACTTCACCATTTTTCATGGCGTCGACAATATGCGGGCGGCCTTCATAAACCTTATTCACCCGGCGAATTTCAATCCCGGCCGCTTCCAGCGCACTTGCTGTGCCGCCAGTCGCGAGGATGGCAAAACCCTGTTTAACCAGACTGCGCGCCAAGCCGATCATGGCTGGCTTGTCCAAATCCTTGACCGAAATGAACACATTGCCGGCTTTGGGCAAGTCAACCCCGGCGCCCAATTGCGATTTGGCAAAGGCGCGGGCGAAGCTGGTATCCAGCCCCATCACCTCGCCAGTGGAACGCATTTCCGGCCCCAATACCGGATCAACCCCGGCAAAGCGCGCAAACGGGAACACCGCCTCCTTGACCGCCACATGGGTGGTCGGCTGGTCGGGCAGATCAAAATCTTTCAGCTTCGCCCCGGCCATGATGCGCGCGGCAATACCGGCCACCGGCGCGCCAATAGCTTTGGCCACAAATGGTACGGTGCGCGAGGCTCTGGGATTGACCTCCAGCACGTAAATCGTCTCGCCCTGAATGGCGAATTGTATATTCATCAGCCCGCGCACGCTCAACGCCTTGGCCAATTGCACGGTCTGTTCGCGCAAGCGCGCCAACATGGCATCATCAAGCGTATAGGGCGGCAGGGCACAGGCGCTATCGCCCGAATGCACCCCAGCTTCCTCAATATGCTCCATAATGCCGGCCACCCAGACGTCATCGCCATCGCCAATGGCATCAACATCAACTTCAATGGCTTCATTAACGTAGCGGTCGAGCAATAACGGGCTTTTGCCGGAAACATTCACCGCATCGCGCACATAACGGCGCAAACCGTCCATACCCGAAACAATTTCCATGGCCCGACCGCCCAGCACATAAGACGGGCGCAGCACCAAAGGAAAGCCCAAAACTTGCGCCGCAGCCAACGCTTCTTCCTCGGTTTTAGCGATCGCATTTGGTGGTTGGGTTAAACCAATTTCGTCAAGCAGCGCCTTAAAGCGTTCGCGATCTTCGGCCAGATCAATCGCGTCCACAGAGGTGCCCAAAACCGGGATGTTTTCGCGCTCCAGAGCTTGTGCCAATTTAAGCGGCGTCTGCCCGCCAAATTGTACGATAACGCCCAATAATTCGCCATTTTGTTGCTCTATGGCGCAAATGTCCAAGGCATCCTCTTCCGAGAGCGGCTCAAAATACAGCCGATCCGAGGTGTCATAATCGGTGGAAACCGTCTCTGGATTGCAATTGACCATGATCGATTCAATGTCTGCATCTGCCAATGCAAACGCCGCATGACAACAGCAATAATCAAATTCAATGCCCTGCCCAATGCGGTTAGGCCCACCACCAAGAATAATAACTTTTTTACGGGCGCTGGGGGCAGCCTCACATTGCGCTTCGCCAGGAACACCGCCCGGCCCAAATAAAGGCGGCACTTCATAAGTGGAGTATAGATAAGGCGTAATCGCTTCAAATTCGGCGGCGCAGGTGTCCACGCGTTTGAACACCGGGCGCACATTAGCGCTAAGCCGCGCGGCGCGGACGGCCTGCTCATCTGTTCCGGTAAGTTCCGCCAACCGCGCATCGGCAAAGCCCTGCATTTTCAGCGCGCGCCATTGTTGCGCGTTGTCCGGCAAGCCTTCGCGGCGAATACGCGATTCTGCGCTGACCAGCGCCTCAATTTCGCGCAAAAAATACGGCTCATAATGCGAAGCCGAAGCAATGTCTTCGACGCTCATGCCCTCGCGAAAGGCCTGCGCGATCACCAACAACCGATCCGGTGTGGCTTTGGCCAAAGCGGCGTCCAAGGCCCGCCGGTCATCGCCCTCACCCATGCCATCAACCACAATCTCGTTAAGGCCGGTGAGGTCGGTTTCCAACGAGCGCAAGGCTTTTTGCAAGGATTCAGCAAAGGTACGTCCAATGGCCATGGCTTCGCCTACCGACTTCATGGCGGTCGACAATACCGGCTCGGCACCCGGGTATTTCTCAAACGCAAAGCGTGGGATTTTGGTGACCACATAATCAATGGCTGGCTCAAAACTGGCCGGGCTGGCTTTGGTGATGTCGTTTTCCAACTCGTCCAGCGTATAGCCGACGGCCAGTTTGGCGGCGATTTTGGCAATCGGGAAGCCGGTGGCCTTCGACGCCAATGCCGACGAGCGTGATACCCGCGGATTCATCTCAATCACCACCATGTGGCCGTTGGCTGGATTGATGGCGAATTGCACATTGGAGCCGCCGGTTTCAACACCGATCTCGCGCAACACCGCGATTGAGGCATCGCGCATGATTTGAAATTCTTTGTCGGTCAGGGTCAGGGCCGGGGCGACAGTGATCGAATCGCCGGTATGGACGCCCATGGGGTCAATATTTTCGATCGAGCAAATAATGATGCAATTATCAGCCTTGTCGCGCACCACCTCCATCTCGAACTCTTTCCAGCCGAGCACCGATTCTTCGATCAGCACTTCATTGGTTGGCGAAGCTTCGATGCCACTGGTGACGATTTGGCGGTATTCCTGCACATTATAAGCAATGCCGCCACCGGTGCCGCCAAGGGTGAAAGACGGGCGAATAATGGTTGGCAGGCCAATATCCTCAAACACCGCCATGCCTTCTTCCACGGTATGGGCAAGGTGCGAGCGCGGCGTTGCCAACCCAATGGTTTTCATGGCGGCGCGAAACTTCTCGCGGTCCTCGGCCTTGTCAATCACATCGGCCTGCGCGCCGATCAGCGCGACGCCATATTTCGCCAATGTGCCATTTTTATTCAGCGATAAAGCGGTGTTCAGCGCCGTTTGACCGCCCATGGTTGGCAGCAACGCATCAGGGCGTTCCTTGGCAATCACCTTGGCGACCATTTCGGGGGTGATCGGCTCGATATACGTAGCATCGGCCAAATCCGGGTCCGTCATAATCGTGGCCGGGTTGGAATTGACCAATATGACCCGATACCCCTCCTCTTTGAGGGCTTTGCAGGCCTGCACACCAGAATAATCAAACTCACAGGCCTGGCCGATCACAATCGGCCCCGCCCCGATAATGAGGATGGAGGATATGTCCTCGCGCTTTGGCATAATGGAAATCCAGTATTATTTTGGTGTGTTTAACGGCCCCGCCTGCCAAAGCCAATAGGTGACAGAGAAAATAATGCTGGCAGTCTTCAGCAGCCATTCACCCAATCGTTAATCGTCAAAGTATATGTGCATGGCCCACGCAAAGCACCAAGGGTCCATACCGGGTCACTGCCACCGGCAATTTTACCACTTTTCGACCATGAAACCTTGATTCTACTATCAATCATATACGTCCATGGGACGTAGCCAATGCATGTAACTTTTCCATCCTTAGTGCACACAAGATATGAGCGCGCCTCAATCAATACCCTGACATCCACATCCTGATCTGGGTTTGGCTTGGTAAGTTGTTGCTTTTTCTTATCTTCAATTTTAACAAACCGGCCTAAAAGGCGTTCGATGGGGGAAAGCTTATCGTCGCCACGATTACAAAAATCCGGCGCATCCAAAATGCCTTTTTTGTGAGTGCCGCGAACCTGCATCCCCATGCCAGACCCTTGCACATTTTGACCTGTTTCTGTCCCGGGAACATCATATTGCTTGAATGGTTTACCAAGCTTGTCTTTCAACAATCCCTTTCGCTTTACCGCGTCGGGGGTGAAGTCCGGGTCAGATTTCTTCGCTTCCTTCACATGGTAATCAGGATTCCACTCATCAAACCTGTAATATAGTTCCGTCCCGCCTTTTACAGCTTTTTTGGTTTTCTTTTTAACCCCATCAATAAACAGCTCTAAATTCACATACTGATACCAGCGATAATGCCCACCGCCTTTGATACAGTCACTGTTTTCAGCCGGATCAAACCATATCCAGATATAGGGCCGTGTTCGATCACCACCCAAGGGCACTTCCGTGCGCCCTCTGTGCACGGTGCCATGCCTCGGTACGGTAACGGTGTCCTCCTCCGTTGGCGGATTGTTCAGCGCCGGAATATCATAGCGTGTCACCAGCCAGATGGAGCGCCGTAATATCGCACCCGCAATAGCGATCAGCACGCCCATAAATATCAATAATGTTGAAAATTCGGCTAGTAGACTGTTTTGAACCATCAAGCCCAACACGATCAAAAAAACCGCAAACGCTAAAATAGCCAGAAGAATGGCGTCAAACCGGATCGCCTTCGATGCCGCTCGACCTATATCAGTAAGAATGATATCCGGCCCTGTATCCATCTCACCCTCGCTCGGGATTATAACATTATCACCTTCTTTATACTCACCGGGTTTATCCGTACCCTTCATGTCTGACATGTAAGGCTCCCTTTTTACTGCTCGCATTTACTTACCAGAAAAGCCGTATCAGCGACAGCGCAAAAGGTTAAACCATTAGAGGGCCTTGCCCAAAACGCGGTGTTTTCATCAAAAAAACCAAACACGCACCTGCACAAGGGTGCGTGCGACCTTGCGCCGCCTTGCCCACCGGCCCATAATTTTCTAGACAATGGACGCCCGCCTGAAGCGGGGTGTAAACAGGATTAAATTAGCGTCATGGCAATAGATAGAGACAATGGTGCCTTTCCGATGGCCGAAGCCAATCGGCTGGTCGCGGATTTGATGAAGCCAAACCCCCGCATTTATTGGCCGGATTTTTTAATCTCGGTGAGTGTCGGCTGGGCCGCTTTTGCTGTGGCGGTGATCTATCCGCTTTCTTCGGCCCCAGGGATTATTGGCGTGACAGTGGCAACCTTGGCGCTATATCGCGCGGCCCTGTTTACGCATGAATTGGCACATCTGAAAACCGGCACCTTTGCTGCCTTTCGGCTGGTGTGGAATATATTGTGCGGTTTTGCCTTGCTGATCCCCAGCTTCACCTATCATGGGGTGCATCGGCACCACCATGTGCACGATGTTTACGGCACCAAAGAAGACGGTGAATATCTGCCGTTTGGCACCGGCAACCCCCTTGGTATTTTGGGCTATATGTTGCTGATTTTTATCCTGCCCGCCTTTTTCATTCTCAGATTTATGGTGCTGACGCCGCTGTCCTTGCTATTGCCGCCTTTGCGCAAGCTGATCTGGGGACAATTTTCCTCGCTAACCATTGACCTGACCTATGTGCGCGCTTCGCCCAAAAAGAACGACCCCAAAGGCCTGTGGCTGGCGCAAGAATTTATGGCCTTTATTTATGGATGGACGGCGGCAGGTTTGGTGATGATGAACATCCTGCCAGCAAAAGCATTGCTGCTTTGGTATGGCGTTGCCTTGCTGATTTTTGCGCTCAATTCGGTGCGCACGCTGGCCGCCCACGCTTATCGCAATCCCGGTGCCGAACAGCTAAGCGTTGCCGAACAGTTTTTGGACTCGGTGAATGTGCCGGGGCATAAAGTCTTCACCAATATCTGGGCACCCACGGGCTTGCGCTATCACGCCACCCACCATTTGTTTCCGCGCATGCCCTATCATAATTTACACATTGCCCATCAACGGCTGGTCGAAGGCTTAAGTGATAATACACTCTATCTGCGCGCCAGTCGCAAAAGTTTGTGGGATGCACTGGTGCGGCTGTGGCAGGATGCAGCGGCGGCAAAAAGCAAACTGGCGGAAGTGCCTGCCGAGTAAGTTGGCATTAGGGCGGAGCCTGGGCGCTAAGCGTTTAACCGCGCCTCAAGCCCCGCTTTCACGCCCGGCCATTCGTCTTCCAGAACTGAATAAAACACTGAATCGCGCCAGCTATTATCCCAAAGGCGCACATGGTGGCGCAGCGTGCCTTCGCGGGTGCCGCCCATTTTGGCCATGGCGTTTTGGCTGTGCAGGTTTTTGATGTGGGTTTTTAGCTCCACCCGGTGTGCACCGCTTGCGAAGGCATTGCCCAATAACAGCAATTTGCATTGCGGGTTGACCTTGGTGCCGCGCTGATCGCTTTGATACCAGGTCCAGCCAATTTCTACCCGGTCAAATATTGGGGTTATGACCAGATACGCACTATGGCCAATCACCACATCATCAACAATGACAGCATGAGAAATTGCGCGTCCGGCATCGTGCTCGGCGCGCATATAATCGAACCATTGATCGAAATATTCGCCATCACCGCGTTTGGTCGTCAGCGCCCACATGCCCGGATCATTAGCGGCAATGCGCATGGCATCGCGATGATGTTCGGCCAATGGTTCAAGCCGCGCAAACGCGCCGATCATGGTCTGCGGGATCAGCTTCATCATTTTGCCTTTTCCTTCGCCCATAAATCAAACAGGCGCCTTTCTTTTAAAAACGCATAGCGCCCGTTCAATATGCTCAAAATAAGACCACCATATCCGTTGAGAAAATACCGTCGGAAAAAGTAGGTTTTAACAAAAATCAGTGGCCCAACAAGGACAAGTTTCAACACAGTGGGGTTTTTGCCCGCCGCAAACTTTTCCTGCGCCCGCAAGCGTGAATACTTATCAATTTTGGCGCGGCGCAGCGCAATGGTGGCGTCGCCATAATGATTGATACCATTTTTGGTTTGCCGAACCGGGCCGTCGACGACAAGGGATTCGTGTACCAGTTTGGGCGCGTATCTGGCCGCATCCTTGGCGACAAACCGTATTTGTTTTTGCGTGTGCGCCCAGCGGTGCTGGCGCTTGCCAAGTATGGTGTCAAAGCGCGGTATAATCAGACCGGCGAAATCTGGCATTTCCAGCGCCGCCCGCAATTCTTCCAACAATGCCGGTGTCGCCTGCTCATCGGCATCCAGCACCAAGGCATAAGGTTTTTTGCACAGGCTTAGGGCGTAATTCTTCTGCGCTGCATAGTTTTCAAAATCATGGTGCACGACGCGCTTGGTGAATTGGCGGGCAATTGCCAAGGTTTTATCGATACTGCCCGAATCCACCACCACGATATCGGCAAAATCGGCAACGCTCTTTAACGCACGGCCAATATGGCGCTCTTCATTGAGGGTGATGATAAAGACGCTGGCATCAATTTTGGTCATCGACGCCTCATCATTTCGCTTTCGCGCCGCATTGCCAAAGAAAAGCATTGGTCACTCCAGCCCCGAACTTTGCTTATGCCAAAGCTGTTTTGAGCCTATTTAGCCTGCCGAGTAAACTGCCACCACAATCCAACAATCCGGCCAACAATCCGGTTTTGCCCCAGAGCCGCCCAATATTTTATTTGCGAAAAATCCGAAAAATGGGAAACTGCCAAGAATCGGCTAGTATCACGGCATTTATACTCAAGGCGCTTTTGGTCACCCGCAAAAAAGAAGGATGGATGAAATGAGCTATATTGATGGGTTTTTGGTCCCGGTGCCTGCAGGTAAGGAGGATGCATACCGGAAACTCGCGGCGGCTACCGCGCCGATCTTTCTTGATTTGGGCGCGGTCCAAGTGGTTGAGAATTGGGAAGACGATGTTCCCGACGGCAAGTCCACCGACTTCCGCCGCGCGGTAAAAGCGAAAAACGATGAGAAAATCGTCCTCAGCTGGATTGTCTATCCCGACCGCGCCACCCGCGACGCGGTCAACGCAAAATTGATGACCGACCCGCGCTTCCTCGCATTGGGTGAAATGGGCGAAATGCCCTTTGATGGCAAACGAATGATCTTTGGCGGCTTTTCAAACATGCTTGATGTGAAGGCTCAATAGAATAGCAAACCGCGTAAATTTTCGTAGGTTTGAGATCAAAGCCTAAACATTAAACCGAAAATGCAGCACATCGCCATCGGCGACAATATATTCCTTGCCCTCGGCGCGCATTTTACCGGCCTCTTTGGCCCCTTGTTCGCCATTGCAGGCGACGAAATCATCATAAGCGATGGTCTCGGCGCGGATAAAGCCTTTTTCAAAATCGCCATGGATAACGCCAGCAGCTTTGGGCGCAGATGTGCCGATTTTAATGGTCCACGCACGGGCCTCTTTTGGCCCCACGGTGAAATAGGTTTGCAGATCAAGCAGCCGAAACCCGGCATGGATGAGGCGGTCCAGACCCGGCTCTTCAAGGCCAATATCCGCCAAATACTCCGTGCGTTCGTCCGAATCCAATAAAGCAAGTTCGGCTTCGATTTGCGCGCTAATAATCACCACCGGCGCGCCTTCGGTTTTTGCAAATTCTTCCACCATGGCCGAATAAGCATTGCCGGTACCGGCGCTTTCTTCATCGACATTGCACACAAACATAATCGGCTTGGAGGTCAACAATTGCAGGCCGCGCCAAGCTTTGCGATCATCTTCGGGCACTTTGGCGGCGCGGGCCGGACGGCCTTCACGTAACTCCGCCAACGCCAACTCCATAAGGGCAATAGCGGTTTTGGCGTCTTTATCGCCGGAGCGGGCTTTTTTCTCGGCACTGGCAATGCGCTTTTCCAAGCTTTCCAGATCGGCCAACATTAATTCGGTCTCGACCGTGTCGAGATCATCCAGCGGATTGATGGTGCCATTCACATGGGTGATGTCGTCATCATCGAAACAGCGCAATACATAAAGCACCGCATCGACTTCGCGAATATTGGCCAGAAACTGATTACCAAGCCCCTCGCCTTTGGAGGCACCTTTTACCAGACCGGCAATATCTACAAAATTCATCCGCGCCGGAATAAGCTCTTTCGACCCGGCAATGGTAGCCAGTTTAACCAGACGTGGTTCGGGCACCGCCACTTCACCGACATTAGGCTCGATGGTGCAAAATGGATAATTGGCCGCCTGCGCCGCCGCCGTCTGCGTCAGCGCATTAAACAAGGTTGATTTACCCACATTAGGCAGGCCAACAATACCGCATTGAAATCCCATAATTCTCATCCGTTTTGCGGCGATGTGGCTTTGCCAGCGCTGTTCGCCAATTACCGGCTGTCTGTCTCAAACCTTCTGTGCGCCGTCAAGCGCTTAACCATCCGCTAGCGCACCTGATTTGGCATTCATATCTGCATATCATGGCTTCATCATCCCTGCCGCCTTGACCATGGACGGTTTCTTTGACCATCATCCGCCGAAGGCCATCCGGCACCTAATCGGCACAGGGGAATTTCATGTTAGACTTTACCGCAAACCAGGCAGCGTCGCTTTATTTGGCGCTTAATCTCATCTTATTGTTTATTGTCGCCTACCGGGTGGTGCAGACACGGCAAAAACACGATGTCGGCCTTGGCGATGGTGGTAATGAAGACGTGTTGCGGTCCATGCGCGTACATGCCAATTTTGCTGAATATGCACCTTTGCCGCTATTAGGCTTGTTTGCCTTGGGTGGCTTGGGCGCGCCGGTCTGGCTGATCCACGGCTTTGGCGCGGTGTTTACTGCCGCCCGTTATGCCCATTGTTTTGGCTTTACCGCATCGGGCGATGGACGTCCCCTTGGGCGTTTTCTTGGCACCATGGGCACTGCCGCGGTCGTGGTGCTTCAGGCCTTGGCACTGCTGTATTTTGTATTCATCGGCTAAAGCCGATTGCAGCCATGGCGGGGCGCGGCTAAACCTGCTTTATGAATAATACCGACCAGGCGCCAGACACGGCGCGCTTTGCCACGCTCACCAAGACCATTGTTGAACTGGCGCAAAAACACGGCGCATTAGCCGCTGAAGCCGTCATTGTGCAATCGCGCTCGCTGGATGTCAGCGTGCGCGAAGGCCAGTTGGAAGAGGTGGAAAGCTCGGAAAGTCAGGACCTTGGCCTGCGTGTGCTTATGGGCAAGCGCCAAGCTGGCATTTCATCGTCCGACCTCTCCCCGGCTGGCTTGGATAAACTGGCCGAGCGCGCCTGCGCCATGGCCAAAGCCGCGCCGGAAGACCCGTATTGCGGCTTGGCGGATGCTGGTCAATTGGCCGATGATCAACGCGGTTTTGACTTATTCGACCCGGACATTCCCAGCATTGAAACCTTGACGCAAAACGCCCTCGCCACCGAAGCGGCGGCATTGGCGGTCGACAAGGTCAGCAAATCCGGCGGCGCATCATCAGGGTGGAGTTCCACCGCCATCAACGTATTTGCCAGCAATGGCTTTGAAGTGGCGCGGCGCAAAACCTCGCACGGGCGCAGCGTCATGGTACTCGCCGAACAAGACGGCGCTATGGAGCGCGATTGGGCACAAAGCACCGCTCATTGGGCCGAAGATTTGCGCAGTAATGAAGATGTTGGGCAAGAGGCTGGCCAGCGCACCGCCGACCGCCTTGGCGCGACCAAGCTGCAAAGTGGCACGATGGCCGTATTGTTTGAACCGCGCATTGCCCGTTCATTGCTCGGCATGTTTATCGGCGCGATTACCGGGCCAAGTGTTGCGCGCGGTATTTCCTTCTTGAAAGACAAAATGGGCGAGCCGGTTTTCGCACCTAATATTTCCATTATTGAAGATCCGTTCAGGCTGCGCGGCCTTGGTTCTTCGGCCATTGATGGCGAAGGTCTGGCGCGGCATAAGCGCGATCTGGTCAAGGATGGGCATTTGACCACATGGTTGCATTCGCTGTCTTCAGCCCGGCAATTGGGCGAAGCCCCAACCGGCCATGCCTCGCTAAGCCTTGGCGGCTCACCCGGTGTTGGCACCTCTAATGTGTACATTGCGCCCGGCGACAAAACCCCAGCACAATTAATGGCAGACATGGGCAATGGCATTTTAATTACCGACGCATTTGGGCCGTCTTTTAACGCCGGGACCGGCGATTGGTCGGTCGGGTTTGCCGGGTTTGCGATCAAAAATGGTCAAAAAGCTGGCGCCATTAACGAGATGACCGTGGCTGGCAATTTGACGGATATGTATGCGCGCCTGATTGCCGGTGCGGATCTGGAATTTACATCCAGTGCCAACACCCCTTCTTTGCTGGTTGAAGGCCTTAGCGTCGCCGGACAATGAACCCAGCCCCGCATTCGGATTTGGCATTGCTGCAAAGCGCCGCACGAAGTGGTGGGGCCTGCGCCATGGGCTGGTTTTCTGATCCCGGCGAGGTCACCCACAAAAGCGAAAACCATCCAGTAACCAAGGCCGACCTTGAGGTCGACGCGATCTTGCACCGCTTATTGGGCGACGCGCGGCCGGATTATGGCTGGCTGTCCGAAGAAAGCCGTGATGATGGATCACGACGGCGCGCCAAGCGGGTATTTGTGGTTGACCCGATTGACGGCACCCGCGCTTTCATTAATGGCAAACCGCATTTCACCATCTGCATTGCGGTGGTTGAAGCGGGGCGGCCAATTTGTGCAGTGGTCTATAACCCGGCTTTGGATGAAATGTATTGTGCGCAAACCGGCCAAGGAGCGATGTGCAATGCTCAACCCTTGCAGATCAGCCCGCAAAGCCAATTGGCCGGCGCGCGGTTTTTGGCCGCTGATCAACTTTTGGCCCATAAAGGCTGGGCTGATCCATGGCCTCAAATCCACACCGGCGCACGCAATTCCATGGCCTATCGCATTGCGCTGGTCGCCGCCGGACGATGGGACGCGGCCTTAACCTTGAAGCCAAAATCGGATTGGGATCTGGCCGCGGCCGATCTCATTGCCGCTGAAGCCGGGGTGCTGATCACCGGGCCAGAAGGCTTGCCGTTTCGCTATGATGAGGCCAAAACCGTGAAACCGGGGGTAATTTGCGCTGGCCCCGCCTTACATCCTTTGATATTAGAACGCGTTCACAAAAGCCGAGCAAACTGGGGACAAACATGACCAAAGCAAAGCAACCGAAAGAAAAAAAACAACTCTTGCACCTCGTCATTGGCGGCGAGCTTAGCAAGGTCGAGGACGTGTGTTTTCAGGACCTCAGCAAGATCGATTTTGTTGGCGCTTTTCCCGACCATGACAGCGCCTTCAAAGCGTGGAAAGCGGCAGCCCAGCAAACGGTGGACAATGCCCATATGCGCTATTTCATTATCCATGCGCACCGTTTGATTGACCCGGAACACGATCATCACGAACACTGATCGACAATCCAAACCATCCCCCAGCGTCCGATTTTGGCGCACATGGGTAAGGCCGCATTGGCCACAACTAATGCTGGCCATTGCCCTTATGGTGATGGTGGCGGGCGCCAAATCGGCCTATCCTATTGTTGTAAATTGGGCCAGCACGCTACTTAAAGAAGGTGCGCCCGAAGCCATGCGTCTGGTGCCGCTGGGCCTGATTGGCGTGGCGCTGGTCAGCGCCATTTCGCTTTACGGACAAATTCTAATCACCAATGGCATTGCCTTGCGGGTAACTGCACAATTGCAAAACGCCCTTTTTGGCCATTTGCTGGGTGCTGACTTTGGCCAGATCAGCAAAGTCCCGGCCGGGCAATGGGTATCGCGCCTGACCAATGACGTGAATTTGGTGCGCGAAGCCCTGACCCGCGTGTTGACCAATATGGTGCGCGATGTGCTGATTGTGCTGGGCAGTGTCGGCGTCATGCTATGGCTGGACTGGTTGTTGGCTTTACTGATTTTTGCACTCTACCCCTTGGCCACCATTCAGGTTACTCGCATTGGCAAAACCGTGCGCGACCTTTCCACCCAGGCGCAAGCACAATTGGGCCGCATGACCGCGCTTTTAAGCGAAAGCCTGTCCAGCACCCGCATGGTTAAAACCTATCAATTGGAAAACCACGAACAGGATCGCGCGGCCGCCAGCTTTGAAGAACGCCGCGTATTGGGCTTGAAACTGGTGGCCAAAAAAGCGCAGATCGACCCTTTGCTGGAAATCGCTGGCGGTGTGGCCTTTGCCGCGATATTGGGCTTTGCCGGATGGCGCGCCAGCACTGGCGGTGCGCCCATGGTCACTTTATTGAGTTTCATCGCCGCCTTGGCGGTTATGGCCCCAGCGGTGCAGGCGCTTGGCTCTCTCAATGCGGTTTGGCAAGAAGGTCTGGCGGCGCTGGAGCGCATATTCACGGTGCTGGATGAGAACCCTACCATTACCGAAAGCCCGGACGCCAAGGATGTTAAGGTGAAGCAAGGCGCGGTGCAGTTTGCGGGTGTTTCGCTTTCTTATGCGGGCGATATTGCGGTGCTTGATGAAGTCAGCTTTACCGCCAAGCAGGGCCAGACTGTGGCTCTGGTCGGGCCATCTGGCGCGGGCAAGACCAGCGTGCTTAATCTCATAGCGCGCTTATTTGACGCCGATGGCGGGGAGATTAGCATTGACGGTACGCCGATCAAAAGCATGACCCTTGGCAGTTTGCGCAGCGCCATCGCTTTGGTCAGTCAGGATGCGGTTTTGTTTGATGGCAGCATTGAGCAGAACATCGCCTTTGGCCGCTTTGGGGCCAGCCATGATGACATCATTGCCGCTGCAAAAAGCGCCGCCGCCCACGATTTTATACTTGAGCAGGAATTTGGCTATGACACTCAGGTTGGTGAACGCGGACAGAGGCTGTCTGGCGGCCAGCAACAGCGCATTGCGCTGGCCCGGGCATTGCTGAAAGACGCGCCGATTTTACTGCTTGACGAAGCCACCAGCGCTTTGGACGCCAAGTCCGAAGCTTTGGTACAAAGCGCGCTCAGCGAAATCGCCAAAGACCGAACCACGATTATGATCGCCCACCGTTTGGCCAGCGTGCGCAAAGCCGACATTATTTTGGTGCTCGATAGCGGTAAAATTGTTGAGACCGGTCGCCATAACGATCTGGTCAAAGCCGATGGATTATACGCCCGCTTGGCCAAGGAGCAGTTTGGCGCGTAAAATTCAGGTCCGCGCTTCATGCGCATTGGCGCGCGATTAAGAGAAATAATAATTACATCCACCATTTATCTGGCACCCGATGAAAATTGCGTTCGGAATGACAAAAAATGGTTGAAGCTCATCTTTTCACCCTTCTCCCTTAGGGAGAAGGTTGGGATGAGGGGTAAAGGGCCTGTAGATTATCAGACGAAAGTGCGACCACCCTCTACTCTTTCACCCCTCACCTCTGTCCTCTCCCCATGGGAGAGGAGGAAGGGGCGTGCGAAGTGGCAACAAATATACTGGCATTCAGAATGGGCCCTACGGTCAAGCCGAAGGACGACGAGGTATATATGAAGGCTTTAACACGCCCTCTTTCTAGGCGTCATTCCGGCGTAGGCCGGGGTCCATCTTGGAGCACCAAAAGAAAGAGTGGATTCCGGCCAGTTTACCCTTACGAAAGTGAGGGCCGGAATGGCGATGAGGGTTTATCTATATTGATTATATACCAATAAGTTAATTGGCAAAATACGAGTGCATTTATGCCAATTTCAACCGGCAGTATCTGCGGCTAATTGTTCGGCAACCCAGTCGCCAAGTTGCGCGCCAGCATCTTGTGCGGCCGTGTCAATCGCCAGCGTGATCACTTCGAGACGGTTTTCACTGGCCCGGCTTTGTGCGCTGAACTGGCTTTGTGCCAGCAATTTTCGGGTGCGGCGGTCGATAATTTTGGCGCGAATCGTCACCACGCCCAACGGCGCGTTTTGCGCACCATTATCGTAAACCGCTTCAAAATGGCGAATTTCGGTGATCAAACCAATGGGTGGGTGCATCCCCTCGCGCGGTGTCACCACATTCACTTTCTGGGTGGCCAGCAGGGCATCAGTCACCAAAGCGGCAAGCATTTGCGGCGCGGGTGCCGCCCAACGCGCAGCTCCGGCATAAGCAATGCTTTGTCCACCATGGGAGATGGCAACGCGATTATTGCGCAGCGCCTTGGGCATATAGGGAATTTCCACCAAAACCACCGGGTCCGTGGCCAAGGGCATTGGCAAGGACCGCTCGCTTAGGCGAAAAATATCGGGATCCGGCCCGGCTTTGGGCAAAACGGAGACGCACGATGCCAGCCCCAATGCCGCCAGAATTATAACAATTTGCGCCCTCATCGCGGCACCTCCACTTCGGTGATTGGCTCGCCAGTAATGAACTCGCCGGGATTGCGATCAACTTCCTCGACCACGCGCTCTATGGCTTGGGCAAGAGCGCGCATTTCAACCAACATCAAGGTCAACTCGCTCAGGCCCTCTTCACTAAACTCGGTTAACGGGCCGCTTAAACTAGCCACCAGCCCATCGACTTTGGCGGACACCGCTTCAATCTGCCCGGCAGCATCGGTAAAGGCGGCGATCATTGTGGTCGCGTCTTCGGACAAGATTTTATCACCGCTTTGCGCCATTCTTGTGATTGCTGGTGCGGTTTTGGCCAGCTCTTCAGCGGCAAACCGGGCGGCGCGCAGGCTTTCGCCAAGATCGGCAAACAAAGTATCTTGCGCGGCAAAAGCCGATGTCAGTGTGTGCACATCTTCCAATATGCCCGCCACTTCTTCGAGGTTTTTTGTGCTGAGCAAGGCATTAACCCGCACCAAAGCGGTATTGGCAGTCAGGATCAGGTCCGCACCACCGGCAAACAAGCCATCAATTTGCGCCTGCCGGGATGGAATTTTAGGCGGCAAGCCCACGGATGAGCGGCGCAATGCCGGACTTTGGGCGCTACCGCCGTAAATTTGAATATAGGAAAGACCGGTAATACCTTGTGGCTCCAATTGCGCATAGCTGTCTTCTTTAATGGGGGTTTCGGCAAAGATTTTAATCCGGGCAATCACCAGATTATTCGGGTCGCGGCGATCAAGGCCAAGGTTTTCCACCTCGCCCACTTTAATGCCATTAAACCGCACTTCGCCGGATTTGGACAAGCCGCGCACTGGCCCGGTGAACATGACATCATATTCGAGATATTCCTGATCAAAACTGACCTGCCCCAGCCATATGATAAACATGGCGGCGGCGGCCAAAATTGACAGAGTGATGACGGCAACCAGCACATAACGCGATTCAGATTCCATGGCTCACTCCATTGCCCCGCCCGCGGCCGCGCGACTGCGCGTACCATGGAAATAGGATTGTATCCAAGGGTGCGTTGATCGCAAAACCTCGGCTATTGGGGCGACGATTTCAACCTTTTTGTCGGCCAACACCGCAACACGATCGCAAATCGCATACAGGCTGTCCAAATCATGGGTGACCATAAACACCGTGAGATCAAGGGTGGATTGCAAACCGGTGATCAATTCGTCAAAGGCGGCGGCGCTGATCGGGTCCAGCCCCGACGTTGGCTCATCGAGAAATAAAAGCTCAGGGTCCAACGCCAATGCCCGCGCCAGAGCGGCGCGTTTTAGCATACCGCCCGATAATTCGGAGGGGTGTTTTGACCCCGCTTCCGGCTCCAGCCCCGACAGGATTATTTTCAAATCTGCCAATTCGCTCATCAATTTTTCCGGCAAATTCGTGTGTTCGCGCAGCGGTAATAGTACGTTTTCCTTCACCGTCAGCGAGGAAAACAAAGCGCCGTTTTGGAACAAAACCCCCCAATGGCTTTCCAGTCCCTGCCGACTGCGCGCGCTTTGGGTGTTTTGCCCCAACACCTCAACACTGCCGCCTTGGGGCGAGCGCAGCCCCAAAATGGTGTTCATCAATACTGATTTGCCGGTACCCGAACCGCCGACCAGCCCCAATACTTCGCCGCGATGCACATCGAGGTTTAAATCATCGTGCACCACATGCTTGCCAAAGGCGTTGAGCAGATTGCGCACCTCGATAATGTTTTGCTGCCCTGTCGCACTCACCAGTTTAACTCCAGGAAGACCATGGCAAATACCGCATCAATAAAGATGACCGTGAACAAGGCCTGCACCACTGACGCCGTCGTGCGTTCGCCCAGCGATTGCACATTACTCTCAACCAACAATCCCTGCCGACAGCCAATCAGCGAGATTGCCAAGGCAAATACCGGGGCCTTCATCAGCCCAACCCATAAGTGAATAAGCGGCACATTTTCCTGCATGCGGGCAATGAAAAGGGAAGGCGAAATATCCAGCACCGCCCAGGAAATAAGCCCGCCACCGACCAGACCGGCAATGGTCGCGACAAACGCCAATAACGGGGCCATGATGACGCAGGCGACCACCCGCGGCAGCACCAACACCTCGAACGTGTCCATGCCCAAAACCTGCATGGCGTCAATTTCCTGGCGCATGCGCATGGCACCAATATGCGCGGTAAAAGCAGAATTGGAACGCCCGGCCAGAATAAGCGCCGTCATCATCACACCAAATTCGCGCAATACCGCCAAGGCCACCAAATCCACCGTGAACAGGGACGCGCCGAAACGCGACAGTAAATTCGCGCCCAAAAAGGCCACGACCGCACCGATGAAAAACGCCAAAACCGTAATGATTGGCAAAGCGTTTAACCCCGCTTCCTCCGCCACATTGATGATGGCGTTCCAGCGGATACGTCGTGGATTGGCGATAGCACGGGCAAAGGTTAGCAATAATTGCCCAAAAAATGCTGCCGTCTGCACCCCTTCGTTGAGCGCGCGCACTACGGCAAAGCCACACCGCGACAACAGATAATGCAGAAGATGGCGCGGCGGCGGCGGAAGCGGACAGACCTCGGAATTGGCGTCCGCTTCGGCCATAAGCTTTTTCGCCGCATGATGGTCGCCAATAAATTCAAATTTCATATGCGGCCGGGCGCAGGAACGCACGGTGCGCCCCAAGACAAAGGCACCGGCCAAATCAATCCGGCCAAGGGCGCGAATATCAAACACGGCGGGATCAACGCCGACCTGTGCCTCAAGCCCGCGCAAATGTTTATCCATCTTGGCAAGATTATCGGCCACCCAATCACCGGTTGGGGTCAACACTACTCGCCCTTCTTCCCTGGTCAGCGAAATGTCGATACGCTTGGCACCCATGAGGTTCCTACCCTTAAACTAGAAGCAACCGACCCAGACGGTTTGGCTCAAGCGTAAGGCAGAAAATGAATAAGGTATAGGTGGAAGTTTTGCGACGAAAACTCGAAACCATTCAAGAAAACTGGCCAATAACTGGCGGTTTTCGCATTGCCCGCGGAGCCAAAACCCAGGCGCAAACGCTCATGGTTTGTCTGCAGGAAGAGAGCGCGATTGGTGTGGCAACCGGGCGCGGCGAATGTGTTCCCTATGGCCGTTATGGCGAAAGCTTGCAAAGCGTAACCGCGCAGATTGAAGCCATAGCCACGGATGTTCGAAACGGGCTTTCGCGCGATGATTTGCAAGACGCCATGCCCGCCGGCGCGGCGCGCAATGCGCTGGATTGCGCCTTGTGGGATTTGGAAGCCAAACAAGCCGGTAAGCGCGTGTGGCAATTGGCCGAATTGCCCCAGCCAAAACCTGTCCATACCGCCTTTACCATCTCCATTGGCAACCCCGACGAGATGGCACAAAAAGCAAAAAACGCCCGGCAATTCTCTCTGTTAAAACTGAAACTGGCCGGCGATGGCCAGGACCGCGCACGCCTGAGCGCCATCAGCACCGCACGCCCGGACGCGGCGTTGATATTGGATGCCAATGAGGGGCTAAACATGGCGCAATTGCAGGCGCTTTTGCCCGAGCTAGAAGCGTTTAATATCGCGCTGATCGAACAACCATTACCCGCTAATGCTGATGCCGCTTTATGCGACTTCGCTTCGCCCATTCCCTTATGCGCCGATGAAAGCCTGCATACAGCGGCGGATTTACCACTATTGGCCCAGCGTTATGGCGCGGTGAACATCAAGCTTGATAAAACCGGCGGCCTAACCGAAGCCATAAAACTGACCCAAGCCGCCAAAGCGCGCGGCCTAATGGTCATGTTGGGTTGCATGGTCGGCACCTCATTAGGCATGGCACCATCGCTCATGCTCGGCAGCATGGCCGATTATGTGGATTTGGATGGACCATTATTGCTCGGATGCGACCGCGAACCGGGCCTAAACTATGAAGGATCGCGCCTTATGCCACCAATACCGGCTTTGTGGGGTTAGGGGTTTTCGCCAAATCATCGGCCCGCAGCAATCGCAGGCGCGGATCGCGTATTCATGGTGCAGGGTGGAAAATGCACAGAAACATAAGTGAGGCATAGGTGAGACATAGAAATTACCCGCCAGATACCGCCAACCTCACTCCCGGCGTAGAACTTTATCGACCAGTGTGTTTCCCCACCAGGATTGCATAAAAGCGGTTTTCACGCTGGCCGGGTCATACACATCGCGCACCCAATCGGCGAAACTTATCGGCGTGGTGTTGGCGTATTCCAGATAGCGTTCAAAGAAAAAATCCAGCATGCCGGTTTTGCCTTGGCGCACATGCAGATATTTTAACGACAATTGCTGCATGGCCACTTCAATGCGTTCATTCTTTCGAAAATGCCGGTACAGCGCCGCCATAAATCCGGCCCGGTCAGCACCGGATTTGCAATGCATAAGCGCCGGATAAGTGATGGTTTCGAACAAATCCCGCGCTGCAAAGATTACTTCGCTTGGATGCACATCGCGCGACTTCACCGTGAAATTCACCAAGGCAATACCATGTTTGGCACAGGCTTCGCGTTCCAGCGCATGAAAACCGCTATCGGTACCGCCGCGCAAATTAATGATGGTTTTGATGCCCTGCCCTGCCCATTGCGCGATCTGCGTTGGCGAAGGTTGGTTGCTGCGCACCATCTCATCACTAATCCAATGGGCGTTTTGAAACCACACGCGCAAAAACCCATGGTCACGCCATTGCAAGTCACTTTGCGCCCGGCGGCGGCCATCCGGTGTGCTTAAATCAAAACCCATGGAAGTTCCGTCTTCTATCAATAGTAAAATGTGTCATAACCTGCGCACGCGCTTTTTTCCATGCTAACCAATTGGGCGAGATGCTAAAACACTGGTTCCGGTCCCCATTTTTACAATCCATGCTGGCGGCGCTGCTGGTTGGCTATGTGCGTTTGGTCAAAGCCACCACACGGTGGGACGTGCGCGGGGCCGATAATGCCGAGCCAATATGGCAAGGCGGTAAAGGCGTTATCGGGGCCATGTGGCATGGCCGAGTTTTGATGAGCATTGCCAGCTGGCCCATGGATAAACAGCCGCCAGCATTTTTAATCTCCAATTCGCCGGATGGGGCTTTTATTGCCCGAGCGACCGCGCGCCTGGGGGCGCAAGTAGTGCGGGGCTCTGGCAAAAATTTGAAAAAAACCAAGGATAAAGGCGGCAGTGCGGCGTTTCGACAGATGGCGCAGCATGTCAAAAATGGCGGCTGCATGGCGATCACGCCCGATGGCCCACGCGGCCCGGCAATGCACGCCAGCGAGGGCGCCATTCGGCTGGCCAAGCTTACCGGCGCGCCAATATTATGCCTTTCCTGGTCAACAAGATGGCGCAAAGTATTTGGCACCTGGGATAGGTTTTTGCTGCCTTTGCCTTTCGGACGTGGAGTGATCGTCTGGAAAGGCCCGATCATTGTACCCGCTGACGCCGACGCGGCAGTGCTGGAAGAAAAGCGGGCAATGCTGGAGAGCTTATTGCGGGGCGGCACCGAGGAAGCGGATATTGCGTGCGGACACCATGCGAGCGAAACTGCGTCATGAATTTTTTGCCGCTTAGTCTTACCGCCTATCGCCTGCTGACCGGGGCGCTGTCGCCATTGGCAAAACTTTGGCTGAAAGCACGCGCCAAAAAAGGCAAAGAAGACGCGGCGGGCTTGGACCAACGCTTGGGGCTAACCGACCTTGTGCGCCCCGATGGCAAATTGGTGTGGTTACACGGGGCCAGTGTCGGCGAGGCAGAGATTGCGCTTGGCCTGATGCAGACTTTGCACGAAACACATCCAGATACGCAATTTTTGCTGACCAGCGGCACCGTCACGTCCGCCGCCTTGATTACCAAGCGCCTTAGCGGGAAAAGCACCTATGCGCGCCATCACTATATCCCCCTCGATTGTCCGCAATATGCGCGCCGGTTTATCGACCATTGGCGTCCGGAATTGGGCGTGTTTATTGAATCGGAAATTTGGCCAAATTTGATTCTACGCGCGCACAAAAACGGTACCAAATTGGCCTTGGTCAATGCCCGCATGAATGCACGCTCCTTGCGCCAATGGCAGCGCGCACCAATGGCCGCCGCGCGTTTATTATCCGCATTTTCATGGATTGGCGCAGCAGATGCCGCCACGGCAAATGGCCTGCAATCCATGGCTGCACAAAAGATCATTCGCGCTGGCAATTTAAAACTTGGTGCGCCCGCGCCGCAGGCCGATGCGGCGGTGCTGACGCGCCTGAAATCCACCATCACCAACCGGCCGGTTTGGCTGGCGGTTTCCACCCATAAGGGCGAGGACGACATTATGCTTGCCGCCCACGCCAGCATTTGCGCACAACAAAAAGACGCCCTGATGATTCTGGTGCCACGCCACCCAGAACGCGCCGCCAACATTGCCGCTTTGTGTGCTGCGCACGGCCTTATTGGCGTTTTGCATAGCGCTGGCCCCCTTAGCCCAAACACCCAAGTTTATATTGGCGACAGCATTGGCGAAATGGGGCTATGGCTGCGCCTTGGCGGCCCGGTATTTATCGGCGGTTCCTTATCGCCCGACTTTGCCGGGCATAACCCCATAGAGGCCGCCAAATTGCGAACCCCTATCCTAACCGGGCCGCACCATGCCAGCTTTGCGGCGCTGTATACGGCCCTTATGGCCAAGGGTGGCGCAAAATTAGCCAGCAATGCTGATGAAATTTCCGATGACGTTACGCGCTTGTGGAAAAACCCTGCCGGTGCACAAGCCATGACCAACGCCGCCTTTAAAATCGTGCAAGCCCAAGCCGACGCACCAATGAAAACCACACTGGTGGGCATATTGCCGCTGCTTGAGAGGGGGGATAATGCGTCCACCTGAATTTTGGCACCATAATTACGGTCCCGCCAGCGCCCCCTTAGCTCGTGCATTGCTAACCCCGCTTTCCTGGGTAGTGAGCGCTGCTGGCCGTTGGCGACACCGCGCCACCAAGCCCATGCGCGCTGAAATGCCAGTATTATGCGTTGGCAATGTCAGCATGGGCGGCACTGGCAAAACGCCGTTGTGCATAGCCTTGGCCAGCGTGTTGAACGATAGCGGCTACCGTCCGTCGTTTTTAACCCGCGGCTATGGCGGCAAAATGCGCGGTCCGGTGGCGGTAGATCTGGCAGTACACACGGCGCGTGACGTCGGCGATGAAGCATTATTGCTGGCCCGGTTTGCGCCAACCATGGTCGCGCGCGACCGCAGGGCCGGGGCGGCGGCGCTGGCAGCCTTGGACGTCAATGTCATCATCATGGATGACGGATTTCAAAACCCGCATCTGCACAAGGATTTTTGCTTTCTGGTGCATGGCAATACGGGCAATGGCAAAGTGTTTCCCGCCGGGCCGTTGCGCGAGCCGCTAAAACATGCCCTGCGCCGCGCCGACGCCGTCATTGTCTTTGGCGATATGGCCGCGCCCAAAGACCTGCAAATACCGACCCTGTCAGCGCTTATGCACAACCCGACACCGCCGCCCGAAGGGCCATTGATTGCCTTTGCCGGCATTGGCCAACCAGAGAAGTTTTTTGCGGCACTGCGGGCCACAAATGCCGCGCTTGTTCAGGAAATTTCCTTCAATGATCACCACGTCTATAGTGCCAGTGAAATTGCCGATTTACGGACATGGGCGCAGGGTGAGAATGCACAATTGATCACCACGCAAAAGGATTTGGTGCGCCTGCCCGAAGCATGGCGCGAGGGGATAATCGGCTGGCCGGTGGAAGCGCGGTTTGCCGACAGGAAAGCGGTTATGCAATTGCTGGCACCGGTGCTGGAAAAACCGCCCTTTAGAAAAAATGATCTGGCGTGAGGATGGGCATGGAGAAGAAAAAATCAATTTTACTTCGGCTCGGCTGGCGGATTGAGGCTTTGGCATGGGATGCCATTATGGCCTTGTTTGCGGCGCTGCCGATTGAACGGGCATCGGCGCTGGGCGGCAAAATGATGCGCCTGTTGGGGCCTTTATTACCGGCGCATCAAACCGCTCTCATTAATGCCAAACTGGTATTTCCCGAACTGGACGATGCGGGCGCACGCGCTTTGGCCATGGCCGCCTGGGATAATTTGGGGCGGCTGGGCGCGGAATTTCCGCACTTACGCGAATTGCGCCCTTATGACCAAGACGGGCGGGTAAAGGTAAGCGGTCTTGAGCATCTCAACGCGATCACGGGGTCCGCTAAACCTGCGGTTATTGTCACCGGTCATTTTGCTAATTGGGAAGTGATGGCCGCGGCAATTTGCCAAAGCGGGATTAATGCCCGGGTGTCCTATCGCCATGCCAATAACCCGCATATCGATAAGCGCATTAACGCCATCCGCCGTGGCTATGGCATTCCCGCGCTTAGTGCCAAGGGCGAAGACGGCGCCCGCGAAATGTTATCGGCCATGAAAGCCGGGCAGACGGTGACGTTTTTGAACGACCAGAAATTTAACCGCGGCATAGACGCGCCATTTTTCGGCCATAGCCTTAAAACCGCTCCCGGCCCGGCCCGGCTGGCCATTCGCTTTGACGCGCCGCTTTTGCCGGTATCGGTCAAGCGCTTGCCCGGTGCGCGTTTTGAAGTGACCTTCCACTCGCCGATAAAGCCATCACGCGATAAAAACAAAACCTTGGCCATTGCCAAGACCGTGACCAAGATTAATCAATTTTTGGAAGCACAAATCCGTGCCAATCCGCAAGATTGGTTTTGGGTGCACCGGCGTTGGCCGAAAGAGATCTATCGCAAAGCCAAACCTTAGCTCATGGCTTAATTGGGTAATTCCAGTTCCAACGCCGCTTGCGGATTAACATAATAGCGGTTTTGCCATTTTAACGACCAATGCAAATGCGGTCCCGTTGCCCGGCCCGTTGCCCCGACCTTGCCCAGCACTTCACCTTTTTCCACATGCTGCCCGGCTTTCACATCCACGGCGCTCATATGCATAAATACGCTAACCAGCCCCTGACCATGATCAAGAAACACGGTGCCGCCTTCAAAATATAAATCCGGGTCGGCGAGCGTCACTATGCCAGCACTGGGCGCGCCAATGGACGTGCCTTCAGGCACGGCAAAATCCATGCCCATATGTGGCCGTTTTGGCTCGCCATTCAGCACCCGTTGCGAACCATAAAGCCCGCTAATGCGCGCGCCCTGCACTGGCGCGGCAAATCCGGCGGCAACGCCATTAGCGCTAATTTTGGCGGCGAAAGCGGCCTTCTTTTTAATACTACTTTTGCCGATATGGTCCAATTGCGCAGGAGTAAAGCTCGAGACCTTACCCGGCGGCAGGCCGTCAATGCGCTCTATGTTGTAATCATGCGGTGCCAGTACCAGAACATGGTCTTTGCAGGCTTTTTGCGCATTACACACGGTGAGGGTTTGCTCCGCCGCCGCATCGCGCGAAAACCCCAATACCGCCAAACCTTGCTCATCGGCAATCACGTCTTGCGAAAATTCACCGCCGTCTTTTAGCGATAATCTGGTGCCCGGCGCGGTGCGGCAAGCCAGTAATGCACCTTGTTCGAAACTGCCTTTGCAGTGCAAATGTGCCGGGGCACCACCAACAAATCCCGCAAGGGCCAGAACCGCGCCGATCAGCATTATTGTTTTCCTTGCACGGTGCGCCAGCGCACCACCGCCGCATGATTGGTGATATAGGCCTCTTGCAGTTCGACACTCCAATAGCGCAATTCATCAATCGGAATTTGTTTGCCGGTTTCGGCACACTTCACAAAGGCCCCTGGCTTGAGGATGAGAAACTCACCATCGCCATAAGACAATTCGGCCAAGCCGGAAAAACTATTACCAAATTTATTCATCTGCGCCTGTTAGCACACCAAATTGATGTCTGTCACCAATTTCGTTTTTGTCGAGCATATGAAAAACCCCGGCACGAAGACCGGGGTTTTGCCATTTTCGTTTCAACCTAATGCCGGTTAATCGCGGGCGACGCCCATAAAGCGCAGCAAAAAGAGGAACATATTGAGGAAGTTCAAATACAGGCTAAGCGCGCCCATGATCGAAACCCGGCCAGCCATTTCAGCATTGCCGCCCAAGTCATAATAGGAATGTTTCAGGCGCTGGGTATCCCAGGCGGTAAGCCCGGCAAAGATCAACACACCAATAGCCGAAACCGCAAAATCCAGTGCTGCGGATTGCAAGAACATATTAATGACCATAGCGACAATCAGGCCGATCAGCCCCATCATCATAAAGCTGCCCATGCCGGTGAGGTTTTTCTTGGTGGTATAACCCCAAAGACTAAGGCCGCCAAAGGCTGCCGCCGTGGCAAAAAACGTCGAAGCGATAGATCCGCCGGTATAGATAAGGAAGATGTAAGAGATGGAAAGCCCCATCACCGCGGCAAAGGCGAAAAACCATCCGCGAGCTGCGGCCGGGCTTAGCTTCATCACTTTCATCGATAGATAAAACACAAAGCCGAGGGGGGCCAACATCACCACCCAGCGCAAAGGCGTGCTAAAGATAAGCTGCATTAGCGGCTGGCTTTGTGACGCAAAGAAAGCCACCAGCCCGGTAATCGCCAAGCCAATGGACATATTATTGTAAATGCCCAGCATGAAGCTGCGAAGACCGGCGTCCACGCTCGTGTCCAGTGTCTTCGATCCGGCCATGGCGCGATTAAAGTCGTTCATTGATCTCATCTCCATTATGCCGTTTTTACGGCTTAGTGTTTAATATCAGCGTTTTTGCATTGGTTTTCAAGGCCTCAAACCTGACTTTCGCGCAAGGCTCGTGCCGGCGGCGCACTTAACGCAGCACGCCCGGCCAACCAACCGCCAATACCGGCCATGCCCGCGGCAATGGCGATAATCGAAAACGCCGCCACCCAGTCCGGCGCCCAACTGGCTTCAAACTGATTAACAACGATGGGATAGGCCGCCAGCCCCGCCAACACCAACGCCAAAAATGCGGCCCCAAAGGCGGCCAAGGCAAACTCGGCCGCCATCATTGCCAGCGCACCGAGGCGGGTTACCCCAAGGGTTTTGAGAAGCGCCAATTCGGTCTGGCGTCTTTGCGCTGCTGCAGCCAACGCTCCCAATAAAACCAGCGCACCCGACAGCGCCACCAAAGAGGCTATCGCGCTTATGGCCAACGATACGTCGGCGAAAAGTTCAGTCACCGCTTCCAAAGCTTCGCGTATGCGCAATATGGAAATGGTCGGAAAATTCGCACCGACCACGCGGGCCAATATTTCTTCTTGTGCCTTATCAACGCGGGCAATGGCGATGTGCGACGGGCGGGCCGCCTCCAGCGCGCCGGGGGCAAACACCACGGCAAAATTGGCACCAAACCCGCCCCAATCAACGGTGCGTGTATTGGCAATTTTTGCGTCCAAATCCCGGCCAAGCACCCGAATGGTTAGCGTATCGCCCGGTTTCGCGCCCATGCCCTTGGCGGCATCAGCCTCAATCGCAATAAGCGGCGGTCCGTTATAATCCGCCGACCACCAGACACCATCAACAATATTATTGTCTTTTGGCTCGGCTCCGATAATGGACATGCTAATCTCATTATTGACCACCCACCGTTCGCCCTGAGCGACTTTTTCAATATCGATTTTTTCGCCATTGAGGCTGTGAATACGGCCGATGAGAAAAGCACCGCGCAAATATTTATCCGCATCGGTAATATCCAGGCCATTTTGCGCCAATACGCTATCGAGCCTTTGGGTATCGTCGGCCTGCACCTGAGTCAGCACCAAAGACGGAACCGTCT
Organism: Robiginitomaculum sp.; assembly: GCA_021776615.1. Lineage (GTDB taxonomy): Bacteria > Pseudomonadota > Alphaproteobacteria > Caulobacterales > Maricaulaceae > Robiginitomaculum_B. Next base: position 20,011 of record JAJFFO010000006.1, on the reverse strand, counting down.
TGGGGGCAATTTCGCCGATTTGTTTGACCAGATTGGATTGTACCAACACCACAAGGCTTAGAAGCGCAAAGCCAAGACCCAGTGCCGGTCCCGCTGTGCGTGCCGCCGAACCCGGCCCGCCAAGGCTTGCAAACACCATGCGGGTAAGCCCGCTGGTGCGTCGGGCCATAAAACGGGCAAACAACATTAACAGGCGCGCCATGCCTATGAATAACAAAAACGCCAGACCGGAACCCGTCAACAAGGCAATGGTGAGGAATTTTGCCGGGCTGGTCAGCACCGCCAACACCGCAAAACCAATGGCGCACACGATCGCCAGAATGATCTCAAGGGAAAATCGTTTTAGCGTGAAAAACCGCTTCCAGCCGCGAAATTTTACGGTTTCAATGGCACCCCGGTACAGCGCCGCAGGCGGTGTCGCGCGGGCGCGGCCAAGCGCCGGCAGAGCGAACACGCCAGCCGCCAACAACCCTTGCGCCAACGCCACCATTAGCGGCAGCGGGTATAGCGAAAATGCGGCCGGGAGAGGCAGGTTTTCACCAGCCCACATCATCACCCCAAAAGGAGCCAATGCCCCCAAAACCACGCCAATCAGCGACCCACCGAAAGCCAGCACCAGCAATTGCATGCCAAAGCTAAGGCGAATGAGGTTTTGGTCAGCACCCATAGCCTTTAAGGTGGCAATGGCCGGGCGACGTTGGTCCAAAAATGCATTTACCGCCTGCGCCACGCCCAAACCACCGGCAACCAAAGCGGCAAGCCCGACAACCGCCAGAAAACTTTCCAGCAGACCGATGAGCCCGGTAAGCCCGTTGGCCGCACTTTCGCGCTCGGCAATGTTAAAGCCCGCGTCCTCAAAACGTTTTTCGGCTAGCTTCACGGTTTCTTTGGCGTCAACACCTTCGGGCAAAACCACGCGATAGGTGATGCGATAAAGCGCGCCATTACCCGCCAGGCCCAATTTTTCCAGGCCTTCGTCAGAAATTAAGACGCGCTGGCCAAGGCCGCCGCCAATGCCAAGCCGGTCCGGCTCGGCCAATAAAACGCCACCAACATAAACATCGCCCGCGCCGATTTGCATTACATCGCCAATTTGCACGCCCAAATCGCTAAGGCCATCCACGGTCATGGCAATGCCCGGCAGGCCGTCCTTGAACGCCAGCGCATGGTGCACATTAAAGCCGTCTTGCATCTGCACCGTGCCAATCAGCGGGTAGGCGTCGTCAAGCGCGCGCAATTGCACCAGACGCCGGGCATCTTTGGGACCGGCCATGGTGCGTAGGCCAATAACCGTGGAGGTTTCGCCCAAGGCTTCAATCCATTGGTGTTCCTCGTCCGTAGCGCGCCGTTGATTAAGCGTAAACGCCACATCGCCGCCCAGCAGCACCCTGGATTGCAAGGCGATACCGCGGCGAAAGGTTTCGCCCAGCGAACCTGCCGCGGCAATGGCGGCAACGCCCAAGGCCAGACAGGAGAGAAAAATAACAAAGCCGCGCACACCATGGCGCAGTTCGCGCCGGGCAAAACCCATGGCCACAGAAAAATCTGTCAATTGACGACCTGCGTGTTTGTCGGATCGCTTTGTGGGCACCGTCATAAGATGTACCCATCCTGCATGGTGATGATACGGTCCGCCCGGGCCGCCAGAGCGGCATCATGGGTCACCAAAACCAAAGCAGCCCCCTGTTTGGCGCATTCATCAAAGATCAAATCGGCAACCATTTTACCGGCTTTGGTATCAAGATTGCCGGTCGGTTCATCAGCGAACACAATTTTTGGCTCGACCGCCAAGGCCCGCGCCACGGCCACCCGTTGACGTTCACCGCCGGACAGCTGCGCCGGATAATGGGTAAGCCGGTCGGCCAGCCCCATTTGCTCTAGCGCGTCACGGGCAATGGCCATGGCGTCGGCCTTTTTCATAATTTCCAGCGGGGCCGCGACATTTTCCAGCGCCGTCATATTGGGCAGCAAATGAAAAGATTGAAACACAAAGCCAACCCGGCCACGACGCAGGCGCGCCAAGGCATCTTCGTTTTGCTGGCTGATGTCATCACCGAGTAATTCGACTACGCCGCTGCTGGCTCGCTCCAACCCTGCCGCCACCGAGATCAGCGAGGTTTTGCCAGACCCGGATGGTCCGACAATAGCGACGCTTTCGCCGGGCATTACCTGCATATCAAGATCTTTGAGAATATGGACCGGGCCGGTGGCGGCGGGCAGGGTCAGGCTCACTTGGCGAAAAGCAATAACGGCGGGTTGGGAGGATGGTGACATTTTGAAATCTTCTTTTTTTTATTGGCGTTCGGTGTTAGATACTCTATTCAAGTTTCATATCGATATTCAATAAGGAATGCCAGTGAAAAAACGGAATCAACTTATTGTGATGGCGGCAATGGTGTTGGCACTCAGCGGGTGTACACCGCCAAATGAACGGGCCGACACTTCGCAAACCCCGCCGCGCACCGCCACGCTTGAAACGCCCGCGCCAGCCCCGCTCAAACCAGCGCCGGACGCTGAGAAAGCCGCAACGCAGGCCGAACACGCCTATGTTTTGGTCATGCTGGGGGACAGCTTGACCGCGGGTCTGGGGTTAAAGCCTGAGGATGCATTTCCGGCCGTAATTGCCCGGCAAATGGAAGCACGCGACGCCAAGGCTGTTGAGGGTCATGTCATTGAGGTACGCAATGCCGGGGTGTCAGCCGACACCACCGCCAACGGGTTGGCGCGCTTTGACTGGTCGGTGGGCCCGCAAGCCAATGGCGTGCTGATAGCATTGGGGGCAAATGATATGTTGAACGGGCTGGACCCGGCACAGACCCGGCAAAATCTGGTGGCAATGATAGAAAAAGCCCGCAAACGACGCCTTGATGTTTATCTGACCGGCATGCGGGCATCGAACAATTTGGGCGCACAATATGCTGCCAGTTTTGACGAAATTTACCGGGATTTAGCCGAAGAATATTGCCTGCCCTTATTTGCATTTTTGCTGCAGCCGCTGGCCAATGCGAAGGGCGATGCCATTGAGCATGATTTCATCCAAGGCGATGGCCTGCACCCGACCAAAGAAGGCGCGGCGCTAATTGGCGAAGCGCTTGACCATTGGCTTGAAATTGAGATGCAAAGCCGCCACATTCCGTGCGACACGCCCTAAATTATCGCTTCTCATAAGTTTTAAGCAAATCTCTAGGAAATTTTATGGAATATCTTCCGCTTGGCCGCACCGGCCTTAAGGTATCGGCTATCGGCCTTGGCACCATGACGTGGGGCCAGCAAAACACCGAAGAAGAAGGCCACGGCCAAATGGATTATGCTGTGGGGCGCGGGGTTAATTTCATCGATACCGCAGAGCTTTATGCGATTCCGCCAAAACCCCGGACCCAAGGGGCGACGGAAAGCATTATCGGCAGCTGGTTCAAGGCCCGCAAAAATCGCCACGACATTGTACTGGCCACCAAAATAGCCGGGCGCTCGGCAATGAATTGGTTTCGTAAGGATGGCGTCCCTACCCGCCTCATCGCCAGCCAGATTGACGAAGCCATTGAGGGCAGTTTGAAACGCCTGCAAACCGACTATATCGATCTTTATCAACTGCACTGGCCGGACCGCCGCCTGACCCTTTGGGGTGGGCACGGGTTCAAAGATTATGCACAGGATTTCACCCCGTTTGAAGTGACGCTGGAAGCCCTTGGCAAGCATGTTGAGAAGGGCAATATCCGTCATATCGGTGTCTCCAACGAGACCGCGTGGGGGGTTATGCGGTTTTTGCAAGAGGCGCAGAAAAGTGGCGGCCCGCGCATTGCGTCGATCCAAAATGCCTACAATCTGCTCAATCGCACGTTTGAAACCGACCTTGCAGAAATGTCATTGCGCGAGGACGTGGGCTTGCTGGCCTATTCGCCATTGGGTCAGGGGTTTCTCACTGGTAAATATCAAGATGGTGCCGAGCCCGAAGGCGCGCGCGGCACCTTGTTTGGGCGGATGAGCCGTTATGAAAGCGTCGGCGCGCAAAATGCCATTCAGGCCTGCCTTGATTGCGCCGCCGCGCATGGGTTAAGCCCAGTTCAATTGGCGTTAAAATTTTGTGATAGTCGGCCGTTTGTCACTTCGACCTTGATTGGTGCCACCAATATGGCGCAGTTAAAGACCGATATGGATGCCTTTGACATTGCGTGGAATGAAACATTGGAAGAAGCGGTGAACACCCTCAATGATGTACACCGCTCTCCCTGTCCCTAAAACCGCTTAGCTTTCAGTCAAAAACGCTTTGATACGGGTGATAAACACGTCTGGCTGGTCAAGCATGATAAAGTGCTTGGCGCTACTAACGGTCTCGACAATGACGGTGGGGTGCGCGGCATATTGACCTTGCCAAAACCCCAGTGTTTGTGCTTGCGAAAACGGCCCGCCCGGTGCCCATGCGGCCAATACCAGACTTGGAGTTTTCAGTCCGGCCAAATCACCGCGCAAATCCGATGTCATCAACTCAAACACCGCTTGCCCAACCACTTTTGCATCGCTTTGCATGGCCCAATCGGTGACCGTGTTTAGGTCATCTGCACCTGTGACCATGTTGGACAGCATTCGGCTTTGCTGCGGGCGACGCTGGGCCGGGTCCTGTGCGGCCCCGGCAATCACTTGCGCCTTAAATCCGGTGGCTGTGGCCTTCATACCCTCTGCCGTCGCCGCCGGGTTAAAAAGGGTGCTGTAAAATGGCAAAGCATCGACAATCACTATTTTGCCAATAAGCGTCGGATGATCGCGGCTAAGCCGCAAGGCCAAATACCCGCCCATGGAATGACCAATAACTGTCGGCCGCGCCGAGGTGTGGGTGGTAATATACTCTGCCAATTGGGCGGTTAGCCCGGCCATCAGCCCATCGCTGTCCATACTTTGTGCGGCTGCGCTGTCAGCAAAGCCCTTAACCTGCACCAAATGCACCCGATGCGTGGGCTTCAGGGCGGCGGCAGTTGCCGTCCATACATCCGACGATGAAGACAGGCCGGGGATAAGAATGACTGACGGCCCCTCGCCTTCAACTTTGACGTCAATCCATGAAGCCTGATCGGCAAAAACGGCGCTTGGCGCAAATACCGCGACAGAAGCTAGCAAAAGCATCAGGCCAAGCACCGGGCGCTTGAAAATAGAAAAATTACGAAACATATGTACGGCTCCTTTGATTAAATGACAATGACCCTTTACTAACCCAAATTTTATATGTCAACTAACATTTACTTTTTGTCTATAACAATTGTCATGCACGTCGATATTGCGGTCCGCACCTCAAGCTTTCACAATGGTGGCTTTATTGCTGGTTCCGGATTGGAGTTTCACATGCGTCTGTTTGCGGCTTTGCCAGTGCCAGAGACAATCGCGCAAGCCTTGAAGGGGTTGCAATACGGGGTGCCGGGTGCCCATTGGCGACCCCGCGAAAATCTGCACATTACTTTGTGTTTTTATGGCGATGTCACCCCGCCTGTGGCCGCAGAATTGCGCCACGAATTGGCGCGCATCAACCAGCAATTCTTCCCATTGTCCTTGGGCGAAGCCGGGGTTTTTGGCGGAAAGGAACCGCGCGCTTTGTGGATGGGGATTGCGCCCAATGCCGCGCTTGCAGAGCTCGCGCAAAGCTGCAAACAAGCGGGGCGCAAAGTCGGGCTGGCGATAGAGCGCAAAACCTATATTCCGCACATCACCTTGGCCTATTGCAACGGCACGCTAGATGTGGATGCCGCGCGGTTTATGGAGCGGGTATCGGGATTTAGCGCGCCGCGCTTTGACGCGGAAAACTTCGCGCTCACCCAAAGTTATCTTGGTACCAACCCGGCGCGCTATACACCGCTTGAGCATTACCCCTTATGGGTTGATTAGCGCCGGCGCTTAATCAACCACATTGCCATAAATATCCAGCTCTGTGACTTCGCCACCGGCAAATTCCTTCACCGGCTCAAATTGCGTGGCCTTATCGCCGACGATCAAATAGGTCATCTGGCTCTCATCGAGATATTTATCGGCAATGGCTTTGAAGTCATCCACTTGCATGGCGACCAATTCCTGTTGTTCTTCCTCAACATATTTTTTGCTTTTGCCGTATTTGCTGACCGTGTGCAATATGCCCAGCTTGGCCCCTAAACTTTCAAAAGCCCGAGTGTTTTCTTTAATCAGTTTTTGCTGAGTGGTAATGACATCAGCATCGGTAAAGTCCTTGCCATAATTAGCGATCATGTCGCGCATAATCTCCAAAGATGCCTTGGTGGCATTGGCGCGAACGCTGGTGATCGCCACGAAGGTTTGCGGTGACTTTCCTGTGGTGATGAAGGACACTGCGCCATAGGTATAGCCCTTTTCAATGCGCAAGGTTTGAGCCAGATCACCGCTAATACCGCCACCGAGCTTTTCATTGGTGAAATTTAGCTTATTGGCGTCGGCATCGGTGCTGGCCAGCGATAATTGCCCAATATAAACCGCGCTTTGCTTGCTATCGGGCACGTCGATAAAGAACACCTTGCCCGCATTGTCCTGCTCGGCAATCTCATAAGCCGGCATTTGCCCAGTACCGGGCGTGAACATGGCCGCTAATTGATCAAAAGCGGCAATAGCACGCGCTTGCGAAACATCACCGGCAATATGCAAACGCGCCTTTGCGCCCAATAGAGTGTTATGCGCGGCCTGCAAATCTTCCAGCGTTATGCCGGTGACGGTTTGCGAGCTGCCACTTTGCGGCGTGCCAGAAGGGTGTTGGTCACCATAGATCAGCTTGGTAAATGACAAGCGAGCAATCGAATTTGGGTTGGCTTCACGGCCTTTAATCGCTGTCAAAGCCGCCGACTTTACACGGTCGAAATCGGCCTCTTCCCACCGGGGTTGCGACAAAATCTCACCAACCAAACCAACACTTGCTTCGAAATTTTTGGCCAAGGACGTCACACTAATGGTAATTTCTTCAGCGTCTGCGCTGACCTGAATACCGGAGCCCAACAGGCCAATAGCTTGTTCCAGTTCGGCCGCAGTTTTTGTCGCCGTTCCCTCATTCATCAGTCGCGCCAAAAGACTAGCCGTGCCTTTTTTCGCCAAGGGGTCGAGCCAGGCACCGCCATCAATGGTGATATCAAAATTCACCAAAGGCGTTTCGTCGTTTTCAATGCCAAGCAGCGACAAACCATTGCTCAGGCTGGCCTCCCAAATCGCTGGCATTTTCAATAGCGGTAATTCACCAAAATCCGGTTCCGACCGATCATATTTGCTCGGCGTTTTTTCGTAACTGGCCTCAGCGCCCTGACTGACCTCTTCACTGGCCACATTGGTTTTGACCTCTTCAATCCAGACGCTGGCTTGGGTCGAACCCTCTATCGCCAGATCCACCTGCCCTTTGGGGACAAAGCTGGTGATGATCGATGGCTTGCCTTTAATGTAGGTTTGATAGGCCGCCATCACATCGGCGGCGGTCACCGCATCCAGCAATTTCGCCGATTTGATCGCATAGGCCGGATCACCGGCAAACTCATTGTCCGAGGCCATCTGGTTGGCTTTGCCCAAAATTGTGGACACGTTGGAATACAGGATGGTTTCCTGTTCGGCCTTGATGCGTTGCAAATCTTTGGCATCAACGCCATCACGCTCAAATTGGTCGAAGGCGGCCTCAATGGCCGCGTGAACCGCATCCAGATCAATGCCGACATTAGCACGAACCCTAAAAACAAACTCACCAGCCAGTTCCATGCTGTTATTGAAACTACGCACACCCGGCGCCAGTTTTTCCTGCGCTACCACGTGCCTATAGAGGACAGAATTTTTACTGCCCGCCAATATCTGCGCCAAAACATTCAAGGCCTGCTCATCCGCGTGATAGGTCTCTACCGAGGGAAATGTGATGCGTAATTCCGGCAGTTTGGCAAAATTATCTTCAAAATACAGCGCCTGTGATTGCGCCAGACTGACCGGCATTGGCGGCAAGGGCTGCACGTCTGGCCCACGGCGAATTTCACCAAACCATTGCTGGACCTTAGCTTTGGTTTCGGCAATATCAATATCACCAACAATGGCCAAGGTGGCATTACCGGCCCCGTAAACCTGTTGGTAAAACTCTTTCAAATCTTCCAGCGTCGCAGCTTGCAAATCTGGCAGTGCGCCGATCACCGTCCAGCTATAGGGATGACCTTCCGGGTAGAGCGCTTTGCGAATGACCTCTTGAGAATAGCCATAGGGCGCATTATCCACGCGCTGCCTTTTCTCGTTCTTGACGACCTGTTTTTCGCGCTCCAGTGCCGCGTTGGTGACGGTATTGAGCATGTATCCCAAACGGTCACTATCGATCCACAGAATTTTATCAAATGCGTCCTTGGGCACCACTTCATAATAAATCGTGCCATCGCTCCAAGTACCGCCATTGCGCGCACCGCCCCAATCCGGGATCGCTTTGCGGTTCCAGCCACGCGGTACGTTTTCAGAATCGTTAAACGCCATATGTTCAAAGAAATGCGCAAAGCCGGTGCGGCCTTTCTTTTCGCGATTGCTGCCCGCATGAATGACCGTAGTGAAGGCGACAATCGGGTCAGACTTATCCACGTGCAAAATCACCTCAAGGCCATTTTCCATGGTGAATTTTTCATAGGGCAAAGCAAACTCAGAAGTGGCGGCTGGCTCCGTTGTGCCGGGGGCTGCGCCCGCTTGGGTGTCACCTTGCTTATTCGCGGCACCATCGGTGCAAGAGGCCAATAGCAAAAATGTACCCGCGTATAAAAAGCTTTTGAATTTCATGATTTGCCCACCCTATATTTACAACGAAATGCCCATTCTTAGTTAATCTCAAAATACCAGCCAAAGCGGCATTGTCACATTAACACTTGTACACCCAAGTCGAGAATGTGCGAGCCAAACGCTCTGCCGTTAAGATGGCTCGGGTTTTTTGGGCATTAACACCCACAACACCATTGCGATCAAAAACAATGCCGGGATATCACCCCAAAGATTTGGCGTTTCTGCCGGGTCCAGTAGAGCTAGCGACAGCATGATGAAACCGTGCACAATATTGGAGGCAATGGTGAACCAGATTAAGCTGCGGTTGGCGAGCGGATCCAATGAGGCCAGCAGCAGGAAGACGCCAAGGGTGGCGTAAATGCCCATAATCATCAGCTCATATTCGTGCTGATGCGGCTCCCACCCCCAGCTATCGGGCAGGATTTTCATCAAGGTGAAAATGCCAAAAATATAAATCAGCCCGATCATTACCAATGCGATTTTCATAAATTTTATTTTGTTCTCATTGGTCATTTTCATCCCCTTTGTGCCAATGGCGCACAAAGTATGACATCTGCTTCCATTAGCCAAAGGTTTTTCTGGATTTCTGGCGCAGCAAATCCCACAATGCGATAAAGAAGGGGAGTAAGAAGATGACAAAACATTGGGGATTAATCAGCGCCTTTATGGCATTGACATTATTTGGCTGCGAACAAAAGGCTACGCAAAGCGCCGCTTCAACAGATGCTGCCGCATCGCAGGACGCTTTTCAAAAGCAATTACAAACCCAATTACTGGACGCCAAGCCCGGCGACATTATCAGCATTCCGGCGGGCATTTACGCTTTTGACCGCTCGCTTTCCTTGAACGTAGACGGCGTGACCATAAAAGGGGCCGGGCATGACAAAACCATATTGTCCTTCAAAAACCAGATTGCCGGCGCCGAAGGCCTTTTGGTCACCGCCAGCGATTTCACCATTGAAAATTTGGCCATTGAAGACGCCAAAGGCGATGCGTTAAAAATCACCGAGGGCAAAAACATTATTGTCCGCGGCGTGCGTACCGAATGGACCAATGGCCCGGACACCAAAAACGGGGCCTATGGCATTTACCCGGTGCAGACCCAAAATGTGCTCATTGAAGATAGCATCGCCATTGGTGCTTCGGATGCTGGAATTTATGTAGGCCAGTCAAAAAACATCATTATGCGCCGCAATCATGCCGAACAAAACGTTGCCGGTATAGAGGTTGAAAACTCGATCAATGCCGATGTTTACGACAATGTGGCGATCAATAATACCGGCGGTATTTTGGTATTTAACCTGCCCAATCTGGAACAACGCGGCGAGCAAACCCGCGTGTATAACAATCTGGTGGAGAGCAATAATCTGAAAAACTTCGCCCCCAAAGGCTCGATTGTTTCCAGCGTACCGGCGGGCACCGGCATTATTATCAACGCCAATGACAAGGTGGAAATTTTTGATAACATCATTAAAGACAATAAAACCTCCAACATTGTCATCTCCTCTTATTTCTCCATCGGCTCGATGAATGAAAGCGGGATTAAGCCAAGTTTTGACCCGTACCCGGAAGGCATCTTCATTCATGGCAACACCTTTGAAGGCGGCGGCCAATCACCCGCGCCGTTGGAGTTAAAAGCCCTGCGCATTGCCATGTTTGGCCTGACCGGCCGTCTGCCGGATATTCTTTGGGACGGCTATGCCAATCCGGCACTGCTGACCGACGGCCAATTGCCAGCGGACAAACGCTTGTGCGTGGATAATGGCGAAGTGCAAATGCTAAATGCCGACGGCCCCAACGGCTATAAAGCGCCGAATATGGATCAAAGCGCCTATGCCTGCACCTTGCCAGCCCTGCCGCCGGTCGAGCTTTAAATGCAGCCTTTCCATAAAACACTTGGCAGCGCCCTGATTTTGCTGGCGGCAGCATGTAGCCCAAAGGCGCAAAAAATCACTGCCTTTATGGAGCAAAACCCGTCCAATTTAAGTGCATGGGGCGTGGTGGCTGTGCGTGGCAAAGCGTTGACGCTGGGGCAGGACGTAGTGCCCTATGACCTCAACACGCCGCTTTACACTGACGCCGCCCATAAATTGCGCACCCTGTGGATACCGCCCGGCAAAACCACCCAATACCGGGAAGGCGGGGCACTCGACTTCCCGGTTGGCACGGTGCTGTCAAAAACATTTTATTATCCCAAAGCCAAAGATGGGACGCTGCTGGACACGTTGGATACCAGCTCGGATTTTAGCGGCACGGGCCTTAACCTTGCCAAGGTGCGGCTGATGGAAACCCGCATTCTGGTGCACCGCGAAAACGGCTGGGTCGCCCTGCCCTATATCTGGAATGCGGCGCAGACCGAGGCGGTTTTGGAACGCACCGGCGGCACCATGCCGGTGACATTACACGCCGATGGCAAGAAACGCGCCTTCACCTATATTGTGCCCAATACCAATCAGTGCACGGCTTGCCACGCGACCAATGCAACCACCAAAGCCATTGCCCCGATCGGCCCCGCACCGCGCCATCTCAACAAACCCTATGCTTATCAAGACGGGCTGCAAAACCAGCTTGAGCGTCTGGCGGCTTTGAACCTTCTAACCGGCTTTGACGGTGCCGATGAAGCACCACGTAATGCGAATTGGCGCGATGAAGAGGCGCCGTTGGATGCACGCGCACGGGCTTATCTCGATATTAATTGCGGGCATTGCCACAACCCCACGGGCGCGGCGGACACCTCGGCGCTTTATCTTGATCGCCCGGCCCACACTTATCCGGCAGGCAATGCCGGCCATTGCAAACCGCCGATCGCGGCCGGGCAAGGCACCGGCGGCAAGCTCTATGACATTGTGCCCGGCAATGCCGAGGCGTCCATCCTTTGGTATCGGATGAACTCAACCGACCCGGCGGTAATGATGCCCGAGCTGGGCCGCTCGACCATTGATGCGCGCGGTGTCGCCCTGATCAAAGCCTGGATCGACGCCCAGGAGGGTGACTGCCGCTAAGGTCCCGCTTAAGCGGCTTTCTTGCGCGCTTTGAGCAAGGGCGTGGCTTTGCCATAGGTCAGCGATCGCCATACCCACTCCAGCGGCCCAAAGCGGAAGACTTGCAACCACAGCACCGAGAAAATTAGCAAGCCAACCCAAATCTTCCAGACAATTTGCAATTGCGCGGCCTGATCCACATCGCCAAACCAGCCAAGGCCCCAGCCATAGAAAAGATAAGTGGCGATCAGGGACTGGGCGATATAATTGCTGAACGCCATACGCCCCGCCGCGGCGAACGGATAACGCACAATGCGCAAAAACCCGATTTTCCCGATTAGCACCACCAACGCCATATAACCCATAGACACAAACAGGCTGCCGATAACATTAGGGCCCTGAGAATTGGCCATAAAGTCAGGAAAAGCGAAACCAGTGCCAAGATCGTGCACGGCCCGCATATTGATCAGATAGAGCGCGCCAGCAGCTGCGGCAATCATCAACAGATAGATCCATATTGGTTTTTTGCCCTGCAACACGCCGGTTTTCAAAAACGCCATGCCGATAAACATCAGGCCAATGGTACGCGGCGCAAAGAAGATAAATTCAGCAAGGAAGAAAATCGGCATGGTTTTGAAACGGTGAATGGTCTGTTCCACATAGCCGCCATTATAAACCGCCATGGCCCGTTCAACACCTTCGGTTTGTTGATCCGCCATTTGCTGCTTAATGTCCGCCAGCATTTCGGCCGGTGCAAAATTAAGGCCGTAGGGCAAAGCCACCATAAATATGGTTGAAACCAATATCAGCAATAGGCCAACCCATATCAATTTGCCCGGTTTCATACCGCGCCAGCGCGCTGCAATAAGCCCGCATAGGGCATAAACCAGCAAAATATCGCCAAACCAGATGAAGAACATGTGGATGAAGCCAAACAACATTAGCCACAACATCCGCCTTTTGTGCCGCGCGTCAGCGCTTTTTTCTCTGGCGTCACCAGCCATCAACACAATGCCCGCGCCAAACAGCATGGAAAACAGGGTAATGAATTTTAGCTGGCCAAACACGGCAACAAAGCGCCAGGCATCGGCATTAGCCCCCTCCAGCGGTCCAAAGGCGTCGGGTTTCGACAACACGGCTTCGGGCATAGCGAACACCCAAATATTGATCAGCAAAATGCCCATAATGGCAATGCCGCGCAAAACATCGAGATTCTCAATCCTCGCATTGGCCTTTACCGGCCCGGCCGTGCCGGGTGTTGCGATTGTAGCGGTCTGTGATTCCATGGTGACGTCCCTCCAACATATCGTTTATCAATAAAATTGTGGTTTGACCAGTGCTTTGATCGGTTAAATATGGGTGACTTTTGGCGGTGGCTGGATTATCCCGACTAAAAGGCACCATTTGAGCATTTGGGGAAAATTGATGACCATCGAAAAGCAATTCATAGACGCGCAGGAATTGTTGCGCGATTCCTATATTCTGGCCGAGAAAATTGTGCTGAGCGGTTTTCGCCCTGACTATATTGTTGGTGTATGGCGCGGGGGCACCCCGGTAGGGATTGCGGTTCAGGAAGCGCTGGATTTTTGCGGCGTCTCGTCTGATCACATCTCCATCCGCACCTCGTCTTATCATGGCATTGACCAGCAAGACGACAATGTGCGTGTGCATGGGCTGCATTATCTGATCGAAAATGTGAATGCGGAGGACAGTCTTCTCATTCTTGATGATGTGTTTGATTCTGGCCGCTCAATCCAAGCCATTATTGCTGAATTGCAACGCCAATGCCGACGCAATATGCCGGCTGATTTGCGCACCGGCACGGTGTATTACAAACCCGGTAAAAACAAGACGGACCGCATACCCGACTATTATGTGCACGAAACCGAAACCTGGCTGGTCTTCCCCCACGAATTGGACGGCCTGAGCGAAGAAGAAGTGCGCGCCAATAAACAAATCCCTGAATCCCTGATCGACATGCACCGTCTGGTCAGCGAAGGAAAGTCATAATGAGCGCCAGCTTTGATCCGCAGTTTTTGCGTAGCCAGTCCTTTATTGATGGCCAATGGGCGGACGCCGCTTCCGGCAAAAGCTTCTGCGTATATAACCCCGCCGATGGCACCTTTTTGGGTGAAGTTGCGGATTGCGGCGCCAGTGAAACCACGCAGGCCATTGATGCTGCCCACAAAGCTTTTCCGGCATGGGCGAAACGCACGGCCGGGGATCGGTCGCGTATTTTGCGGCGCTGGTTTGAGCTGATCGTGCAAAATGCTGACGCCTTGGCGGCGCTGCTGACCGCCGAACAGGGCAAACCATTGTCCGAGGCGCGCGGCGAAGTTTTATACGGTGCCAGCTTTGTCGAATGGTTCGCTGAGGAAGCCAAAAGGGTTTATGGCGACGTTATTCCAACCACCGCGATCGACCGACGCATTGTCGTACTCAAACAGCCCATTGGCGTGGTCGGCGCGATAACCCCGTGGAACTTTCCCTCGGCAATGATCACCCGCAAAGTTGCCCCGGCCTTGGCGGCGGGCTGCACCGCGGTGGTCAAGCCCGCCGAAGACACGCCTTTTAGCGCTCTGGCGTTGGCGGTGCTGGCGCAAGAAGCGGGCATACCACGTGGCGTGTTTAACATCGTACCGACCAGCAATCCGGCCCCGGTCGGCCAAACATTGACCAGTGACCAACGGGTGCGCAAAATTTCCTTCACCGGGTCAACCGCTGTGGGCAAAATACTTATGGGACAGGCCGCGCAAAACATCACCAAAGTGGCGTTGGAGCTTGGCGGCAATGCGCCGTTTTTGGTGTTTGACGATGCCGATCTCGATGCCGCGGTTCAGGGTGCCATCGACAGCAAATACCGCAATGCCGGACAGACCTGCGTCTGCGCCAATCGCATTTTGGTGCAAGCCGGGGTCTATGATGAATTTGCCAAAAAGCTGGCGGAACGTTCAGCACAATTGCGCGTCGGGCGCGGCGACGTCGACAAGGTGCAGATCGGCCCGCTGATTAATACCGCGGCCATGCACAAGGTTGAGAAACTGGTCGGCGAGGCCCGCACCAAAGGTGCGACGGTGCTGACCGGCGGGGCTAAACATGAGGAAGGTGATTTGTTTTTCACCCCCACCGTGTTGACCGACATCACCCCGGATATGGCGATTGCCAATACCGAGATTTTCGGCCCGGTTTCAGCGCTACGCAAATTCGACACAGAAGAAGAAGCCATCGCTATGGCCAATGACACGCCCTTTGGTCTGGCGGCATATTTCTATGCTCGCGATATTGGTCGGGTATGGCGGGTTACCGAAGGGCTGGAAACCGGCATGGTGGCGGTCAATACCGGCCTGTTCACCAATGAGGTCGCGCCGTTTGGCGGGGTCAAGCAATCCGGCATTGGCCGCGAAGGCTCGAAATACGGCATTGACGAATTTGTCGAAATTAAAAACGTCTGCCTTGGCGGTTTATAGGCGGGCGTAAAGCGCGATACAAAAACGCGGGCACCCAAAGGCACCCGCGTTTCAGTGATTACACATGTGCGCCAGAAGGCGCTTGCGCCTTTAAGGTTTCAGGCGATCAAAGGTGGTGCGGGCAATGGCCATCACCGAAGCCGCAGCCAACAGACCGCTATAGCTTGTAAGAATATCAGTAAGTATCGGTCCCGCCGTTGGAATGGCGTTCAGCGCACCTGCGCCGCCGGCCAAAAAGATAGCGGCAGCCAACAGGCCGAGCCGGTGATCTTTGTCAACAAAGAAGCCGCCAGCAAGACCAAGAATGGCAATTACTAATCCTGCCATCTCAAAAGACACGAAGGCAAAAACGATCGCTGCAAGTACACCAACAATCCAAACGATTTTAGCAGTAGACATATAAAACCTCCCCAGTTTCTCTACCCCGATGACGCGAAATATTGTTTTTGTAAAAGCGTCAAAGGGGAGCCTTTACCAATTTGGCGTGCAAGGCAAGCGAGAAATTAACCATAATGGTCCCCCATTGGGGGAAATTGGCCGGTTTTTCCAAAATATTCAAAAAACCACCTCGCACCTGCGCTGCAATGCCGCGCTGACGACGACATTTACGCAAACAGCCATAGGAACCTAAAAGGTTCCATAATTTATCCATAATCAAATCGAAATCGGGGAGGAGGTGAGACATCATCAACCCGTCGCCGGGCTATCACGTACCGAATGAGTTTTTGGGTGACGGTTTGGAGCAGGGTGACGGCCCGAGCGGTGCCGGATACACTCCTTTGGAGTTTTAACAAAAGGCATATCCCATGAGCCATTATATAATTACACGCGCCCGCATGACCGCCCTTAGCGTGTGCATTTTCGCCCTTGGCTTTGCGCCGCTGGCTTTAGCCCAATCGGCCGATCAAAGCGTGGCAGATGCCACCGGTTCCCACGCCTTCGCCGGTTATGAAAGCGCTTTGGTGCATCCGGTCGTGGCACAAGACGGCATGGTGGCGGCGCAAGACGCCATCGCCGCCAAAGTCGGGCGCGATATTTTGGCTGCGGGCGGCAATGCGGTCGACGCCGCTGTGGCTACCGGGTTTGCCTTGGCGGTCACTCACCCGCAGGCCGGCAATCTAGGCGGCGGCGGCTTTATGCTGGTGGCCTTGGCCGATAGCGAGGACGTCATCGCCATTGATTTTCGCGAAATGGCCCCCTCTGGCGCAAACCGCGATATGTTTTTGGGCGCGGATGGCAATGTGGATAATGCTCTGGCGCAATACTCGCGCCTTTCTGCTGGCGTGCCGGGGTCGGTTATGGGTCTGTTGGAGGCGCTAAAAGCCCATGGCACCATGCGTCGCCAACAGGTCATCGCCCCGGCAATAAAATTGGCAGAACAGGGCGTGACGATTTCCTATGGTATGGCGCAATCTTTTAAAAGCTCGCGCAAATCCCTCAGCATTGACCCATCGACGTTAGGTTATTTCTTCAAGCCAGACGGCACGCCCTATGAGCAGGGCGAAACTCTTCGCCAAAAAGATTTGGCACGCACCCTGCGGCGTATATCGAAAGATGGCGCGGCGGGGTTTTATGCCGGAGAAACCGCTGACCTTTTGGTGGCCGAAATGCAACGCGGTGGTGGCCTGATCACCCATGAGGATTTGCGCAATTATAAATCCGTTGAACGCCAAGCGGTGCGCGGGATTTATCGCGACCACGAAATATTCTCCATGCCGCCGCCCTCCTCTGGCGGGGTTCATGTGGTGCAAATGTTGAACATTCTCGAAGGCTATGATTTGCGCGCCAAGGGCCATAACACCGCCGACTATATCCATGTGTTGGCCGAGGCCATGCGCCGCGCCTATGCGGACCGCTCTAAATATCTGGGCGACCCTGATTTTTTCGACGTGCCGGTGGCCGGGCTGACCGACATAGAATATGCCGCCGCTTTGCGCGATGACATCGATTTGGAACACGCCAGCGATTCAGCAGATATTCTGCCCGCCACCGAATTGCCATATGAAAGCGATCAGACCACCCATTATTCGGTGATGGATAAATGGGGCAATGCGGTAAGCGTCACAACAACCCTGAATTTCAGCTTTGGCGGCGGCTATACCATCGATGGGGCTGGCTTTTTGCTCAATAATGAGATGGACGATTTTTCCGCCAAGCCTGGGTCGCCAAATGGCTATGGCCTTATTGGCGGCGAGGCCAATGAAATTGCCCCCGGCAAACGCCCCCTATCATCAATGACGCCTCTGATAATGAAAAAGCACGACAAGCCATATTTTGTCACCGGCAGCCCCGGTGGAAGCACCATTATTACGGTGGTGTTGCAGAACATTTTGAATGTGGTCGATTTTGACATGAACGCCATGGAGGCTGTGTCCGCCCCGCGTATGCACCACCAATGGTTGCCCGATGTGGTGGTGGTCGAGCCGGGAATATCTGGCGACACCTTGGCACTGTTGGAACAACGCGGATTTAAACTGCGCAAGGATGAGGACGGCAATAGTAAGCGCTCAGTGCTCGGCCGCGCCAATGCCATCATGTTTAAAGATGGCTATTTTTATGGCGCCGCCGATACGCGCAGCCCCAATTCTGGTGCCGCCGGAAATTAAGCGTCGGCAAAGGGGGCGTTCCCCGTTTTCTTTGTCGCCCCCTTCCGCTTGACCGGAGGGTCTATAGTGTCGTGCAACAATATCTGGTCGCCCTGATGGATCCTCCGGTCAAGTCGGAGGATGACGTATAGTGGTCGAGGGAGGACGGGGGCTATATACGCGTCATACCGGCGTAGGCCGGCATCCATAGCATGGCATAAAGATGGGCCCCGGCCTTCGCCGGGGTGACGGCTGTTGCAGTTTCAGGTCCGATATATAAAAGTCGTGTCACCCCGGATACCAGCCTGCGCGGGTACAAGTTTAGCCCGTGGTCCATAGTCAAAGGAAACGGGAGATGGGCTGCGCAATGGATGAATTAACTGGAGTGAGAATGAGATTTGCTCTTTAATAGGGTCATCTGTCATCATCCCACAGGAGTTACACCACATGTTTAGTCACATCACTTTGGGGACCAATGATTGGGCGCGAGCGCAACCATTTTGGGCAGCCATTGCAGCAGTGCTTGGCCTTCCTGTGTTCGATCAATCTGACGAAGGTATTGCTTATGGCGATCTTATGGGGCCGAAAATATTTATTGGCCCAGCCTATGATGGCAAGCCTGCTAGTCATGGAAATGGCCAACATGTGGCATTTCTTGCAAAAACCAGGGCTATGGTTGACACATTCCATGCGGCGGCGCTGAAAAATGGCGGCACTTGCGAAGGCAAACCGGGTTTGCGCCCGCACTATCACCCCAATTATTATGGTGCGTATGTGCGCGACCCTGATGGCAATAAACTACAGGCCGTATGTTATTCACCAAAGGGGTGATCGCGGAACTAGCCCGGGATGACACTGTGCAGGTATCATACGTCGTTTCAGATTAGGCCTCCTGCCAGTTCGAAATAATTACATCCACCAAAAGAAAAATGACATTTGACGCCAATCACCCATCCCATTTATGGTGGAGTATAATTATCGGAGAAAACCCATGCCTAAACTGACCGGACAATGCCTTTGCGGTGACTTTACCTTTGGCGCCGATGGAGAAATTGCATTTCAAGCCAATTGCCATTGCACAGATTGCCGACAATCGACGGGCTCCGCCTTTGCAATCTTGCTGTTTATGTAAAAATCAGATGTGGAGGTTTCAGGCGCGGTCTAGAGCTATTCACACAGCGTAGATAGCGGCAATACGCTGAGCAAACATTTTTGCCCCAAATGCGGCTCGCAAGTGTTTGGCACCAGTGTATTCCGCCCTGAAATGATCTCTCTGCGGGCTGGCAGTATTAATGAGCAAGAGCAGGTCAAACCCCAGATTAATGTTTTTGCCGGCAGTAAAATGGATTGCACCGTGCTGGACCCGGATTTGCCAGCACCAGAGCGTATGCTCGGCTAAGTGCGAGACGCTATTGCCCTTTGAGCCGCTTTAACATGGGCCCCGGATCACGTCCGAGGACCCTAAAACTAAGGCTAACTATACCTCAGACATAAAAAACGCCCCGCGGCGGAAGCCACGGGGCGTTTTAAAGATAATGTAAAGGAGGTTTTCTCATTCAATTCAACCGTGCAGACCTGGCGGCGACCTACTCTCCCGTGCCTTAAGACAAAGTACCATCGGCGCAAAGGGGCTTAACTTCCGAGTTCGAGATGGGATCGGGTGGGGACCCCCTGCCATAGCTACCAGGTCGGCAAGGTTGAATTGAATGAGTGAACACATTTTTTATTTCCGCTTCATCCTTCGACAAGCTCAGGATGAGGGGAAGTTATAATATCCGTCGTTGTCGGTTTTACCGACTACCAACCTATCCCGCGAGGAAGGTTAGTATTTTGATGATGTTCGGGTGCTTGAAATGATGTGCGGACGATACGTTCGCCGCTCACAAACATTGTAAGATCAAGCCAATCGAGCAATTAGTACTGCTAAGCTCCACATGTTACCATGCTTCCACACGCAGCCTATCAACGTGGTGGTCTTCCACGGCTCTAATAGGGAAATCTAGTCTCGAGGTTGGTTTCCCGCTTAGATGCTTTCAGCGGTTATCCATTCCATACATAGCTACCCTGCAATGCGGCTGGCGCCACAACAGGTCCACCAGAGGTATGTCCATCCCGGTCCTCTCGTACTAGGGACAGATCCTCTCAAATTTCCAACACCCACGGCAGATAGGGACCGAACTGTCTCACGACGTTCTAAACCCAGCTCACGTACCGCTTTAATTGG
>JAJFFO010000005.1 GCA_021776615.1 Robiginitomaculum sp. | reverse complement strand
ACGCCATCGCTTCCGCACCGCCAGCCTTCGCCAACGTCATCGTAATCGCCGCCGTCAACGTCGTCTTGCCGTGGTCAACATGACCAATCGTGCCAATGTTTACGTGCGGCTTATTGCGCTCAAACTTCTGTTTTGCCATCTCAGCTTCCCATAGTTATGGGCGCCCGGAAATTTCCCGGGCGCCAATCTGTTTATCTGTGCTCCACGTGCACACCACGTTTACTGGCGTTAAACTCGCCGTCATACGACGCCAAAGTAATATCGCCCGAACCAATTACGCGCGCATGTACTCCATTTGCGTGCCCTTGGAAAGCCACATCACCAGAACCGGTGATGCGCGCCGAAAAAGGCGTCGCAGTTCCGGCATGAATTTGAATGTCGCCAGAGCCGTTAATATCGGCGTCCACTTCACCGTGGACAGAGACCACATCGATATCACCGGAACCATTGATTTGCGCTTCCACACCGGCAGCAACCGCACCGACCTGCAAATCACCAGAGCCATTAATCTGGACCTCGGCGCTATGCGCCACATTGCCAACGCCCAAATCACCAGAGCCATTAATCTGCGCCTCAAGCGCGCCGCCAACATCGCCCGAGGTAAAATCCCCAGAGCCGTTAACCCGCGCCTCTAAATCGCCACTGACATTGCCAATGCTGAAATTACCACATCCATTGACTTGAATATCAGCTTCGCCAAGATCGCCAGCTTCGCCAAATACCCGGCCACCGCTAACATCCAGACTGGCATCTTTGGGCATGGTTACGGTAACCGTCGGGAAATCTGTCAGCGGGTGCTTTTTACCAATGCCAAAACGGGCGACGCTAAGCGTAACTTTATCATTGCGACGATTGCAATTCATGCGGCGATATTTTCGCCCCGACACGACAACAACGCCGTGATCCATCGACACCACAAGGTCGTCGATAACACCGGCACCATTATCGACATCAACGCTAATTTTTGAAACATCAGCGGTGCGGATATGCACGGTACCGGTTACGTTTTTCAAATGTAAGACGCGCGAATCATACGTCTCAGCGGCGAACGCTGAGGCGGCGGGCAGGACCAAGCCTGCAATAATGATCGCGCCAATTGTTTTCATAGTCTTCATAACACTTCTCCTGAGGATTGCAGTTGCACTCTATTCCAGATGCGCGCTAACGCCCCAATGGATGCAACATGAACCATATTTAAGAGACTCTACCGAAAACGAGGTCGAAATGACGCCGAAACGACGACAAGGCTGGAGCGGGTAGCGGGGATCGAACCCGCATCTTCAGCTTGGAAGGCTGTGACTCTACCATTGAGCTATACCCGCCGAGCTTGCGCCATTGCCTACGCCTGATGTGAAGTGGTGGAGGGGGCTGGATTCGAACCAGCGTACGCTCACGCGGCCAGATTTACAGTCTGGTGCCTTTAACCACTCGACCACCCCTCCAAAAATACAATAGAGGACCGCTTCACAACACTTTTACCTCGGGGCAAAGATGTGTTTCATTCTCCCATCAAAAAAACAGCCTCCGCCGCCTGTCCAAAAAAACGGACAGAAACAACGAAGACTTAATCAGAATCCTGAACAGCGGTGTATAAACACTGTCCACAGGAGAGGCAACGCCAAAACTAAAAAATTTCATAAATTTAGACACCCGGGCAAAACCGAAGCCCTGCCCGGGTGCAATCTAGAGTCTGGACTTTGAGTCAGCGCCCCTTAATCATCGTCGGAATGCCGATCTTCTTTGTGTTGCCGCCAGCTATTCTTCCCATGATGGCCACGCTTTCCCGGCTTAGTAATACGCATTTCGCCATCATAAGAGGCGACCATGACATCACCAGATCCGATCACTTGACCGGTTACGCCATTCGCATGCCCATTAAAAGTAATATCGCCAGAGCCAACAATTTGTGCGTGCAAGGAGGAGGCTTCTCCGCCTTCAATGCCAATATCGCCAGAGCCGTTGACCTGCGAGACCACACTGCCGCTGACCGATTCGATCATAACATCACCCGATCCATTGACCTGGGCGTTGAGACCATCGCTCACTTTACCAACCGCAAGATCACCAGAGCCATTAACCTGGGTGCGGGCAAACCCGGCGACTTTCTCAATAAGCATATCGCCAGAACCATTTACTTGGCCGTTCAATTCACCGCCGACATTGCTGCCAAAAAAATCGCCGGAGCCATTTACTTGAGCATGCAAATCGCCGGCCACATCGCCCACGGCAAATCCGCCGCAGCCATTGACCTGAATATCCGCTTCGCCAACATCACCGACTTCACCAAACACATAGCCGCCGCCAATTTCCACAGCAGTGCCCTTGGGCACTGAAATGCTCAGGCTGGGATAATCTGCCAATGGCCGGAGGTCTTTTTTGGTCAACCGGTCATTCTTGGTATTCCTGACGCCCAAAAAGACAAACTTATTTCGCTTTTCCACATCGCGGCCGTATTCAGCATTCCTGCCATTCATACCGCGATGTTCACAATTTGAGTTGCGAAATTTTTCCCCGGTAATCACCACAACGCCATTTTTCACCGCCACCGTCGGCGCGGCAATAACGCCAGCGCCATTATTGATATCGACTTCAATTTTCGAACCATTAGTCGTGCGAACATTCACCGTTCCGGTCACATTTTTCAAATGCAAACTCTTGGAACTATATGTCTCGGCCGCAACACTCATGCTTGCTGGCAATAGCAATACAGCAACCATCGCCGTACCCATTAATTTCCTGATCTTCATAGCCCTTCTCCTCGTTAAAGCACGCTCTGTATGGCAAAGCGCGAGTGACGCGCCTGTGGATGTCGCATGAAAAAAAAGTAAGCTGAACAACTCGCGCAATATCGCCCATGCAACCATGGATACGCCGCTCCATCAGGGTCTCGTCACGACGGCACGGCGCTTCTTATCAGCGGCCGCCACCCGCACGGTTATTATTCTGAACATGCACACCACGACGACTGGTATTAAAACTTCCTTCATAAGAGCCAATAGAAATGCCGCCGACGCCGTGCACTTGGGCGTCCACGCCGATCGCATGGCCCTCAAAGGACACATCGCCGACGCCATTCACCCTGGCAATGAAAGGCGTAGCGGTGCCAGCTTCGATATCGATATCACCAACACCATTTACATGGGCGTAAACGCGCCCATTGACCGATGCAATCGTCATATCGCCAACGCCATTGACCTCGGCTTCGACTTCGCCCTTCACGTCGCCAACGACCAGATCACCAACACCATTGACCAGCGCGTCAAGTGCACCGCCAACATCGCCAGAGACAAAGTCACCGGGCCCGTTGACCTGCACGTCCAAATTACCCGCCACGTCACCAATGGAGAATTTGCCGCAACCATTTAGCTGTATGTCGGCTTCACCCAGATCTCCGGATTCGCCAAATACCTGGCCGCCGCTAATTTCCAAAAATGTACCAATCGGCGCGGTTACGGTAATCGATGGGAAATCTTCGAGCGGGTATTTTCTGCCAAGGCCAAACGCGCCCAAAAACCGCGATTTACCCAAATAGATTTTATCACCGCGTTCCCGGCAATTCCGTCGGCGCATTTTTTGACCGGATATTTCAACAACACCCTGACGCATTGATAATGTCGGGGCATCGACAATGCCTGTACCGTCATCAATGTCGACGGATATTCTCGCCACGTCAGCAGTGCGCACATGCACCGTGCCGGTCACGTTTTTAAGATGCAGGGTTTTCGAGTCAAAAGTCTCAGCCGCATTCAGCGCTGCGGCGGGCAGGATCAGGCTCGCCACCAGCACCCCTATTGTTTTCATATTTCTCATCGTCCGTCTCCTCGTGAAAGTATCTGCCTTCCTAACCAGATGCGCGTCAACGTCAAAATGGATGCACAATAGGCAGGTTTTTTTAGGTGCTTCATTGTAAGCAGGGCGGCGACTCTCTATGGGTAAGGCGATTCCTGCCCCCATAAGCCAGTCGATTAGGTCCCTCCGTGAAACACACCAAACCCCGTCCCGGTTCTCGCCCCAGTTCTCGCCCGGGCCCACGCCCCCACGCGCATTCGCGCACTGATACTTCAGCATCCGCCAAAGATTCGCTGTGGATTTGGGGCACGCATGCGGTATTGGCGGCCCTTCGCAATCCCGCCCGCGTGTGCCTGAAACTTTATGCCAGCAAAAATGCCGCCGCCGGGCTGCCACAAGACATTGAGGTGATCCCCGCCAACCCGCAAGAAATTACCGGCCTGCTGCCCGAAGGCGCGGTCCATCAGGGGCTGGCACTGCAAACCCGCGCTTTGCCTGCACCGTCTCTTGAAGACATAATGGATAAACCAAAGGGCTTGCTGCTAATGCTCGATAGCGTCACCGACCCGCGCAATGTCGGCGCGATATTGCGCTCGGCGGCGGCATTTGGTGCTGATGGCCTGATCATGCAGGACCGCAAAATACCGCCCCTTAGTGGCGTGTTGGCGAAAGCGGCGGTTGGCGCACTGGAAACCGTACCAATATTTGCCGTGGTCAATCTGGCCCGCACTTTGGAAGACCTTGGCAAATCCCATTGGCAAAGTGTCGGCCTTGCTGGCGGCACCAAATTATCCATCGCCAAGGTATTGGACGCCGACAAAACCTGCCTGGTGCTCGGCTCAGAAGGCGACGGCCTGCGCCCCAATGTGGCCAAACATTGCGACATACTGGCCCACATCCCCATTGACGCCGCCATGGAAAGCCTGAACGTCTCGAATGCGGCGGCCATCGCGCTTTACGAGGCCGCACGGACCTAGTCCCTTCTCCCCATTTTTGCTTTGGGGAGGGAGAAACGCGCTACCCTGATCGCACTTTACGAGGCCGCACGAACCCAGTCCCTTCTCCCTTGGGGAGAAGGTTAGGATGAGGGGGTAACCAAGCGTCAGATAAAAACACCGGCACGTTCATTAAAACTCACAAGCCCCTCCCCTTAATCCCCTCCCCACGGGAGGGGAAACCGCGCGACGCTGATCGTGTTTTATGAAGCAGAAAATCGGCGCTAAGAATTCGGGTATTTTTCTTCCATGGCTTGCAGTGACGCAATCATCAACGCACGCAATACGTCCATATCCAGATCCGCCAGCTTGTTGATATACAAGCATGACTTTCCGGTTTTGTGTTTGCCAAGCTTGGCCATCAAATCCTGAGAAATGCTAAAGCCGGGCATGATGTAGAGGACTATGTTTTGCGCGCGCGGGGCAAAGCCAATGCGCATAAACTCCCCTTCCCGGCCACTGGCATATTTATAATGATAAGTGCCATAGCCGATAATGGCCGCACCCCACATTTTAGCACGCTCACCGCTTAATTCGGCCATCATTTTGGCAATAACTTTACAATCTTCGCGCTTTTGATCCGGCTTAACAGCATCCAAAAACACCGCCACATCACCATCATTTTCCTGAGTTTTATTTGGCTTGGCCATGGTCACACACTATCGCGGATCGCCGCAATATTCGCCGCATAATGCGCCGGTGTGCCGCCTGCGAACACGGCGGAACCGGCAACCAATGCGGTCGCGCCGGCGGCGATTACGGCCGGGGCAGTTTGCGGCTTAATACCGCCATCAACTTCTATGACGATATCCCGATCGCCGATCATTTCCTTCAATTTGCGGACTTTCTCCACCGATTGCGGGATAAAGCTCTGTCCGCCAAAGCCGGGATTAACGCTCATCACCAAGATCAGGTCGAGTTGGTCGAGAACATTTTCAATAACATTAACCGGCGTTGCCGGGTTGAGCGATACGCCGCACTTTTTGCCAAGCCCTTTAATGACCTGCAGGCCGCGATCCAAATGCTTCCCGGCCTCGGCGTGAATGGTAATATAGTCAGCACCGGCTTTGGCAAAAGCTTCCAGATACGGCTCAAACGGGTCGATCATCAAATGCACGTCAAATATCTTTTGCGAATGAGGGCGCAGCGCCGCCACTACATCCGGGCCAATGGTTATATTGGGGACAAAATGGCCGTCCATCACATCCACATGGATCCAATCGGCCCCGGCGGCATCGACCGCCGCCACTTCTTCGCCAAGGCGGGCAAAGTCCGCCGACAAAATGGATGGTGCGATGATGATGTCTTTGCTCATTTGGTCGATCCTGTTCCCTAATCCTTATTGGCCACCAAGCAGCTTTTTCGCAGCGGCGACCATGGCCTCGGCGGTAATGCCGAAATGCGCATAAAGTTCTGGTGCTGGTGCGGAGGCGCCAAAGCCGTCCATGCCAACAAAGTCACTGTTATCGCCAAGCAGCAGCCCCCAACCCTGACGCACCCCGGCTTCGATACCAATGCGCGGCGCTTCGCCCAAAACCGATGCTTGATAACTGGCACTCTGGTCGGCAAACAATTCAAAGCACGGCGCAGAAACCACCGCCGCCTGAACCCCGTCTTTGGCCAAGGCATCCGCCGCCGCTATCGCGATTTCAACTTCGGAACCGGTGGCAATCAACGTGACATCGCGCGGCCCGTCGGTTTGGCGCAACACATAAGCGCCTTTGCCGCAGAGGTTTTCGCTGGTGTGCGCCGTGCGTACAGGCGCCAGCCCCTGACGAGTAAGACTCATAATCGACGGTGCCGATTTGGCCATTAGCGCCAATGCCCAACATTCGGCAGTTTCAACGCCATCGGCCGGGCGGAACACCAGACAATTGGGCATGGCCCGCAAGCTGGCCAATGTCTCCACCGGTTGATGGGTGGGTCCATCCTCGCCAAGGCCGATAGAATCGTGGGTCATCACATAAATCACCCGCGTCTGCATCAAGGCAGAGAGGCGGATGGCCGGGCGCATATAGTCGGCAAACACCAAAAACGTGCCGCCATAAGGAATAAAACCGCCGTGCAAGGCAAAACCATTCATCGCTGCGGCCATGCCAAATTCGCGCACGCCATATTCGATGTAATTGCCATTGGCATTATCGGGGGTCACCAAAGCCATATCATTGGCCAACGTACCGTTCGAGCCGGTCAAATCCGCCGATCCGCCAACCATGGTGGGCATGGCCGCGACCAGATGATCGAGGGTCATTTTGGAGGTGATACGGGTGGCGATTTTCTTTGGCTGCTCAACAAAGCTGGTTTTAATGCCATCCACCAAAGCGTCAAAATCGCCGGGTAAATCGCCAGCTATTTCGCTGGTGAATTGCTGCGCCTTGCCCGATTGCGCCAAGCGGGATTGCCAGCTCTTATGCGCCGCATCGCCATTTCCACCAATGGCGCGCCACGCTTCAAAAACATCGCCCGGAATTTCAAACGGCGCATGCGGCCAGCCCAAAGCCTCGCGCGCCAGTGCTATTTCGGCATCCCCAAGCGGGGCGCCGTGTACGCCGGACGTGCCCTGTTTATTGGGCGAACCAAAGCCAATAATGGTTTTGCAGGCAATCAAAGACGGCTTGTCGGTCTTATTCTCGGCGGCAATGGCGGCTTCAATAGCGGCTGGGTCATGACCATCGACACGGCGGACTGACCAGCCATAGGCCTCAAAGCGCGCACAGGTGTCTTCGCAGGTGGCAATCTCGGTAGCGCCATCAATGGTGATGTCATTATCGTCCCAAAGGACAATTAATTTGCGCAGGTTTTGCCGCGCCGCCAGACCTGCCGCCTCATGGCTTACGCCTTCCATCAAACAACCGTCGCCAGCAATGACATAGGTGGTGTGATCGACCAACTCAGCGCCATAGCGCGCTTCCAACATGCGTTCGGCGAAGGCCATGCCCACGGCCATGGCCAGCCCTTGCCCCAACGGGCCAGTGGTCGATTCAATTCCCGGCGCATGGCCGTATTCGGGATGGCCGGCGGTTTTGGCACCAAGTTGGCGAAACGCCTTGAGATCGTCCAGCGTCCAGCCCTTATACCCGGTGAGATAAAGCAAGGAATACAGCAACATTGAACCATGGCCCGCGGACAGCACAAACCGGTCGCGGTCCGCCCAATCTGGCGCTTTGGGGTCAAATTTGAGAAATTTGCTAAACAGAACGCTGGCCACGTCCGCCATCCCCATGGGCATGCCCGGATGACCGGAATTCGCTGCTTGCACCGCATCCATAGATAAAGCGCGAATGGCATTTGCCATATCTTTCTGGGTGGCGGTCATATCTTCCTCTTATGCGATCAAAATCTGCCAATGGTAATTGCACAAACTGATAGCGGACACGCCCTTACGGTCAACCGTGATTCCCCTACGCGCCTGCACTTATTAACCGGATTTACCGTCATTGCCCAACTGCACCTCCGGTATTGCCCATTTTAGCGCTTTCCAGCCGACCCAAAAGACATGGAAAAATGGCAGAGGTGGGGGCCACATTAAATTAATTGAAAAGGCGTGCATTTTTTAAATCTCATGCTAGATGTAAGCAAAATAAAACTTAAAAAAACGGAAACGCTATCAGGAGTATTGCATGTCGGATATTGAGATCGCGCGGGCGGCCAGTCTGCGCCCCATTAGTGATATCGCCACTAAAATTGACATCCCCGCCTCGGCCCTCAAAGCCTATGGTCATGACAAAGCCAAAGTCTCGCTGCAATGGCTGAATGATCAGCCGGAGCGCAAGGACGCCAAGCTAATACTCGTCACTGCGATAACGCCGACACCCGCTGGCGAAGGCAAAACCACCACCTCCATTGGCCTGACCGACGGCCTTAACAAAATTGGCAAGCGCGCCATGGTGTGCCTGCGCGAACCCTCACTGGGGCCGTGCTTTGGCATGAAAGGCGGCGCGGCAGGCGGCGGCTATGCGCAAGTGGTACCGATGGAAGACATTAATCTGCATTTCACCGGCGATTTTCATGCCATTGGTGCCGCAAACAATTTGCTGGCAGCCCTTATCGACAACCATGTGTATTGGGATAATGAGCAAAATATCGACGTGCGGCGGATTAGCTGGCGGCGTGGGCTGGATATGAATGACCGCTCTTTGCGCGATATTGTTACCTCGATCGGCAGCCCGGTAAACGGTTATCCACGCCAAGGCGGCTTTGACATCACCGTCGCATCCGAGGTTATGGCATCGTTTTGCCTGGCCACCGATTTGCAGGATTTACAGACGCGCCTGGGCGAAATGGTCATTGGCGAAACCAAGGACCGCAAATTGGTAAAGGCCAAGGCGCTTAAAGCCGAAGGGCCAATGACGGTGTTGCTTAAAGACGCGCTGGAGCCAAATCTGGTGCAAACGCTGGAAAACAACCCGGCTTTTATTCACGGTGGTCCATTTGCCAATATCGCCCATGGTTGTAATTCGGTCATCGCCACCAAATCAGCACTTAAACTGGCTGATTATGTCGTAACCGAAGCCGGGTTTGGTGCTGATTTGGGCGCCGAAAAATTCCTCGACATAAAATGCCGCAAAGCCGGCCTGCGCCCCAATGCCATCGTCGTGGTGGCCACCATTCGCGCATTGAAAATGCATGGCGGTGTCGCCAAGACCGATTTGGCCACGCAAAATGTTGCCGCCGTCGAGAGCGGCTGCGCCAATCTTGGCCGTCATCTTGAAAACATCTCTCAATATGGTGTGCCAGCCATGGTCGCCATTAATCGCTTCAGTGCTGACAGCGATGCGGAAGTCGAAGCGGTTGAAAACTATTGCCAATCGCTTGGTGTTGAAGTGTCGATGGCCAATCACTGGGCCGATGGCGGCGGCGGCGCAACCGATTTGGCGCAAAAGGTCGCGGCGCTGGCCGACAATGGCCAAGCCGACTTCAAACCTCTTTACGATGACAAAGCCAGCTTATTGGAAAAAATCGAAACCGTGGCCAGAAGCATATACCGCGCCGAAGGTGTGGAGATGGACGCCAAAGTGCAGGCCCAACTTAAAGCCTGGGAAGATGCAGGCTATGGCCATTTGCCAGTGTGCATTGCCAAAACCCAATACTCATTCTCAACTGACCCAACTTTGGTCGGCGCGCCCAATGGCTATACCTTGCCGGTGCGCGAAGTACGCCTTAGCGCCGGGGCCGGGTTTATCGTCGTGGTGTGCGGCGCGGTAATGACCATGCCGGGCCTGCCGCGCGTGCCTGCCGCCAACAGCATCAAGCTGAACGATGCGGGACAAATTGAGGGGCTATTCTAAAAAACTTGTAAGGCAAGCAAGCTTTACCTTGCGAAAATGCTGATAAAACCGTAATCCTGAGAAACGCCCTGATTCAACGGGACAATAAATTTATAAAGGAAAAGTCTATGGGAAATCTATTTTTCAGTACTAAAGGCCGCATTGGGCCAGCGGCATTTCAAAGCGCGGCAATAATCCTGATCGCCATCGGGTTTGCCATCAATATGGTGCCATTTTTGTCGTTCTCACTGGGAATGATCGTCTCCATTCTCAGCCTCGTCATATTGTGGCCATGGATTTGCCTCTGGGTTAAGCGCCTGCACGATGCGGGAAAATCCGGCTGGATGGTTTTAGTGGTCCTACTGGTGTTGATTGGCGTAAATATAGTTGTTGGTCGGCTTATGCTCTCAATGCTGGTTGATCAAGCAGCCATGCAAGAGGCCGTCCTCAATGCCGGTGCCGATGTGATGGGTGCCATGAAAGCAAGCGCTGAATTCACAAAACCAACGATAATACCGAGCGCCATTGCCGGAGCTGTGACTAGTTTTGTGGTCGTGTTTTTGGGCAATAAAGTGCTAAAAAGCGACCCGGAAGAAAACCAGTTCGGTGGCCCAACAAGCTAGGCCACTTGGAGTCTAGGGCTTAAGCTCTTAAGGGTAAAAGCAAAAGCGAGAGTGTCCTGCCTGTTCAAGCGGGCAGACACACTCTTGAGAGCCTTGCGCGGGTCGATGCAGATTGCAGGCAAATGTATGGTTTTTGCCGATATGCTGGTGCGGTTAATATCTGGTTCGAACCCACATTGCGATTAAGTCAGAATGCTGCGAATGTCTGCTTTGAAGGCCTCAATACATAAGGAGGGCATCTGTGCAGATCATGTGTTTGAATGGTTGGGGCGGTAAACTCCACGGCGACCTTCTACCCTATGTGTCATCAACGACACCAGATGTTCTTTGCCTTCAAGAAGTGATCCACAGCCCTGAAACTGAAAAAGACTGGCTGACCTATCGTGACGGCGATCACGTCCTCCCGCAAAGAGCCAATTTCTTCCGCGATATCTGCATAGCCTTGCCGGATCACGTTGCGACATTCTGCCCAGCGGCGCAGGGTGTTCTATGGGACAATGACGTGTCGATTCCCTCGCAATGGGGGCTCGCAACCTTCGTTCACAAATCGTTTCCGATCATTGGCCAAGTTCAAGGCTTCGTGCATAAAAGCTATTCCTCTGTCGGCTATGGTGATCATCCACGTTCGCGCAGTGCGCATGGGGTTCGCCTCTATGACTACCAAGGCGACCGCGCTGTTAACATCACGCATACGCACGGCCTGCGGGACCTTAAGGGCAAGATGGACACACCAGAACGGGCCGCGCAGGCCCATCGACTTCTTGATTTTTCGCGACAGGTTTCCGAGCCGGGTGACCTTTCAGTGATCTGTGGTGATTTCAATGTCGAACCGGGCAGCGAAACCCTCGACATTTTGGAGAATGCCGGAATGACTGAGTTGGTAACAAGCCGCGGTTTCTCTAGCACCCGAAATTCACATTACACAAAGCCAGGAAAGTTTGCCGATTACATGCTTATCAATCGGGCAGATGCCGTTCAAGGTTTTGATGTGATCCAAGAGCCGGAAGTTTCAGATCACTGTCCACTCATCCTTCACCTGTAGCCGGACCTCGCGGCGCAATCCCTGAAAGCGATTGTTCAGCCCCTGCAGGCAAACGGTAACTTTCGAATAAACGAAGTCAAAAGCTCCGCTTATTTATTCAAAAATCGCATGCGCCAATGTGCGGTTTTTCTGCCGCACCCGCGCGGGCATGCCAAACAGGTCAACAATCACCCAGATGAAACTGACAATTATGCCAATGACGGTCAGGGTGAGAATAAGCTTGATGATGCCCTTGCCAACATCGCCGAGATAATAATCATGGCCGCCAAACATCCCTAGATATATGGCCAAAATAAACGCCGCCGCGATCGACTTTTTCTCCGCTTCAAAACGTACCAGTGCTTTAACTTGCGTATCTTCCATCCTATTACTCCGTTTATTAAAATCAAAAACCTAATGACGCCCTCAGCGCTATGAGGAAGTTAGTTGTGCTTTAGCCTCATAATTCAAAAATCTCGGCGAAGGCCGCTCGTAAGGCACTGTCCACCTCCCCCATTGTGCACGGCACACCAAGTTTTTCTAGGCTAGTCACCCCGTGCTCGGTAATACCACAGGGCACAATGCCGTCAAAATGCGAAAGATCGGGGCAGACATTGAGCGATATACCATGAAAGCTCACCCACCGGCGCAGACGAATGCCAATAGCGGCAATTTTGTCTTCATATACGGCACCACTTTGCACCGGCTCGCCCAAGGCCGCGCGCTCAACCCACACACCGATTCGCTCATCACTCACTTTGCCCGCCACGCCCAGCCTTGCCAGCGCAAGGATAATCCATTCCTCCAACGCCCGCACAAAGCGGCGCACATCGCGGCCTCGTGCCCGCAAATCCAGCATCGCATAGGCCACCCTTTGCCCTGGACCATGATAGGTGTATTGGCCGCCGCGCCCGCTTTGGTAAACCGGAAACCTGTCCGGCGTGATCAGGTCTTGCGATTGAGCACTGGTACCGGCGGTATAAAGCGGTGGATGCTCCAACAACCACACCATTTCCGCTGCCTCACCACTGGCGATGGCCGCTATGCGGTCCTCCATAAAGCTAACCGCCTGTTCATAGGGCACCAATTGCGTGGCCACAGCCCATTCCACCGCAGCACCGGTGGGGTTTGGCAAAGAAAGTTTCGGCATTTCCATGCTTTTGTGCATATAAGTGTGCTCGTTTTAACCCCTGCGAAACGCATTTGGGCGAAACTTAGTCTACTAAGTATTGCGTCAATGGGTAAATGGGGTTCACGTGAGTCAACTTTCCGCCGTCGAAGTCGAAATTTCGGTCATATTAGGCCGCTCCGTTCTGCCCATGTACCAATTATTGCGCATGGGCCGGGGAGCGGTGATTCCGCTGGACGTTGGCGAGAAAGACGAAGTGTGGATTTTGGCTAATAACCATCCCATCGCTCGCGGTGAAATCACCATTCAAGGGGAGAAGGTGGCAATCAGCATCACCGACACCGCCATGGTCTATGATTATGACGCGGCGGCGGCCTAAAACCCTCAACAAGAACTCATTTAGTGTTTCCTGTAGTTTTGGCTTCACAAGCCTCACCAAGTTTGCTAATTCCGCCACTTCTACCGAATATAGTGTGCGGCCGTGGCGGAACTGGTAGACGCGCAGCGTTGAGGTCGCTGTGGGGTAAAACCCGTGGAAGTTCGAGTCTTCTCGGCCGCACCAGTTTATCATAGTTTGACATGTGAGAGTAGAGACGGAAAACCGTCTCCCGTTTTTATTGCATGTTTTATCGCAATCTAGTTTTGTTTATATGGGAGTGACAAATGGCGTTAACTTTTAGCGGCCTAGTGTCCAAGAAAGTGAATAATAAAAGTAAATAATAGCGGCCGGTCATGGCTCAACAAAAACCCATAGCAACTCGTGAACGAATTTTTGGCCGTCCCACTTAACGGCAACTTCTGCCTTTTCTGTTCTGCCCAAAATGAGACGATCTTTACCTTTTTCGCTTTGGCCCATTTTCCAGTATTCCATGCGGTCAAAATATTGCGCCAGGCTGAAATAAGTCTCATTGCGCGGCTCGCCATCCTTGGTTTCGAGCGGCACTTCCATGCCTCCGCCATAACCATATATCGACATCCATGTCCCGGCACGGCAAATGGCCAAACCCTTGCGGCCATCGCTTCTCCTGATGACTGGCGCAACGTGATCAAGCGCGTCATCGCCATCAAAATCACCGCCAAGCATACGCGGTAAGTTCCACGCGGTAAGTACGTATTTTTGTGGGTTAAGACCACATCCGAACATAATTTCGCGTTCCTCATCCAGATAGATGGGGCTTATCAGATCCAACTCTACGCGGGTTTCTTCTTGCGTTCTTGGCCAGGTCAGGCAGGACTTAAATTTGAGATAGTTCATCCGGGCTTTTTGGTCTGGTTCCAGATCGCTCAGCCCTATATCATAAATTCGCAGCCATCCACGCCCCTCATCGGGATCCGGCTCAATAGCGCCATTGGATGGTCTAAACCCGCCAGTACCGGTTAGGGCAGGAGAAAACTGAAACTGGCGCAAATGCTGGGGTGCATTCACATCGCCCTGATTCTTTGCGGTATTGGCGGCATTACGAAAATGCCAGCCATAAATTTGCCGCGGATTGGGGGCACCGCGAAAAGGCGGAGTAATCTGGCTGAGATCCACACGTTCCTTGTCACGCAACCGGATATCCCACCCAAAAGGCGCGGGCTCTAGCGTAAACACCCATCTATTGCCAACCACTTGGGTAAATTGGCGTTTTCCGGTAATGAACCCATGAAGTTCTTGCGCATAACGCTGCGGCGTCGCCTTGCAGGTTTGTGCCATGGCGGCATTGGCGGCACTGAGGCTGATTACTATGAAAATTGCAAAAAGCGTAAGATGTTTCATTTGCATTTTACCTTTGATGTCGCGGTGGTTGAGGCGTTTTCAATAAGTGCCAGCGCCCGCGCGACGACCTCATGGTTCTGCGCACAAGCGGCGCTGATATCGAGCCTGCCTTTGGGAGCAAAGCCCGGCAGGTCTTGCGGTATTTGCGCGTCCTTTAGGTCCCAGCTTAATCGCTTGATTGCCGGGCCGGGGGGGGCGCGGCAGGCGGTGAAGTCCGTTTCGCTCATTGCCGCAAGGTTATCCAATGCAACGCGCATACCGGTCAGCGTTTTTGCATTTATTTTGGCGGAACATATCGCGTGATCCGGTGCGGGGCCGGTCTGTGTCCATTGACGATTACGCGAATCCACTTCCATTTTGACAAATAAATATGGATCGCTGATATCCAGCCGCTCCATTGTTGCGTTAAACTCACCTGCCACGGCAAAAGCTGTATCCGGTTCCCGCGAGGCCGCTGCGTTCAACATCCACCGATAAGTCAATGCGCCGTATACTAAGGTCGCCACTATGGCACTGATCAAGGCAACATTGCTTAGGCTAGACCCGCGCAATCGAAATGCCGCGACAAACCCGACGACCAGCAGGACAATGGCGCCAAGAAGCCCATAACCCAGTGCCATGGGGGCTCCAGCAAGCCCACTGCCTTCAGGAACAAGAAAGTGCCCCCCTACCCACGTTCCTGCCGAAAGGCCGATTAAAGCCAAACTAATAATAAGCAATAAGCGCCATACAGTAATCATCACTAATCGTTCCTTACGGCTAGCATTTTATTGCCATAACTGCCCTTGATACTGACCTTATGGATAAGGCCGTGTGCGAATTTTATCGAGGGTGATAGGCTCAAAGTCGGTGGTTTTAACCTCGTCATAACTCATCAAGCCACCATCCGAATGCCGCGCGCCAAACAAGTGAGCGATCTCATGCGGGGCCACGTCCGGCAATTGCCAGCCGGTTCCGGCATTTTTTGCAGCATAAGCATCCGCGGTTTCCCGGCCTGATTCCTGAAATACAGCGGCGCCGTACCCGTTGCGACCGGTGGTCTTATGGCCATCGGTCTGCCCGGATAAGCCGCCTTCGCCATCGCCGTCCTCATTCAGCTTGCCTTGGAACGCGTTGAGTAAATACACCACCCAAATGGCCGGATCTTCATCATAGTCCTTATTGTCAAAACCCTCGGCAAAAACCCCTTTGAGGTATTTTTGCGTATCATCCTTGAAATGCAGCCTGAACGGGGCCGTTTTGTTGGAATTGGGTGCCTTGTCTTCCACTGGCAATATGTAGGCCGGTTCGAACGCCGGTTTGATCTCATTGGTAGGCAATGGCGGTAGTGGATCATCGTTTTTGAAAGCATCATCGTCGACAAGGGTGACGGCCATCTTTTTAACACCCTTGCCAAGAACCTGACCACCTTGGCCATGGACAATAAGTATTTTGTCATTGCCAAACTCATTAGCGGTATTACCATTGGTATTGAATGGTTGCTCCCCGATCTTCATCGTCCCGGTTCGATAATTATTGACCAGGCCTTCCCGGTAGGCTTTCGATTCGTCTGGCAGGTTTTCGAACAGATTTTTATTGATGGTCACCCATTGTTGGCGACGATTGTCTCCGTTAATAATATTGACCGCGTTAAGCAGGCTATCGTCATACAGCCCGGCATCTTCAATATCGACAATCTCCGCCGTCACTTCATTGTCCTTGACTATATCCATACTGTCGATTTCCAGATAAAGCTTGCGCCAGACGGTCAGCACATCGGTGGTGTATTTCTCGTGCTCCTGCACCCGCGATTTACCAACCGAGCCCGTTGCCTCCATAATGTTTGCATCGACGATTTTTATCGTATGAACCGGTCCGGCCTCTGACAAAATCTTGTCGTCATTTTCCAGCTCCATCAATGTCATCACATCACCACCGCCAACAATGCGAACATTATCGCCCGGCTGCATGGTGACCCGGAACGGAAATGTCTTGGTAATGTCATCAAATTCCAGTGTTAAATAATCTTTGGGGTCGTCAGGAAAACCGCCCCAATGATAGGGGGCTTCACCACGATTGTCCCGAGCATCATCCTCGCGATCAACCTCATCGTCATCGGCAGAAGGATCGTCCACATCGAGCGCCCGGAAGATGAAATTAACCGGCCTCACTGGTTTGACATTAAGGGTAACCTCAACATCGACAATATTGCGCGGTTCATCCTCCGGCGCATCATTTTTCCAGCGCTTGCCCGGAAACACCCGCCAGGATTTTTCGGCAAACATTGATGGCCAGTTCGGATCAGGATCAAGAGTATCGCCATCTTCGATACCATTACCCTTGCCCTTCCATTCAATGCTTTCAATGCCCAGCACGGTAATCGTCACTTCATCGGGCTCTTCTTCGGGGCCATCTTCGCGCTGGCTATAGGCAAATTCAAATTCTATATCGCGCTGGCTTTTGCTGGGCTTTATCCCCTCCACCCACAAATGCTTGACCCATTCACCGTCTTCCTCATCCAAATAGCCGGGTGCCTCGACTTTTTCATTCAGGTGTTCAAACGCACTTGTCTTGCGTGCATCTTCCCAGATTTTGACCGCCCCGCCGGGCGCCGACATGCGCAGTTCAACAAAACCGGCTTCGCGGACCGGAAGGTTGAGGACCATCTCAATGAGTTCATCATCGTCTTTGCTCATTCCCTCATCATCAATGTCGAATTTATCATTCTTGTCATCATTATCGAGATTTACAAAAGTCTGCGCGCCAACGTCCATTTCTTCCGAATTACTGATTTTTGTACGAACCGGGCCCAGCACTTTGGGTTTATAGAGCGTGATACCCTGCTCACCGCAAAAGCGCACGCTGTCGATATTCACTTGCGTGCCCTCATGAACCTTGCCGGCCATGCCTAGGCCCAAATCGCGTATGTTGCCGCGGGGCTTCAAGGTCAGCTCTACCGTCGCACGGGTGAATTCCGCGCCGGTTTTGCCCGGCCGCATGGTGATGGGCAGTTTGAACTCGCTCCAATCCGCGGCATTAGTCGAGATCGAATTCATCGCCCGCGCACCAGAATTGGTGCCGCCAACAACTTGGTTGCCCGCATGCACCGAGGCATTTATCCACAGTCGATCACCGCCAACAAACCGGCCCTTATAAACACCGCACAGATATTGCCCCGGATCGCTGACCGCCAGACTTAAGGAGGCGCTGTCAGTATTGGGCGTGCCACTGGCAAGGTTGGCGCAATTATCCCCACAAGAGGTAACGCCGCCAGCCATGACCGGGATCATGTCAGCGGGCACATGGGCGGCCGCTTGCGGCGGCAATTGCATTTTGCGGGCTTTGAGTTGCAGCGAATAGCTGCCGGTATGGGCGTCGGACGATTTGAATACGGTTTGCATATCCATGCCCGATTGCGCCATAGCCTCTGCAGCTTTTTCACCGCCGTCAAAATTCATAAAACCGACCGGCTGGTCGCCGTTCCAGTTTTCAAACCCACCATTGGTGATATTGATTTCTATATCTTCGGCGCTGGCACCGCCGCCACCGCCGCCGGGGTTGTTACAGGCATTCGCTTCACCTGCATATTGTTCGGTGTCGGGGAATTGCCCCGGCTCAGCAAGGCAGGCTTGAACCTCCATGGAACCGAGCCAGGTTTTGCTTTCGACATGGCAACAATCTGCGATCTGCGGGCTGGACGGTCCGCTGGTTTGCGTGGCGTTGGGGATGCCGGTCATGGAAGACATATCCGGCATGCCCGGAATGTTGGGCGTGGACGGCATGCCCATATATTCCTGTGCCTGTTGTTGGGCTTTTTGCATACAGACCATGACCTGTTGCATGCTTTGCATCATTTCTTGCTGCGAGCCCTGGGTTACCATTGGCGCATGTCCCGGCTTCGCCTGGCAAGCATCGGCTGAAGACGCACTCACCCAATCGCCAGTTTGTAAATTGCAACAAGACTTTGATTGTGCCAGCGCTTGGCCACCCATCAGCCAAAAAAGCACCAGCAATAGTCCACCAAACACCTGGTCAAATACACGCTGCGTATTCGCAATTACCATCATGTCACTCTTTTCTAAAACTGTGCCCGAAAATCCGGGTAGGCGCCTCTTTGCAAGCCACCGGCCTAGCTGCCAATTCAGGGCAATTATGAGCAATGTCTTTGTATATAGCCCAACTTTAGACACGCGGAGGATAGGTTTCAACACGTACATATGACCGAGTTTAATCAGGGCGAGATTGTGGAATAGAATTAACTTGCCAGTTTGGATCACACTCAAGATGTGCCATAATGCTCGTTCGGGGGTGAAGTATGAATAGCCAAGTAATCGCCAAAATGCTGTTTGTGGTTTGGCTTGCTTTGTTTGCAAGCTCATTTATCATGTTCATGCTAACACCGTCCAAAGATTTTGGATTCACCGCTGGCGCCAACCGGATAGTTGTATTCTTTGGCTGGCAGATTGCTGCGGGATTTGTTGGTTTTGCCCTTTGGATCATAAGCCGCAATCTTGAGGTCAGTACGCTTTGGCGATGGTTGTGCCGCGCCCCGGCAATGATCGCCGCCCTTTTGTTTTTTATGGTGTTGTTCCTGATTATAGGTGCAATTGTGGGCAAATCACCACCGCAGGACAATGTTGCTCCGGATGGGCGTCCCACAACAACAGCCCCTCCTGTAACCGAGAACCCACCAAATGATCCCTGATCCCACGAAAGCCCGTGAGACGGTCACGCTAAATGTGATTATTGCGGATGACCATCCGATTTACCGTGCCGGTCTGAAAACCACCCTGACCACAGTATTTGAAGATGTTGATGTGCGTGAAACCGGACATATGGACGGATTACGAAAACATTTGAAAAGCCGTTGTTCCGATCTTTTATTGTTGGACATATTTTTTCCCGGTCTGGAGCCGGAAGACGGCATTGCAGCGCTGCGCCGCGAGCATCCCTTGATGGCCATTTTAATCGTTTCCATGTTGATTGATAATGGCGCGGTGGAGCGAATATTACGGGCTGGAGCCAATGGCTTCGTCTCCAAGACGATTTCACCAGACCACCTGGAAAAAGGACTTCGTGAGGTGATGGCGGGTGAGCGCCCGGTTTACCTGCCTGTTCCAAGACGAGGCCGTCCGATGAGCGCTTCAGACAACCCCATCGCTGACTTGCCCCGGCGGCAAATGGAGGTTTTGCGCCTGATCTGCATGGGACTTTCTAACAAGGAAATTGCCCGTGATCTGGGACTTTCAATCTCGACCATACGCGCTCATGTCTCTGCATTGTTTCGAAAACTTGCCGTTGCCAACCGGGCCGCAGCCGCCAGTTACGGTGCCTTATATGGTGTGCTGGGTTCACCCATAGACACTGATGATGGCGGAGCGTAATTGCACCGGCCGCACCGGTTTGTGTAATAACAGGCACCCTTCGTTCAAAATCTGCTGACGGGTTGCCGGGGTTGAACTGCCGGTAACGATCAGGGCCGGAACCGGGCCATATTTTTTCCGAACCGCCGCGACAATGGCAAGCCCAGTTTGTTCAAAGCCAAGTTCAAAGTCCGCTATAATCAGGTCTATGGGTTTCATTTTGGGTAGTTCATTGCCGTCTAATTGTACGCGGGCATCTATGTCCCACCCCCAACTGGACAGCAACGCCCCGGTGGCCTCCAATGTGGCCCGGTCATCATCAATAACCAGAACTCGCCCGGCCTCACGGCTTGACAATGGCGGCACATCATGTGGTTTCGTTTCAATACTCTGTGTGACGGCAAACGGACCAATACTGAATTCTGTTCCTGTTATTTTGTCAGACGTCACATGCACTTCGATCCCAAGCACATCCACAAGACGACGGACAATCGCTAGCCCTAGGCCAAGGCCAGTATGTGAGGCTTTACCTTTGGCAAATTCCTCAAACATACGCACTTTTTGTTTTTGAGGGATGCCTTTGCCCGTGTCTTTGATCAACAGGGTAATCATCTCACTCTTTTGTGCTGTTTCGATCATCACTTCGCCGCCTTCCGAATGGCGAATGGCGTTCGACACTAGGTTTTGCAAAATGCGCCGAACCAACAGCGGGTCGCTCACGATCAATGCCTGAGACGAGCGGGCGGTAACTTTCATGTTCTCTGCCTTGGCGGCGATGGCAAATTCATCAGCAATTTCATGGACCAGCGCACCAACATCAAAACCCACTGGCTTTGGAACAAGCTGATGAGTATCGAGCAGGGTCACATCTAATAATGAATTAAACAGCTTTGAGAGCACCTCGACCGACTGTTCAAGACGCTCCATGACCGCACCAGTTTTCGGCGTCATTTCCTCACCCTGTAGCGACGCCATGTGCAATCCCATCGCATGCAGTGGTTGGCGCAAATCGTGGCTGGCCTGAGCCAGAAACATAGATTTAGCCTTATTGGCAGCGTCTGCCTCGGCGCGGGCAATTTTCAGGCTGGTCGCTTGCGCTTCCAATTCTTCGGCCAGTCTGGATTTGTCCCATTGCAGCGCAAAACCATTTTGCGTGAAACGCTTTAACATCAGCCCGAGTCCAAGCATCAGCATCAAAAAAATGAATAACATGAGCGCAGAATATAAGCCGTACCGCCCATCACTATCGGTGAATAGACGGTAAATTCGTGACCCCACAATGAGGGTGGTCGAAATGGCCATAATGCGAAAGTGCAAATTTTGCGTACCGGTTAGCGTCAGCACCGCGCCGCCCAAAATAAACCCGATAAAATTGCGCAAATCACTACCGGTGCCGGGCACCAAAGCCAAGGCAAACCACATCCAGCTTATCGCCAGCAGGATCGCGGTACTATCAAAAACCCGAGACACGCGCCGCAGCGATTTTTGTTGAATAAATAAATGCGCACCGTAAAAGCAGGCAAAACCCTGAACCAATGACAAGACGATCGTCCAACCCGCCCAAGGCAAAAGACGTTGCAAAGGTGCATAGGCGAACAGCAACGACATCAATAGTACGGCAGATATTGCATGTATCGGCCAGACAAACCGCCCCAGCTTGAGAATAAGGGCGTCACTTTGATAGCAAATATAATCCGTGCGCTGGGTTGTAAGTGCGGTCATATTTCCATCAAGACCAAAAAATCAAACATACTCAACTAGGACATATGACCCAGTTTTATGTATCGTAGTTTTTGTCTATTATTTGCTGTGGATTTATACGAGCAAGGGCGACCAAAACACTCACATTTCATATTTGGGGGCAGTAAAATGCAATTCTTATTCAGGTTGGTGGCAATTCTAGTTATTATAAGCACATCAATGAGTGCACCCGTTTTGGCGGCGGATATCGCCGGATCGCAGGACCATCCGATATTAACCCGCTTCCCGGGATCCGAGATTAAATGGTATGATGTGCAGGCTTTTCAGCCCTACCATATCCCCACCGGGCCAGTGATAGGGTATGGCAGCATTGAAGACTGGGTTGATACCCAAGGCCAGGTCACGCGCATATAT
This sequence comes from Robiginitomaculum sp., assembly GCA_021776615.1. GTDB lineage: Bacteria > Pseudomonadota > Alphaproteobacteria > Caulobacterales > Maricaulaceae > Robiginitomaculum_B. Next base: position 11,495 of record JAJFFO010000005.1, on the reverse strand, counting down.
TATGAGCTTGAAGGCACAAAGACCCAGACAGAGGTTTATGCCAATTACAAAAAAGCGCTTGAAGATGCGGGGTTTGATATTCTCGCCGCTGGCGTATTTGCGCAATCCAGTCGCAAGCTCGACATTGGCAGCCGCAGATGGCTGGGCGCCGCTTATAAGCGCAATGAGTTACCGCCAAATGGCATTCGTCTTTTGTCAGGCACTTCGACTTCTGGCGGCACCGGTTTTATTGCCGCTACCAAAGAACGGGCCGCCGGAACAGTTTTTGTTACCATCGGCATGGCCCAATATCGCGAAGACATCATTGCCACCATGATCGACGTTATTGAAGTTGATGAGGTCAAAACTGACCTTATCACCATTGACGCGGAAGCCATTGGCAAAGGCATATTGGAATATGGTCGTGTCGTGCTTGATGGCTTGTTTTTTGAGCATGACAAGGCTGCGCTGATGGATACGTCCAAACCGGCTCTTGAACAGATCACTGGGTTTTTGAATGACCACCCGGATATGAATTTTTATGTCGTGGGTCATACCGACAGCACGGGTACCTACACCTATAACAGCACGCTGTCTGGCCAACGCGCCGCCACGGTACGCAAAGCTTTATTGGACGATTATGGCATTGCCGCCAGTCGGCTGGAAGCCCACGGTGTCGGCCCGTTAAACCCGGTGTTTTCAAACGCTTCCGAAGGCGGGCGCGCTAAAAACCGCCGCGTGGAACTGGTCGAACGATAAACCGCATGAATGTCTCCTCAGGGCGAACTGGCCCTGAGAAAGCTCTAAAAAAAGGAAGACGGCTATGAGTATAAAGAAATTGGCAATTTCACTAACCGCCATTACTGCGCTTGGGCTGACGGGTTGTGGCCAAAAAACTGCAGAAACGGAGGGTGCCACGGTTTCGGCACCTAAAAGCGAAAAGAAAATGGCAAAAGTCTATCTTGAGCAAATGGCGGATTGGGTGGAGGCGGTCGAGTCGGTAACCGACCAGGCCAGCGCAAAAAAAGCCGCCGTGAAAATTGCTGCTGTCAAAGCCAACATGGATAAGTTATCCGAAGGTGCCGAGGGCATGAACAGTTTTAAGGGCGCGCAAGCCTTTGGTAAGCTGGGGCCAGAATACCAACAATTACAAGCCCGCATGGCCACAGCAATGCAACGCATTGCCATGACTGACCCGTCTTTGCTGACAATCATGAATAATGGTTAATTAGCACATATTCGATGGTGTTATCAGATGAAGCCTCTGTAGGACTTATCGTCTCCAAGATTGGAATTAAACCGGTTTGTGCCTTGAGAAATCACACACAGTGGTTGCGCCGGTGCTGCAATGCGCTTTTCTTCGGTGCTGCCCAAATGGTTGGGACGGGCATTCATGTTGGTCTTTGATCAGACGAATTTTCAAGATTGCCGGTGACTGGAATCGCAAGATGTCTAACAAACTAGGGGCATATCGTGGGGGAAAATAACGAGATACTACGCATATTACCGTGTACATTTCTGTGCACAAGGAAGCGATTATTATGGCGGTGAACTTTAATTAAGATGTTGATTATACACTGAATTCACATTATGAAGTGTCCCCGAGGGAACCAATCCGACAACCTCTCGGCCGCACCAAAATATACGCCCTCGCGGAATTCTAATCTAATTTGCTAACTTTGTTGAGAGACGGAAATCCGTCCCTCATATTTTCAGTCATTTCCAATAGATTTTGGTTGCGGTCTTTCATGAGGATAAGTGTACCTGAAGAGTACTGTACCTTTGTGGCTTTATTCTAAGTATACCATCAGCTGCCTTGAGATAAAATTTCTATATTTTTGTTGTCGTTCCTACGGAAGAGATCATGGCCAAGCCATGTAATATAATCTGCCAACAATTGAATAAACTCTTCGTGCTCGTGTGAAAGCATATGCCAAGAGTGTGGAGATAAATCCAAAGCGGGGTTTGGCTTAACCAGCGTAACCGGGTTTTCAATTTGGCAGAACTGAAAATATTCATCTTTACAAATGAGCCCCGTCCATGAGTTGGCTTTAGACTTAAGCCGCCATGCCCGCATCGCAATTGTATCAACAAGTCCGGCGAGTGGGGTCATAGATAAGTATTTTGAAAAATTAGCACGGTCGCAATTTAAAATTATAGTTCGTCGCCAAACGGACTCACTTTTATGCGGAAAAATATGTTCCATAACGCCAATATCATGCACGAGGTGGAGGTTATTCTCGTGCTCGTGTAAAATATTGTCAGCGTAGGGAGCCTCTATAATAGTGACGCCTGAGTGAAGGGCCGCGCTAAGTTCTTCACAAAATCGATCATAGGCGTATGAAGACCGAAAACGGCTTTTCTGGCCATTCACTTTTGTGGGTATGTGTAAAAATACATGCGCGTTCACTGCAATGTTCCGTAAAAACACCCTGTAAAATCATAGTACATTTTGAGCCTCAAAGGGGTTGAACATAAATATAAATATCAAAGCCCGTTTCAATGTTACTGTCGGCATCAATACCAAAACGATCCAAATAATCTAATGGATTGTCTTTGCTATGAAAATAATCGCCCCCCACTTCTCCTCTTGCCTTCTGCTTAAATGGTCTTCCAGCTGTCGACATTTCAACTTTACTGATCTTAAAACCTGCTTGATTTAAGGCACTTTCCGCATACTTTACGGAATGTGTGTGTTTTAAATATTTTTGAATATTATCCGCGCCATACATTCGTCTAAGCCAGTCAATTTGAACGGCCGTATTCGCGTTAACAACTGTACTCATTTTGACGCGTAATAGTTTCGGATCGGCATAGCCGATATTGAGATTATGGAACGCGCGTACATTCATATAAGTCGCGAGGGGTGTCCCTTTTCCGGCAATTAGAGGCGGGTCAGTATCGGTAATAAATCGTGGGGCTTTTTTTCCGTCTGCATATGACATTGTCATCTCAACACCGGAACGCCCCTCAATATCTATGGGTTTTACATCCCGGGTAAAGTTCGCAACTTCGTTCCCATTTGCAAAAGCTTTCGTTTCGCTCTGCAAAGTGCCCGCAGCAGCCGTGGAGGAATACTCGGTTATGTCATCAATGGCGTCTTCTACAAGGAGGTCACCAACTTTTTGCTCTCCCTGTTTTGGTTTTACAGCCTCAAAAAAACCCGGGACGGGGTCTCTCATGCGGTTTTTACTTTTGGTGATAGCGGCGTTCAGTTCAGCCAGAGAATACCAAGGCTGGCTTTCTAATACATTGAATGCAATAGGATCATTGGTAATCGCGGCGATAGCTTTCGGGTTTTTCTGTACCAGTAATTGCAGATCCGCACGTTTTCCCATATGGGAAACTTTCTTAAATGTGGTCTCGTCCAAACCCACTGCCCAGTCTGGGGCATTCCCGCGTGATGGTACACTCAGCTGATCAGATAGTTTTAAAACTGCACGTTCAGCTGGTTCCAGCGCGTTGGGGCCAACGGCGTCCCGGATACGGTGAGATTCGACAATGGCATTTAAAATATCTTCGCGTTGAGCAGGAGGTAGTCTTCGAACGTCTTCGGCAGATAATACGGGCTCGTCCACTAAACTGCCTCGGCGCGTTAAAATGTCTTGATTGCGCTGTATCAGTCCTCGCTCTTCGCCAAAAGCCCGAAGCGCGGCCAACTCGTCTTGATTTGCAAGGGGTTCGAAACCTTCATCAAACGTTCCCTGATACGCCAGCTTCGTCAGAAAGTTTTCGCCTTGGGATTCAGCATCTTTTATGAGAAAATTGAGAAAACGCGTATCAGTGTTGGTCCCTCCGCCTGTATTAATGCGGGCTATCATTGCGCGAATAAAAGTGGCTTCTTCTAAATCCTCTAAAATTTCATACCCTTGTGCGCGAATAGTCGCGAGGTTTATTTCCGAAATGGTTACGTATCTAATCATCGCTCCGCTGGTGTTTCCCGCACCTACAAATTTATCCAATATTCTGTGGATTTGTGTTTTGGTGACTCCTTTTGTAAGGGCAAAACTGATCGCGGTGTCAAGTTCTTGTTGTGCATACCCTGCGCGTAGTTTTTGGACTAACGCACTCTGGTCATATTCATTGAGATTGCCGAGTGTATTATTTGCGAGCAATTTATTAACTGTTGCCTCAGCTTTACGTGCCTCGTTATTCACCTTACGCAAATTTTCCCGCACTTTGGAAAGTGAGGTCGTGGGTTCTGCTGTAGCGGTGGGTGCCGTTGCGGGGCCGACATTTGGTGTATTCGGCAAATTTCCTGCGTCTAGGACCGTATCTGTGAGGTCATTGGTATTGGTGGTTCCCGTCAGATCCCCTGGATCAAGCCTAACCGTTTCGGTAACGTCATCGATATTGCTGGTTCCCGTCAAGTCTGCCACATCGCCTCTAACCGTATTCGTAACATCGTCGATGTTTCGAGTTCCTATCAGGTCCTCTGCGTCAAGTCTGACCGTTCTTGTGAAATTTTCAGGGTCAACATTTAAAGAAGAGACTGCGGCGGGTAGATTGCCAGAGGGAGGCAATTCCGGTGGCGTGGGCGCCAGCAATAGCCCTTTATCGGCCTTTCTGAGAATGGTCGTTGTTTCCGCACCGCCAACAATAAGGTCTGTACCACGGTGAGTAGAGATAATTTTTCCAATAGTTTTCGGCCCGGTAACGATGACTTCAGAAATATCCAAAGCACTCAGTAGTTGGGTGGTAACCAACAAATACCATTTCGTTTCTTTTAAGACTGCTTGTTGATATCGGGTGGGGCCACTTATCACTGAAGCCCCTTGTGCAAATTTTAATTCCCGTTTTTCGGCAAAATATTTATCAAAACTAGTCCAGCTATCATAAGCAATTTCTGTCGCATCTATGGCCAGCAATATTGACGATAACGTCAAGGTTTCATACCCGATTAAACTCGCTGAAGCTCCAACCCCCATGGACCCGACGGAGGTGGCAATGGTGAATAATTGACGATCTAAAGTGATCATATCTTTCTGAGCCTTAACTGCGCCGCCTAGTACGCTAAGACCCAGCACGGAGGATCGCGCAACCTTGTCAGCTTTCCACTCATTGCCGGGGCGCTCAGCAGTTGGTTCGCTGGTAACAAGCCGCCCCAGTGTATAACGCTGCACGCTTTCCTGCCCAAGAGCTGTGAGTTCTAAGAGGTCTTCCACAGTGCAAGCATCTAATTCCTTCGAAGATTTGAGCGCATATTCAACGGCTTCAATATATTTTTGCAACGTTTCGCGAGTGGCCTGGAGCTGCCAAAAATATAAATCTTGTCCTTTCAGGCCGTAATCCCTTTCCATAGCGTCATCATTATAAGTCGCAAAGAACCAGGTTTTACCCCCGTCCGGGGCTTTAATTTTGATATCGCCAATAGGGTGGTCAGAATGGGCTGCTATTGAGGTTCGGATGCGTTGGCGAAACTCCCAGACTTGTTCTTCAGTTTTGATGTTATTGAGAGACGCGAGTTGTGCCGTCATCATTTCTTCAAACACATCCTGAATTAAGATCATGGCAGCGTGATCTGACAGGAGGACATTTACGCTGTAACTCACATCTGGGTCGGTTCGGCCAAACCACCACTCCAAATCTATCCCGACCGACCGCGTAAGGTCATATGCCCCGCTGTAATAAGCCGCTACATCAACCGCTGTGGAAATTCCTTTTTTCTGGAAATATGCATAGGGAATTTCCGTCCAGGACCAATCTGTAATTTGATATACACTTTTGGTGAGTTTTGTTTGTAAGTCGGCATTTTGTTCATTTCCGTAATACGCTTGTCGCAGCACCTTGTTTTCAAAAAATGACGTTTCAACTTTATGGCATGCAGCGGCTTGCCTTAAGGCTCCGAACCACGACATGTTTTCATCCTGCGGTGCGGCTCCGGTCAATTTTGCCAGAGCTGGGGCGATACTGGTTGGTTTCTTCACAATTGTGGCTTTAGCCAGAGGGTGGGTCGGCGTAAGGATATATCTTTGCCCCATCCATGCCTGCAAAACGTCACCTTCCTCGACACTAATGCGTTGATCGCCTTGTACTTCAAGCATCAAATCTTCCTCTCCCTTTTGAATAAGGGCGAGGGGTAAACTTCGGAAAATGTGCGTTACTTTTGCGTCTGGATCACCGTTTTTATGCGCTGTTTCAACACGCTCTTTTTCAGCGCTATTTACCGGAACGCGTGTTGCCATAACTTCACGTTTATTATCAAACAATAGAACGTTTCCGTTAGTTCCAATCAATAGGGGAATTTTATCAACGCCGTGTAAGTCAGCTTGAGTGCGAATTTCTACAAATACCTTTTCCGGCGCAATGACGAAATCTATTGGGTCTGTATGTGCTTGAGTATAAGGGCGGGTAATCACAATATCCCCAATGTGATTACCATATTTTAAAGTCCATGCAGCTTCCGCTCCGTTAAGTGTAAACCCTGTTGTGCCCCACCCAGCACCCTGTCGGATATCGGCAGCAATGAGTATCCCGTCCATTTCTTTCAGTTTTTGCAGTTGGGTTTCTGCATCAGGGTTGAGACCTCCATTGCGTAATTTTTTCTTAATCCGTTCCCATGCATCGTCCACGAGCAGGGCTGTTCCCGTCTGGTCATTAAATTTATACTGCTTGGCAACGACGCGATATAGGATGTTTTCATTCGTAGATTCAAATGTCACGGGCTCACCCAGCTCGGTAGGCAAAGACGTTCCAACAACAAACAAAGTTCGGCGGTTATTGGGCGGAGACGCTAATGCTCCGTTCTCGTCCCACGAATATGGAAAACTAGGTTGATTGGCCTCGTTCCGCCGCATTTGATCATAAACTGGAATGACCAATTGAATAAAGGGTTTGGCCCGGGCCCAGAATTCAGGGCCCGTTTGGATGGCTTGTCCTGTACCGTCACTCGCATAACTAAAATCTCCTAAACGACCACCACCGTCTGGGGTTCTACCTGTTTCAGCATTGACGAGGTGTTGCCATGTTCCCGATAAGCCTTCTTCTCCAATCACAAATGATAAAGTCACTTTTTGAGACTCGACTGGTTGGTGATCATCAATAGTAATTTGGGGTGATACACCGCCGATTGAAACATTAAGTGTGCTGATACCTGCGGACTGGTATGGCTCGCCCTGTCCAACCGGAACGTTTACGCCTATGGGGTTTACCCGATATCCTGCAGCGCCTGGCCACGCGCCTTCCAATTCGACATATAATTTATCGTCGCTACGGACAAATGACGTTGATCGCAAAATATGTTCGGCGCCCGTTTGTGGATGTGTCAGGCGTACGCGTACCGCAGACTGCGCTTCGTTGATAATAGCGCGCCCTTCAACGGGCCCCAATACCCTGTCTTTGTATAGAATATCCCAACTGCCGTGCAAATTTATAGATTGCGGTTTTGCAGTTTCAGAAGAGGTTTTCGTTTGAGAAAGATTAGACTGATTACCCTCTATTGAGTCGCCTTGTAAATTTTCATCGGACTGGGTGGTTACGAAAAGAGTAGCCATAAGCAATGCAATGAGCACCCCGGCCACGACCATTGTGGTCTTTGACTTAAACTTGCTAATGATATTGACTTGATGTGACATCAATTCGTTTTCCGAGGATTTAATTTTCATGGGTCAGCGTAATAGCTGCACTGCGATACAGAAGCGGATTATTTTTGGTTTGCGTCATTTTGACGTTTAAATACTCTCCGACATTGGCTTTATACACGCTATGGGGTTGAGGTTTTGTAAAGTGCGCTTCGAGATAAAATGGATGGCCATAAAAGATGCTATTAATCTCTACGAAATACCCTTCTGGAAGAGGTGGGCCGTCTTGATCGTCATCGGAACTATTTGGGGTGCCCGCGACAATGTTCGTGACCGGCATATGCCATTTAGTCATTTTAATCTGTGGTTTTTCAGTTGGAACATAATTCGCACATTCATCGATATTCATCAGCCATGCGGCTTCGCGTCGCAATGGATTATCATCTTCAATCCAGTCACTAATGCTTGATTTTTGATTTTTGATGACGCTTGGCCATTCTGGAACAAATGTATTGTGTGCAGTAAACGGAACACGGTCATAATACAGTCCAGCCTGTGATAGCCTGAATTCATAATATGGACGGTCAAAGTGATTGGAAATGTACACAGGATTGCGGTCAGTTTCGGCTCCGCCCAGTCGCGTTGTTTGCACAGAATCTGTAAATGTTGTTCTAGGATTGTAAGTTGGCGGCATTAAATCTACGCCACCAGCCATTTTTTGTCCCATATTATAAATGCCAAAAATGGATATAGGTGCATCCAATTTGTTGCTTTCAGCATTGCGTACAAACCGATCGTTTGGTTGGTTGATCTTTGGTTGAATTTGCACCCATGGGATACCGACTCCAGTAGTAAAATGTTGGTCGCTTTTATTATTAATTTTTATTTTCCCATAAGGTGTTTCCACCCGCATTGGAAGAACCGCGACTAAATCGCCAAACTCTAAGAGCCCAATGTTATCAAAATCATTGCTGGGCGAGTTTGCATAAAGGCGCAGTTCATAATTGCCTGCTTCACTTGGAAGGAGCAAACTCAAGCTTTCCCCCTTGAGGGCGATGGTTTGCAGTCTTCGGGACTCTGTGGCAGCATATGCTTGGCACCCATAGGTGTATCCCTCGCGGTGGTGAACGGATAAGTGTAGGTTCTCAATACGAAGGTTTTGTTCTGCATCCTCACGGGGTTTAATGTTCACGCGAACCATAGAAGATGTCAGATAGGGCGCTTGTGCATTTTGGCTCAAAGGCTTTACGTCTATAGAATAACTCCCAAATTCAACAGGAATTGAGATCTCCCGACCTATCTGACTGACGTCCGGATCGTCGTCCTTCGCGCCTATTGTCACTCTTCGGCTATCAAGAATGTAAAATCCGTTCAAATATACGCGAATTTCATAGTCGCCAGCTTGGTGTAATCCACCATTAGTGAAAGGGTGTTGCACCCGGGTGCGCAAACACCCCATCCCGCATTCTAAAATATCAGGTGTCAGTGATCCCGCATAGCCTGCCGTCGTTTTTAAGGCTTCAATCTCATCGTTGGATTTGAAATTGGCCAAATTGATTGTTTCAACCACCCTGTTTTGATTTTCGTTGAATATTTTAAAAACTTTTACACTTAAATGTTCCCGTATGGTTTCTGTAATTCTGTTTGGAAACTCGATGTAAAATTCAAACTCTTCCGGTGAATCGATGGTTGTGGTTTGGGAAGGTGCAGCGGTTTCAGTATCAGCCCTTATATCAAGCCCCGTCGTTGATCTGGATTCGGCAATCATTTTGTCATATTCCGTGAGAAACTCGGCGGGTAGGTTTTCCCGTTCTTCAGGTGTTAGTACACGGACATCACCAGAACTAATGCCGGGCGGCGGCGTAATGGGAATATTATATTCAACGGGCTGAACACCGCCGAAATAACTATCATCCGGATCGTCTATCTCTATTCCATCTTCTTTGGGCACAATGACTTTAAAGCCTTGCGGAATACGAACGTGAAAATTTTCATAGGCAAATTCGGCGCCAAAACAATTCAGCCTGACACTATATGGCCCGATAGATTTTAACAGTTGGTCAAAGGGTGTATCAGTGTAAGTGGTTTCCATCTGAGTAAGTTCAGGCGTGAAACCATATATTTCTCTTCCTTTTTCAAGAGTTATTTGCCTTACAGTTTTATCGAGTTGGCGTGCTCCTCCAGGGTGAATCCGGCCAAGCCGGATAAAATCTACACTACACGCTCCATACCGTTTGTATTTTTCCATAATGGCATCATTACCCACAACGGCGACTTTTACTTCTGCACCTGCATCTTGATAGACCCCGCCTTGAATCTGCAACGCTCCCAGCTCTGGTGAAAACCTATGGGCAAATAGAGCCTCTGCAGCCCACTCTTTGAAGGCCGGGCCAGATATCCAAAAGGCATTAACGGCAGCCTTCAATCTGCCGCGAGAAGGATCTCCCCCGTAAAATTCCAGTTGCCCTTCGTCTCCGGGATGGGCCGCAAAGGACATACGTCCAGTGCTCGGCGGCTTTACATTCCTACTGTTGCGAACGGCCGAAACTTTAACATCTGGATCGCCGTCCCAATCCGGAATGGAATATGTAACGCGTCCTTCTTCGCCCCATTCATAGAGCTGTTTTTCAAAAGAAATTGATGCATCGTCTTGTGCGCTTGCAAATGTCGGGCGCAGAATAACTGACATGACAATTGCGGCAATAATAAAAAGCAATTTATTGGCTTTGCCTAAGGCGAAATTTCTATCCGTATGCGTTATTACCACGTAATTGCATTCCTCAATAAGGGGCAATTGAATACTGGCCATTCCCGAGGAGAGATGACACGTTAATTACGCCCGTTAATTACGCCCGTTACTTAAATAATTCTTCTTTCCAGCTCAAACGCCTAACACACTCTCGGTCCCAAAACCACTCTCGTCGTTTCAATAGTATACGTGACTCATCCAAAGACAAATAAGCCGCCTAGAATTAGCAGGGGGATAACGGAAAGGCCAAACATATTGCGAGCAAAGACATATCTCTTCACCCAATGATCAATATCCGCGTCTCCGCTTTTCGAAACTTTAGTAACCATTTTAACTGTAGGCCCTTCAATTTCTGTATCATCACTTTCAATAAAGCGCCCAAGCTTCGGCGAAAAAATCAAGCACCAGAAGAAGAATGTAGCGCTAAAAATAATGGCTGAAACGGCAAACATAATGACAATGGTTACAAACTCGGGATTTGAAAACTGTTTCCAGGTAATCAAACCAGACGAAAAAGAAAGGAACCCTAAACCTAGTGCAATGAACCAGCCCCGATTTAATTTTTGAAAATTTAGTTTTTTGGACATGTTTATGCAATCCCTCTTGATACTAAAATAATAGATTTACATATGAATAAGTTCAATGAATTTCTCAATTACCAACTGAAGAGATCATCCTGACGCCTTGTTAAGAGGATGCCCGTAAAGCTAAATGCGGGAGGATTTATGCATTACCTGATATTTCGGTATTTATTTTGGCGCTTTTGCTACGGATTCAGTTCATAAGATGCTGCGTTCCTGAGAGTGGCCTTGTAAACTAAGACTGAATTCCGTTTCTACAATGTGAGTACAAAAGTGAGTACAATGCACTCATGTTTTTCGAACCACATAACAACTATTTCATTGATTTACTTCGATATTTTTGTTACTCAAAGAGCATGAGGAAACAAAGATCTTAGCGTCTCGGCCGCACCAAGATCTACGCCCTCGCGGAACTCTAACCTGATTTGTATAGTATGTTGAGAGACGGGAAGCCGTTCTCGTTGCGCGGGCTTACGCGGCCTGCGGCCACTGTCCTGCTCACCCTTTAATATTGCAGTGATCTGTTTGATGTGCCCCTAGATTTGTAGACACCTTGCAGTTTCACTTTTTGCTGTCGTTCGAACTCGACGGGTGACAGCATACCGTTGTTGCCATGTTTTCGTTTTGGGTTGTAGAATAATTCGATGTAGTCGAACACGTCATGAC
>JAJFFO010000004.1 GCA_021776615.1 Robiginitomaculum sp. | reverse complement strand
ACGCCATCGCTTCCGCACCGCCAGCCTTCGCCAACGTCATCGTAATCGCCGCCGTCAACGTCGTCTTGCCGTGGTCAACATGACCAATCGTGCCAATGTTTACGTGCGGCTTATTGCGCTCAAACTTCTGTTTTGCCATCTTCTTATCTCACTTCTACTTTTCAAACGCTCGCTTTAGGCGTGCTTTGCGATAACTTCTTCGGCCTCAGCCTTAGGTACGGGTTGGTAATGATCGAATTGCATGGTGTATTGCGCCCGCCCCTGGGACATGGAGCGCAATTGGTTCACATAGCCAAACATGTTGGCCAAAGGAACCATGGCATTCACCACATTGGCGGTGCCACGAACTTCCTGATTTTGAATTTGTCCGCGACGAGAACTCAAATCGCCAATAACTGAACCGGTATAATCTTCCGGGGTTACCACTTCGACTTTCATAATCGGCTCGAGCAAACGAGGCCCACACTTGCTTTTGGTTTCGCGGAACGCCGCGCGACCAGCAATTTCAAAGGCCATCACGGAACTATCAACATCGTGATAGGCGCCGTCGGTCAGGGTTGCTTTAAAGTCAATAACCGGGAAACCAGCAATAATACCGGTTTTGGCGATGGCCATAATGCCTTTTTCGACGCCAGGAATGTATTCCTTAGGCACGTTACCGCCAACAACGGTTGATTCAAAATGCTCGCCCTCACCCGCTTCCAGCGGCTCGAACGTGATTTTAACGCGGGCAAACTGACCAGAACCACCAGATTGTTTCTTGTGGGTGTAATCAACATCACCAGCATGACCAAGAGATTCGCGGTACGCCACTTGTGGCTGACCGATATTGGCTTCAACGCCAAATTCGCGCTTCATGCGGTCGACCAGAATGTCGAGGTGCAACTCGCCCATACCAGCAATAATGGTTTGACCGGATTCGTCATCCGTATGCACCCGAAAAGATGGATCTTCAGCCGCAAGACGTTGCAGCGCGATCCCGAGCTTTTCTTGGTCAGCCTTGGTCTTAGGTTCAATCGCAATCTCGATCACCGGCTCAGGGAATTCCATACGTTCAAGAATTACCTGATTAAGCGGATCACACAGCGTGTCACCAGTGGTGGTCTGCTTCAGACCCGCAATCGCAACAATGTCGCCAGCATAGGCTTCCTTGATGTCTTCGCGTGAATTGGAGTGCATTTGCAACATACGGCCAATGCGCTCTTTGCGCTCTTTAACCGAGTTGATCAGGGTGGTGCCGGTTTCCAACTTGCCGGAATAAATCCGTGCAAATGTCAGCGTACCAACAAACGGATCATTCATGATTTTGAAAGCCAGCATGGAAAGCGGCTCTTCATCAGAAGCCGAGCGAGTCACATCCTCACCAGTTCTGACATCAATGCCTTTAATCGCGGCAATTTCGATCGGAGAAGGTAGATAATCAACAACGGCGTCGAGCAATGGCTGGACACCTTTGTTTTTAAACGCCGTGCCACAAAGAATTGGCACAAAGGTATTTTCAATGGTGCCCTTGCGGATCATTTTTTGGAGCGCCGCTACACTAGGCTCTTCACCCTCGAGATAGGCCTCCATGGCCACATCATCGACTTCAACAGCTTTTTCGATAAGCTTTTCACGCCATTCCTTGGCTTGATCAAGCATATCAGCGGGAATATCGCCAACGGTGAATTCAGCGCCAAGGCCTTCGCCGTCCCACACCACTGATTTCATCTTAACCAGATCAATGTGACCGACATAGTCGCTCTCGGCACCAATCGGCAATTGAATGACCAGAGCGTTGCCGCCCAGACGGTCTTCAATCATCCTTACCGACATGAAGAAGTCAGCGCCAATCTTGTCCATTTTGTTGACAAAGATCATCCGCGGAACTTTGTATTTATCAGCTTGACGCCAAACCGTTTCGGTTTGCGGCTCAACACCGGCATTGGCGTCGAGCAAAGCGATAGCACCATCAAGCACACGCAAAGAGCGCTCAACTTCAATGGTGAAGTCAACGTGCCCGGGGGTGTCGATAATGTTCAGACGCTTATCATTCCAAAACGTCGTCGTCGCCGCAGAGGTAATGGTAATGCCGCGTTCTTGCTCTTGTTCCATCCAGTCCATGGTTGCGGCCCCATCATGGACCTCACCAATTTTGTGGGACTTGCCCGAATAATATAGAATCCGCTCTGTAGTCGTGGTTTTACCGGCGTCAATATGCGCCATAATACCAAAGTTGCGGTAGTCCTCAATTTTATGAGACCGGGCCATCTACTTACGCCTTATACTCTTCCGCTACCAGCGGTAATGTGAAAATGCCCGGTTGGCATCGGCCATCCGGTGTGTGTCTTCGCGCCTCTTCACCGCGCTGCCGCGATTACCTGCTGCGTCCATAATCTCGCCAGCAAGGCGTTCGCGCATGGTGTGCTCGTTACGGCTGCGTGCCGCACCAACAAGCCAGCGAATAGCCAACGCTTTTTTCCGGTCAGGACGAACCTCAACCGGAACCTGATAGGTGGCACCACCAACACGGCGGGAGCGCACTTCAACACCAGGCATCACGTTTTCCAGCGCTTCGTGGAAAAGCGGCATGGGCTCGCGGCGGGATTTCTCTTCTACGATTTCGAGAGCACCGTAAACGATCTTCTCGGCTGCGGACTTCTTGCCGTCGCGCATCACGTAGTTCATGAATTTGGTCAAAGTTTTGTCGCCAAACTTAGGGTCCGCATGGACCTCCCGTTTCTCGGCGCGGTGACGTCGTGACATCTATACCAACCTTCTCTCTTATTTCGGCCGCTTGGTGCCGTATTTAGAACGCCGCTGACGACGATCCTTAACACCTTGGGTATCCAGAACACCACGCAGCACGTGATAACGAACACCCGGCAAATCCTTGACCCTACCGCCACGAATGAGCACTACGGAGTGCTCTTGGAGGTTATGGCCTTCACCTGGAATATAACTCACCACTTCGTGCCCTGAGGTCAGCCGCACTTTGGCGACCTTACGCAAAGCCGAGTTCGGCTTCTTAGGAGTGGTGGTGTAAACGCGGGTGCATACACCCCGGCGCTGCGGGCAAGCCATCAGGGCTGGCACCTTGTTACGCTTCGCCTTGGGCTTGCGTGGTTTACGAACGAGCTGATTGATCGTCGACATAAAACCTCAATCCTTAACCAGTGGGCCCATAAACCATAGGTATAGGCCCAAAAAAATACGAACCGTGCAATACAAAACAATGCGTTGCCGGCAAAACAATGACCGCGCAACTACGGGAGCACGCGGTACAAGCGGGGGACATCCCCAATTTGTCGATGCTTCGGACAGCGTCTGACCCTCAAGTCACAGCCTTCCTTTGAAGCGAGCGCGGAACCTAGTCCCCGATTTGCCTGCGGTCAAGAGCGCAAATGTCACCAAATGTGCTTGTCTCACACATCATTCATTCCCACGCATAATACCTTAGCCAATAAAGGGTTGCGCGATACCGGCAATTGCGCGCAAAACCTTGCCACGAGAAAATGTAATTTACAAACAGGTCCCCTATGCCCTCACCCACCGCTAAAATGCCGACTCACCGCGCCCGCCTCGCCGCCCGGCGGGACTATGCCGGCCCGGCTTTTCTGTCCCATGGTTTTCGCCCTTTCTTTCTGGCTGCCGCTCTATGGTCAACAATTTCCTTGATGATATGGCTCAGCATTTGGCTTGGGCTGGCGCCAGATAGTTTGGCGTTCGACGTCAGCTGGCATGCCCATGAAATGCTGTTCGGCTTTGTTGCTGCCGCCATTGCTGGCTTCATCCTCACCGCCATCCCTAATTGGACCGGTCGGTTGCCGGTGCGCGGGTTTGGCCTCGGCGCCTTAGCCATGCTCTGGCTGGCAGGACGTGTCGCCATGCTAGGCACCAATGCTATGGGCAATATCATCGTGGCCGGTGTGGATAGCGCGTTTTTGCTCAGCCTTGCTTTTGTCGTCTGGCGTGAAATCATTGCCGGGCGTAATTGGCGCAATAGCGGCCCGGCAGCGATTATCAGCCTGCTGGCCGCCGCCAATATTTTCTTCCATAGCACGCTGATCATCCCGCATTTGAGCACCGCTATGGCCGAACGGCTCGCCATCATGCTGATCATTATATTGATTAGCGTCATTGGCGGGCGGGTCGTGCCCAGTTTCACCCGCAATGTGCTGGCCAAAAGCGGCGCGGCCAAATTACCGACACCGATGAACCGGTTTGATGTGGCGGTCATCGCCATCACCGCCATCACCGGCCTAAGCTGGACGTTTCGCCCAGAGGCCGGCTTAAGCGGGGTTTTGGCAGCTTTGGCGGCGGTGCTGCATATTGTGCGCCTGGGGCGCTGGCGGGGGTTGGCAATTGCGCACGAGCCTATGCTGTGGGTGCTGCACATAGGCTATTTGTGGATTGGGGTCGGCTTTGGCTTGCTGGGCACGCAAATCTTAACCGGGCTTGTGCCGCCAAGCGCCGCTATTCACGCTTTTACCGCCGGAACCATGGGCACAATGATAGTGGCCATTATGACTCGCGCCACCTTGGGCCATAATGGCATGGCCCTAAAAGCCGGTCCGGCCACGGTTACGCTATATATTTGCGTCACTCTTGCCACCCTTATGCGCTTAATGGCGTCAATCAATGGCGCTACGGTTTTCTTTTGGCTGTCTGGTGGCCTGTGGGTGTTAGCCTTCGCGCTGTTTGCAGCCGCCTATTGGAAACCACTTACCCGCAATATGCGCGCCGCCCCCTCTTAAGAGAAGCACCTACAAAAAAACCTAAGAGAGCCACCCAAAGAAAAAGGCCGCCGGTAAACCGACGGCCTTTTTTATAACTTAGCTATTGTCGCCCTTTGCCTTAAGTCTGACTTGCAGCCTCGGCGGCAATATCATCGGGCAATGCTTCTTCATGCTCAACACGAGCGGCTTCACGTTCAGCCAAAGCTTTCATATCGCGAGAATCGGCAACTTCCTGGTAATTACGCAAGGTGCTGCCGGTACCTGCCGGAATGAGACGCCCAACAATGACGTTTTCCTTCAGGCCTTCCAGCATGTCGGTTTTACCCTCAACAGCGGCTTGGGTAAGCACCCGTGTGGTCTCCTGGAAAGAGGCCGCCGAGATGAAGGAGCGGGTTTGCAGGCTGGCTTTGGTAATGCCCAACAAGACCGGGTTGAACTTGGCAAGGGTTTTGCCCTCGGCCTCAGCTTTTTCCTGAATCACATTGAAGTCAACGCGATCAAGTTGTTCGCCTTTGAGCAGGCCGGTTTCGCCGCCATCAACAATCTCAACCTTTTGCAGCATTTGCCGCACAATGGTTTCGATATGCTTGTCGTTAATCGGCACCCCTTGCAAGCGGTACACTTCCTGGATCTCGTTCACCAGATATTCGGCCAGAGCTTCGACGCCCATGATTTGCAAAATATCATGCGGTGCAGGATTACCATCGAGCAGATAATCGCCACGCTGGATCATATCCCCATCCTGAACCATCAAGTGCTTGCCCTTTGGTACGAGATAGGTTGATGTTTCTTGCGTTTCATCTTCCGGAATAATGGAGATGCGGCGTTTGTTTTTGTAGTCGCGACCGTACTCAACCTTGCCGTCAATCTCGGCAATGATCGCGTGATCTTTTGGCTTACGTGCTTCGAAAAGCTCGGCAACCCGTGGCAGACCACCGGTAATATCGCGAGTTTTGGCACCCTCGGTCGGGATCCGGGCAATGACATCGCCCGGCTTGATGATCGTGCCATCTTCTACCGAAATAACCGCGCCAACGGCCAGCATATAATTGGCAATCCGGCCACCGGAAAGTTTAACCGGTTCGCCGGTCTCATCGAGCACGGTAACCGTTGGCTGAACGCCAGCACCGCGTGAATGCGAACGCCAGTCCATAATCACCTTGGATGAAATACCCGTGGCTTCGTCCATTTCTTCTTTAACCGAAATGCCATCAATGACATCGAGAAGCTTAATGGTACCACCAGCCTCGGTGACAATCGGCGTGGTGTACGGATCCCACTCGGAGAGACGATCACCGCGCTTGACTTTTTTGCCTTCGTTAAACGGCAGACGCGAACCATAAATCAATTTGTAGGTTTCACGCTCTTTGCCATTGGCATCGACGATGGAAAGTTGCATCTGGCGGTTCATCACCACATAGGCACCGGTCGAATCTTTCACGGTTGCGCGGTTGGTAAAGGAAATTTTCCCCTCATGGGCCGCTTCAATGAAGGACTGTTCGGAAACCTGCGCGGTGCCACCAATGTGGAAGGTACGCATGGTCAATTGCGTGCCCGGCTCACCAATGGATTGCGCGGCAATAACGCCAACCGCTTCACCGGCATTCACTCGCGTACCCCTAGCCAGGTCACGACCATAACAGGTCGCGCAAATACCGGCTTTGGTGGTACAGGTCAGCGGTGAGCGCACTTTGATTGAAAGCACGTCGGCTTCGTCAATCTTGTCCGCCAGCGTTTCCTCAATATAGGTGTCTTGCGCGGCGATAACATCGCCGGTGGATGGATGCACGACATCTTCGGCACAAACGCGGCCCAGAACACGAAGCCCCAGTGATACCACAACTTCACCGGCATCAACCACAGCTTTGAGCTGAATGCCTTTATCGGTGCCGCAATCTTCCTCGGTTACGATGCAATCTTGCGCAACGTCCACAAGGCGGCGGGTTAGATAGCCTGAGTTAGCGGTTTTCAGCGCCGTATCAGCCAGACCTTTACGGGCACCGTGGGTAGAGGAGAAGTATTCCAGAACCGTCAGACCTTCTTTAAAGTTCGAGATAATCGGTGTTTCGATAATCTCGCCAGAAGGTTTAGCCATCAGCCCGCGCATACCGGCAAGCTGCTTCATTTGGTTTTTGGAACCACGAGCACCGGAGTGCGCCATCATGTAGATGGAGTTCACGCTTTGCTCGGAAGGACCGTCTTTGCGAACTTCGGAAACCGCTTCCATCATGGCATCGGCAACCCGGTCCGTACACTTGGCCCAGGCATCAACCACTTTGTTGTATTTTTCGCCGCGGGTAATCAAACCGCTTGAATATTGTTGCTCGTAATCAGCAGCCAATTGGCGGGTTTCTTCGACCATGACTTTCTTGGCTTCAGGGATAACCATATCGTCTTTGCCAAAAGAAATACCGGCATTACAGGCTTCGCGGAAACCAAGGCCCATCAGCTTGTCACAGAAGATCACCGTCGCTTTTTGACCGCAATGGCGATAGACCACGTCGATCAAATTACCGACAGCCTTTTTGGTCATCAGCTCTGCCGTCAAAGCGAACGGCACTTTGTGATGACGCGGCAAAAGATCAGCAATGCGCATACGCCCCGGCGTGGTTTCTACGATGCTGCGAACCTCATTGCCGTCCGCATCCTTAGTGATCCAGCGGGCTTTGACTTTGGTATGCAGCGCTACGGTTTTAGTATCCAGAGCGGCATCAATCTCGGCCATGTCGGTAAAGATCATGCCCTCGCCCGGCAGGCCATCGGCCTCCAAGGAGAGATAATACAGACCCAGCACAATATCCTGCGACGGTACAATGATCGGCTGACCATTGGACGGGCTGAGGATATTATTGGTCGACATCATCAACACCCGCGCTTCAAGCTGGGCTTCAAGCGAGAGCGGCACGTGAACGGCCATTTGGTCGCCATCAAAGTCGGCATTAAACGCGGCGCACACCAGCGGATGCAATTGAATGGCTTTGCCTTCAATCAATTTTGGCTCAAACGCCTGAATGCCAAGCCTGTGCAAGGTCGGCGCGCGGTTCAGCAATACCGGGTGTTCGCGAATGACTTCGTCCAAAACATCCCAAACTTCTGGGCGTTCTTTCTCCACCAGTTTCTTGGAGGCTTTCACCGTGCCAGAGAGACCTTTGGCATCGAGACGCGCATAGATAAACGGTTTGAACAGCTCGAGGGCCATTTTCTTGGGCAAACCACATTCGTGCAATTTAAGTTCCGGTCCAACCACAATGACTGAACGCCCGGAATAATCCACGCGCTTGCCAAGCAGGTTTTGACGGAACCGACCTTGCTTACCTTTAAGCATGTCAGCGAGGGATTTTAGCGGGCGCTTATGAGCACCGGTAATCACCCGGCCACGACGGCCATTGTCAAACAAGGCATCGACGGATTCTTGCAACATACGCTTTTCATTACGGATAATGATGTCTGGCGCGCGCAATTCCATCAATCGTTTCAGACGGTTATTACGGTTAATCACCCGGCGATACAGATCATTCAAATCCGACGTAGCAAACCGGCCACCATCCAGCGGCACCAAGGGGCGCAGTTCTGGCGGAATGATCGGAATGATGGTCATAATCATCCATTCCGGGCGGTTTTTGGATTCGATAAAGCTCTCAATGAGTTTGAGACGCTTCACATATTTTTTCAGCTTCAACTCGGAGCCGGTTTCGGCAATGTCGATTTTCAGCTGTGCGGCTTCCGCTGGGAGATCGAGACCAATCAGCAATTCGCGAATGGCTTCAGCACCGATACCGGCCGTAAAGCTATCTTCGCCAAAATCGGATTGCGCTTGCAGATACTCTTCTTCGGTCAGCAATTGGCGCTCTTCAAGCGGCGTAAGGCCCGGCTCAAGCACCAAATATTGTTCGAAATACAAAACCCGCTCAATGTCTTTGAGCATCATATCCAGGGTCAGGCCGATACGGCTTGGCAGGGATTTGAGGAACCAGATATGCGCAACCGGCGCGGCCAGTTCAATATGGCCCATACGTTCGCGGCGTACCCGCTGCAAGGTGACTTCAACGCCACATTTTTCGCAGATAATGCCCTTATACTTCATGCGCTTATATTTGCCGCACAAGCATTCATAGTCCTTCATCGGACCAAAAATACGCGAGCAGAACAGGCCGTCCCGCTCGGGTTTAAAGGTCCGGTAATTTATGGTTTCCGGTTTTTTAATCTCGCCGTGCGACCACGACAAAATTTTCTCCGGGCTAGCCAAAGAAATACGAATTCGATCAAAGCTTGGTGCTTCCACATTCGGATTAAAAATGTTCAGCACATCACTATTTACGGGTTGGTTCATATTGCCGGTCTCCATTCGCCGGTGAGAATGGTGCCCGGCCTAAGGCCAAGCACCACACCTAAATCAGCTATTCTTCAACTCTACATTAAGGCCCAAAGAGCGCATTTCCTTCACCAGGACGTTGAAGCTTTCGGGGATGCCTGCTTCGAAAGCATCATCACCGCGAACAATCGCTTCATAGACCTTGGTACGCCCTGCCACGTCATCAGATTTGACGGTAAGCATTTCCTTGAGGGTGTAAGCGGCACCATAAGCTTCCAGTGCCCACACTTCCATTTCCCCAAAGCGTTGACCACCAAATTGTGCCTTGCCGCCCAATGGTTGCTGGGTAACGAGACTGTAGGGGCCAATCGAGCGAGAGTGAATTTTATCATCCACAAGGTGATGCAGTTTAAGGATGTATTTGTAGCCGACGGTCACTTTGCGAGCGAATTTCTCGCCGCTACGACCATCATGCAGCACCACCTGCCCCGACGTATCAAGGCCAGCCTTGGAAAGCATCTCACAAATATCGTCCTCATGGGCGCCATCAAATACTGGCGTCGCCATTGGTACACCCTTGCGCAGATTACCTGCCAACTCCACAAGCTCTTCGTTTTTGCGTGGCAATTTCACGTCAACGCCATACACATCAGAAAGTTTGTCGCGCAATGGTTTGATATCGCCCGAACGTTGGTAGGTATCAAAAATTTCAGAGATCTGCTTACCCAGCCCCGCCGAGGCCCAACCAAAGTGGGTCTCGAGGATCTGACCAACATTCATCCGTGATGGCACACCCAACGGGTTGAGCACAACGTCGACGGCGGTGCCGTCTTCAAGATAGGGCATATCCTCAATCGGGTTGATCTTGGAAATAACGCCCTTATTGCCGTGACGACCGGCCATTTTATCGCCCGGTTGCAGCTTGCGCTTCACCGCCACGAACACTTTGACCATTTTCATCACACCAGGCATGAGCTCATCGCCGCGTTGCAATTTGTCGACCTTATCGTCAAAACGCGCGTCAAGGCGGGCTTTGGCATCGTCATATTGCTTTTTCAGCGCTTCGACTTCGGCCATAGCTTTTTCGTCGCCAAGGCCGATTTTCCACCAATCCTGACGGGTTGCAACATCGGCCAGAGCCTCTGCATTAATATCGCCTTTGGGGAAGCCCTTTGGTCCGGAAACCGAAACATTGCCGACCAGCAAATCATGCAAACGACTAAAAATCGAGCGCTCCAGAATTGCCAATTCGTCATCGCGGTCAAGACCAAGGCGTTCAATTTCCTGACGCTCAATGGTCAAGGCCCGTTGGTCTTTATCAACACCGTGACGGTTAAACACCCGCACTTCAACAACCGTACCAGCAACACCTGGTGGCAAACGCAAGGAGGTGTCGCGCACATCCGATGCTTTTTCACCAAAAATCGCCCGCAGAAGTTTTTCTTCCGGCGTCATTGGCGATTCGCCTTTGGGGGTTACCTTGCCGACCAGAATGTCGCCCGGATTAATCCGGGCACCAATGGCAACAATGCCCGCTTCATCAAGATTACGAAGAGCTTCCTCACCGACATTGGGAATGTCGCGGGTGATTTCCTCTGGTCCTAACTTGGTATCCCGCGCGGCAACTTCAAACTCCTCAATGTGGATTGAGGTGAATACGTCATCGCGCACAATACGTTCGGAAATAAGGATCGAGTCTTCGTAGTTATATCCATTCCACGGCATAAAGGCGACAAGGATATTACGCCCCAACGCCAATTCACCAAGGTCGGTGGACGGACCATCGCCAATAATATCGCCAGCTTCGACCACATCGCCCACTTTAACCAACGGACGCTGATTAATGCAGGTATTCTGGTTCGAGCGTTGGAATTTGAGCAAATTATAAATATCCACGCCAGACTTGGTCATGTCGCTTTCGTCGGTCGCCCGCACCACAATACGGCGCGCATCAACCTGTTCGACCTCACCATCGCGGCGAGCCACTACGGCAGCGCGCGAATCCCGTGCCACAACTGATTCCATGCCGGTTCCGATCAGCGGCGCTTCGGCCTCCAACAATGGTACGGCCTGACGTTGCATGTTCGAACCCATCAAGGCCCGGTTAGCATCGTCATTTTCCAAAAATGGAATAAGCGCGGCAGCAACAGAAACCACTTGCTTGGGCGACACGTCGATAAAATCAACACTTTCACGGGCGACCAAAATCACATCACCGGCAACCCGGCAGGTCACCAGGTCATGGGCAAGTGCGCCCTTATCATCCAGATGCGCATTGGCCTGAGCGATTGAATATTTCGCTTCTTCCATGGCCGAGAGATAGACCACCTCTTCGAGTAATTTACCATTCTTCACCCGGCGATAAGGGCTTTCAATAAAGCCGTATTTATTAACGCGGGCAAAAGTAGCCAGAGAGTTGATCAAACCAATATTCGGCCCCTCAGGGGTTTCAATCGGGCAGATCCGGCCATAATGGGTTGGGTGCACGTCGCGCACTTCAAAGCCGGCGCGTTCGCGGGTCAGACCACCTGGCCCAAGCGCAGAGACGCGGCGTTTATGGGTAATTTCAGAAAGCGGATTATTCTGATCCATAAATTGCGAAAGCTGCGAGGAGCCAAAGAATTCGCGCACCGCTGCAGCAGCAGGTTTGGCGTTGATCAGATCGTGCGGCATTACCGTTTCAAGATCGACGCTGCCCATGCGTTCGCGAATAGCCCGTTCCATACGCAGCAGGCCAACACGATATTGATTTTCCATCAATTCGCCGACCGAACGTACCCGGCGATTGCCAAGATTGTCGATATCGTCGACTTCGCCGCGACCGTCGCGCAAATCAACCATGGTTTTAAGCACGGCCAGAATGTCTTCTTTGCGCAAGGTACGCACATCGTCCGGACAATCCATGTCGAGACGCATATTCATTTTAACCCGGCCAACGGCAGACAGATCATAACGCTCTGAATCGAAGAAAAGGCCATCGAACAGGTTTTGCGCGGTTTCCGGCGTTGGTGGCTCGCCCGGACGCATAACCCGGTAGATATCTACCAAGGCCTCGTCATGATCGTTGTTTTTATCAGCGATCAAAGTGTTACGAATGTATGGCCCGACGGTTGCCTGAGCGATGTCCAAAAGGCCAATTTGCTTGACCCCGTGCTCGGCCATGGCGACCACGGCTTCTTCGCTCAATTCCTCACCGGATTCAGCAAAAATCTCGCCGGTTTCAAAATTAACAATGTCGGCGGAGGCGTAGCGGCCAATCATATCCTCATCGGACAGCAGCAGGTTTTTCAAACCGTCTTCGGCCAATTTCTTGGAGGCCCGTGCGGAAATTTTGCGTCCGGCGGGCGCTACGACTTCACCGTTTTTGGCATCGATCAGATCGCGCGACGGCTTAATCCCGCGCCAACGATCGGCAATGAACGGAATACTCCAGCCTTTTTTGGAATGTTTTACGGTATAGGAATCATAAAATGTCGAGAGGATTTCCTCGCGATCCATGCCCAGACCGTGCAGCAAGGTCGTAACCGGCAATTTGCGGCGACGGTCAATGCGCACATAAATGATGTCTTTGGCATCGTATTCAAAATCCAGCCATGAACCACGGTAAGGAATAATCCGGGCAGCAAACAAGAATTTACCGCTTGAATGGGTCTTGCCTTTATCATGATCAAAAAATACGCCGGGACTACGGTGCATTTGGCTGACGATCACCCGTTCGGTACCGTTGACCACAAACGTGCCCTTATCGGTCATGAGCGGAATATCGCCCATATAAACATCTTGCTCTTTAATATCCTTGACCGATTTGGCACCGGTCTCTTCGTCGGTTTCAAAAACGATCAGGCGCAATTTGACTTTGAGCGGCGCTGCGTAGGTAATATCGCGCTGCTGACACTCTTCAACATCAAACTTTGGCGGTTCAAACTCGTAGGAAACATATTCCAACAATGCAGATTCCGAAAAATCCCGAATCGGAAACACCGATTTAAACACCGTGTGGATGCCCTGGTCCTTGCGTTCGGCCGCTGGCACATAACGCTGCAATAATTGTTCGTAAGAGCTTTTTTGCACTTCGATCAAATTCGGCATTTGTACCGCTTCCGCGATTTTACCAAATGATTTGCGAATGCGTTTTCTGCCCGTAAACGACAATGACATAGTGTCTCCTTTCGTGGCCGAAATGCCACTCGGAGGCCCGGCTGGGGCGCTCCGCCAAGTCTTCAAATTCTCCCTTTCGGCACTGATCACGACATTTCGCCATGGGCAATGTATTCGGTCTTAATGCGCGCGCCCAGAAAGGGATGGGCGAAACGCATGATCCCGACGCACCAGAATTACCGCTTTGGTAATCCTTGTGCGCCGGGATTTATGCCAAAAAGGGCTTACTTGATTTCGACGGTTGCACCGGCGGCTTCGAGTTTGCCTTTAATGTCTGCAGCTTCGTCCTTGGACACGCCTTCTTTAACAGCTTTAGGCGCAGCTTCGACGAGGTCTTTGGCTTCTTTGAGGCCGAGACCGGTAATGCCACGAACTTCTTTGATCACGTTGATCTTTTTCTCACCAAAGGATGTCATGACAACATCAAATTCGGTTTTCTCTTCTGCAGCAGCAACATCACCACCGCCAGCAGCAGCGGCAGCAGCGACAGGAGCAGCAGCAGAAACGCCCCATTTGTCTTCCAAAAGGGTCGCCAGTTCAGCGGCTTCCATGACAGTCAACGCAGAGAGTTCGTCTGCGATTTTTTCGAGTTTAGACATTTTATTTTCCTTTTGCATTCGCAAAAAATGATTGGGTTAAGAGTGCGAAGAATGACGGTTAAGCGGCCTTGTCGGCATATGCCTTCAATACCCGAGCAAGCTGACTAGCCGGTGCCTGCACAACGCCTGCGACCTTGGTCGCCGGTGCCTGCAACAGACCCACAAGCTTGCCACGAAGTTGATCCAGCGACGGCAATGTCGCCAGCGCCTTCACGCCTGCTTCGTCAAGAACCTGATCGCCCATCCAGCCACCAATCAGAATGAGCTTTTCATTCTTCTTGGCAAAATCCACAGCCGCCTTAGGGGCAGCTACCGGATCTACTGAATATGCGATCGCTACTGGGCCAGCAAATAAATCAGATGCTGGCTCGCCGGATCTGCCCACCAAAGCGCGCTTGACCAGACGATTCTTAACAACCTTTAATTGCCCACCAGCTTCACGAAGCTGGGTACGCAATTGCGTCATTTCCGCAACATTAAGACCGGAGTATTGGGTAACTACCACCACCCCGGCGTTGTCGAACATGCCTTCCAGCACGCCGACCATTTCGCTCTTTTGAGCTCTATCCATTGCGGTCTCCCGTTTCGAGCAGCAAAGCTACTCAGTGAAGCGCCATAAGGCCCGCAACAAAAAGCTGCGCGCCTGATAACGCAAGACTGCCTGCCCCAGGGCTCGAACGGCGACCGTTTCCTTGCGAAAACGAAAACCTCTCTCACTCTGTCTGCGTAGGGAAAGTTTAAGTTGGTTTCCCAACCCCTACGGTCTCGGACAGGGCGGTGAACTGCATATTATTATGCGCAGACCACCAAACCGGGCCGAAGCCCGGATTCTTAAAACTTATTGCGATGAAGCGCTGGCCACATCAATAATAACGCCCGGCCCCATAGTGGAGCTAAGTGCAATCTTTTTAACAAATGTGCCTTTGGCACCCGATGGTTTGGATTTGATTACCGCATTCAAGAATGCCCGAACATTTTCCAAAATCGCTTTTTCGTCAAAACTGGCTTTGCCAACACCGGCATGAATCACACCGGCTTTTTCAACGCGAAATTCGACCGCACCACCTTTGGATTCTTCAATGGCCTTGGCGACATTAGGAGTCACCGTGCCCACTTTAGGATTTGGCATCATGCCGCGTGGACCCAGGATTTTACCCAAACGGCCAACCAATGGCATCATGTCCGGCGTCGCGATCACTTTGTCGAAATTGATCTCGCCGCGCTGAATTTGTTCCATCAGGTCTTCAGCGCCAACAATATCAGCACCGGCCTTTTTGGCTTCTTCGGCTTTTGCGTCTTTAGCAAACACCGCAACCCGAACCGTACGCCCGGTGCCATTTGGTAGCGGCACAACACCGCGCACCATCTGGTCGGCATGGCGAGGGTCAACACCCAAATTCATAGCGACCTCGATGGTTTCATCGAATTTTGCTGTTGCGTTCTTTTTAACCAACGCCACAGCATCCTCAACGGTATACTGTGTGTTACGGTCAATATTGGCAATCGCCGCTTTTGTTCTTTTTCCAAGCTTAGCCATGATCTACTCCGAAACCTCAAAACCCATAGAACGGGCTGAACCGGCGATGATTTTTTGCGCAGCGTCCAAATCGACGGCGTTCAAATCAACCATTTTTGCTTCCGCAATCTCACGGCATTGCGCCATGGTTACGGTTGCCGCCACGGTGCGCCCAGGCTCCGTGCCACCCTTGGCCAGCTTGGCCGCTTTTTTTAGATAAAAGCTTGCTGGCGGGGTTTTGGTTTCAAAGGTGAAGGATTTATCCGCATAGACCGTAATAATGGTCGGAATTGGCATATTTTTTTCCAACTCCTGGGTCTTGGCGTTAAATGCCTTACAAAATTCCATAATATTTACGCCGCGTTGACCCAAAGCAGGGCCAATTGGTGGGGCCGGATTGGCCGCACCAGCGGGGACTTGCAGCTTGATATAGCCGTCTATCTTCTTCGCCATGTTTCACTCCATCGCCCTTGGCAGGGCCTGTAGGTTGCGTGGTGCGGTGCGCCAATGGTCTTTTAGGCACACCTCCCACACGGGTTGATGAATAAGCCCTAGAGCTTTTCCACCTGTTCATATTCAAGCTCAACCGGGGTAGCGCGGCCGAAAATCGACACCGCCACTTTAAGTCTCGCCTGTTCTTCATCGACTTCCTCAACCAGACCTTCAAAAGATTGAAACGGTCCATCGAGAACTTTTACTTTTTCACCAATATCAAAGATGATGGTCGGACGCGGACGATCAACGCCCTCTTCCACCTGACCGACAATCCGTGCCACTTCGGCATCGGATACCGGCAAAGGCGTATTGCCCTGCCCCAAAAAGCCAGTGACTTTCGGGGTATTCTTTACCAAATGATAGGCTTGGTCAGTCATCACCATTTTCACCAGCACATAGCCGGGGAAAAATTTGCGTTCCGAGGTAACCTTGCGGCCACGGCGCACTTCAACAACTTCTTCGGTAGGCACCAGAACTTCTTCAAAAAGCTCTTCCAGACCCTCGCTTGCCGCTTCAGCCTTAATCGACTCCGCCACCTTTTTTTCAAAGTTGGAATAGGCGTTGACGATATACCATTTTGCTTCGGCCATGCTTTATGCTCCCAGCGCCAAAATGAACTTAACCGCGCTACTGAGCATAAGATCAACAATGAAGAAGAACCCGGCAGCCAACGCGACCATGATGAATACCATGATCGACGTTACCAACGTTTCTTTCCACGTCGTCCACGTGACCTTGCGGCCTTCCTGGCGCACTTCACGCACCAGAGAGACCGGATTGGTCCGCTTAGTTTTTGCACCGGCTTGCGCCATAATGTGGTCCTCACTGCGAGCAAAATGCTCAATTTAAGCCTTGCGGCATCTTCTTAAACGACCGGCCTTACGACTGGCAGGGGCGGAGGGACTCGAACCCACGACCCTCGGTTTTGGAGACCGATGCTCTACCAACTGAGCTACACCCCTAAGTCGTTTGGCCTAAGTCGTTTGGCCTAAGTCGTTTGGCCTAAGTCGTTTGGCCTAAGTCGTTTGGCCTAAGTCGTTTGGCCTAAGTCGTTTGGCCTAAGTCATTGGCCTAAGTCATTGGCCTTAACGGGCACCGATCTAAAATCGCCGGGGTCCAAAATCACCCGAACCTTAAATCACTGACCCGGTCGCAAGCACGGTCCCCCGTACTTATTCGATAATTTTGCTGACCACGCCGGCGCCGACGGTGCGGCCACCTTCGCGGATGGCGAAACGTAGTTTTTCTTCCATGGCAATCGGCTGGATCAGCTCGACATTCACGTTCACATTATCACCAGGCATAACCATTT
>JAJFFO010000025.1 GCA_021776615.1 Robiginitomaculum sp. | reverse complement strand
ATTACATAAAACTGGTGTATATTTAGATTGGTCTTTTTCGGCATCAATTTCATTAAGCGATTATTCCATCTCATTTTTGATTTATCTTCTTTTTCATTGATGAACATCCCTCTAGTGATATAAATACCTCCATCAAGACTAAGTGAAAGGTCACCACCGTGGCTCTCGCTCCTCCCGTATTTATAGGTTTTGTTCCATAGCTCGTTACCATCGCCATCTAAGCCAAGTAGATACGTCAAACCATGAAAATAAGTGTCAGTTTTCATATATTCCTTTCTGGTTTTTCCTGAAATTTGTTTGAAACTAAGAATAATGAGATTACCTTCTTCCGTCATTATCATGGATTGGGCAACTTCCATTGGAGCCGTTTCCTTGTGCCCGCTATATGTTTTGCGCCAAATGGTTTCACCATTATTATCCAGTTTCATTACAATTAAATTCTCTCTACGGTTCGCAAGGACATAGAATCCTCCTTGTGGATTGGAAACAACGGCGGCTGGGTCTACGAGGACCAATCTACCTTTGAAGTAGTCGTCTGGTGATTTGAACTCCGGCTGAACATGGATTTTTTTCCAAGCCACGTTCCCCTGAGAATCAATTTTTATAGAATAAAATTTCTTACTCCCAGTTACATCTCCAATGATCATTGCACCACCATCCGGTGTGGCTGCCATAGACTGCGCTGTCCTGATACGATTTTCGTGGTCACTTTCTACACTTGTGTCCCAAATTTTATTTCCATCTTTATCGACACGGACTATGTATAATTGAGACGTGCCTCGGCTCGTAGGGCTGCGGGAGTTAGGAGGATTATATAGGCTATAACCTGCGACGATCGCTCCACCGTCGGCAGTAGATATTATGCTTGTTGCGCCATCGTTCCACTTATCTCCAAACTCTTTTCGCCAAAGAATATTTCCCTGCGGGTCAATACGGGTAACGATAGCACCTGTATCATACCCATCTTCGACACGGGCTTCACCAACCAATATAGCCCCGTCATTCTTATCCAAAACAAAGTCAGATATTTGACCAAAACCTTTCATTTCTATGGTCTTTTCCCATAATAAATTATGGGCACTGTCAAATCGAATGAGATAAGAGTCCCGCTGTCCACCATTCGACTTACCTGGAGGTCCGGTAAACCCTGCAATAAGAACACCGTTGTCACTGGTTGTTTTGATGGTTGTAGGAAGACGGTGTTGTGAGCTTGCTAAATGCAAACCCCACGAAATTTCTAAATCTGAGAGTTGGGTGTAATTATCTTGTGCAACAACATTTGATCCGTACGAGCTAGCTAGAACTGCTAAGCATATCGTAAAGAGTGCGATCATAATACCGTTTGTTCTGGTTGTTAATAGTCTATGGGGGCTGTGGGGCATTATACTTCCTTTTTGACGTGGCAAAAACTTTGAAATATGTCAATTTCATTATGCACTGTGAACAGCATCCGGTAAACTCGGTGCGGTTCACTGAACATATTCATATAAAAGAGCACAGATTTAAGCCTGTATTAAGAGAAGGCTTCCTCACCTTTGTTGATTGATATTTCCCGAGACTCGTTAATATTCTCCGACAACCCCAGATCCTGGCAATGCATCAATGATGTCATTAAAGCGGACATAGTTCGGGCCATTTCCAAAACCTTCAATCCTGTTCACAAGAGTTTTGGCTTCATAGGATGGCAAGGTATGCGCCCAATCAATCAAGATATCTTCGTTTATCAAGAAAGATAATCAATCACAATGCTACATTTGTAGGGGCTGTATTAGATGTTGTCTCTCGAACTGATGTGCCCCTAAACAAACATATCGTTCGTACATCTGATGTGCCCCTAGTTTGTTAGACACCTTGCGATTTCACTCTTTGCTGCTGTTCAAAGTCGACGGGTGCAGAATCCAGTTTGAATAATTCTAATTTTGAACCCGCTGCTTTCTAATTTTTCTAGCAAACATCCGCCCAAACCAGCTCCCCCAAAACCTCACCGTCTCGTGCGTGATGTCTATGCCACGTTCATGCAGCTTAGGGGCACATCGATCTGCCAGTTCGCAGTTTTATCGCTTATGGTGCACCATTTTTGTCTTGACCTATGGCGGTGCTGACGCCCTCTATATGAGGATAAAATATGCCGCTGGCCGCAAAACTTATTTGACGCGCCATGGTGGGTTGAGGCGGTTTTCGCCCGCAAAATACAGACAAATCTGATTACCTGCCGGGTCCCGCAGCCAGGCTTCGCGCCAAAGCCAGTTCTGATCCGTCGGGCCTGACGAAAAAGTCACGCCGGTTGATTTCAGCCGTGCTACGGTTTGATCAAGTGCTTCGGCGCTGGCGAGTTCAAGATAAAGCTTGGGGCAGGGGCCTTGAGGGAGGTTATCGACTTTTGACACTGACAGGGTGGCACCGCCGTCCGGTGCTTGTAGGCGCGTATACTGATCACCATCAACAATCAGTGTGAAGCCCAAATTCAGATAAAAATCCCGTGCCGCCAAAAAAATCCCGTGCCGCCAACACGTCGATTGCCGGTAGGGTGATTTGATTAAGGTTCATGGCTGACCTTTAGCGAGCTCTGAATACTTCCACTACCGTCATTATTCGCGCAGGCAGCCGATATGTTTAATCTCAAATTTTATAGGGTAATGACGCGGCATCATCCGCACAGCAAAGCTTCGCCGGCCAAAGCTTGACTGTCTGGCATATTGTCAGGCTCGATTGTTGCCCGTACCAGTTTCAACTGGTGCCGTAAAAGCGGCAAAGTTATCAGGCGTCTTCGCCTGCTGCTTCGCCTTCACCTTCTTCAGCATCAGCTTCTTCGGCTTGTGGTGTGTTGAAAACAGAGACGCTTTCTTGCGTGATTTTGCCGCCCTCAATAACATAGGTATTGCTACCTTGCATGACAGAGCCGTCGGGCATTGCCCAATCCCACATAATATAGGCCAAGCTGCCCACGCTGTGTACATTGGTAACCGTCAAAGGGGCTTCGCTTTGATCGCCATAGGTAAATGCTTCGGCGATAACGCTGCGAATCGCTTCTTTTCCGACATTGCTGCCGTCGGGGGTGATCAATATGGCGCCATCGGCGTAATCGGCCATCACGCCATCCAAATCACGCGCCATAAACGCTTCAATATTATGGGTCAGAACGTCTTCCGCATCGGCGATATCAGCACCAGCATCAGGCGATTCGTCGATGGCTGGCGGCGTATCAACGGCCGGTGCAACCCCTTCGGAAAGGCCAATGTTTAGTAGTCCGGCACCGAGAATGGCCAGCAATAAAATCAATAATCCACGAATGAGCATGTCATAATCCCCCTATATATCCTTTGGTACCACATTCTAAGGGTGGCATGCGAGGGATTTAGCCTGAAAAGCGAATTTTGTGATTTGGCTTTTGAATTCAGAACGGTATCGCCTCAAAATTGCCACACTAGCCTTCTCTATCTTGGTTAATTTTGTCGGCTGCTTGCACAAAGCGGCCAGATTATGTGAAAATAGAGCGTAGGGACGACGCATGCAGGGGATTTATTATGGATTCGAAAACTCTTGGCGTTTGGAAGCACCAACCGGGCAAGGCCCGACCGGCGCATAAAAAGGGCAGGGATCCCAACCTTCCATTCTTGCCAGAAATTTCACCGCGAAAGATCAGCCGGGAATTAAAGCTCGATCGGCTTGAGAAAATGGCTCGCCGCAATGATGAGGCACCCGGCGAAAGCGGCGCCCCACAAACGGTAGAGAACGCTTTGTCTGGTCGTTTGCACGACGTGCATGAAAAAGGATTGGGGCATTTTGAAGGGCGCATCAAGCACCTCAAGGGCATGGTCTCGCGTTATGCCGGTGCCTTTGATACTGAGCCATTGGAAACCTCGCTCGAAGGCACTATCCAGGAAATTGAACAAGAGACATCGCGCCATGGCGCGACATTGGAGCGACTGCGCGCTGAATTTGAAGATGCGGACGAACACTATCAGGAATTTCGCGCTAAACATCGCCTGAAGCGGCCACCGGACCTTTCGGCGGGTATGGCCAGCGCGCTTCCTGTTTTTATCATCATGATGGTGATCGAAGCCGGTGCCAATATGTTTTTCTTTGCGCCAGGTAGTAATTTTGGGCTGCTGGGCGGGTTCTTCTATTCCGTCGTGATCAGCGTGCTGAATATTGGTGGCGCTGCGCTATTTGGGTACGCCTTTTTTCGTTGGCTCAATAGCCGCTCGTTTTTGCTAAAGAGTGCAGGCGCAATCATGGCGCTGGTATTTGTTGGCTTCCTGTTCATTTTAAATGGCTTTGTCGGGTTTTATCGTTCCGCTTTTGTGGCGTTGGGCGGCGAGGAGAACGGCAGCCTTTTTCAAACCACGATCAACAATATCAAAACCATGGATTTGGCGGTTTTGGACGAGTTTTCTCTGGCGATGATGCTGATTGGCATAACCTTGGGGGCTTTGGCCTGCGCCAAGGGGGCGCGGGTAGGGGATGCCTATCCGGGATATCATCGCGTCTATAATTTTAGAGAAAATTATCGTCGCCGGTTCGAAAAAGAAGCTGATATTCTGGCGGAACATTTGGGTGGTTTGCGCGACCAGGCGCTGACCGATATCGAAAAATTTCAAACGCAAGCCCGCGAATCAATCGCGCCCTACCGGGAAATTGGTAAGGAAATTAGCGAGTTAATGTCGCGCTTTGATGCGTTTGAGGACCATTTGGAAAAAGTCGGCAATGAGGTGCTGCACTCCCATCATCATGGTGGAAAAGCGGTGGGAACACCGAAGCATTTCAAACACCAATGGGTTTTGCCCGGCAAGCTCTTTGCCTTTGGCGAGCCGAATGCGCGCTTCATCAAACTAGCGGGCGATTCGGTGCTCGGCGAAATTATGAATGAAGGCCGTATTCAAAGCGCTCTTGAGAAAGCCAAAGGATTGCGCAAAAGGGTGTTGAGTACGGTAAACAGAATGGAGCATTTGCTGGTGGCGCGGCAGGACACGCTGTAAATGGCTATTAAACGTAGGCGCTCGTCAAAGTCGTTTAATGGCGGGGCGGTGCTGACATGGGGAGGCGCGGTTTTCGCGCTTGGCGTCCTCATTGCCGGTGGTCTTGGGCTTATGCGTATGCGGGCGACGGAAGAGGGCCGTGATCAGGCCACCCTTTGCGCCAACAAAAACCCGGCGCAGATAACGGCTTTCTTGTTCGATTCTAGCGATCCGCTGACCGACTTACAGCAAATCAAAATTCGTCAGGCCCTGGCGCAAATTGTACAAGACGTGCCAAAGGGTATGCGCGTGGACGTCTATATGGCCACTGCCGAGGCGGGCCAGTTGGCCCGTCCGCTATTTCGTAAATGCAATCCAGTCGGCGAAGATGGTGCCGGGGGCTGGAATGAAAACCGTGACCGTGCTCTGGAGCGGCAGCGTACGCTGTTTTTGGAGCCCCTTGATAAAGCTTTTGGTTTAGCGCTGCGGGCGCAGCCACGGCCAACTTCTCCGATTCTGGAGACCATTGCGGCCATTAGCGTGCAGTCATTTGGCCGAAATTCCACCCGAAATTCGGGCGAAAAGACACGTAATTTGGTAATTATTTCGGATTTTTTGCAAAATAGCTCAATACTTACGCAATACAGGCCGTATGAGAGTGTGACCGAATTTTCAAATAATGAGGGATGGATTCACACGCTATCCTCACTACATAATGCCTCCATAGACATGCTTTATGTCTCCCGCCCCAAGGTTAAGCATATTCAAAACCAAGTTCATAAAAACTGGTGGTGCGAATATTTTAATGCGCGTTCGGCGGCGCAGTGCAATGTTGAACAGTTATAAAATCATACAGGATTTTATTTTCAGCAATTCGCCTCTACCGGGTTGTAAGTCGTTCATAATTCCCATTTTTGGGGCAGAGCATGGTCAAATGCATCATAAAAGGGTATCAAACCAACCTTAGAAAGCGAGGGGAAGCGCATGCGTGGTATTGGTATAGTTTTAATTTTGATTGGTTTGGGTGCAATCGGCATCAAGGCACTGGCAACATATGCTGGTGTGGACTTGGCCCCATATTTTGGGATGGTCGTTGAACACTCCCGCGCTCTGATCGCCAGATTTGGCGATATTGCTGATTATGGCATTCGTGGCGCTGTCGTGTTGCTTGGCATAGTCTTTCTGCTTCTCACCGGTGGTGAAGAAGAATAATAACCAACAAAGTCAATGCGATTAGGGGGCCTGCTTAGCGGGCCCTTTTTTCATGCGGGTTTCACTTCTGAAACTGGCCTAAAGCTAACCTGAAACGAGACGGTTTTCTCACACACCAGGCGCCAAACACTTATGATCGCCATAATCCAGAGCTTCGCGGTAATTATCGACCAACCCGCCAAGGATGGCATCCCATTCGAACATATGCGCAGCGTCGATGGCGGCAGCGCCAAAGGTTTTGCGTAATTTTTCCGACTTAGCCAGGGCGCTGAGGTGGCTTGCAAAGGCGGCATGGTCGCCAAATGTAGCCATAAAGCCGGTTTTATCGTGCAGCACCAGGGAACGACTGCCGGTTGCCTCGGCGCATACGCATGGCACGCCGGAGGCCATGGCTTCCAAAGTGACATTGCCAAAAGTCTCGGAAATGCTGGGGTTAAAGAAAATATCGGATGATGCATAGGCGCGGGCCAAGGGTTCGTCGGACAAATGGCCGGTGAAATGTGCCTTTGGCAGGCGTTTTTGCATGCGGTTGCGTTCCGGGCCTTCGCCGACAAATAATACCTTATGGGCAAGTCCTTGTTTCTCAAGCAATTCAATGGTTTCGGCGAAAAAGCCCAAGCCTTTTTCCAACACCAGTCGTCCGGTAAAGCCGATGACCACATCATCGTCGGCAAAGCCAACACTGCGCCGCCATGCAAGGTCGCGCCGCGCCGGGTTAAAGCGGTCGCAATCGACGCCGCGACTCCAAATACGAAGGTCGGTTTTGAGGTTTTCCTGCCGCAATTCATCGGCCATGGATTCCGACGGCGCATAAACCTGATCGCATTGGTCATAAAAATTGTGCAAATATTTCGTCACATATTTCTCTACGGCAGCAATGCCATAATAGCGCGCATACGTGTCAAAGCGCGTGTGAAATGAGGAGACTACCGGCAGCCCCCACTTTTTAGCCTGCCGCAAGGCCGAATACCCCAGCAAGTCCGGCGCGGCGAGGTGGAATATGGTGGGCTTAAACGCTTTTAACCGCGCTTTCACTCGCGGCGTCAGGCCTAGCCCTAAGCGATATTCCGAACGCATTGGCAGCGTGATAGAGGGCACGG
This sequence comes from Robiginitomaculum sp., assembly GCA_021776615.1. GTDB lineage: Bacteria > Pseudomonadota > Alphaproteobacteria > Caulobacterales > Maricaulaceae > Robiginitomaculum_B. The sequence continues at coordinate 50,629 of JAJFFO010000025.1, read as the reverse complement.
AAATCAGCGTACCATTATGTTCAATTACCGCCTCTTTGGCGGTTGGCGCAAATACCATGACCTCAATATTTTGTCGCTCCAGATAAGCGACCAGCCGATTCAGCGCCCGCGCCGGGCCGTCCATAATGTAATTATAATTGCCGGAGAATATAGCGACACGCATGGGGGTTATCGAGGAGGGCATTGAATTCATTAGTAAATAGTCCAGTACAAAATCATCAAGCGATGGCAAATGAACATCCGGTCACCGGGTGATGGCGGCCAAAGTTCTGCAACAGAAAATGCGCGGTTAACCCCTCCACTTGGTTATGGGGTTTTGACCGCCGCTGAACAAGGTTTGGTGTGCAAAAACCACCGCTCAAATCGGGCCAAATTTACAGCCCCGTCGGAGGCACGCGCAACACACCGTCGCGAGATAAAGCGACCACCCCAAGGGTGTGACCGCACCCCGGCGAGCGTTCGCCGCCCCGTCGGCTCGCTCCGGCGGTCCATTGGACAACAGCCGGTTCTCCCAGTCTGACGCCCTTGTCTTGCTAATCGGGATCAGCCAACGGATAGTCCGGGTCGAGAAGATGGAGGCCAAGATCACTGTACCACCGGCGCCCATTTACCAGAACAACGACAGCCACGGATCGATCATGGTTGAAACCGGCGAATGAAACAAATCCGTTGGTTCCACCTTTGTGAAAGAATATGCTCTGTCCCCCATTCACACTCTTATCTATGTTCCATCCGAGGCCGAGCGCTTTATCCTCGTCTGCGAACGCTTGCACTTGAGTCTGCTGCATCGCGAGCGAAAGGTCGCTATCGATAAGGCCAACTTGCATGCCAACATAGGTCAACAAATCCCGTGCAGAGGCTCTGAGGCCGCCCATCGCCTGCCATTGCCCGGTATCCAGGGGACTTGTCTCTTCACCATCACGAAAACCTATCGCAACGTTAGCGGAGAGCTCCGGCGTTATTGCGAAAACAGAATCTGACAAGTGTGAGGGCTCTAGCACGAGGTCCACCAATAGCTCCTCATAGGAACGGCCTGCCGCCGCTTCGATAACGTGCTCGAGAAGGACGAAACCAAAATTTGAATAGCGATAATCGCCCGCCGTCTGCAGGGCTGATATCGCGTTCAGTCCATCATACAGATCCAGAACCGTGTAGGTAGCGAAACGGTCATCGTCGTTAATATCCATATTCGGTGCTTCTCGCGGGAGGCCTGATGTTTGGGTTAGTAGCGAGCGAAGGGTTATCGACCTCAACTTCGACGAATCGTCGAGGCGCGACTGATTGAGATGCGCAATGATTGAACTATCCAACTCGACCACGCCCTGCCGCGAGAGTTCCGCGACAAGCGTTGCTGTGTAAGTCTTCGTGATTGAACCTATTTCAAAAAAGGTGTCTCCATCGGGCAATCGATCATCGCTGAGCGAGCGCCAAAGCCATAGAACTGGGCGCCGCCCCGGTCTAGGACGCCGATGACTGTTCCGAGGTGGTATTGTTCATCGATCCGTGCCTGAGCCTGCACGGTCACATCCTTCAGCAAAGCATCACGTGCACCGGGGTGTTGTTCTAGTGGAAAATCATCAAGAAATTTGGGTGAAAAATTACTCCTACCAAACACTTCAATTTGATCCGGGGCATCAGAATTAAACACCTCAGGCAATTCCGGTGAATCAGTGTGCGTGTCTTGAGCGAAACATGTGTTGCACCATGCAAGCAGCACCCCAAAATATAATATTTTTAGCATAATCCTTCCCAATAATTGATAGTTAAAACGATCCACACCTTTTGAGTGACGAACAGGCACAAACGGACTTATGGTGGCACCGGCAGTAATCGCTGCATCGCGTCCTGTTCGAAAACCATGCGTTCTAGATTAAGTGTACCTTTGTAAACGCTGCCACATTCGAAATCCGTCGAAATAACCTGGATTATCTCTGCGTTCTGTTCGACTTCCCTAATTCCCGTTTTTGTGAATGCTGAAATTGGTGCGTGCATGGCGAATGTTCGCTTGGAGCTGAGCTTTCCGAAATGGTATCGCACTGCCACTAGATAATAGACATCACCCACACCTTGAACCAAAGCCCAAACTCTTCCATATGAGGTGCATGGCAAATGCAAGCCTGCGGGCACGACCTCAAATAGTCTCACTTACCGACGGCGCTGCCGTACGGGTCAAGGAAATTATGGCCGAACGCGGCAAAGGCTATTTGCGCGTTGGCGTCAGCAATGGCGGCTGTGCGGGTATGGAATATACCATGGACTATGCCGATGCCCCGGCCAGCCTTGATGAAGTTGTTACCGATAAGGATGTCACCATTTTGGTTGATGCCTCTGCCGTATTATTTTTGCTGGGCGCGCAAATTGATTACGAGGCATCAATGCTGCATTCAAAATTTGTGTTTAAAAACCCTAATGAGACGGATGCGTGCGGCTGCGGTATTAGCGTCACCATTGCACCCGCGAAAGCGGTGTAGAGGCGACACCGCCCCACCTTCAATGCCGCCCCCCCAATAAGTGCCTTAGTGCGGGCCGCTAACGCCTCGTCACACCGCTAAATCGCTATTGCCATGGCCAGCGGCCAGATAGCTGTCGCTTTGCATTTCGATCAGCCGCGAGACCGTGCGGTCAAATTCAAAACCGCCAATGCTGGCGCGGTATAGATCTTTTGGCGCCGCAGCAGCGCTGGCAATGAGTTTGACCTTGCTTTCATAAATTGCATCAATCAGGGCGATGAAGCGCCGCGCCGCGCTGGTGCGCGCCTCGCCCAATACCGGGATATCTTCAAGAATAAGCGTGTGAAATTGACGGGCGAGTTCGAGATAATCGGCGGGACCGCGCGCTTCCTCGCAGGTTTCGTCAAACGAAAGGCGGGCAATGCCGCCCGCGGTTTGCGCCAATTCCCAAAACCGCCCTTGCAAGGCAATGCGCCTTGGCTGCTGCGCGACGCCCATGGTCAATTGCTGCCACAGGGTTTCCACATCGGCGCTGGTTTTGGCAGATAAAGGTGCGTAATAAACCGTGTTTTCGCCCAGTTTTTTAAGGCGGTAATCGCGCTTTGCCTCCAAAGCGTGGACCGCCAAGCGGGTTTTCATGGTCTCAATAAATGGCAAAAACCGCTGTCGATTAAGGCCGTCTTTGTAAAGGTCATCGGGCGGGCGATTGGACGTCGTAACCACCACCACGCCATTTTTAAATAATTCTTCAAACAGGCGGCCCAGCAACATGGCGTCGGCAATATCGCTCACCTGCATTTCGTCAAAACATAAAAGCCAGGTGTCGCGGGCAATGGCCTTGGCAATAGGGGCGATCGGGTCATCGCCCGCATTGCGGATAAAATTGGGGTGGTTGCGGCGTTCCTTGTCTGTCAACTTGCGCCATTGATTAAGCGCGGCATGGGTTTCGAGCATAAATTCATGAAAATGCACCCGCCGTTTTTGCGCGAAGGCTATGGTGTCAAAAAACATGTCCATCAACATGGATTTGCCGCGACCAACCCCGCCATACATATAGACGCCTTCGGGCTCCGGTTCCGGGCGGCCAAACAAGGTGCGACGCTTGCCGGGCTGCCAGTCCTGCAGACGGCAATGTAAAATGGTCAGCAATTCACAGGCGCGTTCTTGCGCTGGGTCGGCCTCAAGTCTACCGGCGGCGACTTCCGCGCGCCATCTGGTGATTGGAGTGTCCATCATGCTAATTTGGCAGGTAAGTATGAATAAGCATTTGCAAAGAAAACTCCCTTAACTCTGGGGCACGCCAAGTTCGCGGCGGATAAGGCGTTTGCCGCGCGCATTGTCACCGGCGAAAAAACGCCACTCACCGTTTTTGTTCTGCCAATACAAAGCCGGGGTCTCCATATTCCAGCCATTGCTTGCCATTATCGCCGCAACCCGTTCATAAACAATGCGGCCCCATTCAAGGCAGGCGCTACGTCTGGTGTCGCCCTCTGGTGCCGGTGGAATGCCATATTGGTGGTAATATGCTTCTTCCACATCCGCCATCCAGCGATGATAAATTGGCCATTCGCGGGTGCAGGCGAGGTCGGCAACCACGGCGCGTTCTGCCGCCGTCGAGACTTCGCGGCGGGCAAATACGATAACCCGCGTGTCAATGCCGGCTTTGTGCAAATCCTCAAATTCGGAACGTTCATAGGCAATGCAGTTCGGGCAGGCCCGATAGCCAATGGAATATAGTGCCGGTCCCGAAAGACCCGGCGACACCCATGGTCCGTTTTGCAAAGCGTCGGCAAGCTGGTCTGCGGCCACACTGACCGTGTGCGGGGATTTTGGTAGTAATTTGCCGGGCAAAGGCGGGCGTTGGGTTTTGGCTACATACAATAGCCCGGTCATTATCAGGGCGAAAACCAACATTAGGGTAAGGGACGGGGTGCGCAGCATTGGCGATTCTCTTTGCATTTTATCTGCCGAGCATAGGCATTCTGCTGCCCCGCTCAAGCTTCATCTTCGCTTGGCGGTGGCAATGCGTGGTATTTCACACGGCAAATACTTGCACCCAAAAAGCTTTAACGCTATGTCCGCATTAGAGGGGGTGGTGCGTTCGCGCCTGGGGCCCCGCAATTGTCAAAAGACAAGATGGGAAAAACAACATGAGTATGGAATTAATGCTGGTCATTGCTGCCGGCTTTCTGGCGCTGATTTATGGCGCTGTGCAGACCCGAGCACTGATGAAGTTCAGCGCTGGCTCTGAGAAAATGCAAGAAATTGCCGCCGCGATTCAAGAAGGTGCAAATGCTTATTTGAAACGCCAATACACCACTATTGCTATGGTTGGTGCGGCAATCTTTGTGCTTATTTTCTTTCTTTTGGGTTGGATGGTTGCCCTTGGCTTTGCCGTAGGCGCCGTGCTTTCCGGCGCAGCGGGTTTCATCGGTATGCTGGTTTCCGTGCGCGCTAATGTGCGCACCACGGAAGCCGCGCGCACCGGTCTTGCCCAAGGTTTGAACGTGGCGTTTCGCGCTGGCGCTGTAACCGGCATGCTGGTTGCTGGCTTGGCCCTATTGGGTGTGGCTGGCTATTACGCCATTCTTACCGGGCCTATGGGCCTTGCCATTACCGATCGCGGTGTAGTTGACGCTTTGGTCGCTTTGGGCTTTGGCGCTTCGCTAATCTCCATTTTTGCTCGTCTTGGCGGCGGCATCTTTACCAAGGGTGCAGACGTTGGCGGCGACATGGTTGGCAAGGTTGAAGCGGGCATTCCTGAGGATGATCCACGTAATGCGGCCACCATTGCTGACAATGTTGGCGATAATGTTGGCGATTGTGCGGGTATGGCTGCTGACCTTTTTGAAACCTATGCGGTGACCATTGTGGCAACCATGGTGTTGGCGGCGATTTATTTTGCCGGTTCAGCTCCAATGATGATTTTGCCTTTGGCCATTGGCGGGGTTTGCATTGTTACCTCGATTTTGGGCACTTTCTTTGTTCGCCTTGGCAAATCTCAAAATGTCATGGGTGCGCTTTATAAAGGTATTATTGCCGCAGGTGTCCTGTCGATTGGCGCCGTTGCGCTGGTGATTCACAAAGTATTGCCTAATGGTTTTGGCGAAATCGCCAATGCACCAATTGCTATGACTGGCATGGATTTATTCCTGTCCGGCATGGTTGGTCTGTTGGTTACCGCGTTGATTATCTGGGTGACTGAATATTACACCAGCACGGAATTCCGTCCGGTGCGTTCGGTGGCCAAGGCTTCCGAGTCTGGTCATGGCACCAATGTCATTCAGGGCCTCGCGGTTTCACTAGAATCTACCGCTTTGCCAGCCATCATCATTATTGGCGGCATTATTATGACCTATAATCTGGCGGGTCTTTATGGCATTGCCATTTCGGTAACCACCATGTTGGCTTTGGCGGGCTTCATTGTTGCGCTTGATGCTTTTGGTCCGGTGACCGACAATGCCGGTGGCATTGCGGAAATGGCTAATTTGGACGCGTCCGTGCGCGAGACCACCGACAAACTTGATGCCGTCGGCAACACCACCAAAGCGGTAACCAAAGGCTATGCCATTGGTTCTGCTGGCCTTGGTGCTCTGGTCTTGTTTGCTGCCTATACCGAAGATCTGGCACACTTCTCGTCCGATGCTGCGAACTTCCCGTTCTTCGCCGGGGTTAATGTCGATTTCTCATTGACCAACCCTTATGTGATTGTCGGCCTGTTCTTTGGCGGTTTGCTGCCATACTTGTTTGGCGGCATGTCAATGATGGCTGTGGGCCGTGCGGCAACTGCTGTGGTTATCGAAGTTCGCCGTCAATTTCGCGAAATTCCGGGCATTATGGAATATAAGGCCAAGCCTGATTATGGCCGTGCGGTTGATCTGCTAACCAAGGCTGCCATTCGCGAAATGATCGTGCCTTCGCTATTGCCGGTGCTTTCTCCGGTGGTTCTGTTTACGGTGGTGATGTTTATTGCTGACAAATCAGCGGCATTTTCCGCGCTGGGTGCAATGTTGCTGGGTGTAATCGTCAATGGCCTGTTTGTCGCTATCTCCATGACCGTCGGCGGCGGTGCGTGGGATAATGCCAAGAAATACATTGAAGATGGTGCCCATGGCGGCAAAGGTTCTGAGGCCCATAAAGCTTCGGTTACTGGCGATACCGTAGGCGACCCTTACAAGGACACTGCTGGTCCAGCAGTGAACCCAATGATCAAAATCACCAATATTGTGGCGCTTCTGCTGCTGGCAGTATTGGCGAATATGGGCTGATTATTCAGCACAAATGACCAATTAAAAAGCCCCGATCATCTGATCGGGGCTTTTTTTGTTTTTGGTAAAATAATGGGTACGGTGGGTGCTTACCGCCGGGGGCCGCCGGCACCGCCGGGAAGGTTTTGGTTGCCGCCAAGGGTGCCTTCGGGCAGTCGGCCGACGCCGCCTAGCAATTGCTGTAATACCGATAACTCGCGACCGCGGGTTGGGGTTTTGCGCCCGACGAATGAAACTACTTTGCCGTCTTTAATGGTGTAAATCGCAACATCATCAACCACGCCTGCCTCGCTAAAGAGCACCGAGGTAATCGTGCGGGTTTTGGTGCGCGGATGCATATAGCCAAGCTGCTCACGCAATTCGGACATATAATACCATTTGTTTTTCTCAAAAGTTCCGGTCGATGACGGATTGCCATATTTGGACAAAACCGTTGTCTTGGTGTCGACGCCGGTTTCTATGTCGCCGGGGGATTCCTTGTTGACCACAAAGCCGTGATTGCGCGAAACCGGCGTACAGGCACCGATTAAGGAAGCCGCACTGGCGGCAAAAAGCAGATGGCGTAGGGTAACCCGCATGGAAACGTCCTCCGGATGGAATGTCTGCTTGACCTAACCGGCATCGCGCTTAAGTTCAAGTCTGATGCGCAATGTGCCCGATACCTTGGGCGAGAATGTGGCGAGTGATGAAACTGTTTTCCGGTCTGTTTGCGGGGCTTAAGCGCCAAAAAAAGGGTCGCTGGCTCTACCAATATGCATTGCGGGCCTCCCGTCATGCGGCGCTTTACCAAAATGGCGTCCCGGACACGGTCGATGGGCGCTTCGACATGTTGGTTATTCACGTATGGCTACTTATCCGCCGCTTGAATGCGGGCCAGGCGCAAAACCTTGGACAGAAGGTGTTTGATGCCATGTTTGCCAATATGGACGATAGCCTTCGCGAATTGGGCACCAGTGATACGGCGGTCGGTAAGCGCATTAAGGACATGGCGAAAGTGTTTTATGGCCGCGCTAATGTGTATAACGCCGCGCTTGATGCTGGCGATGCTGACGCTTTGGCGAAGGCGCTGGGCACCAATGTTTTTACCAAAGAGGCGTCATTTACCGACGCTTGCACGTGCTTGGCCGCCCATATGTTAAACATCGAAAAACAATTGGCAAAGCAAAGCTTGGATGAGGTTTTGCAATCCGGCCCCTGTTATCCCCATTTGCAAGTCGACGTGGGTCGTCTATCGTCTTCTTAGGTGAGGCGAAGACCTTGCGCATTAATGTATGGAACGCAAATGCATCGATCTGTCGTACTTTCTGTGGATGCAATGGGGGGGGACCACGGCCCCGCAATCGTTGTTGAGGGCATAGAAATCCTCTCAGACGCATTCCGCAATGGCGGATTGAAAGTGTTGCTCCACGGGGATGAGGCTTTGCTCAAACCGCTGCTGAAACAGCACCCCAAGGCCGCCCGCATTTGCGAACTACGTCATACCGCGACCAGCGTGACCATGAGTGACAAGCCCAGTCAGGCCATTCGCAAGGCGCGTGGGTCCAGCATGTGGAACGCTATCGATGCCGTAAAATCCGGCGACGCCCATGCGTGTGTCTCGGCGGGCAATACCGGCGCGCTGATGGTGCTGTCCAAAATCCTGCTGCACATGGCACCCAATGCCCACCGTCCGGCCATTGCCGCCTGCTGGCCGACCATGCGCGGTGTTGCCGTGGTGTTGGACGTTGGCGCTAATGTTGAGTGTACCGCCACGCAATTGGTTGAATTTGCGATTATGGGCGGTGCGTTTTTTAGTGCCAACCAAAATGTTGACTCGCCGATCGTCGGCCTGCTGAACATTGGTACCGAGGAAATGAAGGGCAATCAGGCAGTGCGCGATGCCGACGCTATTTTACGTAAAGTGAAGCTGGACCTCAATTATACCGGTTTTGTCGAGGGCGATGGCATATCCAAGGGCGTGGTTGACGTGGTGGTGACTGACGGATTTACCGGCAATATCGCCATTAAAACCGCCGAGGGTACCGCCAAGCTGGCGGCCACTTTCCTGCGTGAGAGCCTGGAAAGCTCCCTGATCTCCAAAATCGGTGCTTTGCTGAGCATGGGCGCTTTTCGCAAGTTAAGGGCGAAAATGGACCCCAGAAAGTTCAATGGCGGCGTGTTTTTGGGTCTTGGTGGGCTGGTGGTGAAAAGCCATGGCGGCACCGATGGGCTGGGGTTTTCCAATGCGCTGAAAGTAGCGCTTAATCTGGCGCGTTCTGACTATGCGGAACATGTGGCCGGCAATCTTAAAAAACTGGCTGAGGCCAATACACAATCCAAACTTGAAAGCGTAAGCAAATGAGTCGGTTTCGTTCCGTTGTTGCCGGGGTTGGCTCATACCTGCCCAAGAATGTTCTTACTAATGCTGCTTTGTCAAAAATGGTGGATACTTCTGACGAATGGATCCGGCAGCGCACCGGCATCCACCAGCGCCATATTGCTGCCGAGGGCGAAAACACCTCAGACCTGGGCACCATAGCGGCACAGCGAGCGTTGCAGGCCGCTGGTATGGAAGCCGGCGAGATGGATATGCTGGTGGTTGCCACGGCCACACCGGACCTCACCTTCCCGGCAACGGCTACGATTATTCAAAAAAATATCGGCATGGTGCGCGGCTTCGCTTTTGATGTGAATGCGGTGTGTTCGGGGTTTCTTTTCGCTCTGGCCACTGCGGACAGTTTTATCGCCCGCGGGCAGGCAAAAAACGCTTTAGTGATTGGCGCCGAGACGTTTTCGCGTATTCTTGATTGGGAAGACCGCAGTACCTGCGTTTTGTTTGGCGATGGGGCCGGGGCGATCGTCCTGTCTGGCGAGCCGGGTGCGCCGGGAATGGGCGAACGGGGCGTTGTGCACAGTTATTTGCGCTCGGACGGCCGGTTTACCGAGCTTCTCTATGTTGATGGAGGGCCATCATCCACCAAAACAGTTGGACATTTGCGGATGTCGGGCAATCAGGTCTTTCGCCATGCCATTACCAATATTTCGTCCTCGATCGCCAAAGTGCTGGACGATACCGGCTTAACCATTTCCGATGTCGATTGGTTCGTGCCACATCAGGCCAATCAACGGATTTTGGAAGGCGTTTCGCGGCGCCTTGGTATTCCCGAAGAGCGGGTCATTACAACGGTTTCTCAACACGGCAATACGTCTGCCGGTTCTATTCCACTGGCGTTAGATGCTGGTGTTCAGGATGGTCGGGTAAAGGAAGGCGATTTGGTGTTAATGGAAGCACTTGGCGGTGGTTTTACTTGGGGTGCGGCATTAGTGCGCATGTAGCCGTATTCTCTTTCAATCACGAATAATTTAGAGCCTTCTTCTAACACACTGTATTGACGGCGTTTCTTTTGGCTCTTAGCCTGTGTGCTTGAGGAGATTTATTTACATGACTGATAAAACACTAACACGGGTGGATTTGGCGGGGGCCGTTGTTCGCGAAGTTGGTTTATCGCGTCAGGATTCAGCCGAATTTGTTGATACGATTCTCAATAAAATAACGGATGCCTTGGTACGTGGAGAAAGTGTGAAGCTTTCATCTTTCGGGGCATTTCACGTGCGCGACAAGAATCAACGTTTAGGACGAAACCCTAAAACTGGCGAGGAAGTGCCGATTACGGCACGAAGGGTGGTGGTGTTTAAAGCATCACAAGTACTCAAAGATCGCGTCGACGCACAAAATGCTGGCTAAATATATTTAGCACTGGAGCACAAGCTGGTTCAAAAAAAACCAAATGCCTATCGCACCATTAGCGAAGCAGCGCAGGCTGTGGGCGTTCCGGCACACGTATTAAGGTTTTGGGAAAGTCGCTTTTCGCAAATCAGGCCAATGAAAAAAGGCGGAGGGCGTCGGTATTATCGGCGCGAGGATATCAGCTTGTTATCTGGTATCCGCGCTTTGTTGTATGATGATGGCCTGTCGATCAAAGACGTGCAGGCACTGTTGAAAGACAATGGTGCCAATGCGGTTATGGATCGCGCTGAAGAAGAGGGTGTGTCGGCAAACGGCGGCGATGGTGATGCGCACGCCACTGGCGCTGCGGCGGCAGCAAAAGTAAATGGCCACCAAAGGGATGGGGCTGCGGCAAATAATGGTCGTTTTGATGATCCGGTGCGGGACAATGGCAATGCAGCACCCGAATCATCCGATTATGATGAGGAAGCGCAGGCCGAAACCCGGGCGCGATTATCTGGCGCATTAGACAAACTCATGGACGCACGCGCCAAGCTGAACGAGAGTCTGCACAAGCCTTAAGCAAAATGCCATGTGCAAAAGCATTTCGCCTGCTTGCTTCACCGCTTTGCGCCTCTTATAAGACGGCCTCCGCCTTGGCGGTGTCGGAGCGTGGCGCAGCTCGGTTAGCGCACCGGTCTGGGGGACCGGGGGTCGTAGGTTCAAATCCTATCGCTCCGACCATTTTCCCCTAGTTTTGGATGAAAAGGTACGCTTTGCGCCATGGCGTCCCACAACAAACATATGAGCAATTACACATCGATAGAAACGCATGAAGGCGCAGTTTTTTCCGCCCCGGAACATGCCTGCACCCTTGGCGTATGGCTGATCATTGTCACCGTGTTCTTGGTGGCGATGATTGTGGTGGGCGGGGCGACACGGCTTACAGATTCTGGCCTGTCGATTACCGAATGGAAGCCGGTAACCGGGGCCTTGCCGCCTTTGAATGCGGCGGCCTGGGATGCAGAATTTGAGAAATACCGCCAAATCCCGGAATACAAGCAGCAAAACCTTGGCATGAGCCTCGACGAATTTAAAAGCATTTACCGATGGGAATGGGGGCATAGGTTGCTGGGGCGGCTTATTGGCTTTGTCGTGCTTATCCCAATGGGGGTTTTTGCCTATCAGCGGCGCATAAATGCGCGTCTGGGGCGACGGTTGGGGTTGTTGTTGGCTCTGGGGGCAGTGCAGGGCGCGATTGGCTGGTGGATGGTGTCCAGCGGCCTTGGCGGGCTGGAAGAACGGCTGGATGTCAGCGCCTACAGATTGGCGATTCATCTGGGCATGGCGTTACTCCTATTGGGGCTTTCCTATTGGACGGTGTTGGATGTGCGTCAAATTAATCGCGCCCCCATAGCGCGGCCTATGCGCGCGCTGGCCTTTGGGTTTTTGGGTTTAATTTTGGTGCAGGCGATACTTGGTGGTTTTGTTGCCGGTAATGATGGCGGCTATGTGCACAATAGCTGGCCGTTAATGAGCGGCCATTGGTTGCCGGTAGATTATGATGTGCTTAATCCGTATTGGCGCAACTTTATTGAAAACCCTGCCGCTGCACAGTTTAACCATCGTATTGGCGCTTATCTGGTGTTTGCCTGCGCTATTGGACTGGCCGGCATTGCGTGGCGCACCGGCAATGCCGTCGTGCGGCGCGTTGGCGGCGTAATTTTGCTGTTGGTCGGTGCCCAGGTGGTGTTGGGCATATGGACATTGCTGGCGGTCACCCCGCTACCGCTGGGCATTGCCCATCAGGCATTAGGGGCAATGGTGTTTTTGAGTGCGGTCCATCTGGCGCATTTTTACCGTTAGTTTTGGGAGGCTAACTGGCAGGGGTTTCGCCATTGGTGTCGGCGCTTACCGGGATAGTGTCCAAAACCACCAAGGCAATGCGGTTGGTGCTGTCATCAGCGACCGCCATAAGCCCCGCCGAAAAGCTCGATCCGCCAAAAGAGCGTGTGGACACCGCCAAGGCACCGGGTGCTGCGGCGCCCGGCGTACTCAACGCTTTTGGTGAGACCATGCTATAAAGCGGCTGCAAATTGGCGTCATGAGCCTGCAAATTTCCTTGCGCCGGGTTTGATATGAGGGCGATGTTTTTCTCATTGACCCGTAGCGCCACAATTTCGCCGGTCGGGCTTTCCACCCCGGAGAGCATGCTGATCTCATTTTTGATCGAGAGCTTGAACAAGCCGCCTTTGTCGCCGGTGCCAAACACATCATCATCAATTGCCGAACAATGCGCCAGATTGACGGCCAGTGAACCGGTCGCCGTTTGCTGGGCGCTCAAAGCCGCCTCGCCAGTGTCGCTAATGGTCCACACCGATAGGCTTTTATCGGCATTGCCAATCAAGAATGACGGCGCAGAGGCCTCGCTGGCCAAGGCGCACAAAGCGGTTGCGCCGCTGGTGGGCAAGCCGGAAACCGGTGCTTCAATGATTTGGCCACGGGCATCATCAACGATGAAAGGCCGCACCGCGCCATCGGTATTGATGGCCAGAACAAAATTTACATTCAGGCCCCGTAAATTAAAATCCGGGGCGGCCGCCAAAGCGGTAAGGGTTTCGCCCTGCCAATGGCTATCTTGCTGGCCTTCAATGTCCAAAACCGTCAGGCCGCCATTGGCAGCGGCAATAATCACTCGCCCTTCCCATGGCACCGGCGTAACCGGAGCAAAAGCGAGGGCATTAATATGCCCCTCCATTGGCCCCAAAGAGGATGAGGCAAAAACCTCAACCGGCGCTATTACTGCTTGCGCCGCATCGTCGACGATTGGTGGTGCACACGCGGCGATGGCCAGCGACAGGCTTAAGAGCGCGCCTCGTGCCACGGCCCGCGAATAGCCAGTGTCAGTCCATCTTGTTGCAGGTTTACATAAAGGGTTTTTCCGTCGGGTCCAAAGCATGCGCCACAAAACTCATTTTTCTGTTTCAGCGCAGAGCGCGCCAAAGTGTAAATGCGGCCCTTCGGGGTTATGCCGCGTAAAAAATTATCGCCCTGCTTGCCGTCTTCACAGGCAATAATGTCTCCCCAAGGAGCGATGGTAATATTGTCAACGTATTCCATCACAGATGGGTCCGGTGATTCAACAAAAAGCTGCAGTCTGCCGGGTTGGCTGTCTTCCAAATCACTGCCTTCAACCGGGGAGGGGATATAGCGCCATATTTGGCCAATTTTCGCCGCCCCGCCATCGGTGCAGGTGAAATAAACCTCATTATCACCAAACCAAATGCCCTCGCCGCGGGTAAAGTGGGCCGCGCCCGCCTTCAGTCCGCGCTGTTCAAGGTCATTTTGCGGGTTATCTACCTCATCCAAATCCACCCAACGGGTGTGCATCCACTGGCCCGCCGCCACCGGCGCGCCCTCGCTTTGCGGCCAGTTGCGCAAATCCAGCGCCGGCTCGTCAATAATGGCCAGCGCTTGTAATTTCCCGCCTTCATGTAATTTACCCGGTATATCGGGCACGAAGCGGTATAGCAGGCTGGGTCGGCTGCCATTATCCTGGGTCAAATAAACAATGGACGAGCGCGGATCGACCGCCGCGGCTTCGTGCTGAAAGCGGCCCATGGCTTTGAGCGGTACCGCCTGTTGCAGACCGCTTCCCGGATCGGCCATAACCTCAAAGGCGTAGCCATGATCGCGCATCAAGCCGTCATTTTCATCGGCGCGCTTGGTGGTTTCTTCGCAGGTGATCCAGCTTCCCCACGGCGTTGGGCCGCCCGCGCAATTATTATAGGTGCCGCCGAGCGCCAAAAATTGTTCTTCAACATGCATGGTGCCGGGGTTAACCACCATTGTGGTAACACCGCCGGATAATTGCCGACCCTTGGCCCCATGATCATAAAGTTTGCTGGTCTCAATGCGCGATAAATATTTGTCGCCCTTACCAAAAGCGCTGATTGAGCGGCTGTAAGGCGGTAATTCACGCAACATGGCGCGGTGGCTAATCTCGTGATTGCGCAGCAACAGCGTATTGCCATCAGGCCCGGCAAATGCCGCCATGCCATCGGGCAGGCCCGGCACCACAAGGCCATCGGCCATTGGCTCGCCAGCTTTTGAAAGCACATGGTATTCAAAGCCATTTGGCAGATCAAGAATTTCCTTTGGGTCGGCCTTAAGAGCGCCATATTTATTGTCGCCAAGCGAAAATTCACGGGGTCGTGGACTGCAGGCGGCGAAAGCGGCAAAACCGCCAAAAGCGGCGGAAATGCTGGCCCGGGACAGAAAGCTGCGGCGGGAAAAGTTCATGGTGCGACTCGTAAGCAAATGTGTGGACGGCACTATTATGGCACCCAAGACACGACAAGAATATGGCGATCACCGGATTGAGGCGAAATAAAATTTCTATCCGTGTCAATTTTCGCTGTGCGTGCCATGGAGTCTGGGCAGAATGACGGTTCGCTCAGGGCGTTTGGCCCCTAAGCACCATCCAAACCCTTGCCGACGATTTCAGACAAGGCGGCGAGATAGTTGGAAAAGGCTTTGCGGCCTTTGGGGGTCAGGCGTGTGGTGGTTAGGGTTTTGAGTTTGACAATGCTTTTGTTGACTTCAATATATTCGGCGGCTTCCAGCTTGCGTATCTGGATGGATAGATTGCCCGCCGCCGCCTTTAACGCGGCTTTCAGTTCGTTAAAGCTGGCGGTGTCGGCATTGGCCAAATAGGCCATAATGCCCAATCGCAAGCGACTGTGGATAAGGTCGTCAATTTTCTCAATATCAAATTCAGACATGCGTGATTACTCGGCCGCCATCATTTCGCCGCCACCCTCATTTCGCCGGGCGCTCGGTGCGCATCATGAGAAAGCCGGGTACGGCCATAAAGGCAAACATGGAGATGGTCAGCACCAGCGTATAATGGCTGAGTTGCTGATTGACAAACAAACCGGCCAGAACCGCCGTGGCAAACCACCCGGCGGCGGTGAACCCCATCCACAGGCGGCGGCGAATTAAGGCAATTGCATACCAAGCCGCGCCCTGAAAAGCGCAAACGACAATGGGGAAATAGAGCCATATCTGAAAATTGTCTTGCATATAGGCATTCATGCCAAAGACCATGGCCATGGCCAGAGTGGCAAGGCCAACGCCGGAAAACAGCGCGCTAATCGCCCGTGAGGCGATGCCCTTGGGTATAAGGGTTTTGCGATCGCGCGATAAGGCCCAAACCAGAATGCCGATAAAGGCCAATGTGGGGGCGATGGATATAAGCATCCACCCGAAATCGGAAACCGGGATGATGGCGTTCGTGCCCAGCCATAACCCCAATGATTGCAGGCCATAGAGTAGGCCGGCGGCAAAGTAGACTATGCCGCCGCCGGCAAAAACTTGGCCTTGCTCGTCAACGATGGCGCGCATAAACGCGAGATCGTCTAGCGCGGCTTTAGGGTCGATTGGTGAGTTTTGCATAATGTCATATGCCCCTTGTTTTCTTTTTGCCGTTCAAAATAGCGCCAATAAAAGAATAGCGCACCAGAACATGATAACTGAGTAGCATAAGTGGTATGGATAGCCCTAGAATAAATCCGTATTTGAGCAAGGGGTTAAGCGTCCATTGTGATACCCAGACCTGCATGGCCATAATCAGCGGCAGGTGGATGAGATATAACCAATACGAGGCGTCGGCCAAATAGCGACCTATAGCGCTGTGGGCGTTGAAGAAACGCAGCGCCAGACCAATCAGGCCAAAGCTCCAACACCAGATGGCAAGCGCATAGCTGGCCTCATAAACGACTTTTTCCACACCTTGCACACCGACGGTATAATACGGGGCGATGCCGATCAGGTGAAGGCAGAGCGCGCTAAGAACGATGGCAAGACCAAGATAAGGTAGCCAAAATTTTTCAAAACTGCGCAAAACTTGCGGTTGCCTTTGCAATAACCAGCCCAAGCCAAAAGCGCTACCATAGGCAATTACAGAAACTATATTGGGCACAAAGCCGGTTTCCGGTGTCGGAATGCCAAACCAGGCCATCCAGTTGGCATGATAATGAAACGCCAAGGCGGTCGGTATTGCCAATACCACCGGCAATACAGCGGTCTTCGCCAACAGCGCAATTACCCGATCAAAAAAACCGGCCAAAACCTGATGGCGATCAATTCCATTGATTACCGCCCGGCAAACCAAAACGGCGGCATACATTAGCAATAACGCATATAAAAACCACAAATGGGTCAGCGGAAAGGTTTCCAGGGTCATTGGCGGCGGTGGTGGCAGGTCTTGCGGCATGGTGCCGCCATTTTGAACCAAAATTGCCCAGATGAGCAGTGCCACAATGATTGGAAAAGTAATCAGCCAACCAAGGACTAAGGGAATGCCCAGCCGTTTGAGACGATCCTTGATAAAGCGCCCGTGGCCCAGCCGAAGCACCTGCATACGGCCAAAATACCCGGCCAGCAAAAAGAAGATGGACATGCGAAAGATGTGCAACACAAACGCGGTAGCCGAAATGCTGGCGCTGCGTTGGCTATCCATGACAATCCAAAACGTGTCGCCGGGAAAGAAAGAGAAGCTGGCATGAAACAATATGCCCAACATAAGGGCCGCGCCGCGCACCGCATCGAGTGCATGTAGGCGTTCAGTGGGGGATCCAGACATGGTTTTTTCCTTGAATAAATGGGTTGTTGAGGTGCGTATAAAATAAGTGGTTTATAATGTAAACCGCTTTCTTCTGTAATTAATCTGGCAAAACCGGCAAAATGGTGAGGGCTAAGGGCGCGAAACTTCGACTACTAAAGGAAAAGGGAGGTTGCGGAATGTCGGGGGATTGTCTGAAAGGGGCGGTGGTAGAGGGTGGTTTGGGCAAGCCGTTACGTGCCGGTTTTTTTTGGTGTTAACAGGATGCGGTATTATAATACCCATTTGTAATATGCTGGTTTTTAACGAAAAAATATGCCTTTTTGGTTTGACGGTGCCTGTATAGGCGTCTATATCGCCCGCTCAACTGTGCTGCCACCAATGTTGTGGCCAGTGCAGACGCAGATTTTATGATCAAAGTTAGGGCCAGTCTTTAAGGCCAGGATTTGAGGAAACTAAAATGAAAACCTTCTCCGCAAAACCGGCGGAAGTCGAGAAGAAATGGATCATCGTTGATGCAAAAGGTGCGGTCGTTGGCCGCCTTGCTTCATTCGTTGCAGCCCGTCTTCGCGGCAAACATCGTCCGGATTACACGCCGCATGTTGATTGTGGCGACAATGTTATTGTTATCAATGCAGACAAGGTGGTTTTC
Source organism: Robiginitomaculum sp. (assembly GCA_021776615.1). Taxonomy (GTDB): domain Bacteria; phylum Pseudomonadota; class Alphaproteobacteria; order Caulobacterales; family Maricaulaceae; genus Robiginitomaculum_B. Next base: position 32,928 of record JAJFFO010000025.1, on the reverse strand, counting down.
ACCGGTCGCAAGCTGGATGACAAGAAATATTTTTGGCACACCGGTTATCCCGGCGGCATTAAAGAGCGTACGGCTTCTGCCATTTTGAATGGCAAGTTTCCTGACCGCATCGTTAAAAAAGCGGTGCAACGCATGTTGCCTAAAGAAAGCCCGTTGGCCCGTCAGCAAATGTCTAACTTGAAAGTCTATGCGGCGGAAACCCATCCTCATGAAGCGCAAAAACCAGAAGTTATCGACTTCGCGGCGCTGAATCCAAAAAACAGCAGGAGCGCCTGATATGGCTGACGAAATCCGTTCGCTGGAAGACCTTAAAGAAGGCATGGCTGACGCCGCGAATGCAGCTGATGCTGCGGCCGCTGCCGCGCCCGCCGCTGAAGCATCAACCGATGAAGCTACCACTGAAGAGGTGCCAGCCGATATTGCAGCCCCGGTCGCTGAACTGGTTCTGCCTGAGCCGAAGATCGATGATCTTGGTCGGGCCTATGCTACTGGCAAACGTAAGGACGCGGTCGCCCGTGTCTGGATCAAGCCCGGTTCCGGTAAAATCACCATTAATGGCCGCGAGCAGAATACCTATTTTGCCCGCCCGGTGCTTCGCATGATGTTGCAGCAGCCCTTTGAAGCGGCTGAGCGTAAAGATCAATATGACGTAATTGCCACCGCTAAAGGCGGCGGCCTTTCCGGCCAGGCCGGTGCCATTCGTCATGGGATATCCAAGGCCTTGACCTATTATGAGCCAGTCCTTCGCGGCGCGCTCAAAAAAGGTGGCTTCCTTACGCGCGACTCGCGGGTTGTGGAACGTAAAAAATACGGTAAGGCCAAAGCCCGTAAGAGCTTCCAGTTCTCGAAGCGCTAAAGGCTTTTTCAAAACCAAAATTTACGGGCGCCCTTGGGTGCCCGTTTTTTTTGGATGATTGCCAGCATTTGGACCTTAAGCAACTGCTTTTCTTTGAGCCTGAAAAATATCCTTGGCGCTTAACGTGCTGAGCGCCATAGGCACCAATTCCTGTTCCTTAATGCACACCCCTTCATAATAGCGCACGCCAGCGTTTTTCAACGGCACAAGGTGCTCGATATGATCGACCTCGGTAACGTAGACCGTGGCGTTAAGTTGTTGAACTTTAGTGCAAAATGCAGCGATTTCCTCAATATGCTTCTTGGTAAGAATTTTGCTATGGGAAAGATAATCTCTCAAGCTAAAACCAAACAGAGCGATGCCACATTCATGAAATGAGCTGTGCACCATAGAACGGGGCAATTGATGGATAACCAAGGCGCTGCAAAATGGGCGCAGGGGCCTGAGCGTGTCGATGAGTTTATTATTGGGTACGCCAACCGGTATTTGATCAACACAAACGATCATAAACTTTCGATATTTTTCCGGAGTTTTCGCTAAAGCGCTAAAATATGGCAGTCGAAGTTTTTTACTTTCCAGCGTGTTGTAACTCACCGTGACGGTAATAACGAGCGGCACCTTTAGCGTTGTCGGCTGGCATATTTTTTCCTGACAGCTAGCCAGCATATGCATGTCGAGTTCGAAATCGTCAGCAGAATCCTCCTCGCCCAGGGTGATATCGCGGCCGTATAAATGAAAAACCGTTGTATCAAGGCATGGCATACAGGTGTTTGAAGAGACAATTTGCCTCTTGCTGTCCCATATCGGGCGAAAATACAAACTTACGTCTTTGGCTATATCAACGTCCGCTATTTGTTCCGCATCAGGTGTTGGCGGCGGTTCTGATAATGCCAATGGCGCCGGTGCAACTTCAGCGGGGGGCGGGGCGGGCGTGTTTGATGGTGTTTCGATCGGGTGATCAAGAAACTCAATCGTGTCATCAAGCTCTTCTGCGGTGACGGTTTTATGGCTGGCTTGAACTTCCACACCTTCAACACTGCCGTCACCGAGAAAAAACGCGTTAATTTCGTCACTTAGGGTTTTGCCAATAATGTGCGCGTCTTCATCAAGTTCTTCGGCAAAAACAATAAGAAAGCCGGTATGGGTTCGGATAAGCACGTCGTCTTGCTTCAGGCGCTTTTCCAGAAAATGCGCGCTGACATCAAATATCTTCGTGCGTAATTTCTCCCAGGACTCACCAACCGTACTTTTGATAAGGTTCAAGTTTATAAACTGAAAGCTGAATACCTCAATGCTTCCAAGTTTTGAAGAAATTGACTTTATTTGTGAAATATTTTTCAGTAGCAATGGTGTCTCCATACACCTTTTTTAAGGCTAGAGGATGTTCATAAAAGAATAAGGCGCAGAAGTTGAATTTCCGTTAAAGGTTGGGTCTTATTTGTTTGCACTTTGACGTTTAAATTTATAATGATAGTAATATTAATGATTAAATTATTATTTTTTGCGGCATGAAAACCTACGAGGCCGGTTTAGAGCGGCGTTCAAATTACGCCTGTGCATTGCCATTGTTAGCTCGCTTTTTGTATAAAACGTTTGAGTTTGCGCATTAGCCCCCTTTCCCTTTGCCCCGTCATGGGTTAAACCGCGCCCGCAAGAGGAAGGAGGGCCCAATGCAGATTCGCGAGGCCATAACGTTTGACGACGTTCTCTTGCAACCGGGGCCATCAGAAGTGATGCCGGCGGATGTGAATGTCGCCACCAAGCTAACCAAATCAATTGCGCTGAATGCGCCGCTTTTGTCGGCGGCCATGGATACTGTCACGGAAGCTGAGCTGGCCATTGCTATGGCCCAGGCTGGCGGTATTGGCATGGTGCACCGCAATTTGAGCATAGCCGAGCAGGCCGCCGAAGTTGGCAAGGTCAAACGCTTTGAATCGGGCATGGTCATTAATCCGGTAACCATCCATCCGGAGGCTAGCTTGGCAGAGCTGAAAGAGCTGGCCAAGGCGCATCGTATTTCCGGCATTCCCGTTGTTGACCGTCAGACTAAAGATCTGGTCGGCATTATCACCAATCGCGATGTACGCTTTGCTGACGACCCTAATGAAACCGTCGCCAATTTGATGACCCGTTCCATGGTAACAGCGCGCGAAGGCGTTTCGCCGGAAGAGGCAAAGGCGCTTTTGCACAAAAACCGGATTGAACGCCTGCTGATTGTTGACGAAGCTGGCAAGCTTAGCGGTCTGATCACGGTCAAGGATTTTGAAAAGGCCTTGGCATTTCCCCATGCGGCCAAAGATGTTCATGGACGTTTGCTGGTTGGCGGGGCCACCACCGTTGGTGATGCGGGCTATGAGCGGGCGCAGGCACTGATTGATGCCGGTGCCGATGTGGTGGTGATTGACACCGCCCACGGGCACTCTATTTCGGTGGCGCAACAGGTCGCGCGTATTCGCCGCGAATCCAACACCGCGCAAATTATAGCGGGCAATGTCGCTACTTATGACGCCACGCGGGCGCTTATTGACGCCGGTGCAGATGCTGTGAAAGTTGGTATAGGCCCTGGTTCTATCTGCACCACGCGCATGGTTGCCGGGGTAGGGGTGCCGCAACTCACTGCCATTTTGGATGCAGTAGAAGCCGCCAAAGAAAGTGGCACGCCGATTATTGCCGATGGCGGCATTAAATATTCCGGTGATTTTGCCAAAGCACTCGCGGCCGGTGCATCAACCGTTATGGTGGGATCGCTTCTGGCCGGGACCGATGAAACCCCCGGTGAAGTTTTTCTCTATAAAGGCCGTTCCTACAAGTCCTATCGGGGCATGGGCTCGGTAGCCGCGATGAGCGCCGGTTCTGCTGATCGCTATTTCCAAAAGGAAGTGGGAGATAGCATGAAACTGGTCCCCGAAGGTATTGAGGGCCAGACACCCTATAAGGGACCGGTCGGGCCAATTTTGCACCAATTGATTGGCGGCCTTCGTGCGGCAATGGGTTATACTGGCGCGGCGAACCTGGCTGAATTTACCAAGCGCGCGAAGTTCTTGAAAATCACCGGTGCGGGCCTGCGTGAAAGCCATGTGCATGATGTGACCATGACCCGCGAAGCGCCAAACTATTCTGCGCCGGGGGGCTGAGCCGTGCGAGAAGGCGCGCGGGCACAAGCGGCCATTGAAGTCTTAGAAGACTTTGAACGCTCAAAGCGCCCGGCCAAGCTGTGCCTGAAGGATTGGGGTCGGCGGGCGCGTTATGCCGGGGCCAAGGATCGCGCAGCCGTCTCCGGGCTGGTGCTGGACGCCTTGCGCCACAAATCTTCCATCAGCCACGCCATGCAGGACATTAGCGCCCGCGCCTTGGTATTGGGCGTGTTGGGCCGGGTCTGGGGTAAAAGCGCAGAGCAAATTGATGGGGTTTTTGCCGGTGATGATCATGCACCGGCGGTCTTAACCGCTGCGGAAAAGCAAGGTCTGGCCAACGACATTGCCGATGCCCCTGATTGGGTGCGCGCCGACATACCACAATTGTTTTGGCCAGGTTTTGAACGGGCCTATGCGGATAAAGCCTTTGACGAAGCGCACGGATTTGCCGCCCGCGCGACTCTGGATTTACGCGTAAACCCGTTGCGCGGCGCACCTGATAAAAGCTTTGCCGCTTTGGCGAAAATAGACGCTACGCCGTCGGACATTCTGCATTTCGGTGCCCGCATTGCCGCGCCCGAACCGGGTGCGCGTACCGCCCATGTGGAAAGCTTGCCAGCCTTCAATAAGGGCGGGATAGAAGTGCAGGATTTTGGCTCGCAAATCGCGGCAGCCTGCGCCGGATTAACCGGCGGCGAACAGGTGCTGGACTTTTGTGCCGGCGGCGGCGGCAAGACCCTTGGTTTTGCCAGTGCCATGCAAAATTCCGGGCAGATTTTCGCCTGGGATGCCGAGCCACGAAGGCTAATGGCCATTTGGGACCGGTTAAAGCGTGCGGGCGTGCGTAATGTGCAGGTGCGTAGCCCCAAGGATGGCGGCAATTTGGACGATTTAACCGGGAAAATGGATGTGGTGTTTGTCGATGCGCCGTGCACCGGCACCGGCACTTGGCGGCGGCGGCCCGACACCAAATGGCGGTTAAGCCAAGCGCAATTGGAACGCCGCATGGGTGAACAGGATGAGGTGCTGCGCGCCGCGGCGCAATATGTGCGCCCCGGCGGGCGTTTGGTATACGTGACTTGCTCGGTATTGCCCGAAGAGAATGAAGACCGTATTGCCAAGTTTTTGGCGGACAATGCCGCGTTTTCGACGGTAGATACCGCCAAACTGGCAGCAAAAAGCGGCGCATTGACCGAGGCCGGCAAAGCGCTAATGGCAAACGTTCGGCAAAAAAATGGTGCCTTGCGCCTAAGTCCGTTCAGCACCGATACGGACGGGTTTTTTATTGCCGCCATGGAGAAGGCCGCGTGAGTACATCACAACAGCACGTTCTTATTGTCGATTTTGGTAGTCAGGTTACGCAGCTTATCGCAAGGCGGTTGCGCGAAAGCGGCGTGTATTGCGAAATTCACCCCTATAACCGGATCGATGACGCATTTTTGGCGGCCTATGCGCCCAAAGCCATCATTCTGTCCGGTGGCCCGGCATCAGTACATTGGGATGATAGCCCGCGGGCGCCGCAACGGATTTTCGACCTTGGTGTACCGGTTCTGGGCATTTGCTATGGCCAGCAAACCATGTGCGCACAGCTTGGCGGTGCGGTGGCAGCATCGGATAGTCGCGAATTTGGCCGCGCGGAAATAGAAATCATCGAGGCAAGTCCGCTATTTGCCGGGCTTTCGCCTAACGAAACCGTATGGATGAGTCATGGCGACCGGGTCGAAGCTTTGCCAGAGGGCTTTGTCGTCATTGCCAAATCCGATAATGCCCCCTACGCCGCGATTGCTGATAATAAGCGGCAGTTCTACGCGGTGCAATTTCACCCTGAAGTAGTGCACACACCGTGCGGTGCGCAGATTTTGCGTAATTTTACCCATGAGATTGCCGGTCTTGGCGGCGATTGGACCATGGCCGCATTCAAAGACAAAGAAATTGCCAAAATTCGCAAACAGGTCGGGGCGGGCCGGGTGATATGCGGTCTTTCCGGCGGCGTTGATAGCTCGGTAGTGGCGGTGTTGCTGCACGAGGCCATAGGCGAGCAACTGACCTGCGTGTTTGTGGATACCGGCCTGATGCGTGCCCAAGAAGCCGATGAGGTCGTGACCATGTTTCGCGACCATTACAATATTCCCTTGGTCCATGTGGATGCTGGCGACGAGTTTTTGGGCAAATTAGCCGGCGTTACCGACCCGGAGAAAAAACGCAAGATCATTGGCGGCTTGTTTATTGACGTGTTTGAGCGCGAGGCCAAAGCGGTGGGCGGGGCAGAGTTTTTGGCGCAGGGCACGCTTTACCCGGACGTGATTGAAAGCGTATCTTTTGATGGCGGGCCATCAGTGACCATTAAATCGCACCATAATGTTGGCGGCTTGCCTGCGCGTATGAATATGCAATTGGTCGAGCCCCTGCGCGAGCTTTTTAAAGATGAAGTGCGTAATTTGGGGCGCGAACTTGGACTGCCGCCGCATTTTGTCGGGCGCCATCCCTTTCCGGGACCGGGTCTGGCTATTCGCATACCTGGCGAGATTACGCCGGAGCGCGTGGCGATATTGCAAAAGGCCGATGCGATCTATCTCGATGAGATCAAAAAAGCCGGGCTTTATGATGATATCTGGCAAGCCTTTGCGGTGCTGTTGCCGGTGCGCACGGTTGGGGTGATGGGCGATGAGCGCACGTATGAGTATGTTTTGGCATTGCGGGCGGTCACCTCGACCGATGGCATGACCGCCGACTATTACCCGTTTGACCATAAAGTATTGGGGCGTATGTCAACGCGTATCATCAATGAGGTGCGGGGCATTAATCGGGTGGTATATGACGTTACCTCTAAACCGCCCGGCACGATTGAGTGGGAATAAAGCTTTAGCAAGCCCGACTGAACCTATTTTCAATCTTCTGGAGAGTCAGAATCAGAAGCTGGAGCGGAATCCGGGTCAGAAGCTGGGCCAGCCGCTGAAGAGGTGTCCTGCGCCAGCCTCGCTAAAGTGACCACGCGGCCCTTGGGCCCCGCCGCCCATTGTATGTATATTTTTTCGCCCGGCTCCAAAATTGCCATTGCCGCTTCGCGCAGAATCTCCGCGTGGATAAAAATATCGCCGGTTTCGCCTTCAATATTGACGAAGCCATAGCCTTTGACGCGGTTGAACCATTTAACGACGGCAAGGTTGTAACTGTCGATCTCTTTTGGAGAAAGCTCCATCGGCTTGGGATGGTCGTCGACAAAGTCCAAAATTTCCAATGCCTGCAGACCGCGCGCATTGCGCACTGCCGTGCATACCACTTTGTCCCCTTCCAAAGCGGCGCTGCGTCCGGTTTGACGCAAGGTTGAGATGTGCAGCATCACGTCGCCGCCATCGGCTTCTGGCGTTATAAACCCGTACCCTTTGACGGGATCAAACCATTTGATATGGCCTGAAACTTCAACTGCTTCATCTTCAGACACTTTGCTTTTCCAACCTCAACGCACACCTAAATTTACTTTTGGAGACCAAACCTAGCATAGTTTTTCCCGCTTTTGGAGAGTTTTTTAAAAAATAAACCAATATGGCGAGCGAAACTTGTCTCTTAAAGATATAGATGGTGCGGCTTTGGGGATTCGCAAGGCCAAAACCCTTCGGTTAGCAAAAGCACCTTCCCGAAAGCGCTATGGCCTCACCGCATCAATGAAGGTGCGATGCGTAACGCCATTCCATACGCCGGTGCATAGGCATAAGGGCAGGCGATAGAGGGGCTTTTTGCTGGCAGGATGGGGTTTTTCCCAGCGGCCATTTACTGCCTATTTAAGCGCGATCAAGGCACCGGCACAGTCACGGTCGCGCTCAAGCATATCGCGGCCAACATGGGTATATTTGTCGTCGAGCGGTTTGTAATAGACATTGTACAAATTGTTGATCTCGTTGCGGATTTTGCTCGCCTGCTGTTTTTGTTCGTTTGAGGCGGCAATCATTTCATTGCCCCTTCGTAAGCGGCCGCTATTGACCCATTTCGCATTCAAACTTTCAGAATCCAAATTGCCCGCATTCTTTGCTGCCATATCAGCACGGTATTCGGTCAGCATTGTTTTTATCGGGTCGGCCACGGCATTAATGGCTGCTTGATGCCTCTGCAATTGAGCTTCCAGGGTTTTTTTCTTTTTTAATATGTCCCGTCTCTCAGTCTTGATCGCGTCCATTTTAACCCGCAAATGGATCAAATCAGCGTCCGATCCGGTTTTGCACCATGGCGGCGCTTTTGGCGCGGATTCAGTACTATTTGTTGGTGTGCCCGGCGCCGCCGCATTGGCGGCTTGGCATTGCTTCATGACTTGTTCTTTGGGTTTGCAGGTCGCCAGTGCCGAGCCGCTAGCCCCGACATCCTTGCGATAGCTCGCGGACGTATGCCTGGAAGTTGTGCCGGTGCTGTAGATGATCTCATCCTTGCATACCTCCCAATTACATATCTGCGCGGCGCAGGCGGCACTTGCACCGCCAAATTGTTCGTTTTTGGCGACACAAGTGCGAAAATCCGTCGCTTGGGCCGTGGCTATGTTGGTGCTTGCACCATAACTCAACGCCGCAATGGCGATTGAAACCGCTATTGTTTTCATAATCGTGCCCCGTCTGCTGTCCCGTCCCAGAAACTTGACCATACACGAAATAAGGTAATTATGCACGGGGACCAAGAAGGGCGGCGCGGCTAAAAAAAGCTTTCCTTGATCAGGCCGACAATCGCCCAAAACGCAAACCAGAGGGCGATAAAAATAAACAGGCCAAAAAAACCTTTTACAAAGCCAAAGCCATCCATCCACGAAATGCCTTTTTGGATCGGGTCCGACGGGCCGGAAGGCCAGGCGGCCTTTTCCTCAGCACTTGGTTCGCGCATTCCCGTTACCGGATAGGGGCGGCGCTTGAGGGCATCAATCAACATCGGTGATGCGAACACGGCAAACAGAAAAACCAGCACGATAAGCTCGGTCTTGGAAAACCCTTTACCCACCCACATTATCAGGCCGATAGCGGTGGTGGCGATAATCGCTGACGCCAGATAAACGCCGCCTGCGCCCTCTGAGGCCAGTGAAACTTCATGGGCGCAATCGGGGCAGGTGAACACACTTTCGGTGTTAAAGCCGCTAAGTTTGCGCTTTGCCGAGGCCATATTGTCATTGCCGCATTCACGGCAATGCCGAGTTTGCAAGTTTGGCGGTAATTTGTCCCCATCCGCTGCAACCATACTAATTTCCCGTTCGCCGTGACCATTTTCGTGCAGATCATGCCCCGTGCCCGGTAAAGTGTCCACTTAAGCGTTATTTTTGCAAGGCCGTGCATACCGCTTTGTCACTTTCCAAAGCTGCACTACGCCCGGTCTGCCGCAGGATTGAGGTATGCAGCATCACGTCGCTTCCCATGGACATAGACTGTGCGGTTTTGGGTGTTGGTGTATTTGACTCCGCCACCCTTATGTCGGCATTCTTCGTGCGAGAAAAGTGAACACGCCGTACCCAGGGGGGTGGGCTTTCGTTTCACCATAAAAGGGGGAGCAATGCGAAATTTATTATTATCAATGGGGCTAATCGGTTTAACGGCGTGCACCAACACGGATGCAACTGATGTGGGCGAGCGCAATCATGCCGTTGTCAAACAGGTCTACGCAGACTTTGCTTCGGGCAATATTGAAGGGTTCACCGCCGCCTTGGCGCCGGATATAATATGGAATGAGGCGGAGAGTAATGTCTATGCCATTGCTAATCCCTATGTCGGCATCGATGCGGTCATGAATGGTGTGATGGGCAGGATCTCGCAAGATTGGACATCATTTGAAGTCAAGCCCGAGCGCTATCTGGTTGACGGCGATCAAATTGCCATGTTTGGCCGTTATGAAGCAATATCAGCCGCGACCGGCAAATCAATGAACCCGCAAGTGGTTCACCTTTGGACGCTCAAAGACGGCAAGCTCGTCGCCTTTCAACAGCACTTGGACACGTTGGCGCAGCACCAAGCCATGACCGCGGGAGGCACTGCCGATTAGCCAGCGATTCGTGGAGCGCTGATTTACCACTTCAGAAGTGAAGCCGGTAAATCACGAGACAAAACAAATGAAGTAAATAGGGGGCTTTCCATACTTGGCACCCCCAAAGCGCGACCGCGCGTAGGCGACCATTCGCCGCCCCGTCGGAGGCGCTTTTTCGCGCCGCGAGACAAACAAAATGAAGCAAGTACCAGTCTAGCTTTTGGACCCACCCACAGGGTGCGACCGCACCCCGGCGATCGTTCGCCGCCCCGTCGGAGGCGCTTTCTTCGCGCCGCGAGACAAACAAAATGGTAGGCCCTAGGGGAATCGAACCCCTCTTTCCAGGTTGAAAACCTGGCGTCCTAACCGATAGACGAAGGGCCCACACGTTTGAGGCGCGAGCTATATCGGCGGCAGCAAAGTTTCGCAAGACCCAGCTGCACGCTTTTGGTGATTTTTTTCACCCGGCCATTTTGCCCTACTCTGCGACACCTTGGGCCAAGGCAACGTCTTCAATGCGCAAATCGACGCTGTTTCGCCCGCGAAAATCATCGGCCTTGAGCTTTCCGGCCACGTGCAGGGCTTGGCCGTCACTGGCCAGCAAGGTTTGCGCAAATCCATTGTCCTCGGCGCGAAAGGCGATGGCGTTTAACGTGGCGCCGCCATTTATGTCTTCCAACGTGCACCGCACATGCCCGCCTTTTAGCTTTTGCGCCCATTGCACGCGCATATTGCCAAAGGCAAAAAGCGGTTCCGGATTACCCATGCCGAAGGGGCCTGCGTGTTGTAATTCGTCAACAAAGGCGCGGTCGGCACCGCGCGCGCTCATTAGCGCATCAATTCTCAATCCCCGTCCAGTCGCTGCCGCGCGCGCCTGAACGCCAATACTGGCCAGTAAAAACGTTCGAAATCCGTCCACCTGATCAGCGCGCAAGGAAAGTCCGCCAGCCATGGCGTGGCCGCCGCCATTTTCAATGACACCGGCCCGGGCCGCCGCGCCAATGGCTTCGCCCAAATTGACCCCGGTTATGGAACGCCCGGAGCCTTTGCCATCGCTGGTGTGTGGATCAATCCCGATAACAATGCACGGCACGCCAAAGCGCTCTTTGAGCCGTCCGGAGACAATGCCGATGACGCCGGGGTGCCAACCGACACCGGCCACCACAATGACCGGCTGATCCGGCCCAAGGGCCTCAGCGGCGTCAAGGGCGGCATTTTGTACTTCTTGCTCTATGTCGCGGCGTTCGGCATTAAAGCGATCGAGCTTGGCGGCAATCATCGCGCACTCTGCCGGATTATCACTGGCCAAAAGCTGTGCGCCAAGGGCGGCGTCGCCGACGCGCCCGCCGGCGTTTATGCGCGGACCCAGCACAAATCCCGCATGATAGGTGCCAAAGGGCGGCTGCGCACTGGCGGCTTCGGCCAACGCCAGTATGCCCGGATTTTGGGTGCGTGACATGACTTTGAGGCCCTGCGCCACCAATGCCCGGTTAAAGTCTTTCAGTGACGCTACATCGCATACGGTACCAAGGGCGGCGAGATCAGCCAAGGCAATAATATCCGGCTCCGGCCGCGTTTCAGAAAAAATCCCGCGCGCGCGGCCTTCACGGTTAAGCGCCGCCAGCAACACGAACACCACACCCGCTGCCGCCAGCAGGCCTTGGCCGGAGGTGTCATCGGGTCGATTGGGGTTCACCAAGGCCGCTGTGGGCGGCAGGGGGGCATCTGGGGGCATCAAATGGTGGTCGAGCACAATAACCGGCAGGCCCATTTTATCGGCGGCAATCAGAGGCTCCGCCGAGACCGCGCCGCAATCAACCGTGATGACCAGTTCATTGCCTTGCTCGTGCAAGGTTTTGAAAGCGGCAATGGTCGGCCCATAGCCTTCGCGAATGCGGTCCGGCACATAAAGACCGGCTTCCAGACTCATAGCGCGAAACCAACGGCGCAACATGGCCGACGAGGTGGCGCCGTCCACATCATAGTCTGCAAAAATGCTGATTTTGCGTTTGGCCGCAACCGCATCCAAAATCAATCCGGCGGCCTTATCCATATCCTTGAAACTGGAGGGGTCGGGGAAGAATTTGCGTAAAGTTGGGTGCAGGAAGGCTTCGCCATCGGCGGCCTCCACGCCGCGCGATGCCAAAATTTCGCCAAGGCTCACGGGAATGCCAAGTTGTTGGCATAAGCGCCGGACCTTGGCCGGGTCATGGGTGTTGCTACGCCACGCTTTACCGCTTAACGAGCGGCTCACCCCTAAAAATGGCGGAGCTTCCCCAGCAACGCCCGCGGCTGGCCCAGACGCTTTATCTGGCGCTTCACTCACACTGTGAACCGGCCACGCATGCGCCGCCACGCGTCTTCCATGGTGCTTAGCAATAAGGTGTGGGTTTGGGCGGTGCCGTTTTTCTTCTTCACCCCATCGACCAGATAGCCCGATGTTACGCCGGTGGCGGTAAAGACAATATCCTCGCCGCCGGCCAAATCGTGCAGATCATATTTACGATCAAAATCGGTAATCCCGGTGCGGGTTGCGCGGGCGCGCTCATCATCATTGCGAAAAATCAACCGGCCCTGCATTTGCCCGCCGACGCAGCGCAAGGCCGCCGCCGCCAAAACACCCTCGGGCGCGCCGCCAGCACCAACATAAAGGTCAATGCCGGTATGGGGATCGGTGGTGCTGATAACCCCGGCAACATCGCCGTCAGTAATAAAGAAAATACGCGCCCCGGCGTCGCGAATGCGCGCCACCACGTCCTCATGGCGCGGCCGTTCCAGCACGCACACCGTCAGATCGCGCACCGCCACCCCTTTGGCTTTGGCCAAAGCGTTCAGATTGTCCTCAATCGAGGTGTCCAGATCGACCACACCTTGTGGCAAGCCCGGGCCCACGGCAATTTTTTGCATATACGTGTCCGGTGCGTGCAATAGGCCACCGCGCGGGGCCATGGCCAATACGGCCAGCGAATTGGTCATGCCTTTGGCGGTCGGCGTGGTGCCTTCGAGCGGGTCCAGCGCAATGTCGATTTGCGGGCCTTCGCCATTACCGACTTCTTCGCCAATATACAGCATTGGTGCTTCATCGCGTTCGCCTTCGCCAATCACGATGCGCCCGCGCATGGGTAGGGCATTTAGCGCATTGCGCATGGCGTCCACCGCCGCCTGGTCTGCGGCTTCCTTATCGCCGCGACCAATCCAGTCATAGGCGGCAATCGCGGCCCGCTCGGCCACATTGGCGGCGGCGAAGACCATGCTACGCTCGATCGTGTTTGGTGTTTTGCTCATAATACTTCCCAACTGAATTTGAATTGTCCCTAATGCGGGTTGGATGTTTCGAGAAATGTTTTAATGGCCCGGGCGGCCTGACGAATGCGTTGCTCATTCTCAACCAAACCCAATCGCACAAAACCTTCGCCATATTCGCCAAAACCGGCACCGGGTGAAACTGCAATACCGGCCTCTTGCATCAACCGTTTTGAAAACTCAAGCGAACCAAGAGCGGCAAATTTTGGCGGCAAGGGTGCCCAAGCGAACATTGAGGCGTCAGGCGGCGGAATATCCCAGCCTGCGCGGCCAAAGCTTTCGACCATAACGTCGCGGCGCGCCCGGTATGTGTCGCGCATTTGCGCCACACAATCCTGCGGCCCGTCCAAAGCAGCACAGGCGGCGACTTGAATGGGCGTATAGGCACCATAATCCAGATAGGATTTGACCCGCGTCAGCGCCCCGATCAGGCGCGGCGCGCCCACGGCAAAACCCATGCGCCATCCGGCCATGGCATAGGTTTTGGAAAGCGAGGTCATTTCCACGCAAATGTCCATAGCCCCGTCAACTTGCAAAACCGATGGCGGCGGGTCGCCAAAATAAATCTCGGCATAGGCCAAATCGGAAAGCACAAACATTTCATAGCGCCGCGCCAAGGCGATAATTTCTTTGTAAAAGTTCAGATCGCAGGTCTGCGCCGTCGGGTTGGAGGGAAAACAGGTCACCACCGCCAGAGGGCTGGGCACCGAATGCCGTGCCGCGGCATCAATGGAACGCAAATAGCTTTCCGCATCCAGCGCCTCAATATGGCGAATACTGGCACCGGCAATGAGAAAACCAAAGGGGTGAATTGGATAAGACGGGTTAGGCGTGAGGATGACATCGCCGGGGGCGGAGATCGCTTGCGCCAAATTAGCAAAGCCTTCTTTGGAGCCCAAAGTGGCGATGATTTGCGTATCCGGGTCCAGCTTCACCCCAAAGCGGCGCTGATAATAGCGCGCTTGCGCCGCGCGAAGGCCGGGAATACCGCGAGAGGAAGAATAGCCATTAGTGCGCGGTTTGCGTGCGGTTTCGATCAGTTTTTCAATAATGTGCGGCGGCGTATCCATATCTGGGTTGCCAAAGCCAAAGTCAATAATATCAACACCTTGTCCGCGTAATTTCGCCTTTAATGCGTTGACGGTCTCAAAGACATAAGGGGGTAAACGCCGTATGCGATGAAATTCGGTATCCATGTCGCGCCTGCTTATTCCTGTTGTCCGCTTATTGCTATTGCCCGTTCATTGCTATTGGTCGTCACGCTCAATAATTGGTGGCACAATGGTTTCTTCGCGTGCTTGCTGCGCGAAAGCTTCCGGGTCTTGTGCCTCGCCGTTTTCCAACTTGGCCCGCGGGTCTTCGCGCACTTGGGCGCCAATTCTCTCCAGCTCTTTGGCCTTTGCTTCGCGCTGATCCAACGGCATCAGGTCTTGCGGACGTTGTGGAACAGCCCGCGCCGAGGGGTATCCTTGCGCATCGGCGTCAGCGGCCTTGACCTGATACCATTCGGGTTCCTGCGCTTCCTTGGTGTAAAAAGGGATTGAAGACTGGCAAGCGCTAACAAGCAGGCTTAAAGCGGGGAGGAGGATGCGAATTTGTTTATGCAAAACGTCACCATATGAGTCGGAAAAACATTAGCATCCTTACTACACTTGACCGCGGTGATATGCCACCATTGAAACAGCAATTGGAGAACGGCATGCCAGACAAAAAAGATGAAGGCCCAAAGAGCAAAGATAAACGTTCAAAGAACGCGGGGGCAGATGAAATGGTGGCCACCGGGCTTGCCAATTTTGAGGCATTTTCCAAGGCCATGTTTGATGCCGGCATGCGCGCCCAAGGGCTGGCGACAGGGCTGATGCCCGAGACAATTGCCAATCCTGCGGAGGCTATGGAGCCACCCAATCCCGACCCTTTTGGTCTGGCCCCAGATTTTAAAGAAGTTTTTAGCAAAATAGTCGCTAACCCGGATGCTGTGCTCAAAGCCCAAACCGATTTGTGGCAGGGTTATAGCGCTTTGTGGGCCAATGCCATGCAGCGGGCCGCCGGTGAAGAGACTGAAGACGCCATAAAGCCGGCCGCCGGTGATCGGCGGTGGCGTGCGCCGGATTGGTCGGAAAACCCGACATTTGATCTTATCAAGCAATCCTATTTGCTAAGCTCAAACTGGCTAAATGATCTGGTGGCGAACGCGCAGGATGTTGATCCAAAAACCAAAAAGAAAGTCGCCTTTTTTACCCAACAAATGACCGATGCTTTTGCGCCGACCAATTTCGCTATGACCAATCCCGAGGTTTTGCGCGCCACGATGCAAAGCGAAGGTGATAATTTAAAAAAAGGTATGGAGAATTTCGCCCGCGACATGAAAAGCGGCGGCGGGTCTTTGAAAGTTAGCCAGACCGATACCGAGGCCTTTGAAATTGGCAAGGATGTGGCAACGGCACCGGGCAAAGTGATGTTCGAGAATGAAATTTTGCAATTACTGCAATTCGAGCCCAGCACCGAAACTACCTATAGTCGGCCGTTGGTGATTTTTCCGCCGTGGATCAATAAGTATTACATTTTGGACCTGCGCGCCGAACAATCAATGATCCGTTGGCTGACGGATAAAGGCTATACGGTGTTCGTAGTATCGTGGGTAAACCCCGATGCCAGCCTCAAAGACAAGAATTTTGAAGACTATATGCAAGATGGTATTTACGCTTCTTTGGATGCCATCACCCAGGCAACCGGAGAAGAAAAGGTCAATGCGGTCGGTTATTGTATTGGCGGTACGTTGTTGGCGGCGACCTTGGCGCATATGGCTGCCAAGGGCGATAATCGCATTGGTTCAGCAACCTTTTTTGCCGCGCAGTCTGATTTTTCTGCCGCCGGCGATCTTTTGGTATTTTGCGATGAAACGGGCATTGCCGAAGTGGTGCGTAAAATGGACGAGGCGGGCGGTGTTTTGGATGGCAGCGCCATGGCCGAGACTTTTAACATGCTGCGTTCAAACGATCTGATTTGGTCCAATGTTATCTCAAATTACATGTTGGGCCGCAGCCCGCGAGCCTTTGATTTGTTGTTTTGGAACGCCGATTCAACTCGTATGCCCAAGGCCTTGCACTTGTTTTACCTCAACCAGTTTTACCGCCTTAACGCTTTTGCCAAGGGGGAAATGGTGTTGGGCGGGGTGACGCTGGACCCCAAACAAATTGATATTCCGATGTATGTGCAATCGTCGCGTGATGACCATATTGCGCCTTACGATTCCGTGTATCGGGGGGCGCGGCTTTATGGCGGTGCGCAAAATGATAAAGTTCGCTTCACCATGGCCGGATCTGGCCATATTGCCGGGGTTATCAATCCCCCTGCCGCGCAAAAATATCAACATTGGACGAATAAAGCCTTGCCAGACACCGCCGATGAATGGCTGGCGGAAGCGGTGGAACATGAGGGGTCATGGTGGCCCGATTGGCACAAATGGCTTAGCCGTCGATCCGGCAAGAAAATGTATGCGCGCAAGCCCGGCGATGGTGCATTAAAACCCATTGAAGACGCGCCGGGGCGCTATGTGAAGGTTAAGAGTTAGGGGGTAATCGAAGCGTGAAGCTGTGCGGGTTTCTGCCCCAGCCAATTGACATTGGCGGCAAATCCGCTTCATTGGCGCGGCTTCGGGGCAAATCCCATCAAGGCCTAATTTATTGAGAGTTCTTATGCACGCTTATCGCACCCATACTTGCGGCGAATTGCGCCGTGAACACGTTGGCAAAACCGTTCGTTTGGCGGGTTGGTTGCACCGTAAACGCGACCACGGCGGATTATTATTTGTCGATCTGCGTGATAATTTTGGCCTGACCCAATGTGTATTGTTGCCGGAAAACCCGCATTTCGCCATTTTGGAGCGTATGCGCGTCGAAAGCGTTGTCTCGGTCACCGGGACCGTGGTGGCGCGCAGCGACGAAACGGTGAATGACGGTTTGCCGACCGGTGCCGTGGAAATGCAGGTCAGCGATGTCGAAATACTGTCCGAAGCGGCTGAATTGCCATTGCCGGTTTTCGGTGAGCCGGATTATCCCGAAGATATTCGCCTGACCCACCGGTATCTAGACTTGCGCCGCGAAGGGCTGCACGCCAATATTTTACTGCGCTCAAAGATTATTTCATCGATTCGCCAGCGCATGATCGGGCAGGGCTTTACCGAGTTTCAAACACCAATCCTGACTGCTTCCTCACCTGAAGGTGCGCGTGACTTTTTGGTGCCATCGCGTATGCATCCGGGGCAATTTTACGCGCTGCCGCAAGCCCCGCAGCAGTTCAAACAGCTGATTATGGTTTCGGGCTTCGATAAATACTTTCAGATCGCGCCTTGTTTTCGTGATGAAGACAGCCGCGCTGATCGCAGCCCCGGCGAGTTTTACCAGCTCGATATGGAAATGAGCTTTTGCACCCAGGAAGACGTGTTTAACGCTATTGAGCCGGTTCTGCATGGTGTATTTAAGGAGTTCGCCGGTGATCGGCATGTGCCCGACGAGGCATTCGAACGCATTCCCTATGCGCAAGCCATGCTGAAATACGGCACTGATAAGCCGGATTTGCGTATTCCGTTTGAGATTTGCGACGTTTCTGATCTGGTTTCACGCGATGATGTGACCCTCGGCGTGTTCAAAAAAATTGTCGAAGGCGGCGGTGTGGTGCGGGCAATCCCGGCCCCGAAGACCGGCGAACACCCGCGCAGCTTCTTTGATAAAATGGATAGCTGGGCGAAAAAAGAAATGCAGGCGCCGGGCCTCGGTTATATGCGCTTTGTTAGCGCCGAAGATGCCGGGCAGCCATTAACCGCCACCGGGCCGATCGCCAAGTTTTTCTCTCCTGAAGCGCTGATGGCAATTGCCGAGCGCGCCGGTATTTCTGTGGGCGATGGCTTGTTTTTCTCTGCGGGCAAGACCGGTGATGCGGTAAAGCTGGCCGGTGCTGCGCGGGCAAAAATTGGCGCAGATCTCGACCTGATCGAGCAAGACGTGTTCCGGTTTTGCTGGATTGTCGATTTTCCAATGTTTGAGTGGAATGAAGACGAAAAGCGCATTGATTTCTCGCATAACCCATTCTCCATGCCGCAAGGGGGCATGCAGGCATTGGAGACTATGGATCCGCTCGACATTCTCGCTTATCAGTATGACATTGTGTGTAATGGGGTTGAGCTGTCGTCTGGCGCTATTCGTAACCACCGCTCAGAAATTATGCTCAAGGCCTTTAACATGGCCGGCTATGGTGCTGATGTGGTTGAGGATAAATTTGGCGGTATGCTGAATGCGTTTCGCTATGGCGCACCGCCGCATGGCGGCATTGCACCGGGTATTGATCGCATTGTTATGCTGCTCGCCGGTGTTGAAAATATCCGCGAAGTGATTTTGTTCCCGATGAATCAACAAGCGCAAGATTTGATGATGCAGGCACCGAACAGTGTTTCCGATGCTCAGCTCAAAGAATTGCACATCCGCTCAGTGCCGCCGCCAGAACCAAAACCAAAGGCTTAAGCGGCCAAGCCTCCAGAGCCAATACTCAAGGGTCAATACTCGAAAAAGGGTGGGGGGCTATTCCCGGTCAGCCAGCTGGTCGTCATGTTTGGCCAAGGCGTCCTGTGCTTTCTCTAATGAGCGCATGGCAAGCTCTAGCGACCGCTGGGCGCTTCTGTCATCCAGATCAAGGCCTTCCAGAATGTTTTGGGCACGGGACAAAGCGCGTTGGTCGCTGCTGCGCTCATGCTCGTCATTCGACCACTCCAAGGTGAGACCTTCCAATTCTTCGACAATTTTGGGAAACTCGCCATCTTCCATAGCTTCGACGAATGCGATTCTTGCTTTTTGAAAGGCGTGACGCGACTCATTTACGGCGAGTTTGGTGGCGTCGACGATAACCTTTCGATCTTCGTCGGACAGGTTCAGCGAAAAGCCATAATTATAGCTACTCTCTCCGTCACGCATCTGCTCGATCGCCCAATCAACCTGGTCGCAATCGATCAGTTTGATGCCTGTCGGCAAATTAGTTTTGCCATTGCCGCAGGCTTCATCCATTTGGTCCTGTTGCAGCCCGCGTGCCCTGGAAAGGTCGGCATTTATTAAAATAGCGCGTTCAAATACAGCGCCGCTCAACTCGGCGCGGCCAAATTCTGCATTGGTTAAATTAGCACCTTCAAAAGAGGCATCGGTTAAGTCTGCACCATCAAAACGGGTATTACGCAATTTGGTGCGTTCCATGCTGGTGCCTGATAGTTCCGCCTTTGAAAGATCGGCGTGGCTAAGGTCGCTGCGGTCAAATTCAGAACCGGAGAATTTAGCACCAACCATGCTGGCATGGGTGAAGTTTGAGCCGGTAAATTCAGCGTCTCTGCCTTGGACGCCATCGAGCACCGCATGGGACGCATTTATGCCGCGCGCCTCAATGTCATCCAATTTTGCGCCGGTGAAGTCGCATTGGGCAAAATTGGAGCCTTCAAGCAGGGCGTCGGACAAATCGGCGCGCCGAAATATTGCGCGGCCAAAATTGGCCCCTCTAATCTCGGCGTCAATTAATTTGGTGCCGGTAAAATTCGCCCGCGGAAAACTGGCACCATGCATAACCGCTTCGGAAAGGTCCTTGCCCGAAAGGTCGCAATCGGCGCAAATGCCGCCAAATCCAATATGGCGTAGCAAATCTTCCGTTGCAGCGCCTGGTGTGGCGGCGCTGGCAAAAACACCCAGCCCAAAAGCGGCGGTGACAATTAAGGTCTTCGACATGGTGTACTTCTCAATCCAATCTGTGATGACACCCTTTTATCCGCTATTTACGAAAATCGCGACTTAATTCGCGGTAACGCGGGCGCAATGCTCAGGCAATAAAGTGGTCTACCGGCCCGATGCTGGCGTTTCGAATAGGACAATGCCATCATACACATACCTCTGCCGACATTGGGGCCGCCATTGGGAGTATATGCAAATGCTGGATAAAGCCTTGGAAGCTGATATTCTGGAAATCTTGGCTGATAACAGCTCGGTGCTGGGCGTGGAAATTGCGGAGCAATTGGGCAATCGCTATTTCGAAATTTGGCGCACCTGCCACAATAGCGATAAAATATACACCACGCCGTTCGGGCATTATTACCTTCGTATTGATAAAAAAATTGAAGGCTTGGCGCGTCTTAGTCCTTCAATATTAAGGGATTTTTTGACCTATAACCGCGTGTCTACCTTACCCAATCTCGAACAGGCAAATGCCGATGCACAGAAATCTCGGGCGGAACATGTGAGAATTTCGGACGAGAAGCGGGATATTGCGCGGCAAATCATAGAAGAAACATTGAGCCCGGATGTATTGGAGCGCACCGGCATTTTGATTGCTGGCGATGTGTGTCGAAATATGGCGCATTTAGTACCGCGGCCAGAGCGATCAACCGGAAAATTGGTCCGCGGCTCTGATATTGACCTGATTTTCGTGATTGAAGGTGATGCGGGATTGAAAGCGGAAATAGAAGAACGGTTTCTGGCGGCCAAAGCAATATATCTGCAACATCCAGCATTGCGTGAAGAATTGGATTTTGTCGTCAATACGCTGGATCACTATCGCGAAGTGTCGGTATTTAAAGGTGTGTCAGAAATGATATCGTGCAAAGCGGCGTTGGAGGGGCAATATATTGGCGGCTCGAAGGAAATTCTGGGGCAGTCAACGGATATTCTACTACGCGCCCAAATTCCCCGCAAAGTCATAAAGCTCACGGAAAAAGCCTTCTCCGACAGATTGCGCGCCATGGAGCGTTTGCGAAAGGACCCGGATGTCATCGGCCTACCGCGGGAAAGCCGCTTATTCTATTACTCGGATGAAATTTGGGAGTTTATGTTGAGCTAAGCTCAGGACTTGCCGCTTTCCACCGCTTTCGCCGTTGCTTTATTTGCGCTGCGAACATTGATTTGGGTTGGCGTGTCCGCATCAATGTGAATGTAATTATACAGCATTCGGCGCACGGCGACTTCATCGCTCAACCGGCAAGCCGATTCTAACCCGTTCAAGGTCAGGGCGATCTGATTGCTATCAATTGCTCCGCGCGCCAAGGCTACCTGGTTGGAACGGGTTGATTCTGCAGTTTCTCCCGGAGCAAGCAGCGCTTCGGTAATTTTCTCACCGGCACGCAATTTGGTAATCACAATCGGGATATCAACATTGGGGCGCAGCCCCTGGCTGATAATCATCCGGCGGGCAATATCGGCGATAAGCACGCCGGGCCCCATATCGTGAAAAAACAATCCGCCGCGGCTTTGCGGGTCTTCAACCCCGATTTGCAGGGCTTCCAGCACCAGTGAGACCGCTTCGCGCTCGGTCATAAAATAGCGGGCAACTTCCGGGTGAGTTATGGTCACCGGCAAGCAGCGCTCAATCTGGTGCGCAAAAAGTGGCACCACCGACCCAGACGAGCCAAAAACATTGCCAAAACGAACCACGATATGCCGGGTTTTTGAATTCGCATCCATATCTCGTGCGCGGCACAATTTTTCAGCAATTTTCTTGGTGGCGCCCATCATATTATGCGGGCGAACCGCCTTGTCCGTTGAAATCAAAACCAAGGCTTCAGCGCCAAATTCGCGCGCAGCGTCGGAAGTGTTTCGGGTTCCTAGTACATTGGTTGCGGCCCCCTCAGACGGATTTTCTTCGACCATGCCCACATGTTTGAGGGCGGCAACGTGGAATACGATTTCCGGGCGTTCTGCTTCAAAAACCTGGCGAAGCCTGGCTTTGTCGCGTACATCGCCAAGGACGACACGGCGTTGCAATTTTGGCTGTAATTCGCCCAATTTACCACGCAGGGTATAAAGGCCATATTCGTCGTGATCATAAGCGACCAATGACGCCGGTGCAGAGGCGGCGACAGCACGGGAAAGCGCCGAACCTATGGTTCCGGCTGCTCCGGTGATCAATACGCGTTTTCCCGCTAAATGGGTGCCAAGGGCAACAAGCTCAACATCTTGTTCTTTACGGCCTAATATTGCTTCAGGGTCATACGTTGTACTCATAACCATTGGACTCAAATTCCCCCTAATACTCTGACACGGCGCAGGGCCTAGCGCTAAGCACCTATTTTCGTCAAAGATGCATAACCCAGATTAACGCATAGGTCTAGATGACGCCCCGATGTAAAAATCCATTGTAAATAAGACTTGCAAAAAATGAAAGGGCTTTCACAATCTTCCGTTCAATAAAGTTCCTGACAATTTTAGTCGTTTTTTCGCCAAGAGAGACCCGCCATCCATGAATGCACATACTATAGATATAATCCGGCAAATGGATGTGAACATCCAAATAGGTAATACTTCTGCGCTTGCCTTTATTGCCGGGCCGTGCGCGCTGGAAAGCCGCAGTCATGCCTTAGAGGTTGCCTCTGCATTAAAAGAAATTGCCGACCGGCTCGACATAAAATTGATATTTAAAACCTCTTTTGACAAAGCAAATCGCACCAGTGCAACGGGAATACGCGGTGTTGGATTAGAAAAAGGACTGCCCATACTCGCCGAAATTCGCGAATCGATTGGCCTGCCAATATTAACCGACGTGCATTTGCCAGCCCACTGCGCCCCGGTCGCAGAAGTTGTCGATGTCCTGCAAATCCCCGCATTTTTGTGTCGGCAGACGGACCTTTTGCTGGCGGCCGCGGCAAGCGGGCGGGTGGTAAACATCAAAAAAGGGCAATTTCTTGCACCTTGGGATATGGCGCATGTTATCGCCAAAGTTCGTGATGCCGGTAATCCAAATGTGATGGTTACCGAGCGCGGTGCCAGTTTTGGCTATAATACGCTGGTGAGCGATATGCGCGCTTTGCCAGTTTTAAAAGCCACCGGCGCGCCAGTGGTTTTTGATGCGACGCACTCGGTGCAACAACCTGGCGGGCAGGGTGGATCCTCGGGCGGGCAGCGCGAATATGTCGGCGTTTTGGCTCGTGCCGCGGTTTCCATAGGTGTGGCGGCAGTGTTTATCGAGACCCACCCTGACCCTGACAATGCGCCGTCGGACGGGCCGAATATGGTGCCGTTGAAACATTTTGAGGCTTTAGCCAAGGATTTGATGACTTTTGACAAGCTTGCCAAAAATCAGGCACTACCAATCCTCACCGTTTGAGCGCCATTGATGCGTCGGCTTATCACCCAAATGGTGCTTCAAGGGATGGCGATAAAGCACTGAAAAGTTGAGGCCCTTTATCGGTCATATACAAGCAATCTT
Organism: Robiginitomaculum sp.; assembly: GCA_021776615.1. GTDB lineage: Bacteria > Pseudomonadota > Alphaproteobacteria > Caulobacterales > Maricaulaceae > Robiginitomaculum_B. The sequence goes on along the minus strand of JAJFFO010000025.1, from coordinate 9,429 downwards.
CCAACCGCACACCGAACGCGCCAAAGATATAAATGCCCGGCTCGTTGGAAAAGCACATGCCTTTCGCTAAGGGCGTGGTTTCGCCATGGACAAAGTTCACCGGTTCGTGGCCGTCCATGCCAATGCCATGGCCAAGGCGATGGGAAAGTCCCGGCGTTTTATACCCCGGGCCATAGCCTTCGCTTTCATAATAGGCGCGTACCACGTCGTCGACTTTGCCAGCTTGCGTGCCGATTTGCGCGGTTTCCAAAGCCAATTCCTGCCCGCGCTTTACGGTCGCCCATACTTGTTTTTGTTTTTTGGTCGGCTCACCAATGACGAAAGTGCGCGAAATGTCAGATTCGTAATCATGGACCTCGCAGCCACAATCCATCAGCACAATCTCACCCTCTTTTACCATTTGCGGTTTGCCCGAGCCATGGGGGTAGGCACTGGCCTCGCCAAGTAAAGCCAGGGCAAATTTTGGGCTGCCGCCAAGCTCGCGGGTTGCTTGGTTCATCATTGCAGAGATGTCGCGTGGAGATTGCCCGGCCTCGATGCGCGGATATACCGATTTGTAAGCGGCCATGGTGATGTCATTGGCCGTCTGCATGAGCTTTAGCTCAGCGGCGGATTTGAACAGGCGACAGCCGCGGGTGATTGGGGCGCCGGAGATAGTTTCAAAATTTGGCGCGGCTTTTTGTACGCCATCAACGATAAAGTGCCGCACCCGCTCTTCAATGGCCAATTTTCCACCTTCAAGACCGCGATCTTTCAGCACCCCGGCGACCAGGGCAAACGGGTTTTCGTGTTCGTGCCAGGTGCGCACATCATCGCCAAACGTCATGCTTTCGCGTATTGATGGTTCTTCAAAAAACGGTGTGATAATGGCGATATCGCCTTCCGCCGGGATGATGGCCCCGGTATAGCGTTCCGATTGCCACCAGCGTATGCCGGTGAAATAAACGAGGGCAGACCCGGACTCCAATAATAGCGCCGATACGCCATGTTTCTGCATGAGTTTTTGCGCCTTGCGCACCCGCGCCTGGCGTTCCTCAACCCCGATGGGTTGGGCATTTTTGGCCAGATTGGGGAGTGCATCCGCAGTTTGCGCGCGAGCTTTCATCGGTGCCGCCAATATGCTGGCTGCGCCGCCAATACCGGCCATCGCCAATAGTTCTCGTTTGGTGAAACTCATTATACTCTCCCCTTAATCGTCTTTTGTCGGTGCTATCACACTGCGTGTCCAGTCCAAAAGGCTATTGCGGCCCAGCATTTGCCCATAGGCATGGTCCATAAACTGATCGAGTGTCGGCGGATCGGCCAGCATGTCCATGCGGGTTCGAAAATCTGCCTTGGGATCAAGTTCCTTGACGATGCGGGCCGGGTTACCGGCGACGACAACATTGGCGGGCACGTCTTGCGTAACCACAGCGCGCGCACCGACAATACTGTTCTGCCCAATGTTAACGCCTTTACCAATGAAGGCGCCGTCACCGAGCCATACATTGTTAGCCAGCGAAACCGGCTTGGCATTGTCGTCAATTTTGGTGCGATCATAAAGACCGTGCCAGTCACAATCACTAATCGTGGTGCCGCTGGCCAACATGCACCCGTCACCAATGGTGATCTGACGTGCCGCCATAATCTTTGTGCCACCGGTGAGCAATACGCATTCGCCAAGGCTAATCTCGCCTTTTTTCTCCGGTGCGGCCCAAACCGTCAGGCGCACCGGCGCATCTGCTGAGGCGATTACGTGCAGGGCTTTGCCAGCGCTGATTCCAGCGCCAAAAAGGTGTAAATGGCGCGGGCCAATGAACTTGAAATACGGCCCAAGGCGTTCAAACCGCGGCACCAGGTATCTTTCGCTCCACCACTGCCAAAACCGGTTTTGGGCGTCGTAAAGCCATTTTGGGCGGGTGTCGCGGCGCATGGGGATCTTCTTTTTTGTAATTGGCTATATTCTGGCAAGCTCTGTGTTAGGCGGGTCCAGACCCTGAGCGGGAAAGGAATCGCTTTGTCTGGAGTATTTATTACATTTTAACCATTTTTTTCAACGCCGTGGTCATCTCCTTGCGATAGTGTTTGGAAATGACACAAGCACAAAAAAAACCAGCAAACCCATTCAAAAGCCTATGGGGCAAAGGCGATAACGTCGCCAAGCTTAACTCAAAAGCATCTTTAGCAATCAAGCCGGTTTCCAAACCGGTGGAAAGCGCCGATGAGTTGGCCCTTAGGTTTTATTCCGGTCCCGCCCATTTGGTGGCGGCTAACCTTTTGTATGGCCTGGACAGGTTGTGGCCGGTGGATGCCGCTGCGGAAAAAAGCCTGCCATGGCAAGCTGCCGAAGGGGAATGCATCGGGGTTTTGGGTGCCGGCCTAGGGGCCTATGCCGCCAATGTGGCCAAGCAGGTTCCAACGGCATCTGTCTATGAATTCGATTGGCGTGCGGACGTGGCCCGTTGGCGCATTGAGCGTATGGCCGGTGAGAGCGACGGTTTGCCAGTACCCGCAGCAACAAACAGCACTTTTTATGAACTCAATTCGGGTGGCCTGTTACCGCCGCCTTCGCAATGCGGCTGTATTTTGAGCGTTGAGCCGGTGTTTGCGCAAAATGGAGATTCCCTGCTTCGCTGGGCCCGCATGGCTTTGGAATACGCAGGCACCTTTATTTTGGAAGAAATTTGCACCGACACCGTCGCCGCCCCTTCGATAGAGAAGAAGAGATCTTGGATGGCGCGCGATGATTCGAAGGGCCAATGGCTGAATTTGGAAGAGCAAAAAGCTATATTGCGGCGCAATGGCTTTCATCTTGGCAAAATTCGGGAACGTACTGGTGCGCAATTACGGTCTTTACGCGAGTGTTTGGATACGGCAGAGGAACGCATGGGCGATCTTCAAGAAGCAATAAAACGAGCGCCATCACTGCAAAGTGTGGCGGATCATTTTAATTGTGAGCAAAAAGCAGCAAAAAATCGCCTCAAGGCACTTGAGCATGGCGCGTTAGCGGTTTATCGAATGGAAGTCATCAAACCACGCGCCGATGAGCTGATTTAAAAAAAGCAAAAGCCACGACGCGATCTGTATTCCAAGCCGCCAAATGCGGCCCATATAGAGAGAGCGAGCAAATGAGCGTTTTTGATAATAGCGCCTTTCTGAACCACGAATCTGTACATTTCTTTGCCGACCAGAGTACCGGCCTGCAAGCCATCATTGCCTTGCACTCTACCGTCCTGGGGCCCGCTTTGGGCGGCTGCCGTGTGGTCAATTATGTGGATTCCCATGAAGCTCTGGAGGATGTATTACGCCTCTCGCGCGGCATGAGTTTTAAGAACGCATTGGCAGGGTTGGAGTTAGGCGGCGGCAAATCCGTAATCATCCCACCAAAGGACTGGGGCGGTAACCCGCGCCATAATGGTAGTGATCGTGCGGAACTTTTTCGGGCTTTTGGCCGGGCGGTGCAATCCTTGGGCGGGCGCTATATTGCCGCCGAAGATATGAATGTCAGCGTTGAAGATGCCGAGAATATGGCATTGGAAACCGACTATGCGGTCGGCCTTGATGTGTCGCATGGCGGCATGGGGGATCCATCGCCGCTTACCGCACAGGGTGTATTTTTGGGCATGCGCGCCTGCGTGAAGCGCGCCCTGAAAACTGATACGTTTGATGGCGTTACTGTGGCTGTTCAGGGGCTCGGCAAAGTTGGCTGGCGTCTTTGTGAAGACCTGCATGCAGCCGGTGCCAAACTACTGGTTGCCGATATTGTGCCGGAAACCGCGGCGCGGGCGGCAAGTCTGTTTAACGCTGAGGTGCTGGATACTGACGCCATTGTGGTTGCCAAAGCCGATGTGTTTGCGCCATGTGCCCGCGGCGCGGTTATTAATGAGCAAACCATTGGTGCGCTTGACGTCAAAATTATTGCCGGATCGGCCAACAATCAATTGAGTGACGATGCACTGGGTACTGCGCTGTTGGAACGCGGTATTATTTATGCGCCTGACTATGTCATCAATGCGGGCGGCGTCATTAATGTTGCGCCGGAGGCTAAAGGCAAGGTCAACCATGAATGGGTCAATGCTAAAGTGCTTAAGCTGGAAGATACGGTTGGTGAAATCATCGACGAATCGATTAGCAGTAATCGCGCCGCCAATGATGTTGCCGACGAAATAGCCCTGCGGCGCATTAATGATGCCCGTGCCTCAGGCCGCTCCTGGCAATCACCTTTGGCCAGAAAACAAGCATTGAAACAAACAGCATAAAGGGCAGCCGCACCGTTCCCCAAAGCGCGACCGCGCGTCGGCCGGTCAGGCCGCCCCGTCGGAGGCGCTTTCTTCACGCCGCGAGACAAAGTACAATCAAAGCTCTTTAGTTGGCGTTAAAAACAACCTCGTGCTCGGTTGTTTCCCCCGGCTTGACTTCAAAGTCGACATGTTGGGTTTCAAAGCGACTATGGCTGGCTTCTAGCTGGTAGCGGCCTGCGTTTAGGGTAAACACGACCTGATTATTACTGGTGACATTTGCATCATGCGATACGGCGCCCCTTTTGCCGTTTTCATCCAGCGTATAAATGTAGTAATAAATCCCGCGATCAGGCTCTTGCCCATTCACTGAGGGTATGAATTTGGTATAGCCCGCTTCAAAGTTCACCGGCATTTCCATGGTTTCGCCTGCTTCAGAAATGAGATCTACATATTGATGAGCGCCATAATGTTTGGCATGAAGCTGGAACTTGCCGGGGGGCAGCTCGGCCACGACATTGCGCCCAACATCGGCGTGAATGTTATCGCCTAAGGTGCCGTCCGCTTTGTAAACATTGATATACCAGTAAATATCGCCTTTTTCGATTGGTTGCCCTTGGGTCATCAAGCCACTGAGCTTAAATGTCCCACCGCGCATATCAATCTCATGTTCACGGATCTCGTCTTTCTTGGCCTCGATCACCTGACCGCCATAAACGGCCTGACCAACGCGGACTTTAACGTAGAAACGTCCCGGCTCCCGCAGCTTTACAAACTCACTAATCTTGGAATGAAGAGCATCCCCGGTCGGCTGACCTTGATCATCAACAGCAAAGATATCCCAGCGTACATCCTTGTCATACCGCGCGCCATTTTTATCAACGATGACATAAACGGTGTCAGCGCCACTGCGTACGTCCGCAGCGATTTTCTTCAAAGCCGCGCCAAGTTGCCCCGCATTATCCGCTGATAAAAATTGCCCGCCGGTGTTTTCAGCGAGGCATTTCAAACCCTTTTGATCTTCAATTTTCACGTTAAAACCAATCACGTGCGCAGTAAAATCAATGCCAGCTTCCTCTAGCGATGCACCAATTGCGCACGGATCAAGATTACATGTCTCAATCCCGTCGCTCAGCAAAATCACCGTGGCTACTTCTTCTGTATATCTAAGCTCCTCAGCCGCCCTTTTTACCGCCGCGCTTAGCGGGGTTTTACCCTTGGGATTAATCTCATTCACGGTTTTAACGATTTCATCGCCGGTCTTCGGGCCGACCTTCACCAGCGTTTCAATATCATTGCAATCGCCCTTTCGGTTGTGGCCATAAGCGGCTAGACCGAGATATACGCCCTCATCCCAGTCTTGCATAAGATCGGCCAAAACCTCGCGGGCGATGACAATTTTGTTCTTGCCCTCAACCTGCCCCCACATGCTGCCTGATGCATCAAGAACCAGCATAGCGCGCGCCTTTGGCGCATCATCGGCGGCCTGAACAGGCAAGGCGATAAACAGTAGGAAAGTCGCGAAAATGAAATATTTCATAGGTCTAGCTCATAAAAAATTGATGTCTGATGTGCCCCTAGTTTGTTAGACACCCTGCAGCTTCACTTTTTGCTGCCGTTCGAAGTCGACGGGTGACAGCATCCCGTTATTACCATGCTTTCGTTTTGGGTTGTAGAATAATTCGATATAATCGAACACGTCCTGACGCGCATTCTCGCGGGTTTTGTAGGTTCTGCGTCTGATCCTCTCGGTTTTGAGCAAGTGGAAGAAGCTCTCGGCGACCGCGTTATCCCCGGCCTTCGCCGGGGCAGGCTGCACAGTTTCCTCGTCGGCTCATGCTGGCTTCCAGATTGTGGCTCTTCAGGAAGGATTGCCACTCATGGCTGGTATACTGTGAGCCCTGGTCGGAATGGACGATGACTTTGATCTTGGGTTTACGCCGCCAAAGCGCCATACGAGGTCCGTTTGCATGCGTGAATGCATTGACCAGCCAACAACACGACGGGAATACAGATCAATCACTACGGCCAGATACAGCCAGCCTTCATGGGTGCGGATGTAGGTAATATCCGTTACCCAGACCCGATCAGGGGCCAGAACGGTAAAATTCTGCTGCAACTGGTTGGCGGCAACAATGGATGGCTTACGGCCATGGTGTCCAGGGCGGCGCTTATAGCCCACTTGAGCCTTTAAACCATAATCGGGCAACGGTGTTCGGGGCGCATACTGCACCAAGGCTCATCAGGTCGTGATGGACCTTACGGTAGCCATACACGCATCCACTCTCCAGCCACGACTGTTTGATCAAACCTGTCAGACGCCTGTTCCGTCTGGCTCTTCGGTTAGGAGATGACTTCACCCAAGCATAAAACCCACTTGGGTGAACGCACAACACCCGGCACATGGAGCGCACTGAAAAAGTCCAGCGATGGGCCTTGATGAAGGCGTACTTCACCGGCACTCGCTGGCAAAGTACGCGTTCGTCGGGAAAATGATCCCCCGGATCATTTCCTGATCCGTCTCACCGTTGTTTAATATGTCCCGCTCCTCGGTCACCCGAGCCAGTTCAGCCTTCAAACGACGGTTCTCTGCTCGCCCGGCATCAACAGTGCGGCGCTCCGGTTCCTGTGAACCATAACGCTTGACCCAGTCATAAATCGACTTGGTACAAACGCCCAAACCCTCAGCAACGCTTTTAACCGAATGCCCTCGGTCCGTGATCTGGGCCACAGCCTCACGTTTAAATTCCTCGGTGTATCTCAGTCCAGACATGTAAGTCTCCTTGCTACATTTTTACCAAGCAAGGCGTCTACAAATCTAGGGGCACATCAAATGTTAAATCTATAGCACCAACTTTGAGCGATGCTTCTCAATTGCACTGATAACATTGTTTGATAACGGCAAGTTTTTACGCTCGGATCGCCATACATCATCAAAGCGAGTGCGCGTTTCTTCAACCGCATCTACTATCATTTTCTCTGGCGCGCCGACTTTATTTGCAAACCGTCTAAGGGCCTCAATATCGAGTTTTGCAAACTGTTTAGAGCTTGAGGATGAGAAATTCAGCGCCATTTTTTCATCTTCAATGTATGGCACTGTCGAAACAAAGTCATAGGCAGGTGCCAGCATAGGCGTGTGGCCGTTTGGGTAGATCAGAGACCAGTTTTTGAGGTGCATGTCTGCATTGCCGATAAGCGCATTAAACACCAACCTTCGTACAAACTCCGTAATGCCAGGTGCACCAGTTTCCGTCCAAATCACTTCAGCCAAATTGCGATAATTTGCGCGTTCATATTTTCTGTCAGGGTAAACGCTGAAAATTTGGGCAAAATCTTCAATATGGATACGTTCTCCATTGTGACCACGATCAAACCGCTTAATGGCGAACACATCGCCTCCAACATCTTCTACCCCATGAGGCAAGCCAAGAATGGAGTCCGATGGAATGAGTTTGATTTCTGGCACGTCAATCCCAATACGACGGGCTATTTCCATCATTGAAAATTCATTTTCGGGCACGCCTTTATACGTCGCAGAAGGGAGCTTGATAATCCAGTCCCCGCCAGCGCCGGATGCTGGAACCGTAAGGCCTCCAGCATCTTCCATCACGGCAGAGAACTTTAACTGAACGCCTGCGAGAGAAAAACGCATGGCATGGTCTTCATCATTACGTTCATGATGGCCACCTTCTTCTGGCCAGCGTTCACCGCCAATTGGGCGTACAATTACCGCTCCCGGTAAATCTTCCCCAAGAATGCCAAGAAGAGGAAACTCCCGCACCTCTTTTACGCCTGCGCGTGCTGCAAGGTAACGCCGCAGCGCTCCTTCAGGTAACAGATTAGAAAAAAACGGGGGCAAGCGTGTGTGTGCGGGGCGCAATTCCGTAATCAAGCCACCAAAGGTATCGTGGAATGATAAACTGAGCGTTGGTCTATTTTCATCTGCTATATAGGCTTCATCAAAAGCAAAGATTGATTGATCTCCGGGAAGGTGGGTAATGGTTCCCACCACTTTACCCAGTAGCGTAACTTCAAGGGCGGATATTTTACTCATCCTCATTCTCCCCACCTAATCGATACGCAGGTACGGTTTGCTTTTGCCCTTCAGCATTTTTTATCATCGCCTTTGCGATAGGAACCTGTTTTCTTGGTATAAGCATGATTTCCAGATCGAGGGCTCTGGCAAGTTCGGTCAATGTCGTGACTTTGGGATTTAGTTTTCCAGATTCAATACGTGACAAGTGCCCTGAATCAATGCCAACCATGCGTGCAAGTTCAGATTGACGCAGCCCTTTAGCCTCTCGTGCCGCCCTTAAAGCCCTTGATATGTGCGTGCTTGTCTCTGTCATTTTGCAATTCCATACATTATATTTGAGTTGATTGTATCAAACTGCAACAGTCGTCACAAGTAAATTTTGTATTAAAAAACAATATCAGGCGTTATTATGTATTACATTACATTTGTATGCGTAAATAATCTTTTATGCCGTTGGCATCACATGAGCAAATTGCACCATCTATTCGGCTCATAAAATGGCCATAAATGAGCCGATTACGATTGCTAATCGGCTCACCGCTCACGTTCATCATCACGATCACGGGCTTTAGCACGTCGTTTTTTGTGGGCGGCAAGACGTTCTGCGATTTCGGTATGTTCGTCTTTTGTGAGCCCGTCATTGCGCGTGAATGCGGACGAATGCGCACCCCAGAAAAGCCGGGGCAACATCTGCGCCCTAAAGGGGTGATGCGGCAAAGAGGCGATCAAATCGCACGTAATGCCATGACCCAGCAACGGGTTAATATTGCTAATGAGTTAGAGAGCATCCAAAAACATATGGATAAGCGCAAAGATGTAGAAAAAACCAAGGCTAAGACGATTTAGGCACTGACCATAGGCTGAACAGTCTTTTGCAATTCAGCAAAACGATCTCGTTTGGCTATGCGCAACTCATAGTCCTTTTGCAGATTGAGCCAAAAACCATTGCTCATATTAAAGAACAGGCTAAAGCGCAGTGCCATATCTGCCGATATAGCTCGCTTGCCATCAATGATCTTTTTAATCGCGGCGCGGTCAACACCAATCGCTTTGGCGAACGCACCGGGCTTAACGCCCAGATCATCCAAAAAGTCCTCTTTCAGCATTACGCCGGGGTGTTCAATCTCAATTGTTTTAGCCACCATAATGCTCATCTCACTTAGGTTAGTTTTGTAA
>JAJFFO010000024.1 GCA_021776615.1 Robiginitomaculum sp. | reverse complement strand
AATGAAATTGATGCCGAAATAGACCAATCTAAATATTCCCCATTTTTATGTAATTCCATGAATGGCTGATTCCCAATGAGAAAAACAAACCCTCAACTTCTTTTATTAGCCATTTTTGGAATTAGCTTTTCAAGCTTTTTTGCAAGTTCAGTCTCGGCGGCGACATCTCCTGCATATTGTGAAAGTGTGAATATTCTAAAGGCTTACGACACTGAATATGCTAAAACTAACAATGCGGCCGCTTCTGCCAATGCCGTGATTTCTACGCTTAGTGAGAGTTTTAAAAACGACGCTGTCCTTTCCCGGTTTTATAACCGGCGCAACAAACGGAAAATATATTAAAGCCGATCACAGAGCTTAGAACGGGATATTCAATCAATCCAAAGTGAAAAACTTGTGAAATATTTTGAAAATGTTCAGCTCGCACCTGACCGAAGCTTGGTTTTAACGCCACGGAGAGAATTATGAGAATGCAATTTTGGATTTCCTTGGGTTTTGCTGTTGCCCTATTGACGTGGTCGAAGGTCAGCATGAGCCAAGATGTGGATCCCAATGCTGCGGCAAAAGCCCACAACGCCAAAATGAAAATTTGCCGGGCAACTTATATAGCTTCAGGCCATCAATTGCTGGCCAAAGTCGAGGAAACTGGTTCTCGTATCAATCAGGCTCGCGGTGCGACGCAGGCGGCGAACAATGCCGTACAAAACGCCATCGGTAATTTTGGCCGGTTATTGGAAATTAGCCATTCGGCAACAGCTACAAAACAGGACGTTGCCGCAACCAAGGCCGCTTCCGAATTTATGGATCAAAAATGGGCCGACGGAAGAGCCAAAAACCTACAAACAATTGAGGTGTTTGAAGAGGCAATTGCAGCGCGCGAAGCGATGTGCCGACATATTGCCAGAGCTGTCGCTGATGGATGTTCGGTTGTGAGCGCGGCGAGATGCCGTCATACCCAGCAATTTGCTGCTTTGGATCGTGCAATGACGCCTATTCTCAACAATAGGGCCATGTATCAGGATGACTGGCGTCAGGAGGGGGACAGCGATTTTGGTGGACCTTCAGATGAAACGGACAAACAAGCGCAATGCTTGATTGCAAAGGAACATGCCCGTAACGGACAAGAGGCGTATGGGCATATCTTTGATGCCGCCGAGATTTTTTTACGCGACAATGAAATAGATTATGACCTTTATGGGAGAAAACGATTTTACCAGGAAAAGGCAAGCTATGGGACACGATATAAAGAAAAATATTGCTCGGATATCCACGGCGGATGCGGGGCGGACAAATTCGAGATTGATGTTTCGTTCGCGCTGCACGATAAAGATTACCCTGTTGTTTTGATAACGCCGCAATCTGGCGCAAAGAACACTGAATTTGGTTATGTTATCATTGGAAAATTAAGTGGCGTTATCAATCATAAAAGCTGTAGCGACCGGGAATTTATTGATGGCCATACATGGAAAGCGAATGTCTCGAATGGCGAAATTATAGGCAATATTAATGATAAAGGTTATGTCAAAACATCGTTATCTCAGGCTGGTGCAATGATCCACAATGGATATTATTCGGCTCTGCTACCGAGCTATGAGGGGAAAACCCTCGTGATCAAGATTGAAGATTTTGGAAATGGTCCGAACTATGCCCGCTTTAATGCCATCATAGATGAGTTGCCAGGGTCTGGGGTTGTCGGAGAATATTAAAAGGCTAACAAGCCACCATTCGCATTGGTGCATTTCCCGGCAAAACTGGCCTCGCTTTTGTTGAAAATGTTCTAGGAGTAAAAAATGAAACTGAAAAATTTTTGGTTAGTTTTAACCGGCATTGCTTGTGCGTCAGTATTGAGCTCAACAGCTAATGCCGCCGCTGCCGACGATGATCATGGATATTTTACGTATGAAAAAAGCAAGGATGGGACTGGCATGGCTGGTATTGCCTACTGGAGCGTGCAGGCGTGTCAAAGGGACACTGGGCAGGACTGTATAATGCCGGATTTCAGCTGTAACGGCCACAAATTCGCAACAGGGAAAATCAGTTATGGTTTTATGGAAGAGTTCGCGCGGGGGCCAAATGGAGATTGGCGGATCGCTGTGACTAAGGATGCTGCGGACCTTATGGATAAATACCAAGAGGCTAAAGAAAGCAATTTTGAGATAAAGCTATGCCAATCAGATTAACGGCGTTGGCATGTGTGGACGGACATTGTTCTGCATCAGCGCTGACCGGAAACACGGTAGAAGGTTAGTGAGGTCGGCCCAATTTTAGCGTACATTAAGCTTTGCAAACAGCCTTAAGTTTTCATGGGCAATACAGATGGTGAGTCAAAAGATTTTCACGAACAACGGCACGTCCTAATGACTGAGTTTGCTTCAGCTCAAACGGTTTTTCATTTACGACTTCCATAATCGAAATCTGAGATGACCAGAGAAACTCAATAATATAGGTCTCTTTATCATCTAAAACCATCTGAAGTCTGTTGCCATCCCGTGCTTCGAATTTGGCCGGCATACAATTGCTCTGCACCCGAAATGTATCAACGAAGGACGTACATTTTTCTGTTTCAGAAAAAGTTATATATTCTGACGTCTCAACACCTAAACTGTTCACACATTTTTCTGACCATTTATCTTTAAACAATTGCTCTGGGTTGCTGCCGTAAGCACCCGTCGACACACAGAATACGGCCAGTGCCACAGGGAAAAATATTTTCGTTAAATGCCTCATGTCACAATTACTCCGTACCGTCAGCTGAAGAGCCAAAGCCCAGCCAAAAGGCAGTCGCCATAAATATCAATATCCATTTGAACCCAATCTTAGGGGCAAAGCAAATCGGGGCGACCAAGATTGTTAAAATAATTAACAGCAGGCCTTCACTTAAATCAAAATAAATATGCTTTAGCACCCCAACACCAACGGCAATTGGCCATGATAAAAACCCTAAAAAGAAACTTAAATTGGGTTTTGAGGATGCTTCACTGAGCTACGCCCCGATGGTTGGACAGTTTTGGCGTAAATTAAGCTACTTTTGCCTCTGCTGGTCAGGGTTAGTTATTTCAAATTTCTGCCAGCAATACCAACGGGCTGGTACGGCAGTGCTTCCCCAAAGGCACGGATTTTGCTAAACAGAGAGCGACAGGCGTACACCGCGTGGAAACCTATTCAATAACTGGCCGCGCAAAGCGCGCAATTACCACCCACTCAACGAGTCTTCATAAAACATATGACCATATCTGAAATAAGAAAGCGTCCATATAAAATGCGTATTTTGTCTTTATTGTTAGTTTTTGGTTTTGTAATTTCTTTTGCTTATAGTGCAGATGCTGGGCCACAGGCCCCGCCAACCAATATTCGCAAAGACGCTCCCGCTGCCATGACGCCCAAACAAGCGAAGCTGGCTCTGGGCTTTCCCGAGGCGTTAGCCGAATACCCCTTAGATACTGGCGCGAAGTTTGTTTTCACTATTATTGATATGGGCTTTGTCGGGTTTGATGAATGGCTAGAGGCGCACCCAGAATTTAAAGAGCGCGTACATTATAAAAATATGCGCAAAACTGAAAAATCAAAAGCAATAACCCACGGTTTTGATGTATTTAGAACTGCATTATCCGTTATGCCCAATGCTGAATTTATCTTGCTAGAGGTGGATGGTACGCAACATTCTGTAAATAAAGCATTGGCTTATATGCCTTTTAATGAAAGTTATTTTGCTTCGATGAGCTTGGGTTCTGGTCTTTATATAGGTGAGGTTGCGGAAAAGCCTAATTGGTTAAAGTGGATAAATCAAAATCAAATTACTTTATTTATTTCAACGGGTAACAGCCGTAAGATGAACCATTTTTTTACCTATCAAGACAAAGACGGTGATGGTCTAATAGAATTCGATAATGCAGAAACACTTTTAGAAGATAACAAAGTTTATCTCGTGAAAGGAATGACACCTCAATTTATTTTATCCTGGAATGAATGGCCTAAAAGCAAGTCTACTGTTGAATTGCAGTTATTAAAAGATGGTGAAATTGTTTCCCGTATGCGTCCTAAAGGTACGCAACCAGTAATTAGATTGGACAATTTTAATGTTGCCGCAACAGGCTATTATACCCTTCGTCTTAAAGCGCTGGAAATAACAAAGCCGGGTCAGTTAAAGTTCTCTCTTTTCGTTGTTGGAGCTGGAACACGTCAAGGCGTATTCAATGGTCTTCAGAGTTTAAATAGCGATGTCCAATATGAATCACCTTTTTTAATTGCAATTGGTGCCTTTGGTTTAGACAGTGATGGTAAGGTGGAGACATCATTATTTTCCAGTTTGGGTCGAACAAATAAGGGCAAAATCAGCCCGCATATTTTGGGACCTGGCCAATTAATAATTGATGGTGAAACACATAATGGCACCTCATTTTCCACCCCGTACATTGCAGCGCTTTATTCTATATATGCTGATTATAATATTAAAAACATGATTGAAGAAACAAGTGGATATGATGCTTTTAAAACAGGTTTGACGCCAATAGAACAGGGGCGTTGGGGGTGCCGGTATATAGTAAACTTTTCGAAAATAACTGTACAGATTCAAACAAGATTGAAAACTTTACCTACCAACTAACCGATGAAAAATTAATCATGCATTTTGATTTTTCCAGAAATTGCATGGAAGGTATGGATTATTGGCTGCATGCCACATTTAAGGGCGACACACATGTGGCAGCCAATCTTGTTGCTCCTATGGAAATCACCACGAATAATAATGGCGAGCAGGTCCCTGTAGTAGTATGGGTCGCGAAACATAGCGATGAACGTGATATCGTTAAGGCGCCTGTTACAATGGAACTTCCCTTGAAAGACTTTCCAAGAAACGCATTGGGAAAAAGGGTAACGCCTGTTTTTAAAATTGCCACGAGAGCCCAATGGGAGCCGAAGCCTTTTACCGATACTGTTCAGCCAAAAATACCTGTTTTGCTGCCGCCATCAAAGCCGATGCCAGATAACATTGTTGGGCTTAATGCCTTAAATGAGGCTGCACAAGCAAACGCTACAGGGGCTTACCGGGAAGCCGTGGAACTCGCCAACCGGGCACTTGAGGACAGTACGCTTAGCAAGGAACAGCGCTTGAAAGCGTATGAGGTTTTATCGGCCTCATACATGAACCAAAGTGATTTAACCGGAATGATCGAAGCCGCGAATGCCGCATTGGAAGATGGGCATGCAAAAGAACCGTTTCTGCTAAACCGAGGGATGGCATATTTGGCACTAGGTGATTTGAATAAGGCGAAAACTGATTTCGAAACATGCATAGAACCAGCGACAAGCCCCAAGCTATTCCCCTGTAGCGTTGGATTGCTTTTGGCCCAAGGCCATCAGGGCAAGCAATCGTTTGACGGAGTGGTGAAACGGTTTGGGGAGAAGATCAAGGATGTGCCATATACGCACGATATACATGCGCAAGTTTTAGCTATGATTTTAGGGGCGTTTAAATCAGATCAACTGGGAACGCGTGTCCAACAAATCAGCAAAGAAAGAACAGACCTAATTCTCAACTTAACCGCGGCTTATTATTATTTAGGCCAATCCGCCCTGCTCAATAATGATCCAGACTTAACCCGCGATATGTTCGAACGCTCAAGCAGTTCAGGCGGTGTTAATCTGGAACGAGCACTCGCACGTCATTGGTTATATCCTCAACAAACTGAAGCGAAATTAGAAAACAAACAGCCCCCCGCCAAAAAGGAAACCGTTGCTCCCAGCCAAAAAGAAACTGTCGCAATTGAAGGAACAGAACAAAGTAGCGCGGCGGAACTGAACGGTTCTGCGCTGGTTATGGCCGGTGTAAAACAAGATGAAGCTATGGCAAATGAAGCGATTTCGATGATTACGGCTGCCCTTGAGGTTGACGCTAAAGGCGAAATGCAATTGTCCGATAATGAAAAGGATGAAGCCTATTCAACTCTGGCTTACACCTACATGCTAAAAGGGGATGTTAAAAAATCGCTGGAATTTAGCCAAATGAGTGCTCCAACGATGACAGATGGTTTCATCGTTAAAGGCCTTGCCCAATTACTGCTCAACCAAAAGACTGAGGCTATAAAAACATTTGCCACTTGTTTGGAAGAAATCAAGGGATATCCAGTTAATGTGCAATGTGAAATATGGCGCATAATCGGCGACTCTTTCGGGGGCACAGATGTAAATGCTACCGTTTCGCCAGAGGTTGTTTCTCTTGTAAAGAAAATGGAGAGCAGCTCGCTTTTAGCCGTGAACACAGCTCTATTGCTTTTTTCAGCAAAAGAGAGTTTTCACAATGTGATTGAAAATGAAAAGCTCATGAGCGGTGGTGATGAAGAGGAGGTTTACTATTCTCATAACCTCTCTTTTTATCTCGGCATGTGGGCGTTTCTTCATGGCACGAATGAATTGGCAATTGATTACTTTCAGGATGCGGCAGAGGGCGCGGTGCCTACTCCGGAGCGTACATATAGCCGTCTTTTACTTGTAAAAACAGGCGCTGTCAGATTAAAGCAGCCTTGATCACAAAATCTGCGTTACGTACGGATTGAGAATGCAAAACCCAAGAGCCACATACAAGAAAAATCGCGCGAGAGCACCGATCGAGTGGGGCTAGTGATGTGCCCCTAGATTTGTAGACGCCTTGCTTGGTAAAAATGTAGCAAGGAGATTTACATGTCTGGCATGAGATACACAGAAGAATTTAAACGTGAGGCTGTAGCCCAGATCACGGATCGAGGGCATTCGGTAAGAAGCGTTTTAGATAAAGGTGATCAATTCGGCGGCAGGGTGCCTACAAATCTTCAAGCGCACCCACGCCATACCGTCGCTGTTTTTTTAAAATACTTACCTCATAAATTTTCATTTCATCCTCAAATACGTCACGGAAAAGTACATAACCATCTGCCGGAAACAGGTAGCAGAGAGGAATTGTAAGAAGCTTATTGTGACGGGCGAAATAGATGCCAACAGATGATAGGGCCTCGTGGTGCACCCCATCATTCATTTTAATTCCCGCAAGATCGTGCAGCACCGCATAGCCTGCGAGCTGCAAAAGCGTGCTTTTTGTCACTGTAAGTTTCTTAGTGGTTTTGATCTCAATGAGCTTATCGTCAATGATCAAATCCGCGTCCCCGCCCCCGACCTTAATCTACTTACGGCGCTTGCTGACAGTATTGCCGGTGATACAGAGCTATTTAAAGAAATGCTCACCAAGGCCGAAACAGAACGCGCAGAGCTGATCGGGCTGATAGCTGTTCAAGAAGCGCGGGTCAAAGCGGCGCTCAAACCTATTTCAGCGGCGGAAGCCAAGGTCGCATCTACCAAACTGAAACAGCTTATTACCGGCGCACCTGCCGATCTTAAAAAGCGCTATATCCGTGCCTTTGTCTCCGACATAGTCGTCGGTAAATCAGAAATTGTGATATCCGGTTCAAAAGACGCGCTCGCAGAGGCCATATCAGGCGAACCTCTTGAGCACCTAGCGGCGGCCACAGGGCCGGTTCGCAGTTTTGAACGGGAATGGTGCGCTGGGATGCCGACTCTTCGAACTTATTATGGCAAACACTTTCTGATTGGAATGAAATACTAAAGCACTGTGATCATTATAAAAATCCAGACAATGACGATTGCGAGGCAAAAACTCCAAAACAGGAAAATCCTGACCGGAGGGCGTCATGAACGGAATGATCCCCCCTATCGGCAAGCGGCCTGCGCCCTTCTCTTTGCGGCTGACATTTGAAGAACGTGCACGCCTTGAGCAAAAGGCTGCGGGTGAATCCCTGTCAGGCTATATCAAGGAACGTCTGTTTGATGGCAACCAAACGGCGGTGCGTAAACGCGGTAAAGCCCCTGTCAAAGACCATATCCTGCTTGGCCAGCTTTTAGCGCTCTTGGGTAGTTCACGCCTTTCTCAGAATATGAACCAATTGGCCAAGGCCGCGCATACAGGTAATTTGCCCCTGCAATATGATGTTGAACGGCAACTTAAGTCCGCCTGCGGTGATATTCAAGCCATGCGGCTGATGCTCATGCAGGCTTTGGGCATGAAAAGCCGGGAAGATCAGCAAGCCAGAGAGTCCGCCTCCCATGTCTTCACGCGTGCTTCAGCGGATGTTCGGGAGTTCACACCATGATCCTGAAAGGCAATCAACGCGGCGGCGCAGCACAGCTTGCCGTCCATCTTCTTAAAGATGAAAACGAGCATGTAGATATTCATGAAATGCGCGGCTTTGTTTCTGATGATTTGCAAGGAGCTTTTGGTGAAGCCCATGCCATTGCCAAAGGCACAAAATGCCAGCAATTTCTGTTCTCACTCAGCCTGAACCCACCGCAACATGAAGCTGTATCTACCAAGGCCTTTGAGCGTGCCGCTGATGAAGCAGAAAAGCGCTTGGGATTGGAAGGACAGCCCCGCGCCATTGTCTTTCATGAAAAGGAAGGTAGACGCCATGCGCATGTGGTGTGGTCACGCATTGACGCGAATAGCATGACGGCAATTAACCTGTCGCATTACAAGCGCAAGCTGACCAGTCTCTCAAAAGAGATATATCTGGAGCATGGCTGGAAACTGCCGGGCGGATTGCGTGATCCATCTTTACGTGATCCGCTTAACTTTGATCGAGAGGAATGGCAACAGGCCCTAAGGGTCGGGCGTGACCCCAGAGAGATCAAACAGCTTTTCCAAGAATCTTGGCAGCAATCCGATAGCCCAAAGGCCTTTAATGCCGCCTTGAATGAATATGGATTCACACTGGCACGCGGAGACCGGCGCGGCTATGTGGCGCTTGATTATACGGGTGAAGTGTATGCCGTTGCCAAATATACAAGCCTGCGCACCAAGCAGGTCAAAGACAAGCTTGGTGATCCAGTCAAGCTTCCGAGTGTTGATGAAGCCAAACAGGCATTGAAGAATAAGCTAACGCCAAGGCTAAAAGAGCTTTCTGATACTCAGCGAAAAAAACAGACCGAAGAACTTGTGCCACTGACTGAGCGCAAGCAGGAAATGGCCAAAATCCATGCGCGAGAACGCTTATGTCTGAACACAGGACAGGAAAAGCACTGGCAGGCAGAAACAAAAATACGGCAAGACCGTCTTCATTCAGGTTTAAAAGGCATTTGGGACTGGATGTCTGGCCACGCCCATAAAACCCGAGACCTAAACAGGCTTGAAGCTTGGGAGTCTCTGAAACGGGATCAATTCCAGAAAGATCGGCTTATTCTGGACCAGCTAACCGAGCGCCGCAGCCTTCAAACGCAGATTGCCACACAAAAGCAAAATCAGCTTTTAGACCGGCGCAAACTAGACCGTAATATCGGGCTGGCGCTTAAAATGGATGGGCATAAAGAGCGAGTACAGGATAGGGCAATGCAAATCCAACAACAGTTCAGCCAACAGCGCAAACGATCCGGGCCTGAATTGGGGAGATAATGGTTTATATGTAATGCTTACGACGTGACCAGACACGCAGTGTCGGATATGGTTGGAACTAAGCTCCAAAGCGGACGCTAAAGCCAACCCTAAATTGGAGCCAGCAACGGCACAGATCGGCCAATAACGGACGTTCCTGCGTTAACAACTAAATCGTTACCTAGTAGCCACAATCCAATTATTCATACATATTCTACAGGTAGAATTTAACATTCTATGCAAATCTCTATCTTCCATTCCATCAAAGCTTGCAA
>JAJFFO010000023.1 GCA_021776615.1 Robiginitomaculum sp. | reverse complement strand
CCGAACTTAGTCAGAGTTAGCCCCAAGACGAAACGCGTTCATGCGGTATCCAATCCGCGTATGGAAGTCTGATCGACCGTCGACTATGCGGCTTTGCCCCCGACCTCATCTTTTTAATCATAAAGGTAGCCTGGCAGGCTCACTAATGTGAGCATGGATGAATACCCATGCAAAAATTTCTAAAAAAAGTCATGGAAGGATCTCCGCCCCTCAGCGCACTTCGATAAAAATAGACAGGGCCGTGTCCTCGGCTTCGCCTGTGGGCCGCACCTAGACCCCATCGATTTTACCTCCGTTTGCACACCCCGTTTTAAGAGGCTTCCAAGGGTTGCATGTGCAACCCCTATTTCAAGGAGGCTTTAAAAATGGGAGAAACAACAGAAGAAATCAAAATCTATGTGGCCTGTCTGGCTTCATATAATGACGGCATACTCCATGGGGCATGGATTGATGCCAATCAGGATGTAGGAAACATCCATGATGAAATCAGAGCCATGTTACAGGCTTCATCAGTACGTGGTACAGAAGAATATGCCTCATAAATGACAATGCCGTTTGGTTGCTTATTTTTCGCTATCGAGTGCATAGCCTGCGCTACGGATGGTTCTAATGATGTCACTTTTGTTTCCGGCGTTGAGCAAACGACGTAGGCGGCCAATATGTACGTCTATGGTACGGTCCTCCACGTAAACGCCTGTACCCCACACACGATCTAGTAGTTGGTCCCGACTCCAGACCTTCGTTGGTTTTTCCAAAAAAGTTTGTAACAGGCGAAATTCAGTAGGGCCGAGTTTGACATTGTCTCCATCCCGCCGCACACGATGGGTTTCTGTATTCATGATGACCCCACCATAGCTTATCTCAACCCGGCCGGTTCCGGCCTGACGCAGATTAGCCTTAATGCGTGCGATCAGTATATTTAACGAATATGGTTTCACCACATAGTCATCGGCACCTGTGTTTAGGCCACGCACCTTGTCCTCCTCGCTACCTCTGGCTGTTAGCATGATAACCGGGATATTTTTGGTGCCTGCCGTCAGCTTGATTCTGGAACAAACTTCAATGCCGGACATGTCAGGGAGCATCCAGTCAAGCAAGACCAGGTCAGGCAAAAACTCCTGCGCCTGAAACACCCCCTCTTCACCATTAATCGCATGTTTTACGGAAAAATTGGCGGCCTTCAGATTGTATTTCAGAATTTCCGCCTGGGCCAATTCATCTTCAACAAGTAAGATTAACGGTACCATTATTAATGCTCTTCTACAGTAACAGAACTAGGCCCTAAATCCTCTGGGCTTAGAAGCATCCGACTGGTATTATCGCCTTTTGGCCTTTTTTCTGTGGGCCAACCACCCGTGATCATAAAGATAATCTCTTCAGCAATTTCTACGCTGTGGTCGCCCATACGCTCGATATTTTTGGCGATGAATAATAAATGCATCGCCCCGGAAATATTACGAGGGTCCTCCATCATATACGTCAGCAACTCACGAAATAAGGTGTTGTGCATATGATCAACACCTTCATCTTGCTCTCGTACATCTTCGGCAATTTGCGCTTCGCGGTTATTGTAGGCATCAAGAGTTGACTTGATCATGCTTTGGACCAGCTCACTCATCCTGACCAGCACATCAATCGAACCAATAAATGCGTCTGCCTTGGTAATTGTATGCGTCCGCCGTGCCATATTCTTGGTGTATTGCCCGATCCGTTCCAAATGTCCGGCTATGCGCAACGACATCACGACATTACGCAAATCCTCTGCAACCGGGTGGCGCAAAGCCAGCAATTGAATGGCACTGGCATTAACTTTCCCTTCCAACTGGCGAATATGGTTGTGACTTGAGACAACTTTTTTGGACAGCTTTATATCTTCTTTTTGCAAAGCCCGTGTGGCCAGAGAAAGCTGTTGCTCAACTCGGCCGCCCATCTCCAGAATCAAACTTTCGTTTTTATTCAAGGCATTATCAAACGAGTTTACAATATGATGATTGTTCATTTTTGAAGCCCTACCCAATACGGCCAGAAATATAGTTTTGCGTTATTTCATACTCAGGGTTGGTGAATATGGTTTCTGTATCCCCAAACTCGACCAAATCACCCAAATGAAAAAATGCGGTTTTTTGCGATATTCTCGACGCCTGTTGCATAGAGTGCGTAACAATCACAATGGTGTAGTTTTCTTTCATGCTCTCCATCAGATCTTCAATGACCGCTGTAGCAATCGGGTCCAGTGAAGAACACGGCTCATCCATCAAGATGACTTGTGGATCGACGGCAAGGGCACGAGCGATACACAGACGTTGTTGTTGCCCGCCCGAAAGCCCGGTGCCGCTCTCGTCCAATCGATTGGCAACTTCGTCATACAGTCCGGCCTTTTTCAAAGCAGAAATTACGATCTCCTCCAAATCCCCTTTTGACTTGGCCAGACCATGAATACGCGGACCATAGGCGACGTTTTCGAAGATCGATTTTGGAAACGGATTGGCCTTTTGAAACACCATGCCAATGCGGGCGCGTAACGCAACCACATCAACTTTGGGATCATAAATATTTTGTCCAGCAAAACGAATATCACCCGTAACCTTGCAGGCATCAATCATGTCATTCATGCGGTTAAAACAACGTAGAACCGAGCTTTTCCCACAGCCTGAAGGTCCGATCAGGGCGGTGATCTGGTTTTCCATTATATCGAAGGATACATCGTTGATTGCTAGTTTATTGCCGTAGAATACATCAACATTTTTCGCGCTCAATATGCACGGTTTCTCAATTGGGTTTGTCACTGGTATGGCTGTTTCGTTCAAAATCTTTATCATGGATCCCATTACCATTGCCTCTGGAGTTTCTTGCGTAAAAAGACCGCGAGCAAGTTCATTAAAACAAGGAAGCTCAATAGCACCATAATGGCGGCGGCCGTCCTCTCGACAAAACCCTTTTCCGGACTATCTGCCCATAAGAATATCTGCACTGGCAGCGACGTTGCCACATCAGTGATGCCTTGAGGAACATCAACAATAAAGGCCACCATGCCAATCATTAACAATGGTGCCGTTTCTCCCAATGCGCCAGCCATACCTAATATGGTGCCCGTCAATATGCCAGGCATGGCCAAAGGGACTGTATGGTGAAAAGTGGTCTGCACTTTACTGGCACCAAGACCAAGTGCTGCCTCGCGGATGGTATTGGGCACCGATCGCAAACTGGCGCGCGCGGCGATAATAATCGTCGGCAAGGTCATCAAGGCCAAGACCATACCACCAACCAACGGCGTTGATCGGGGCAGGTGAAACACGCCTAGGAATATAGATAACCCCAACAGGCCAAATACAATAGATGGAACTGCTGCCAGATTGTTGATGTTAATTTCAATCAAATCTGTCAGAAGCGTTTTTTTAGCAAAGTCCTCCAAGTAAATAGCCGTTAAAAGCCCCAGCGGAAAGGCAATGGTGAAACACACCAGTAGGCTGAAAGCCGAGCCAATAACTGCCCCCAATATGCCGGAAAGCTCCGGTTCCCTAGAATCCCCTTTGGTGAAAAACCTTGTATTAAATTTCTTCTTTATCTGCCCCTGAGCTTTGAGTTGGTTAACCCAGTTGATCTCCTTATTTTTCAGGCGGCGCAACTCTTCTTCAAGGCTAACGTCAACCTTACCTTTCATGTACAAATCAACCTCTGCAGAGGCGGGAAGCCATAGGCGCTGCGACGTGCCAATCAGGTTCGGGTTTTTCTGGACCATCTCGCCAAGGGCGAAAACAGCCCCTCTCGAAAGAATTTTATAAAGCCTGCGTTTTTCTCGGCGCTCCTGCACTTCGCGAAACCGACGCTGCAACGCGGTGGTGAGCAATGGCTTGTAATCAGCAATGAGCAACATTTCTGGATCGCGTGCCCCAGATGGGTCCAAATGGGCTTCATCAAAAAAGATGTCCAGTTGGATATGTGTTTGCTCAAAGACGCTATAGCCACGAACAGAAATTGCGATAAACATCAGCGCAAGAAAGCCAAGTGAAATCAAAATGGCTATTCTGCCTACCCACTGAAAGCGCACTTCTTTTATATGACGACGCCTGGTATTCTCAGATGTGTTCAAGGCGTAGTCAGGCATAATGCACCTTGTATTTATCGACAATTTTCAGGGCAATTACATTGAGCCCCATTGTCAGGATGAATAAAAACAAAGCGATAGCGAATGCAGCCAGCGTTTTGGCGCTGTCAAACTCCTGATCACCGGTCAACAAGGTCACTATTTGAACGGTCATTGTCGTCACTGCCTCAAGTGGATTAAGGGTAAGCTTGGCCGCAAGGCCTGCGGCCATTACCACAATCATGGTTTCGCCAATGGCCCGTGATGTAGCCAATAAGAGGCTGCCAACAATACCCACGGTGGCTGCGGGCAGGACAACCTGTGTTATGGTTTCTACGCGCGTAGCGCCCAAGCCATACGATGCTTCACGCATCGCTTTGGGTACCGCAGAAATTACATCATCCGACAGCGAGGATATAAATGGGATCAACATGATCCCCATAACCAGTCCAGCGGCAAGCGCGCTTTCAGATGAAACATCAAATCCGGCACCAGATCCAGTATTGCGAATAATTGGGGCAACTACTAATGCGGCAAAAAACCCATAAACCACGGTTGGAATTCCAGCCAGCAACTCAAGTGTCGGTTTGATCCAGTTACGAGTCTTTGGTTTGGCATATTCGGTTAGATAAACTGCGGAATACAGTCCCAATGGTGTAGCAACTGCCATCGCTATAAAGCTGATTAACACGGTCCCGGTGAGGAGGGGCAAAACCCCAAATTTGCCGCTGGCCCCGACCTGGTCGGCCCGAATGGCCGTTTGCGGG
The DNA here is from genome assembly GCA_021776615.1 of Robiginitomaculum sp. Classification (GTDB taxonomy): domain Bacteria; phylum Pseudomonadota; class Alphaproteobacteria; order Caulobacterales; family Maricaulaceae; genus Robiginitomaculum_B. The sequence goes on along the minus strand of JAJFFO010000023.1, from coordinate 73,784 downwards.
CTCCATTCCAGACCAAATAAAAAGTCGAAAACGGGAACTTTCCGGAAAAAAAGGAAAGCCTCAAAGGCCAGTGAAAGCACGATACCAATGGTGATTAATATGGCAACCAGTGAGCAAACCAACATCCCTACGATGATAATTTGCTCTTTTAGTTTAGAGCCCCGCCCCGCGCGCCTGAGCTGCAGATTTGTTGAAGGGAACATAGAGCTTCTCTAGTCAACCGTTAATGGTTCAAGGTTGTTGATCTTGTCTACCCAGTCGTCGTGTTCGGCGGGCTGCATGGGGATTAAACCCCGATCAGCCAAATACCCCTCATCACCACTGGCTTTGTCACTAATGTATTCCTGCATGTATTCTGCGATGCCGGGTGTCTGACCAATATTGGCTTTCTTGACATAAAAATACAAAGACCGGGAAACCGGATAAGCGCCATCAGCAATTCGTTCAAAACTGGGCTCTACGCCATTAACCAATGCGCCTTGAACCGTATCGATATTTTGATCAAGAAAGCTAAATCCAAAAACCCCAAAGGCATCCGGGTTTGCATTCAGCTTTTGAACAATCAAATTATCATTTTCACCAGCTTCAATAAACACACCATCTTCACGGATGGTATGGCACAACGCTTTATATGCTGCCTTATCAGTCCCCTTCAGGGCCTTGATAAAGGGAAAAGTATTGCATCCGCCTTCCATAGCTAATTCAACAAACGCATCACGGGTGCCAGAGGTTGGTGGTGGTCCCATGATTTCAATTTTGATACTGGGAAGGTCCGGATTGATATCCGCCCAAGTTTGATGTGGATTGGCTTGCAAACCACCTTCGCCAATTGGAACATTTTTGGCTAAAGCCTGAAAAACATCCCGAAGCGAAACTTCCAGCTTGGGGTTTTTACGAGAATTGGCCAGAACAATACCATCATACCCAATTTTGACCTCGATGATTTCTGTAACGCCATTTTCAGCACAATTATCAATTTCTGATTTCTTGATGCGCCTGGAAGCATTGGTAATATCAGGGTAGTGTGCGCCCAGACCGGCACAAAACAGCTTTAAGCCCCCGCCTGACCCCGTGCTTTCCACGATCGGCGTTTTGAATCGTGTTGTTCGGCCAAAATTCTCCGCCACAACCGTAGAAAAAGGATAGACTGTGGAGGAACCAACAATTTTTATATGATCTCGATTGCTAACCTGTACTGCAGCGCCAGAGAGCCCTTCGGCAGCTAAACCCGATGGCCCAACAACCATTCCCAAAGATAAAAGGCTTGCCGCAATAATTCTAATGCTCATCATTCTTGTCCAAAAAAGCAGGCGAACCCATTTCGCCCTTGCAAAATCAGGCTAGAGTTTCTTCGCGATCTATTTGCTACATTTGAATGACAGTTTTATGACAACTCGTCATTGTCGTCTGTTGGACTAGGCTTTGACATCAATATAACGCTGACGAGCGTGCCTTTTCCACGCTTGCTTTTAACAGTTAAGCGCGCCCGGTGTCGATTGAGAATATGTTTGGTAATGGCCATCCCAAGGCCAGTCCCGCCAATCTGACGGGAGCGCCCTTTATCAACGCGATAGAACCGCTCGGTAAGGCGTGGAATATGCTCAGGCGCGATACCCTCGCCAATGTCTTGTATGGTTACAGTTATTCGATTTTGCATTTCACTATTTTGCGATATCCGGACAATAATGGGCGTACCAGGCGTGCTGTATTTCAGCGCATTTTCAATCAGGTTTTGAAACACTTCTGTCAATTCATCCTTGTCTCCGCGCACCATCGGTACCGTTTCTGTGGTAATAATCTCCACCCTGTTATCGTACTCAGGTTTGCTTGCAGCCAGCGAACGCACGACCATTTGAACGACCTTAAGCAGATTAACCCTATCCCGAGGGGGAAGGTGCTCTTTGGCCTCCAATTTTGATAAGGAAAGTAAGTCTTCAACTAACCGCGACATGCGTTCAGCCTCATCCTGCATGAGTTCTAAAAACCGTTCACGCGCTTTTTCGTCATTTCGTGCCGGCCCCTTCAAGGTTTCAACAACGCCGATCAGGGAGGTCAGTGGCGAGCGTAACTCATGGCTTACATTGGCAACAAAAGTGCTGCGCGCCTTTTCCGCTTTAATTTCGGCAGAAATATCCTGCAAGGTGAACAGGATATGCTCTACGCCGCCGACACTACCGCTTAAGGGGGCCGCTGAAGCCAAATAAGTGCGCCGGGTTTGCAGGTTGAGGGTCAACTTACAGGTCGCTTGTTTGCGCGTTCGCATAACTTTAGCCAAACTTTCCAAGGCTATCGGCTGTCTAAGAACACGAACGAAATCGAGGCCTATGAGCTCTGCCTCGAATAATTTTTCCGCATGCTTATTGGCAGCCAAAATGCGAAACGAAGGATCTAGAATGATCGCCGGGATCGGTATGGCTTTGGCCAGATTGTTCTGAAAGTTCTGATCCAAAGGGCACCACGCAATTGGGTTGCGAAAGCGAGGAGTGCCGCAACCTACTTCACCGCTCAGTCTAATGAATATTAGCCGTCAATGTAAATCGACTTATGTGGTGGCGCGGCTCTACCATGTGCATACAAAAGTGAGTACAAAACTCTCATTACATTTCCAGAAACAAACAATTATAACATTGATTTATATGGGTAATTACTTTATGATGCAAGAAGGAGGAAACAAACCCAACAACCTCTCGGCCGCACCATTTATTTCTATGACTTAGCGTATATTAAAATTTACTTACTGGCGCGCAAAATTCTAAACCGCAAAATGTGGTGCTAGCGTGGTACCTATAAAGGGGTGCAGTCGCACCCCGGTTTCCAACTCAATAAAGCTCTCAGGCCGGATTAGATCATTTACGGTCGTACTTCTTTTTGTCTTGGAGGGCGCCTTTGATCATTTTGCCAAAGGCACGGTCGCGGGCTCGGCGTTGCGCGGTATTTGCGCTATTATGGGCCTCTTCGGCCGCAAGTTTTTGCCATCTCTTATGCCGGTCCGGCTCCAGCGTGCCATCGTTGACGGCCGCTAAAATTGCACAGCCCGGCTCGACCTCATGCTGGCAATCGCTAAACCGACAATTTCGCGCCAGCGCCGCCACATCAGCGAACACATCGTCTATGCCCGCCTTCACGTCGGTCAATTGCAATTCGCGCATACCCGGCGTGTCCAATACCCATCCCCCCTCGGGAAGGCGGTGGAGCGCCCTGCCCGTGGTGGTGTGGCGACCTTTGGCGTCGTCCTCGCGAACACCCTGCGTGGCAATCTTCCCGGCCCCGGTGAGGGTGTTGATCAGCGTCGACTTACCAACACCGGAAGAACCAACCACCGCAATCGTCTGGCCCGGCGCTCGCCACGGAAACAGGCAGGCCACGCTCTTTGGGTCACGCGCATCAATAGTTTCAACCAACAGGCCGGGCATTAGTTTTGCTGCTTCTCGGGAAAAATCCTGCGGGACCTCGGCCTGATCCGCCTTGGTGATCACAATAATCGGTGTGACTTCTGCCTCGCGAGCCAGCACCAGATAACGCTCCAGTCTGGCAATATTGAAATCCTTATTGCACGAAGTGACAATAAACAAAGTGTCGATATTGGCGGCGATCAATTGCAGCTTATGGCTGGTTCCGGCCGCGCGGCGCTTGAAGACACTCTTGCGCTCCAGCAAATGCACAGCTTGCAAGGTTTCGGGGTCCAGCAATAGCCAATCGCCCACGGTCGCCCGGCCTTCTTCATCACCATCTTGCGCAAAGAATGGCGCGATAACTTGCTCAAAGTCAGGCCCGGCCACATTAAGACTATTACGGTGCACCGACATTACCCGCACGGGAAGCGCCGCCATATGGTCGTCAGTATTAAGTTGCGTATAGAAAAAGGCATTCCAGCCGAAATCGGCCAAGGTAGAAGTTTCAGTTGTCATTGGTCTCGCACCAGCTTTGGTGTCGCGCCCACGGCACGCACACAGAGAAATAAGCACAGTAAGCCGACACATTCTATAAAGAGCAGAATGCGGTGACATGCGGCAACGGCGACCAAGAGAAAAGAGCGCTTATTGAGGGGGAACACGTCCCCAAGCAAATATGCTAAGCGCTTAACCGGTCTGCAACGGCCGCGTACGACACAATGACAATCATAAAACCTCACTTTGCTTTGGCGGAACTGCAACAATAAGCAAGCCTACCGGCAGCACGGCGCACATACAAGGGCATATTGCCAACCGGCGTTAACAGCACGTTGGCTTAGTGCAACACCCGCGTACCGCCAACCCGTAATGGGCGGTCACGCCGAATGGCCTGCAGGGCCACACGGCGATCCTCAAAAACAAGCTCGCTGGACCGCAAAAGCGGCGACAATTGCCCAATAGCGGCGAACCAGGCGGCGTCATCATTTTCCCCTTTCCTTCTCATTTGGCAGGCACCTATGAGGTCGGATAGCACGCAACACTCAATACTATGGTCTACACAGCCAATGACCGTCGATAAAATTGCGTAAGAGCCGGTAAAACCGCCAATAAACACCCGGTCAGCCTTTTGTGCCTTCATAAATTCGGCAAAATTGGTATTGGAGAATGGCGAAATCTGCGAGCGGGTGAATACCGGCTCCGAGCGCAGCGGCTTGAGGGCATCTATAGGCGAAGAATCATAGCTTCTACAATTAAAGCTCCCCGCCTCGGTCTTCATTTGCACGTGGATGATTGACCAATTATGTCGCCGGGCTTCCGCCAATACCCGGTGGGCGGCGTGCACCACGTCAATACCATTATGCGCATAATGCGGGCTGGCTTTTGACAAATGTTCATATTGGCAATCGATGAGAACCAAAAGAGGCGCGGTTTGCATTATGCTACCTCGATGGCTTCATTGGGGCTCTCAACGTCATTACTGCTGGGCTTGAGACTGCGGGTGACCGAGCGTTCCAAAACACCAACTTCATCCCATACGCCATCAGGGCGGTTTAATTTCATCGGATCAGTATTGATGTGAATGGCATTTTCCGGCGGCTCAATACGGGTTTCCATTTCCACATAATCATAGTCCGAAAAACAAAAATTTGGCCGTCCACACCGTTCGACAAACCCAAACTTTGACCAAAGCTTTGCCAAATGGGCTTGCGCATGGGCAATCCCCTTAAGATACCCCCGCTTGCCGGCATAACGCAGCGAAAAACTCAACAACGCAGATACAACAGGTTCGCCGCGAACTCTGTTGCCGCGAAACCGTTCAAGCACCGCCGCGCGTTCAAATTTTACGAACTCTGCAAACCAGCGAATACGCATGGTGCCAACAGGTTCGCCTTTATAATAGGCAATAATGTGCGACGTGCCGGCAAAATCATTGCCATCATACTCCTCATCATATGGGCAATCTTGCCCCCCCATATAAACCACGCTGCGTACCGCAAAACCATGCAATACTTCATTCATGTTTCGCGCTACTTTTACTTCCAGATTAGCCATTATGCAGCCTCCCCATTAGTGTCTTGCGCTTTAACTTCTTGATATTTCGCGGTGCTCATCACCTCCTTCACCGGGTCGCCAAACCTGCCCCATAAATCGGGACGGTCGGGGATGGAAAGCACTTTTTCATAGCCCATGCGCACCATGATCCGCAGGCCATGCTCGGTTGCCGCCCTTGAATAGGTTGGCATGCCGGGAAACAGGTTTTTACAAATCGACAACAAGGCGAAAACAACCGCCCGTTGATCGCGCGCTGAATGGCCACCCATACCCCAAAGCAGCCCAGCTTCCATCGGCTCGCCGGGGTGTGCGACCCATTTTTCCTCAATATTGCTGCCATACATGTCGCCGGATCTGAGCGCTTTATGTCCTTCGCGATTGAGGGGAATGATGGCCAGAAAACCGGTAAGTTCACCCTCGGTATGCCGGGCAAACAGCGACATATCGGACCAATGCGACACCTTAAGCAATATTTCCTCCGGCGCAGATGCAAAGCCAAGTAAATTCATCGCAATCATACGTAGAGCTGGCACTTCATCATCTGTCATTCTACGCATTTGATATGCAATGAGAATTTCATCTATTTTTTCCCGTTCGCCATCTTGCCGCGCAAAAAGCTTGTAGGTCTTCTTTATACTTTCTTGCATTTTGTAAATCCTTGGCATTGCTTGCTAGAGGTTTTTTAGAATACAGTGAAAGTTACGTGCGGAAATCATCAAATCCCCTATATTAGGTATTGGGAAATCAGAGAGGGATTGTTGTTTGCAAAATTTGTTGGATTGGAATGACCTTGAAATTGCGTTGGCCATTGCTGAAGCGGGATCACTTTCTGGTGCCGCGGTTTTGCTGGGCAAGCAGCAGCCAACCGTCAGTTCGCGACTTAGCCAGTTGGAACAGCGTCTGAGCACGCAATTATTCGTGCGCACCCGCAATGGCGCGCAATTGACCAAAAAGGGCACTGAGGTCGTTGCCCTTGCCAAACAAATGCAATCCGCGGCCCTGGAGATTGAGCGCGTTGCCCACGCTTCCAACGCATTGGACGAAGGCACTATCCGTTTTCATTGTTCGGACGGGTTGGCGACCTATTGGATCGCGCCATTATTGGAGCAGTTTTTCGCTATCTATCCGAAAATACAGCTGGAATTGGATACTGGCGCAAATCCACCAAGCGTCAATTCAAACGACGCCGATATTATGATCCAGTTTGACCCCGCCAAAGAGATGGATGCGGTGGCTATCCCCTTGGGTTGGTTGCATTATGTGCCATTCACTACGGCAAAATACCTCAACACCTATGGCCGCCCGTCGGACCTCATCGATATCCTGAAATTCAGGCATTTAAAGCTGCGCAATCACCAGCACCAAAAGGACAATTGGGCCAATAATTTATCATCCATGGATACCCTGATCTCTCATGTTTTAACCACCAATAACAGCGCCGTTTATGTCGAAGCTGTACGCGGCGGCGCGGGCATTATGCTCGCGCCGTCCTTCATTGCCATAGATATTCCAGATCTGGTTTATCTGGATTACGGCGTTACCACGCCAATACAATTTTGGCTGGTTTTCAATCGCGAACTTGGCGCTTTGGCCAAAAACAAATCATTTATTGAATGGGTGAAGGGGATTTTCTCCCCGGTGCAGCATCCATGTTTTCAAAAAAACTTCGTGCCGCCCAGTGCGTTTTCAGACGTGGAAACATTACGCCCCTCTGATTTGCAAAAATTTGTACCGGCGCCGTCAGAACAGCCCGGTATCAAAACCACGCGCTAACACCGAGCACAAGTTTAGCGCTTTTTGCGCCCTCGCCTTGCGCGCGCGCCAGATCCGCCTCGCCGCCAAATTTGCTATGCCATGCGACGCCTATATAGGGCGAAAATTGCCGCTTCACCGCATACCGCAACCGTAACCCGGCCTGCAAATCAGTAATGCCAGCCTCAATATTCAACTCGGGAATGTCCTGCGCGGCCAATGCGATTTCGACCCGAGGCTGCAAAACCAGCCATTGGCTAAGATGCACATCATATTCCGCCTCAAGCCGGGCGGTAACATCTCCATCGACGCTGATAAAAGCGCTAGCATCGATCTCGAACCAATATGGGGCCAAGCCCTGAACCCCAATAACACCGTGCGCCAGACTTTTTGGGTTTAAGTCATAGCGAACGCCAGCTTGAAAATCGAAATAGGGCGAAATGGCCCGAGACCACAGCGCTTGAATTTCGGCTTCTTCAAAGTCGTCGTCCGTAAAGGAAAACTCCCCCTCGGTTTTAACCCACAATTTGTTGATATCGCCGCCATACCAGCCCTGCACATCCCAAACGGCTTGTTCCTGTGCATTGCTTATTTGTGTCTCAACCCGATCAAACGCCACTCGCCAAAATGCCATGCCGCCGCTAGCTTCCTGCACCATCTTACGCGCTTGTGCCATTTCTTGCGGCCCATAATAGGTATCTGCTTGCGACCAAAGCGGGGAGCTTGGCGGTGCCGCATTCGGCGGCATTTCCTGCGCCCCGGCGGCACCAGCGCACAGAACAAAGCCGACCAGCCATGGCCCAAAAATGCGTGACTTCTCGCCGCTCATTTCGCTGCGTCTCCATGGTCCATTTTTGAATGATCCATCGGGGCCGGCATTGAGTGAGGCACCTCAACCGGAGCGCCTTTTTCCGCGGCACTTGGCAGTACCGACACCACCTGCATCATGCCCGCATGCATGTGATACAATAAATGGCAATGGAATGCCCAATCGCCCACCGGCCCGGCGGTAATATCGAGTGATAATTTCTCGGCTGGCTTAACCACAATGGTGTGCTTGCGTGGCTGGTGCGCCCCTGCACCATTAACCAGCTCAAAAAACATGCCGTGCAAATGAATCGGATGTGGCATCATCGTCTCATTGATCAGGTTCAGGCGAAGCCGCTCGCCATCATAAAATTTGATCGCCTCTTTAACATGGGCAAATTTCACCCCGTCAAACGACCACATATAGCGCTCCATATTGCCGGTAAGGTGCAAGGTGAGCTGCCGCCCCGGTGGCCGCTTGTCGGTATTCGGCTCCAGACTTCTGAGCTGGGCATAGCGCAAAGTGCGATGCGGAACATTCTCAAGGCCAATACCCGGCTCATTAAGGCGGCTCAATGGGGTGGCAACCAAATTGGCAATTCCAGGCCCTCGATTTAGCGTAGGGCTTTTGCTGCCACCATCGCCAGCATGGTCCATTTGCCCATGCTGCATAGTGCCGTGATCCATACCCTCAGCCATACCAGCCATGCCCATATCGCGCATAGTCAAAACCGGTGGTGCACGAAGTTTCGGCAATGGCGCGGCCTCTCCGGCATTGGCCGAAAAATGCGCAATGGCCTGCCCGGAACGGTCAATGGATTCAGCGACAAAGGCGTAAGGACCAGCATCTTTAGGCGTAATGATCGCATCATAGGTTTCGGCTACGCCAATTTGAAATTCGTCCACTTCCACGGGTTGAATGTTTTGCCCATCAGCCTGCACAATTGTCATTGGCAGGCCCGGAATGCGCACGTTAAACAGGGTCATGGCGCTGGCATTAATAACTCTAAGGCGCACTCGTTCGCCGGGGATAAACACGCCATTCCAGCCATCCTCGCTGGCAAGTCCATTGATCAAATAGGTGTAGGTTGCCCCGGTAACATCAGCAATATCGCGCGCCGACATGCGCATTTTTCCCCACATGGCGCGCGACGAAACCGCCGCCGACATTCCATTTGTGGACACTTCTTGCATGAATTCGGCTAAAGTCGGCTGGTTAAGGCTATAGACATCGCTGGTTTTTTTGAGTTTGGCGAAAATCCGGTGCGGGTCTTCAAAACTCCAATCCGACAAAACCAATACATATTCGCGGTCATATTGCACCGGGTCAGCGCCTTTAGGGTCAATTATAAGCGGCCCATAATGCCCGCTTTGTTCTTGCAGGCCGGAATGCGAATGATACCAATACGTACCGTTTTGTGGCGCGCTAAACCGGTATTGGAACGTCTCGCCGGGCTTAATACCGGGAAAACTAACGCCGGGAACCCCATCCATGTGGAACGGCACCAATAGCCCATGCCAATGTATCGATGTTTCTGTTTTTAATGAGTTTTTTACATTAATCACGACCTCTTCACCTTCGCGAAACCGCAAAAGCGGTGCCGGTAGCGTGCCGTTAACGCCAACCGCCTCACCCACTTTGCCATCAATGCGCGCGGCGAATTTACCAACCTGCAAATCAAAACGATTGCCGGTAAGCGTGCTTAGTCCCAAATTTCCTTGCGCCCCGGTCCGCGCCCATGCGGGCACCAGCCCGCCAACACCCGCGATTGCCCCCGCCGACGCCAGACAGGCCGCTCCTTGCAAAAATTGTCGTCTATCGCGCATGGCGTATCCCAAAGCTCTCTATCGCCGCTTTTGCGTTTTTTATTGCCAGCGTTCAAATCAATAGTCATGATGATGACCGGTTTCACGATGGAAAAAAAGGGTGCTGGCATGCGTTATTTTGGGGGATTTTTGGTTATAGTGTCATTGGCGCTGGCAGGGTGTTCCGGCCCGGCCTCGCAGAAGGTTAAACCCGAGACGGCCACAAGCGATGCCGAGGCGGTTTTGGACCGGTATTATGAGGCGGTCGGCAAGGCTGATTTTGACGGTTTTATAGCCTTATTTTCCAAAGATTCGGTGTTTTACGGCACCGATGCCAGCGAAATTTGGTCCTATGAGGAATTCGCCCCGGCGATTAAGAAAAGCTTCGAAACCGGCGTGGGTTGGGATTTTGATCTCAAAGACCGGCGCCTTAGCGTTTCGCAAGACGGCCAGAGCGCATGGTTCGCCGAACTCGCCCATTTTAACAATACCGATTACCTGTTGCGCCCGTCCGGCGCGATGGCTTTGCACGAGGGGGAGTGGAAAATCGTCCAACTGGTAATGGGCATCCCCATTCCCAATGATTTGTACACGCCGGTACTGCAAGGCATGCAGGCAACAAGCTTGGGAAAGGACGCTGAAACCAATAAAATCAATGCCATATTAGATAATCTTCATGAGCTTGCTGCCGCCGCCAATGGCGATGAATATTTCAACTTGTTCACCGAAGATGCCATATATATCGGCACCGACGTTTCGGAACGGTGGACCATTGCCGATTTCAAAGCCTATGCACTTCCCTTCTTTAACCAAGGCCGAGGCTGGCGCTATACGCCGCGCGAACGTCATGTGGTTTTGTCGCCAATGGCCAATATGGCGTGGTTTGATGAGGTATTGGACAGCGAAAACTATGGCACCAGCCGTGGCACCGGCACGTTAATACGCACGCGCGAGGGCTGGAAAATCAGCCAATACCACCTCACCTTCCCGATCCCCAATGATTTAGCCGACGAAATGACCCGCAAAATCATCGCGTTTGAATCCGCCAACCAGTAACATACAAAAACCCCGCACAAGGAGACACGCCGTGAAACGCAAAAAAGCCCATGAATTCGACCCAAAACTGTTAGAGCTTTTTGATGGCTATGTGCACGGCACGGTTTCCAAACGCGACTTCTTGAAAGGCGCGGCGCAATTTGCGGCCAGCGGCATAACTGCCGCCGCCATTTTAAAAACCCTGCAGCCCGACTATGCCCTCGCGCAACAAATAGCCCCCGACGACCCGGACATTGTCACCCAGAAGGTGCAATACGCCTCGCCGGAAGGCCATGGAACCGTCAATGGCTTGCTGGCCCGCCCGGTCAAGCAAGGCCCCTACGGGGCGGTGCTGGTGGTGCATGAAAATCGCGGTCTCAACCCCTATATTGAAGACGTGGTGCGCCGGGTGGCCAAAGCCGGTTATTTAGCGCTTGGCCCCGATGGATTAAGCTCGCTTGGCGGTTATCCGGGCAATGATGCGGACGGTCGAACCCTGCAACGACAACTCGACCGCACCAAATTACTCTCCGACTTTTTTGCCGGGTTTGAATATTTAACCACCCACCAGCACAGCAATGGCAAGGTCGGCGCGGTTGGTTTTTGTTATGGCGGCGGTGTGTGCAATGCACTGGCGGTTCATTTTGAAAATATGGCCTGCGCGGTGCCGTTTTATGGCCGCCAGGCCGCTGCCGAAGACGTTCCGGCCATCAATGCACCGCTATTATTGCACTATGCCGGGCTGGACGCGCGGGTAAACGGCGGCTGGCCAACCTATGAAGCGGCATTGAAAACCCACGGCAAAACCTTCACGGCTCACATATACGAAGACGCTAATCACGGCTTTCACAATGACACCACCCCGCGCTATGACGAGACCGCCGCCAATCTCGCCTGGCAACGCACACTCGATTGGTTTGCAACCTATTTGACGTGATTTTTCACGCGCTACCGCTTCGCTACTTGAGCGAATTTTCCTAGTGCGCTACCGCTTCGCTACTTGAGCAGAATTTTCCTAGTGCGCTACCGCTTCGCTACTTGAGCGGAATTTTCCTAGTGCGCTACCGCTTCGCTACTTGAGCGGAATTTTCCTAGTGCGCTACCGCTTCGCTACTTGAGCGCGCTATTTCCTCTTCATCGCCGCCGCGATTTCAGGGCGTGCCTCGGCATTTTTCAAAAATTGTGGTTCGGGACGCAAATGCGTGCGCTGTTCATAGGCAAAGCCATAGGATAAAATGGCTGCATCCCGGTCCTTGGCGCCCATAATCGACACACCAATCGGCAGGCCATGCACATTACCCATGGGCACGGTTATATGCGGATAACCAGCAATTGCTGGCAAGCTGCCAGACCCGGCCCATGAAGGCCAAACATCCCCATTAACTGGGTCAGCACGCGGAGTAATCGGTCCGGACGGCCCGACCAGTGCGGCCACATCATATTTGGCCAAAAGCGCATCAATACCCTCTTCGCGGGTGGACGATTGCACGGCCGCCAGGCTTTCCAGATACTCAAGCGTGTCCAGCCCGCCAAGTGCCTCGGCAGCCTCAAAAATGCTTTGGTCAAACAGCGCCAATTCAACATCGGCATGCTCTTCATTAAAAGCAATGAGGTCGGCCAAAGTGCGGGTAGTAACCGCCGGCGCGGCGTCAGCCAAATATTCATTCAGCGTGGCTTTAAATTCATATTTCAAAACCATATAGGACTTATTGCCAAACCCTTCGGCCGCGGGGGAAAATTCATCAATATCGACCAAAATCGCACCGGCAGCTTCCATCGCTTTAAGCGCGGCGTTGAAGTTTTCCAAAATATCGGCATTTTCGCCTTGGGAGAACCGCAATATGCCAAGGCGCACGCCGTTCAGGGAATCCGCGTCCAAAGCCGCCACATAATCGGTCTTGGCACTGCCCGTAGCCATAGCGTTCAGCATCATCGCTGCGCCCTTGACGGTTTTGGTCATCGGCCCGGCAGTATCCTGCGAAGACGAAATCGGAACGATATATTGCTGCGAAACCAGTCCGACCGTGGGCTTAAAACCGACAACACCATTGGCGTTTGAGGGGCAAATAATTGACCCATTGGTCTCCGTCCCCACGGCACCAGCAGCCAAGGATGCTGCGGCGGCTGCGCCGGAACCAGAACTTGAACCACACGGATTACGGTCCAGCATATGCGGATTGCGCACCTGCCCCCCTAGCGCAGTCCAGCCAGACATCGAGCTTTCGGAGCGAAAATTCGCCCATTGGCTTAAATTGGTTTTGCCCAGAATTATCGCCCCGGCATCGCGAAGACCTGCCGCCAACGGACTGTCACGACCGGTAACATTGTCTTTAAGCGCCAATGCCCCGGCGGTGGTGGCCATATTGTCTTTGGTTTCAATATTATCTTTCAACAACACCGGAATGCCGTGCAACGGCCCCAAAACCTCACCAGCGGCGCGCTTGGCATCCAGCGCGCGAGCCTGCTCCATGGCGTCAGGGTTTATCGCCAATATGCTTTGCAGATTTGGGCCATACCGGTCAACAACGGCAATGCGCGTCAGATATTCCCGCATCAGATCTTCGGCGCTAACCTCCCCGGCCTGCAAGGCCTCCGCCAATTCAGGTAGGGATTTCGCCGCATAGCCGCTGGCCGCATAGCTGACCGAAGCTTCCTGCGTCTCTTCTGGTGCCTGCATGGTGCAACTGGCCAGTGTCGTTGCCAGCGCCGTTGAGAGTAAAGCAATACCCACCCAATGTTTCGTCATTTCATAACCCCTTGATTTTTGTTTTTCATATCCCTTTTGCAGCACCAAAGAAAGCAGCAAATTTATCCAAAGGGAGCTTCGATGCTTGGTGACGGCTCCGTAAACCAGACAGGCCCGTCTTCGGCCATATAAAAGTGATCTTCCAGACGAATGCCGAACTGCCCCGGCACCACAACCATCGGCTCATTGCTAAAACACATGCCCGGTGCCAAGGGGGTTTTGTCGCCGCGCACCAAATATGGCGCTTCATGGATGCTAAGACCAATACCATGGCCAGTACGGTGCGGCAGGCCGGGCAGCGTATAATCCGGCCCCATGCCATTTTTTTCCAGATAATCGCGAGCGGCCTGATCAACATTCTCGCACGGCACGCCCGGCTTTGCCGCGGCAAAGGCGGCGGCCTGCGCGCCGTGTTCCCATTGCCAATATTGGCGCTGCGCCGCCGTTGCTTCGCCGTACACATAGCTGCGGGTAATATCAGAATTATAACCCTCAACGAGACAGCCGGTGTCGATAAGCACCATATCGCCTTCTTTTAAATAAAGCTCACCGGGTACGCCGTGCGGATAACTTGTCGCCTCGCCAAACAACACAATGCAAAACGACGAACCGGCCGCGCCCAATTTTCGGTGTGCGTCTTCAATAAAGCGCCGCACGGCAGTAGCGCTAACGCCCGGTTGCAACATCAAAGCGGCGCGCCGGTGCACTTCCAGCGTCATCGATTTCGCCTGCTGCATAAGCGCCAATTCGGTGGTAGTTTTACAACTACGGCACCCGTCGACAATTGCACTGGCATCCACAAAAGCCTTGCCAAAGTGACCGCTAAGGCGACCCACCATAGAAAATGCCATGGCCGGATCAACAGCCGTTTTCCCGGCCCCTAATTCCTTCAGACACGCTGCCGCAAGCGCATAAGGATCATGGTCTTCTTCCCAACATCGGATATCGGCCTCAATCGCCAACGAGGCCAATAATGTCCCCTCTTCAAACGCCGGGCAGATAAAAATCGGCTTGCCCGCTTTGGGTAAAATCATCGCCACCAGCCGTTCCGTCGCACCCCATGCCACGCGGGAGAAATAGCGCAAGCTGGCCCCTGCCCCGACGACCAAAGCATCAACGTCCTGCGTCGCCATTAGCGCCCGGGCTTTTTCCAGCCGCGCCTCGTATTCACTGACGGCAATTGCCGGGGCCGGACTGGCCCATGGTTGAAGTGTCTGCAATTGCGCGGCGGCGGTGGAGCCGCCAATTCCTTTGGTCATGAGGCAATATCCTTGATATTCAGGAAAAACGGGTAATATCGAATGGCCCAAGGTTAAGCGGCGGGGTTTTGTCTGTCATCAGCGCTGCCATTAAATTAGCCGTTACCGCGGCCATGGTTAGTCCTAAATGCTGATGGCCAAACGCATAATACAGGTCAGGCACTTTTTCGCTTTTGCCAATGGCGGGCAGATAATCCGGCAAGGTTGGGCGCGCCCCCCTCCATTCGCGCACCTCGCCCTCAAACTTTAGGCCAATCTCTTGCGCATGGCGGCGCAATTGCGCCCATTTGCGCGGGTCTGGCGGGCTGCTATGGCCGGTAAATTCAACAAAACTGACCATACGCACGCGGGTTTCAAAGCGGGTGACAATTAAGGCCCGGTCGCCAAACACCATGGGCGGTGAATTAACCGGCCATGCGGGCGCATCGCCCTCAATGTGATAGCCATTTTCGGCAATCAGCGGCACCTTATGCCCCCATGGGCGCAGCAAAGCGCCAGAACCAATCCCCGCCGCCACCAAAATGCGGCCTGCCATCATTTGAGTGCCATCATCACATACTACGCCGGCGCGTCCGCCATTGTGTTGTAGCGCACGCACTTTGGCGCGCTTTATCACACCGCCCGCTTGCGTAAATGCGCGCTGAAGTGCCCCGCGCAAAGCCGCTAAATCCATAACCTGTCCGCTATGGGTAAAGCGAATGCCGCCCACCAATGGCGGCTTTACCATGGTTTGCAAGGTTTTTAACTGGGGCCGCGAAACCCGGCTGAAAGCGGCGCTTGGGGCTTTATTACTGGCCCAATTTTCTTCGCCGCGTGCCACTGTTTTAACGCTTTCCCATAGCTCATAATGTCCATCTTCGCGCAACAGGTTTGGCACACCAATATCGGTGCACATTTGTCGCCATGCAGGCATGGCCTGTGCCAGCAATCCACCAAGCGCCAATTCGCTCGCTCTGGAACGTTTTGGCGTGGAGGCGCACAACAACCGCGCCATAAACGGACCCCAAGTGCCGACATGTTGTAGGGGGAAAGACGCCGCAGAACGCGATGAGAATATCTGCCTCAAGCCATGCTTCACCCCGGCGGGCGAAGCCAAAGGCCTCGTCTGTTCGACGCCGATATGGCCAGCATTGCCCCATGACGGGGCTTCATAGGCGACATCCCCATCAATAATGACCACGTCCACGCCGCTTTGTTGTAAAGCGACACCGCAGGTCAAACCAATAATGCCGCCGCCGATGATAATGACCGGTTTTGCGCCCACACCACGCCCTCAACTCTCACACTTCTAATTTCGCTTGCAATGATTATCGTATATAGTATACGAAATGAAAAGTGCAGGAGTGAGAAAAATGAACAATGAAGCGGGCAAAGCCGCGAAGCCAGATTGGTCAGGCGTTTTTCCGGCGGCGACAACACAGTTTAGCGCCGACATGGCGGTTGATTTAGCGGCTACCGGGCGGGTGCAAGACGCTCTTATCGAAGACGGTGTCGATGGTCTGGTGCTATTGGGCACGGTGGGCGAGAACAATTCTCTCACCGCCAGCGAAAAGCGTGATGTTTTGCGTGTCGGTGTCCAAACTAATAATGGCCGGGTGCCGATCATTACCGGCGTTTCCGAATTGACCACAGATTTGGCCGTGGCTTATGCCCGCGACGCGCAAGAGATTGGCGTTGATGGGCTAATGGTCCTGCCGGCCATGGTCTACGTGCCTTCGGCTGAGGAATTAATTGCCCATATTCGCGCCGTTGCGGCGGCGACCAGCCTGCCAATCATGCTGTATAATAACCCGCCCGCCTATCGGGTGAATATCGAAATCAGCGTGTTGGAAGCCTTGGCGGATGTGCCCAATATTGTTGCGATTAAGGAAAGCGCACCGGATTCGCGCCGGATTACCGATGTTATTAACGCCATGGGTGAGCGCTATATCGTTATGGCAGGGCTCGACGATGTTGCCCTTGAAGGCCTGATGCTGGGCGCTCAGGGTTGGGTTTCCGGCCTGACCAATGCTTTCCCGCAAGAATCCATCGCTTTGGTCGCGGCCTTGCGCCACGGCGATATGCAAAGCGCCCTTGAGATTTACCGCTGGTTTATGCCGCTGCTGCATTTGGACGCCGAACATGATCTGGTGCAATCCATCAAATTGGCCGAACAGATTATGGGCCGCGGTTCTGAACGGGTGCGTATGCCGCGTATGCCACTTGCCGGTGCGCGGCGCGCGCAAGTGACCAAAATGGTTGAGGATGCTGCCGCAACGCGTCCTAGCGCCGCCGTGCAAAAAGCGCTGGCCGCCTAGAGGCAAGCGGGATGCGCCATACTTTCTTTTGCATTGATGGCCATACCGGGGGCAATCCGGTGCGTCTGGTGGCGGGCGGCGCACCGCTTTTGCGTGGCCAGAACATGGCCCAAAGGCGAATGGATTTTCTGGCACGCTTCGACTGGATTCGCACCAGCCTGTGTTTTGAGCCGCGCGGGCATGACATTATGTCCGGCGGTTTTCTCTACTCGCCCACCCAAGACGATGCCGACATTGGTATTTTGTTTATGGAAACCTCTGGCTGCCTGCCCATGTGCGGCCATGGCAGTATTGGCATCATCACCTTTGGGCTGGAAAACGGGCTTATTCAGCCGCGAAATCCGGGCACTTTGCGAGTTGAAGTCCCCGCCGGGATTATTGAAGTCAGTTATGGCGAGGACAATGGCCAAGTCAGCTGGGTGCGGCTGCGCAATGTCGCCAGCTATTTAGCTGCCACCGACATCGCCATTGAGGTGCCGGGTTTTGGGCCATTACGTGTCGATGTCGCCTATGGCGGCAATTATTACGCCATTGTTGAACCGCAAGGACGCTATACGGGTCTGGATGCTCTGGGGGCTGACGGCATATTAAAACTAAGCCCAATCGTGCGCCAATTGGTGCAAGACGCCTTTCATCCGGTGCATCCGGTAGAGAGCAGTATTGAAGGCGTGTCGCATGTTTTGTGGGCGGACGCACCCAATAACGACGACGTGGATGGGCGAAACGCGGTATTTTACGGGCAAAGCGCCATAGACCGCAGCCCGTGCGGCACCGGCACCTCGGCGCGTATGGCGCAATTGGCCGCCAAGGGAAAACTCGGCCAAGGCGATCCCTATGTCAGCGAAAGCTATATTGGCAGCCGCTTTGTTGGCCGGGTTGAGGACACCACCATGCTTGGCGATTTTGAGGCCATCATCCCATCCATTGAAGGGTCGGCCATCGCCACCGGGTTTAACACCCTTTGGGTCGACCGCGACGACGCCCATTGGCGCGGTTTTCAAGTCACCTGATGAGCAGATTAAAGGACAGAGCATTGCCCCCTACTCCCAACAGCAATTTCGAAGTTCGGACCATTTCTGACCGCTTGGGCGATGTGGTGCGCGATTTGATTCTGGCCGGTGAAATCGCGCCGGGCATGGCCATTCGCCAAGATGCTCTGGCCGCGCAATTGCGGGTAAGCAAAGTACCCTTGCGCGAGGCACTGGCGCGTCTGGAACAAGACGGCTTGGTGTCGTCGGCGGCCAATCGGGGCTATTTTGTGCGCCCGCTTGTGGCAGAGGAAGCGGAAGAGGTTTTCGCCTTGCGTCTGAAAATTGAACCCGATGCCGCCGCCAAAGCCTGTATATTGGCCACCCATGATGAACAGGCCTATGCCCAAAACATGCTTGAAAACCTGAACCGGGAAACCGCCAATCATGGCCCGGGGGCCAGCGCCCTCAACCGCGCATTTCATCTCTCACTGGTCAGTCCCGGCGGTGCCAAGGTTACCGCTGAACTGGTCATGCGCCTGCACGTATTGGCTGATCGCTATGTGCGCAAGCATTTGGAGCCGCATAATCGCAGCGCCCGCGCGGCCAAGGAACATCGCGACATTCTCGACCATTGGCTGGCAAAGCACGGCGACAAGGTCGATTTGTTGATCACCCAGCATTTGCAACAAACCTTAAGTGATTTACGCGCGCAATTATGAGCAAAGCGTCGCTTCACCCCCAGCACATTCAATGAGGACATTATGAGCATTACCGGCGCGCTTTTTATCGGAGCCCAACAAGTCACCACCCCGCATCAATTTCAGGGTCGAAACCCGGCGACTGGCGAAGTTCTGGCACCATCATTCTGTATGGCGAAAGAGCCACAAATTGCGCAAGCTTGTGCTTTGGCCGACGCCGCTTTTGACGCCTATCGCGAAACCAGCTCGCAAGACCGTGCGGCTTTCTTGCAAGCCATTGCCGACGAAATTTTGGCGCTTGGTGATGTGCTGATTGAACGGGCCATGGCCGAAACCGGCCTGCCACGGCCTCGGCTGGAGGGCGAACGCGGGCGCACCATGGGCCAGTTAAACGCCTTTGCCGCACATTTGCGTGCCGGCGATTGGCAAAGCGTGCGCGTTGACCATGCCATGCCAGAGCGCCAGCCTTTGCCGCGCCGTGATTTGCGCCAACGCAAAATCGCCATCGGCCCGGTCGCGATTTTTGGCGCCAGCAATTTCCCATTGGCATTTTCCGTGGCCGGCGGCGACACCGCCTCGGCCCTCGCCGCTGGCTGTCCGGTGGTCGTTAAAGGCCATCCGGCCCACCCCGGCACCTCGGCTTTGGTAGCCAGTGCGGTTATCGCCGCCGCCAAACAGAGCGGCATGCCCGACGGGGTGTTTTCATTACTGCATGGCGATGAAGAAACCGGCGCCACATTAGTCCAAAACCCAAGCATCAAAGCGGTTGGCTTTACTGGTTCACGAAATGGTGGCCTGGCATTGTTCGCCCTTGCCAACGGGCGACCGGAACCGATACCGGTGTTTGCGGAAATGAGTAGCGTAAATCCGGTAATTTTATTGCCCGCCGCGTTGGAACAGGATGCCGAAGAACTCGGGAATGCCTTCATTGGCTCGCTAACCATGGGCGCTGGCCAATTTTGCACCAATCCGGGCCTGATTATCGCGCTGGATAGCCCGGCCCTCGACCGGTTCAGCGCCGCCGCTGCCGCCGCTTTGGCGCAATCTGCCCCAGCCTGCATGCTAACCAGCGGCATTCATAGCGCCTATGAAGCAGGCAAAGCCGCCATGGCCGCGCACCTTGCGGTCACGGCCCTTGGCGAAGCACAACCAAGCGATGGCACCAATGCCTGCCATGGCGCGCTTTTTGAGGTTGCGGCGGCAGCGGTCTTGGCCGATGCAACCCTCTTGCAGGAAGTTTTTGGTGCCTGTTCACTCGTGGTGCGCTGCGAAGATGTGCAGCAATTACGCGCCGTGTTGGAAGGTCTGGAGGGGCAGTTGACCGCCACCTTGCATATGCAGACCGCCGACCGACAAGAGGCAGCAAGCCTATTACCAATACTGGAACGCAAAGCCGGGCGTATTTTGGTCAATGGCTGGCCCACCGGCGTTGAAGTGTGCCCGGCAATGGTTCATGGCGGGCCGTTCCCGGCCACATCGGACAGTCGCACAACTTCAGTCGGCACGTTAGCCATTGAGAGGTTTTTGCGGCCAGTATGTTATGAGAACCTGCCAGACGGCCTGTTGCCCGCGGCGCTGAAGCACGGCAATCCCCTGCACATTTCGCGGCTTGTCGATGGCGTGCCCGAAGCGGGAAAATAATTCCCACTGGAGAAAGAGTTTTTCGCATCAATTCTGCGTGTCCCCCTGCACAAAGGCGAAACCGCTGGCTATGGTGCGCGAATAAATCACCTATGGGGCCGCTTAAATGTTTTTGTTATCGACACTTCTCACTAAACTTATCTCGCAAGGCACGCTGCATGTGCGTGACCATCAGGGACAGACCCACACCTTTGCCGGCACGCCGGCCGAGCCGGTGGTGACCATTCGCATAACCGACCCCAAAGTTTATAATCGCCTGGCTTTCAAGCCCGACATCGCCGCTGCCGAAGCCTACATGGATGGCACTTTATTGTTTGAAGAAGGCAATACGTTGCTGGATTTTCTCACCTTGATGGTGATGAATTCCAGCAATTTCAAAAAACACCCGATCCAGAATGTCGTGCGCCGCACGCGCAAAGCCTTGAAGCGTTTTCACGAGTTCAACCCTATCGCAAAATCACGCGAAAATGCCGCGCACCATTACGACCTCACCGAAGAATTATACCGGATGTTTTTGGACGAAGACATGCAGTATTCGTGCGGCTACTTCACCAATCCCGAAAAGGACACGCTGGAAGAGGCGCAAATTGCCAAAAAACGTCGCATTGCCGCCAAACTGGACCTGAAAGACGGCATGGACGTGCTGGACATCGGCTGTGGCTGGGGCGGTATGGGGCTTTATCTCGCCAAAGTGGCCGACGTAAAAATTACCGGCATTGCGCTGGCCAAAGAACAATTACGCGTCGCCAATGCCCGCGCTGAAGAAGCAGGCCTGAGCCAGCGCGCCAAGTTTGAGTATCAGGATTATCGCGAAGTCAGCCAAAAATACGACCGCATTGTTTCGGTGGGCATGATCGAGCATGTTGGCGCGCAGCATTTGGAAGAGTATTTTCGCGCCATTCAAAGCCTGCTTAAACCCGGTGGACGGGCGGTGATCCATTCCATTGGTCGGCAAAACCCGCCCGGTGCTACCAACGCCTTTATCCGTAAATACATTTTCCCGGGCGGCTATTCCCCGTCCATCTCAGAAGCCTTTGCGGCCGTCGAAAAAGTCGGCCTGTGGGTTGATGATTGCGAAGTCTGGCGCTTGCATTATTACCACACCATCATGCATTGGCGCGAACGGTTTCTGGACCATTGGGACGATGCCCTAAAGCTATATGACGAACGCTTTTGCCGTATGTGGGAATTCTATTTAACCGGCGTAGCTTTGGGCTTTCGCTATGGCACCAATATGAACTTCCACCTTATCCTAAGCCATGAGCGTGACGACGTGCCGATTACCCGCGACTTTATTGGCAAAAATGAACGCGCATTGAAAAAACAAGGGCTTTAGCCTATAATACCCCGGCAGGATTGGGGAATTTCATGCGAACATTGCTATATTTTATGGTCGGCGTCTGCCTCATGGCAGCGACGAATTCCAATGCACAAAATCTGGTTTCCGCGTTTAAAGACAGTGAATTAATCGGGCAATATAGCGCCGAATTTGAAACTGCACACTTGGCCATTGGCGGTCTTGATTCCGGGAAAATTGTCACCGTGGAAGGCAGTTTGCAAAGCCGCATCCTGCGAAAACCCACCACAAAAAGCCCATTGGAAGTTTTTCGCAGCTATCAAAACGAGCTAACAGCGGCAGGTTTTGAAATCATTGCCGCCCGCGAAAAAGGGACGAACGATGTCACTCGTCTTGTGCGTGATTTATCCAAACCCGAGGCCAACGGACTGAAAACCCGACAATACACCCTTAATGGCCAGGACGTGGCCAACACCACACAAAACAGCGTTGGTAATTTCACCGATTATTATCTCGCCGCCAAACAACAAAAAGACGGTATGGAAGTTTACATCGCCGTGCTTATCGGGCGACGAAACGACCTCTATATTATTGACACCCTCGGCGTTACGCCCATGGAGACCGGCACCGTTGTTCTTGAACTGGACGCCCTGCGTGCGGCCATAGCCGCGACCGGAAAAGCCACAATCTATGATTTGTATTTTGACACTGGCAGCGCCAGCCTGAAACAGAAATCCGAAGCCGCTTTGCTTGTAATCGCCACTTATCTCAAGGAATTACCGCAGCAGAATTTCTACATTGTTGGCCATACCGATGACACCGGTGATTATGATTTCAACATGAAGTTGTCGCACAATCGCGCCGCCGCCGTACGCGATGCGCTGGTTACCGACCACGGTGTTGTGTCCAAGCGCTTGTTTGCATCAGGCGTTGGCCCGCTAAGCCCCATGGCCAGTAATGCTAATGATCTTAGTCGCGCCCAGAACCGGCGTGTCGAGATTATCCTGCGGCTGCAAAACCCACGCTAATACCTTCCGCAAGGCTTATTCTTTCGCTTCCTCGGCGCCGACACGCTGCGACAGGGCCGCAGCCATAAACGCATCCAAGTCACCATCCAGCACCGCACCGGTATTGGAGGTCTCAACATTGGTGCGCAAATCCTTGACCATTTGGTAGGGCTGCAAAACATAAGAACGGATTTGGTGGCCCCAGCCTATCTCCGACTTGGAATCGGCCTGTGCCTGTGCGTCGGCCTCGCGGATTTCCAATTCACGCTCATAAAGGCGTGCGCGCAACATATCCCACGCCGTGGCCCGGTTTTTATGTTGCGACCGGTCATTTTGACATTGCACAACAATGCCGGTGGGCAAATGGGTCAGACGAATGGCGCTGTCGGTCTTGTTAATGTGCTGGCCGCCCGCACCACTGGCACGATAAGTATCGGTGCGCACATCCTTGTCTTCAATGGCAATATCGATGGTGTCATCGACCAAAGGATAGACCCAGACCGACGCAAAACTGGTATGCCGCCGGGCACTGGAATCAAATGGTGATATACGCACCAAACGGTGCACGCCGCTTTCGGTCTTGGCCCAGCCAAAGGCGTTTTCGCCCTTAAACAACATGGTGCAGGATTTAATCCCGGCCTCGTCGCCGCCCTGCTCTTCAATCAGTTCAACCTTATAACCCCGCGACTGCGCCCAGCGTGCATACATACGTTGCAACATCGACGCCCAATCCTGGCTTTCGGTACCGCCTGCCCCGGCATGAATTTCAACAAACGCATCATTGGCATCCGCTTCACCGGACAATAACGCTTCCAATTCTGCGGTGCGGGCGCGTTTGACCAGATCATCAACCGCCTGACTGACTTCCTTGTCCAACTCTTCGTCGACTTCTTCTTCGGCCATTTGCGCCAGTTCAATGGCGTCATCCAGATCAGTTTGCATACTGATGACGTCATTCATGGCCTTGTCGAGGCGGTTGCGTTCGCGCATCAACTTTTGCGCCGCCGCCGGGTTTTCCCAAAATTCCGGCGCTTCCGCGCGGGCGTTTAATTCATCAAGGCGTTTTTGGGCGGTATCCCAGTCAAAGACGCCTCCTTAGCAGCTCAATCGACTGCTTGATATTATTGGCATGGGTTTCCAATTCAGCGCGCATAAATTTTCCTATCCGCAAGACGGTGATGATGGTTTGATTCTCGTGGTGATTAAGGTCTAGGCAATTTGCCATGCTTGGCAATTAATACAAGCCGCCAAGGTCTTCTTCCTCTTCGGGCGGTTTTTTAACCTCACCAAGACGGCCTTTGCCGATGGCCAGACGCACCCCTTGAATGCCCCGTTGCGGTTCGGTACCCGGACGAAAAGCTTCCAAAATTGATTCTGCGTCGCCGGGCCGGGCCAATTCGCCAGTGCGTTGATTAACCCGCACCAGCCGCACGCCTTGCGGAATACGAAATGGCGCATTGGGAGCGTCTTTGAGAGCTTCGAGCATAAAGTCACGAAAAATCGGCGCGCCAACACTGCCACCAGCCTCGCCATTGCCAAGCGTTGCCGGATTGTCGAAGCCCACATAAACCCCGACCACCAAATCCGGTGACATGCCCATAAACCATGCATCCTTATAATCATTGGTGGTGCCAGATTTGCCGGCGACCGGCTTGCCAATGGCCCGGGCGCGCGTACCGGTGCCGCGTTGCACCACCCCTTCCATCATTGAGGTCATTTGATAAGCGGTTACCGGATCCAGCACTTGCGGGCGGTTTTCGGGCAATCTTGGCTCAACCAATCGTCCGATGGGGGCCGGTGCCAAAACACCTTCTTCATCTTCTATTGGTTTGGGTGCATTACACGCCGGGCAATCGCGATCATCATGGCGATAAATGGTTTTACCATTACGGTCCTGAACCCGGTCCAAAATCGTCGGTTGCACTTTTTTGCCGCCGTTTACAAAGCTGGCATAGGCCCCGGTTAGACGCCACGGCGTAGTTTCCCCAGCGCCAAGAGCCATGGCCAATACCGGATCAAGCTGGTCATATATCCCGGTGCGTTCGCCAATATTAACAATCGGCTCCATGCCCATTTGCTGGGCCAGACGCACGGTCATCACATTGCGCGACTTTTCAATTCCTAGCCGCAAGGTGGAAAGGCCGTAAAACCTGCCTTCTGCATAATTGCCCGGCTTGTAAAACCGCGTGCTGCCGCCACCGTCGGCTATGAAAGGCGCATCCAGCACCAAACTTACCGGCGTATAGTTCAAATCCAGTGCCGCCGAATACACGAATGGCTTAAAGGCCGAACCGATTTGCCGCTGCGCCTGCATCACCCGGTCAAACTGGCTTTGTTGAAAGCTATAGCCGCCAACCAACGCCAATACCCGCCCGGTGTGCGGGTCCATAGCCATAATTGCCCCGTTTACCGTCGGCACCTGACGCAAATCAAAGGCGGGCCTTTGGTCCGGTTTGTCTGTGCTGGTTTTGCTGTCTTCTTCAGCGATTAAGGGGCTGACATAAATCACATCGCCAACGCTAAAAACCTCATCTGCCGCCTTAATTTTTGGCCCAAGCTTGGCCTCGCGCGCCGGTTTTCTGGCCCACTCCAGCGCGTTAAGCGGAACGCTGCCCTGCTTGCCGGAAAACAGGCCAATGCGCGCACCAGCATCATCCGTAGCCAAAACCACCGCCTGACTCCAATGGGCGTCCACATCGGGAATACCAGGTACGTCCAACAACGCCGTTTGCCAATCGTCCAGTGTTTCCAGCTTGGCATGGGCACCGCGATAGCCGTGGCGACGGTCATATTCTTCAAGCCCTTTGCGCAGGGCCATGCGCGCCGCCAATTGCAAGCGGGTGTCCAACGTGGTGCGAATAGACAGGCCGCCATCATAAAGCTGGTCCTCGCCATACATGGTGAACACTTCGCGGCGCACTTCCTCAACAAAATACTCAGCCGCCAGATAGGTGGCGCCGGAAAGGCGATTAGTGACGATCAAATCTTGCGCTACCGCCTCTTGCGCCATTTCGTCGGTGATAAATTCATTGGCAACCATGCGCCCCAACACCCAATTGCGCCGCGCGACGGCCCGGGCCTTGTGGCGGGTTGGGTGATAATTGGCTGGTCCTTTGGGAATCGCAGCAAGATAGGCGATTTCCGCCAATTCCAATTGGTCCAGCGGCTTGCCAAAATAGTTCAAAGACGCCGCCGCAACCCCGTAAGAGCGGTTGCCCAGATAGATTTCATTCAAATACAATTCGAGGATTTTATCCTTGGAAAGCACTTTTTCCATGCGCACCGCAATGACCATTTTACGCACTTTAGCGCTGAATTTCTGGTCGGTGGTGAGGAGGAAGTTTTCGGCAACCTGCTGGGTGAGCGTGGACGCACCTTCAAGGCGGCGGCCCTGAATTTTGTTTTTAACATTGGCCAGAATAGCACGCATAATGCCTTTTACGTCCAAGCCATTATGGATATAAAAATTCTTGTCTTCAGCGGAAATGAAAGCCTGCGTTACGTAGTCGGGTATGGCGGCACGCGGCACAAACACCCGGTGTTCGCGGGCATACTCAGCAATAAGATTGCCATCGCCAGCATGTACGCGGCTCATTACCGGCGGCTCATAATTTTGTAATGCCTCATAGGTTGGCAGGTCCGCCGAAACCCGAATCACATAAATCGTGATCGCAATTGCTCCGGCGACAGCCAAAATAGCGCCCAGCGCAAAAAGCCGGGCCGCCCAGAACCATAATGTTTTCAAACGCTCAAACACATTCATCCCCATCACCAACCCTTATCACTTCTCGATGCGGTGAAGCCGGTGAGTTTCTCAACCTATTATGGCAAGAGCATGATCAAAAGGCGACCATAATTACACTTAAGGTTAAATGAGCTGCACCTGCGGTGGATTAGCGAGAGGCGTGCAGACGCTCGCTACGGGCGAAATATTCATCAACAGAACCACCAACCGCGCCCATCAATTTGCGCATATGCCGGATTGACCCAAGATTAGCTTCATCCTGTTTGTTGGACAAAAACCCCATTTCAACCAGTACCGACGGAACATCGGGCGCCAACAGCACAAACAAATTTTTGTCCCGGTGGGGATTGCCTACCATAGGGCTAATGCGTGCCAGACGCGAGGTCAGAATTTCAGCCAATATCGCCGACTCGTTTTGGGTTTGACGCTGCGAAAGGTTTAGCAAAATATCATCAACGCCGGGACGAGCGCTGGCCACATCGACGCCAATGATTGAGCTGTCACCGCGCATAACTTCGCCCTTTGCCCGCCTGCTGGCCCATTCAATAAGGGTGTAAACCGACGCACCGCGGGCCTTTTTATTGGCTGCCGAATCTGAATGCAGAGAAATAAGAAGATCGGCCTCTTGCTTGCGGGCATACTCCACGCGGTCCACGAGTTCGATAAAAACATCCTTGGACCGGGTCAACCGAACTGTGTATTTCCCCGACTTTTCAAGAACTTTCTTTAATTCTATGGCGGCACGCAAATTAATGTTTTTCTCGTGCGACCGGCTGCCTAGCGAGCCGGGGTCCTTGCCGCCATGACCGGCGTCAATAACGATGATTCGCTTCGAACTGCGGTTGCTTCTCTTTGGCTTGCGTGAAGCGGCGGTCTCATCATTGGTATAGGAAACGCCGCCAGACTTAACGGCCGAGCGCAAAGCCGCCTTTCCGATTGGTCGCGGGGTGAAAGGTTCGCTAAAGCCTGCTTCTGAGGCAAAACTAATGGGATCGGTCTTTGTCAAATCCAAAACCAGCCTGTGCGGCGCGCCATCGACACCGGGGGCCAGATAAAAATCCTTCTTCACTTGCATCGCGTCTTTGAGATCAAAGACCAGACGTGATGTTGTCGGCGAGTATTTACCAAAACGGTACCCGACCACAGCCCCGTGGCCATCGCCCTTCCCGGTCAGTGTTGGCTTTGTTGATGTCGCGCCAGTCCAATGCACCACTGGCATATCAACCACGAGCCGCAATCCGTTTTGCGCCAGAACAAACCAGCGATAATCCAGCACTTCGCGGGTCTCAATGACGATACGGGTTTGCTCTTCATCGCCGCTAAAACGCACATTAATAACATCGGCGGCGCTGTTGGCGGCTGGCGGGGGGGCGGCAAATGTCGGCGCACTTAGGCCAAGGAGGCTCCACACGACCAACCCACTCAGCACTTTTACATAAATACGGTACATATTTTCCGCCATTACTGCCCTGCGATCTTTTAAAACGTCGCGATTAATCCAACCCTACCCTATAGCTATTGACGTTTGGTTGACGCTGCCAATGCATTCGCAGCCCCTGATCCTTCGCCCCCTTTCTTTTGCCAAAGCATTGGTGCATGGTGCGCGCACCTGAGCTTGCTCGATTTTGAGCGAACAGGCAAATGAACAACGCGTTCGGGGCGCAAATATTGCTGCCCCCATACGCACCGGCACCAAGCGTGCCAATTGGATTTAATCGCTATGCGCGCAATGCCGCACCCTTTATCGCAAACAAAAAACGCCGTGAAGGTGCGCAACAGATCGCGCATATGCACAACATCAACACCCTCAAGCCGCTATCGGCCGCTGAGAGGTGCGCAAGAGAAAATTTATGACAAAACGCATGTTAATCGATGCTGCACACCCGGAACAAACCCGGGTTGCGGTAGTAGACGGAAACCGAGTCGAGGAATTTGATTTTGAGTCGCGGAGCAAAAAACAAATCCGCGGCAACATTTATCTGGCAAAAATCACCCGCGTAGAAGCCTCGCTTCAAGCGGCTTTTGTTGACTATGGCGGTAATCGTCATGGCTTCCTGGCATTCAATGAAATTCACCCAGACTATTATCAAATTCCGGTTGAAGACCGTGAACGCCTCTTAAAACTTGAAGAAGAAGAGGACGAAGCCGCTGAAGAGGCCGCCGATGCGGCTGCGGCTGCGGACGTCATTTCTGATTCTGATGGTGAGGATGGCGATGACGATGATGATTCGGCATCGGACGACGAGCCCAATGATGAAGACGCTGCGGAAGAAGCAGCCATTGCCGAAGAAGCGGCACAGCGTCGCCGCAAACATCGCCTGCGCGAAATGCGCCGGTATAAAATTCAAGAAGTTGTCAAACCCGGCCAGGTCATGCTGGTGCAAATTTCCAAAGAAGAGCGCGGCAATAAAGGCGCGGCCCTGACAACCTATCTGTCTCTGGCCGGGCGCTATTGTGTGCTTATGCCCAATACCGCGCGCGGTGGCGGCATTTCTCGCAAAATTAGCAATGCAGCGGATCGCAAACGCCTTAAAAGCGTTACCAGTGGCCTTGATCTGCCAAAGGGTGCTGGCCTGATCATCCGCACCGCCGGGTCCAAACGGACCAAGGTGGAAATTAAGCGCGATTATGAATATCTGGGCCGTTTGTGGAGCACGATTCGCGAACAGACCTTGGCGTCCATGGCACCAGACTTGGTGCATGAAGAAGGTGGGCTGGTGCGCCGCGCCGTGCGCGACCTTTATGATAAGGAAATTGAAGCGGTTCACGTTGAAGGCGACGAAGCCTATCGCGACGCCCGCGAATTCATGAAAATGTTGATGCCCAGTCATGCTGCCCGGGTTAAACATTATAAATCCCCCTTCCCGATTTTCCTAAAATATCAGGTCGAGGAACAGCTTGAAGCCATATATGACCCCAATGTTCGGCTTAAATCCGGCGGATATCTGGTCATTCACCAGACCGAAGCCCTGGTTGCCATTGATGTGAACTCCGGCCGCTCGACCCGCGAGCGCAACATCGAAGCTACAGCGCTGAAGACCAATTTGGAGGCGGCTGATGAAGCCTGTCGCCAGATGCGCCTGCGTGACCTTGCCGGCTTGCTGGTGATTGATTTCATCGACATGGACGAAAACAAGAATATTCGCGCCGTCGAAAAGCGCATGAAGGATGGCCTTAAGCGCGACCGCGCCCGGGTACAAATGAGCCGTATCTCCTCATTCGGCCTTATGGAAATTTCGCGCCAACGCCGCCGTGCCAGCGTCATTGAAGGCTCTTCCCAAGTCTGCCCAACCTGTGCCGGCATCGGCGTGGTGCGCTCGGTAGAATCGGCGGCCCTTTCCGCCCTGCAAGCGCTTGAGGGTGAAGCCATGAAGGGCACCATTGCCAAGGTGCGATTGTCCGCGCCAACGCCGGTTGCCTTATATTTGCTCAACGAAAAACGTGACTTTTTGGCAAATATGGAACGCGAGTTGGAAATGCGTTTCGTCATCGAAGCCGACGCGGTCATGGTCCCGCCAAATTTCGATATCGAAATCCTGGAACGCCGTAAAAGCGCGCCCAAAACCCCGCGGCCAAACGTGAATGACCTCGACGCCGACGACAATGTAACAGAAATTGTTGCCGATGAAGCCGATGAGGCCGAAGCCAGCGCCAGCTCGGACGCCAGTTCGGAACAAGGTGCCGACAGCAATAGTGATGCGCCCAAAAAGCGGCGACGCGGTCGACGCGGTGGCCGGGGACGGCGCAAAAGCGGCGCGGCCCCTGATGCAGCACAAACCCAAAACGAAGCGAATGGTGCTGACAATAACGTGGCGGCCAATGCTGAACCGGGGAAAGTAGAAACCCAGGACCATGTCCCGGCCCCGGCAGAGACACAGGCAGAAGCGGGCGAGACCCGCAAACCGCGCAGACGTCGCAGAGCAAGGTCTGCCGATGCCGAAGCGGCTCCTGTCGCACCTGAAGCGAGTGCCAGCACACAGGGCGATGAAAACGCCGCTTCTGAAGCAAAAGCCGATGACGACGCCAAGCGCAAACGGCCAACACGAAGACGGCGCAAGTCGAATAGTGACGGCGCTGATACCGCCCAAGCCGCAGCGCCGATTGCTGAAACCGTGGTGGAAACTCCAGCGCCGAAGCAAGAGAGCGCACAGGAACCGGCAAAACGGCCTGTACGTCGTCGCCGACCAGCCCGCTCTGCAGCAAGTGCACCAACGGACACCTCAGCAGAAACGCCAAGCCCGGTGAGCGCAAGCGCATCGCCAGATGAATCCGACAATAGTGCCGCGAAAAAACGGCCTGTACGTCGTCGTCGTCGTTCGGCAAAGTCAGCTGAAGCGGCACCAACTGCTGATAATGCTAACACCAAGGTCGAAGCGGCGGAAAAGTCAAAACCGCCAAAACGGGTCAGAAAAACGCCTGCACCGGCAAATGCCAACAGCGAAAGTACTCCCGCAGAGACGGCAAAGCCAAAAGCACGGCCAACCCGGCGGCGCGCGGCAAAAACCGATGAGCCGGAACAAAGTGTTGCCGCGGCACCAATTGTGAAAGAGGCCCCAAAGCCGCGCAAACGCGCCGTACGCAAACCTGCCGCAAAGAGCACGGCAAAACCGGTACAGGACACCGCGCAAAAGCCGCAACGCGATGGGTTAGATGCCCCTAAAGCCCCTGCCCCAAAACGACGGGCCGTGCGCACACGCAAAGTTGCGGCGGCACCGGCGGCCAAGGCTTCTGATCAAGGAGCGGCCACGCCGCAAGCCGCCCCGGATGCAAAGCGTGATGCAGAGAGTGATGGAGAATCAACCGGCAGCGCAAAAAAGCGCTGGTGGAAGGGTCCATTTAACGGCTGAGTCTTGTGGGGGCGGTAAGATCAACCGCCCCCTTCGCGCATCAGTTTTACCGCCAATACGCGTCGACTGACGGTCTTAACAATATGCTTGCAGATTCGCTTTGAGGGAAATCGCATTGCACCGCGACAAAATTTTGCTACTATGCATGAAGCGGGGGCAAATGGAGTTCAACCAATGAAGTGCCTTCTTGGTAGCCTTTGCAAAACCGCAATTCTCAGTTTTTTTATGGGTATTCTGTGGCCATCAATGGCAGCGGCGCAGGGTCCTATTCGCGATTCGGAAATTGAGGCCGTCGTCAAGGATTGGTCATACCCGATTTTTGAAGCCGCCGGATTACGCGCGCAAGATGTTGACCTCTATGTCATTAATGATCGCAGCATGAATGCTTTTGTTACGCGCGGGCAAAAAATGTTCCTGCACACCGGCATTATTCTCAATGCCCAAAGCCCGAATGAGTTAAAAGGGGTGATTGCTCACGAAACCGGCCATATGGCAGATGGTCATTTGATCCGTTCCGACGATGCCATTGCCAAGGCCTCGCGGCCAATCTTTCTTACCATGGGGTTGGGCATTCTGGCCGCCATTGCCGGGGCACCCGACGCCGGCATGGCGCTGCTCAGCAGTGCGCAGCAATTTGGCGCCGTGACCTTCTTTGCCCATTCGCGGGTGCAGGAAGCGGCGGCGGATCAGGCAGCAGCTAAATACATGGAGGCGACGGGGCAATCTGGCGAAGGCCTTTTGCGGTTTTTCGAACGCTTTCGCATGCAAGAAGTCCTCTCCGGTGCTAAACGGTTTCCCTATTTTCTAAACCACCCTTTATCCTCCGACCGCATCACCGCTTTGCAAAGGCGCGTCACCGCCTCGCCCTATAGAAACACACTCGACAGCCCCGAGGAATTGCACAGATTGGCTATGATTAAAGCCAAAATTATTGGCTTTTTGGAACTACCAGAAACCACCTTTAACCTGTACCCGGAGACCGACACCAGCCAACCGGCGCGCTATGCCCGCGCCATTGCCAACCACCACGCGGCCTCCACAGCAAAGGCGCTGGTCCAAATCGCCCAATTGGTGGAAGAAGAGCCGGAAAACCCATTTTTTAACGAACTTTATGGGCAAATTTTATTTGAATCTGGTCAGGCATTGAATTCATTACGCTATCATCAGCGGTCCGTGGACTTGCGGCCCGACGCCCCCTTGCTGCGCCTTAATCTGGCGCAAGCGCAAATCGCCACCGATACCACCCAAAATATTGAGGACGCTATCGTCCAACTCAAAGCCGTGCTGGGCCTGGAAAATGATAACAGCTTCGCCTGGTATCAGCTTTCCGTCGCCTATGAGCGTCAAGGCAAGATTCCGCAAGCCAAATTGGCCACCGCCGAGCAGGCCTATGCCAATGGCAATTATGGCCGGGCAATCGCCTTTGCCCAACGGGCTATTGTAGACCTTGAACAAGGCACGCCGGAATGGCGACGCGCCAATGACATAACCCTCGTGGTCGCCGCCGATCCCCGTTTTCGCCGCCAGCAGGCCCAGCAACAACAGCGTCGATAACACAAAACTGATAATAATTACCTTTTGAAAAGGCGTAACACGCCATATATTGGCGCGCCTTGTGCCACTTTTACTTGATCAGGAGTTTCAATTGCCCAAAACCAACATAATCACGCTTGCCGTGGCCGCCTTTGTTAGCGCTATTATTGGTGGTGGTGCGGGCTATTTCGCCGCGCAATCAGGATCAAAATCTGCGCCAATGCCCACTGAGACCAACGCGCAAGGCCGGAATGATTTTGCCAATGACGTTCGCACGGCGCTTTTGGCACGCCCGGAAATTGTCGAAGAAGCCTTCTATGCCTTGCAGGCAAAACGGCAAGCCGAGGCGGATAAAGCAAAGAAACTGGCCATGGCAAATGCAGGCAATGCCTTATATGCCGAACCGCGTGACCCGGTTATCGGCGTAGACGATGCGCCCTTCGTTGTGGTTGAGTTTTTCGATTATAATTGCGGTTTTTGTAAAGTGGCCTCTGAATGGTTGCAAACCGCCGTCGACAAGCATCCGGGCAAAATCAAGGTCATCATGAAGGATTTTCCTATTTTGGAAGCCCGGTCTAACGGCTCACGCTTGGCCTCTGCCGCGGCTTGGGCCGCCCGCCTGCAAGGGCAGGACAAATACACAACCTTCCACTTTGCGATGATGGCCGCGCGCGGCGGTTTTGATGATGCGCGTATTGACAGCTTGGCCAAGGAAAGCGGCGTTGATGTCGCCCGTATGCGCGCGGACATGAAAACCCACGCCAAGGCGTTTGAAGCCCTGATGGAGGCCAATTTTGCTTTGGCGCGGCAATTGGGCATTGATGGCACCCCGGCCTTTATCACCGGCGACACTTTTATCTCCGGTGCGGATACCGACCGTTTGCAGCTTTTGCTTGAAGCAAAATTATTTGAAGCAGGCTGAATAATAGCGGCGCGATTGTGCGTCGTTTTCGGGGGGTGTAGCCGTGAAAAAGACCTTACTTATCATCGGGGTGATTATCCTTATCCCGATTGCCTATTTGCTTTACTGGCCGGTGCCGGTGCGCCCGATGGCGTGGGACGCGCCGCTGTCACAAGGCTATACCGGCGATTTTACCGCCAATAATAAATTGGCCGATTTGGACAGATTGGCGCTGGATGGTCATGCCGGACCGGAGGATATTAGCGGGCGGATGGAGGATGGTAGCTTCTTTCTCTACACCGCCGTCCATGATGGCACTGTGCTGCGCGTGGATCCGCGAAGTAACACCGCCTCGGTTTTTGCCAATACCGGGGGCCGCCCTTTGGGCATGGAGTTTGACGGCGCTGGCAATTTGATTATCGCCGATGCCTTCCGTGGCTTATTGTCGATCAATCCGGGCGGCGAAGTGCAGGTATTGGCCGATAAGACCGATGATGGCTCACCGATTCTTTACGCCGATGATCTCGATATCGCTGCGGATGGCCGCATTTTCTTCTCTGATGCTTCCACCCGCTTTGGCGCTAAAGCGGCAGAAGGCACTATGGCTGGCAGCCTGTTGGCGCTCATGGAACATAGCAATGACGGCCGCGTGCTGGTCTATGACCCGGCAGATAAAAGTGTCACCACGGTATTGGATGGGCTGACATTTCCAAATGGCATTGCCATGTGCCCGCAAGATATATGCTTCTTGGTTGCCGAAACCGGCACTTACTCAGTAAAACGTATCTGGTTGAATGGCAGCAAAGCCGGTCAAGTAGACACGGTGTTGAGCAATTTACCCGGCTTTCCGGATAATGTGAATCGCGCCGGTGACGGCACTTTTTGGGTTGGACTGACCAGCCCCCGCTCTGAAGCTTTTGACAAACTTTCACAAAGGCCATTTGTGCGAAAAATGATGCAAAGATTGCCCGCCTCTATGCGCCCGGCGGCACAAAATTACGGGCTCGTGGTCAATTTTGGCCTTGATGGGCATGTGCTGAATGTACTGCAAGACCCCAGTGGGGCCTATCCGTTGACGACCGGCGCTTACGATGCCGGTGATGGCTGGTTGTATATAAGTTCCCTAAGCGCCGATACCATCGGACGCCACCCGTGGACACAGACAGCCCCACCCCGATAGCCACGTCTAATGGGCTATGTGCGTGGCCTGCGGCGACCTGTCGCAGCCATGGCCTGTCGGATCACGGAAATGCTAGTTGCAAATGCTTCTCATTTGTGATTTACCCAAAGCATGAGCAAAAAGCGCAAAAACCTTAACGAGTTAAAGCCCCGCGAGGCCGCAAAAGTTAGCGGATTCTCCCGCCTCAATGAGGCAATGGTGATAAAACTTCGCGAGATTGGCTTTGCCGAAGGCGACGAAGTTGAAGTGTTGGGGCGCGGCATTTTTGGCGGTACGCCCTTATCTGTGAGGGTTAACCAGACCGTTATTGCGCTACGCCTGCCCGAAGCCCGCCTCGTGGAAGTGGATAGTTAAGCGTGAGCTTAGGGCCAGATTCTAAGCTACGCGTCGCGCTGATCGGGGCCCCAAACACCGGAAAAACCACCCTTTTTAACGGCTTAACCGGCGGCCGGGCTAAAACCGGTAATTATCCGGGCGTAACCGTTGAACGCCGTACCGGGCATTTTCACACGCCCAAGGGCCAGCAGGTCGAACTTGTGGATCTGCCGGGCATATATGGGCTGGCGGGCCGAACGCTGGATGAAAAAGTCGCTATTGAAGCGATTACCGGGCAAATTGAAGGTGAAACGGCACCCGACCTTTTGCTGATTTTCCTCAATGCCACCACCTTGCGAACCCATTTGCACAATGTGTTTGAGCTAAAAGCGCTCGGCAGGCCCGCCGCTCTGGTGCTCAACATGATGGATTTGGCCAAACGCGACGGCATGGAGATCGACATTGCCGCGCTCGAAAACGCCTTGGACATGCCGGTCATCCCGTGCAATGCGGCGCGCAAAGCCGGTCGCGAAGCACTAATGCAAAGCGTCGATGCGCTCTTGGAAGACGCGGCAGTAAGCGCGAACCAGCCCCGGAAGGAAATCACCGCCGGTACGCTAAAAACCATGCAGCGCGACGCCCGCAGTCTCGCCAATAAAGTAATTGTCCGCGAAGCCGCCATGAACACCCTGACCCGGCAATTGGATAGCATCTTCCTGCATCCTCTTATCGGCCCGATAATATTGGCATCAGTTTTGTTTTTTATGTTCCAGGCGGTCTATGCCTGGGCCAATTATCCGATGGACTTTATTGACGAGATGTTTGGCCTGCTGCACACGCAGGTTCGCGGCATACAGCCCGATTGGCTGGGCAGTTTATTGGCCGATGGTGTCATTGCCGGTGTCGGCAGTGTCTTGGTGTTTTTGCCGCAAATCATCATCCTGTTTGCTTTTATTCTGCTCCTTGAAAGCTCTGGTTATATGGGTCGTGCCGCGTTTTTGATGGACGAATTAATGCGCCGCACCGGGCTTAATGGCCGTGCGTTTATTCCTTTGCTGTCCAGCTTTGCCTGTGCGGTGCCGGGCATAATGGCGGCCCGCACCATTGAGAGCGAACGTGACCGTTTGACCACCATAATGGTCGCGCCGCTAATGACCTGTTCGGCGCGCCTGCCGGTCTACACGCTGATCATTGCTGCCTTCATTCCGCGCGAGAATGTGGGTATATTTAACATGCAAGGTCTGGTGATGTTTGCGCTTTATATGGCGGGCATTTTCAGTGCGGTTATTATCGCCTTTGTACTGCGCAAGACCCTCACCAAAGGCGAAACCCAGCCGTTATTGATGGAATTACCGTCCTATAAATTGCCGGGCTTGTGGGACTTCACATTGGCATTATGGCAACGCTCGTGGGTGTTTTTGCGCCGCGCCGGTACGGTGATTTTTGCCGTCGCCATTGCGCTTTGGTTTCTGGCAAGTTTTCCCAACAGCGAAGACGGTATTCGTGGCAGCTTTGCTGGCATGATTGGCTCTGTGTTGGAGCCGATTTTCCGCCCCATCGGCTTTTCGCTGGAAACGGTGATCGCCCTGGTGCCCGGCATGGCCGCGCGCGAAGTGGTGGTCGCCGCCATGGGTACGGTTTACGCCTTGCAGGGCAATGAAGATCAGGTGGCCAATAGCCTCTCGCAAGTATTGCAAAGCGCCTGGACCCTGCCCACCGCCTTGTCATTTTTGGCATGGTATGTGTTCGCGCCGCAATGCTTTGCGACCATTGCCACCGTGCGCCGGGAAACCAATTCGCGCGGATGGACCATATTTATGGTCAGTTATCTGTTTGCCCTGGCCTATGCGGCAGCATTTATCACCTACCGGACGGCACTTTTGTTTACGGCCTAAAGTTTTTCCAGCAATTTCGCCTTGGTGGCGTCATCGCAAAATGCAGCCTCAATAGCGGTTTTACTAATGGCCAGCATATCCGGCGCGCTCAAATCAAAAGCCTGTTGAACCTGCGCATATTCATTAGCAATGTCGGTATGGAAATATGGCGGATCATCGGCCCCAAGACTGACCTTCACCCCGGCATCGCGCAGCCGCAAAAATGGGCTCTGACCGTAAGCACCATACACACCCACGGCAATATTGGAGCCGGGGCATATTTCCAACACCACGCCTTCATCGGCCAATCTGGCGACAAGGCTCGCATCGCCGATTGCCGCCACGCCATGGCCAATGCGCGCTGGCTTAAGCGCGTCGAGGGCGGCGGCAATGCTTTGCGGCCCGCAGACTTCGCCCGCATGCACAGTGATGCCAAGACCAGCATTACGGGCCACATCAAAAGCGCGGGCAAAGTCCGCCGGCTGACCAAATGCCTCGTCGCCGGCTATGCCAAAGCCGGTAACCAAAGGATGCGGGAACTCATGCGCCAGAGCCGCCGTCTGCTCGGCCTTTTCAACGCCATAATGGCGGATGGCGGTAAGCACAAAACGCCCCTCAACGCCGGTTTGCGCCCGCGCTTTGGAAAACCCGCCCTCCAAGGCAGTCAGCATTTCTGGGTAAGCAATGCCACTGGCCGCCGCGTGGTCGGCGGAAATGAACACCTCGCCATAAATCATGCCAAGACGCGCGGCATCCGAAAAATGCGTGTAAGCAAGATCAAAAAAATCTTCTGGCTTACGTATGGCTTGGCACGCGGCGTCGTAAGATTCTAAAAAATGGCTGAAATCTTTCCACAAATAGCTGCCATCGGCATTAAACAGGTCCGCCGGTAATTGCACACCATTGCGTGCCGCCAGCGCGCGAATAAGCGTCGGCGACGCTGCCCCCTCAAGATGGCAATGCAGGTCAATAAGAGGCAGTTTCACAGCCAGGATTGTCCGGTGCCAAAGCCTTGTACGCCCAGCCATTGCGCGGCGGTTTCGCCAATATCGGCAAAGCTCTTTCGTTCCCCCAAAGGCCCGGCTTTGACCTTGGGGCCAAACGCCAATACCGGTACATGCTCGCGGGTATGGTCAGAACCGGGAAAGGTCGGGTCGCAACCATGATCGGCGGTTAAAATTACCATATCATCGGGGCGCAAACATTGTTGCAATTCGGGCAGGCGCTTATCGAACGCTTCCAATGCCGCCGCATAGCCAATTACGTCGCGACGATGGCCATAAAGCATATCAAAATCGACAAAATTGGTCATCACAAAGCTATTGTCTGGGGCGTCGCTCATGGCCTGCAAGGTGGCGTCAAAAATATCGGAATTGCCATACGCCTTAATAACCTTGGTTACGCCGGAGCCCGCGAATATGTCCGAAATTTTGCCGACCGCGATAACCGCATGGCCGGCATCGCTGACCCGGTCCAGCAAAGTCGGCTTATGCGGCGGTACGGTATAATCGCGGCGGCCCACGGTGCGGGTAAAATCAGCGGCGTTAAAACCCTCAAACGGACGCGCAATCACCCGGCCAACATTATAATCATCGGCCAGCTTTCTGGCGATGAGACAAACTTCATAAAGCCGTTCAAGGCCGAAACTGCCTTCATGGGCGGCAATCTGCACCACTGAATCAGCGCTGGTGTACAAGATCGGCTTGCCCGACTGCATATGTTGCTCGCCAAATTCCTTGATAATTTCGGTGCCGGAAGCATGGCAATTCGCCAACACGCCGGGTAAATCCGCCTGCGCGACCAGAGCCTCGACAAGTTCAGCGGGGAAACTATTGGTTCGGTCGGTGAAGTAGCCCCATTCAAACGTCGCCGGTGCCCCCATGGCCTCCCAATGGCCGCTGGGGGTGTCCTTGCCAAAGCTGGTTTCCACCGCATAGCCCCATGCGCCGGTAAATTCGGATGCGCCATTAAGACCCGGCGCGGTTCGTCCGGTGCTGGCATGACTTAACGCGCCCATGCCAAGGGCGACAAGGTTGGGGATGTGCAGCGGCCCGGCGCGCACACCGTCTTTATCGGCGCGGCCCGCGGCGCATTCGTCGGCAATATGGCCAAGAGTGTCTGCGCCTTCATCACCAAATTTATCGGCATCATGAGACGCGCCAACGCCAAGACTATCCAGTTCACATACCAATACCCGGCTCATACCGTCTCTCCGTCAATGCGCGCAATGACCATGGGCCGTATTGCGCTCGCCATTTCCTGATCGATAGTATAGACGTTTTTTAGTGCTGCCGCAGCATTGTTTGCGTCGTCTTGATGGCGCGCATGCACCATAGCAATCGGCTCGCCCGCCGCGACTTTGCTGCCAATGGCTGCCAAACCCTCAAAGCCAACCGCATGGTCTATTTTTTGGTCGGCGCGGGTGCGACCGCCGCCAAGGCCAATCACCGCCAGGCCAACGCCGCGCGCATCAATAGCGCTAACCATTCCGGCCTTGGTCGCCAAAACCGGCATGACCACCGGGGCTTTGGGCAGATAGTTGGCATAACGCTCGACAAAATCGGTGGGGCCACCAAGGGCGCTAACCATGTGGCCAAAAACGTCTGCGGCGCTGCCATCATCCAGCACCAGACGCGCCTTTGCCAGACCGGCGTCTTGATTGGCAGCAAGACCGCCCAAAACCAGCATCTCGGCGACCAGCACAAGTGTCGCCTCTTCAAGGCGCGGATCGCGCGCTTCTCCGGTAAGGAATTTTACCGCATTGACCACTTCAACCGCATTGCCCGCGGCACTGGCCAATGGCTCATTCATGTCGGTGAGGATAGCGCTGGTGCGCACCCCGGCGCCATTGGCAACGCCGACAAGGCTGGTGGCCAAGTCGCGTGCGAATTTTTCGTCAGATGCAAATGCTCCATTGCCGCATTTAACGTCCAACACCAGACCATCTAGGCCTTCTGCCAGTTTTTTGGATAATATGCTGGCGGTGATCAGCGGTACCGATTCCACCGTAGCCGTAACATCGCGGGTGGCGTAAAAACGCTGGTCTGCCGGGGCCAAAGCCGCGGTTTGGCCAATAATGGCGCAGCCAACCTCTTTGACCACCGCGATAAAAGTGTCCTGATCGGGCATGGCCTGATAGCCGAGTATGGATTCGAACTTATCGAGCGTGCCACCGGTATGGCCAAGGCCGCGCCCGGAAATCATCGGCACCGCACCGCCCGCCGCCGCGACCATTGGCCCCAACATGAGCGAGACATTATCGCCAACGCCGCCGGTGGAATGTTTGTCCAAAACCGGCCTGGTAATGCCCGCTTTTTGCCAATCCATCACCATGCCTGAATCGCGCATAGCGCAGGTCAGCGCCACACATTCATCGCGGCTCATACCATTGAAAAATACTGCCATGGCAAAGGCCGCAATCTGGCCCTCGGAAATGGAATTATCGCCAATGCCAGCAGCAAATTTTGCAATATCTTCAGCGCGCAGTGTTTCGCCATCGCGCTTAGCGCGGATGAGTTCTTGGGGTACCAACATGATTTATCCTAATCGCCGTAAGGCAACCAAATGTTTTTGACCTGCGTGGCTTCGCGCAAGAAACGGCGGCCTTCACCGGTCTTGGTGTCCACCCAGTCGCGGGCTTTGCCATGATTGACCCAGGTGCGTTTCAAATTACCAATCGACAGGCGTTCAACCATGGCCGCGCCTTGCGCGGAACCATGATACCAAAGCGCGTCCAATTGATCGTGCTCGGCCAGCGTTTTGGCCATCTCATCGCGGGCACCAGTGACAATATTGACCACGCCCGCGGGCAGGTCAGAGGTTTCCAGAATCTGGTAAAAATCGGTGGCCAGCAGCGCATAGCGCTCGGACGGGATCAATACCGCGCGATTGCCGGTCCCGATAATCGGGGCCATTAAGGAGATAAAGCTCAAAAGCGGCATGGTATCGGGGCAAACCGCACCAATAATGCCAATGGGTTCTTTAACCGCCAACGCCACATTGCGCACGGGCGGTGTATGTACCTGCCCGTCATATTTATCGGCCCAGGCACCATAAGAGAACAGGCGGCTGATTGAGGCTTCAACCTCGGCCTCGGCTTTTTGCTTGCTTTGCCCGGTAAGGTCACGCAGGCGAGCGACAAATTCGTCACTGCGAACGCTTAAGTTTTCAGCGATGTAATAAAGGATCTGCGCCCGGTTATAGGCGGTGGCTTTAGCCCAGCATGAATTTTTAAACGCGGCTTCGACGGCATTGCGAATGTCTTTGCGATTGCCTTGCCCAACCCGGCCGGCAATTTCGCCCTTATGGTTGAGTATCGGCACGGTATTGCCGCCGTCCGGGCGCGCCTGCTTACCGCCAACATAGTTTTTTGGCGTGCGATCGACGGCACCAAAAGCGGCAATTTCGGGCTTGCCAGCGGGTGTTGGCGGGGCAATGACCACTTCGCCTTTGGCCGCCCAATCATAGCGCGGTTTGAGATATTCAAACATGCCCTCGCGACCACCTTCGCGGCCAAAACCGGATTCGCGATAGCCCCCA
This sequence comes from Robiginitomaculum sp., assembly GCA_021776615.1. Classification (GTDB taxonomy): domain Bacteria; phylum Pseudomonadota; class Alphaproteobacteria; order Caulobacterales; family Maricaulaceae; genus Robiginitomaculum_B. Next base: position 32,090 of record JAJFFO010000023.1, on the reverse strand, counting down.
AAGCCGCACGCGGCATCAAACTGGTTGGCGGTATTGACCCAGACCACACCGGCCTTGATCTGCGCCGACACTTCCAGCGCGCGATTAATGTTTTCCGACCAGATCGAGCTGGCCAGCCCATAACGCGAATTATTGGCCAGTGCCACCGCATCATCGAGGGTACGAAAGCTCATCACCGTCAAGACCGGACCGAATATCTCTTCGCGCACCGCGACATTGGCGGGGCTGACATTGGTCAGCAGCGTTGGCGGATAAAAACACCCTTCTTTGGGCATTGGCACGTCTGGTTGCCAAAGCTCGGCACCCTCGGCGACGCCTTGCTGCACCAATTTGTCGATCGTATCGCGCTGGGTGGGGTCGATAATCGCCCCCATATCCATGGCCTTATCCAGCGGATCGCCAATGCGAAAATGCGACAGGCGTTCCTTGATTTTGGCGATCAGAACGTCAGCGACGCCTTCTTCAACCAATAGTCGCGACCCGGCGCAACAGACCTGCCCCTGATTAAACCAGATGGCATCAACAAGGCCCTCAACGGCACTGTCGAGATCGGCATCTTCGAAAACAATGAATGGCGATTTACCGCCCAACTCCAAGGTTAGCTTTTTGCCGGAACCTGCTGTTGTTTCTCGAATAATACGCCCTACGCTCGTGGAACCGGTAAACGCGATTTTAGCCACATCTTCATGGGCAACCAAAGCCGCGCCGGTTTCGCCCGCGCCGGTGATAATATTGACCACGCCAGCGGGTAGCCCGGCCTCTTCACACAATTGAGCGAAGAAAAGCGCGGTCAGCGAGGTAAATTCCGCCGGTTTCAGCACCACGCAATTGCCTGCCGCCAAAGCCGGTGCAATTTTCCACGACAACATTAAAAACGGGAAATTCCATGGGATGATCTGGCCAACAACACCAAGCGGCCCATAGTCGGGCAATTCCTGGTCCTGCAATTGCGCCCAACCGGCATGGTAATAAAAATGCCGCGCCGCCAGCGGAATATCGATATCGCGAGTTTCGCGCAGGGTTTTGCCATTATCAAGGCTTTCCAGCACCGCCAAAAACCGGCTGTTTTTCTGGATTAATCGTGCCAGCGCATACAAATAGCGCGCGCGTTGGTGACCGCTAAGTGCCGCCCATGCCGGGTGCGCGGCCCCAGCCGCCGCCACCGCAGCATCCACATCACTTTTGGAGCCATCGGCAATCTTGGCCAACACTTCGCCATTAGCCGGATTAATATCGTCAAAATAACTTTTTTTCGACGGCTTCACCCATTCGCCATTGATAAAATGGCAAAACCCACTTTTGTGGGCCTTCAGCCAATCATGCACATAGGAGGCGTCTTCTGGTGCTGGCCCATAATTCATCGTGTCAAATATTTCAGCAACGCTCATAATCTATCCCATCGGATGGCGGTTGGCGGCGCTATAGCGACCGGTAACGTAATGTTCGAGCTGGCGTTCAATATCGCCCAGCAGGCTGGAGGCACCAAAGCGCAGCAAATGCGGCTGCAACCATTCATCGCCTAATTCTTCTTTGACCAGCACCAAATATTGCAAGGCCACTTTGGCGGTGGAAATCCCGCCAGCGGGCTTAAAGCCAATTTTATAGCCGGTTTTCTGGTAATATTCGCGGATCATGCGCAACATGATCAGGCTCACCGGCTGCGTAGCGTTGACCGCTTCCATGCCGGTAGAGGTTTTGATAAAATCGGCCCCAGCCATCATGCAAATCATCGAGGCTTTGGCGATTTTGGTCATCGAGCCAAGCTGGCCAGTGGCCAGAATTGCCTTCAAATGAGCCTCGCCGCACGCTTCGCGATAGGCGGCCACTTCATCGTAAAGCGCTTTCCAATCGGCAGTCAGCACATAGCGGCGACTAATAACGATATCAATTTCCATGGCCCCGGCGGCAACCGAAGCACGAATTTCCGCCAAGCGGGTTTCCAATGGCGACAATCCGGCGGGAAAACCGGTAGACACGGCGGCGACAGGCATGCCCGTGCCTTCCAGCGCCTTGACGGCGACCGGAACCATTTCGTGATAAACGCATACCGCGCCGGTTTTCAGACCGGCATTTTGCATGCCAAGTGCGGCCAACACATCCTCGCGCACGGGTTGGCGCGCTTTAGCGCACAGGCGTTTCACCCGTCCCGGCGTATCGTCGCCAGACAGGGTCGTCAGGTCGATTAAGGATATGGCTTTCAGCAGCCAGGCGGCCTGCCATTGCTTTTTCACGGTGCGCCGTGCGGCAAGGGTGGATATGCGCCGTTCAACCGCCGAGCGGTTAACCCGTATGCTCTCTACCCATTCAGGATGGTAAGCAACACCGGGATTGCGCTGGTTTGTTGCTAAATGGTGTATTTCAGCACCCATGGGGATATTCTCTTTTCCTGTAGCCTGCTCATGACATTCTGATAAGGGCATCATGACATATTTGAACCGCGGCGAATACCCCAAACCTGACCGAATGGTCAAGTTATTTCGCTAAAGTGGATTGGTGTTCAAATCTGCAATAATCGCCCGGAACAGCTTCATCATATTCTCAGCACCCTGCGCGGCGACTTCCATGGTCATCGCATGGCTCAAGACTTCGCTTTCCATACCCGCGCCATAATTGGTCACCAGCGATACCCCGCCAACCCGCAAGCCCTGATGGCGCGCCAGAATAACTTCGGGCACGGTCGACATGCCGACCAGATCGCCGCCCAACACTCTGGTGGCGCGAATTTCTGCCGGAGTTTCAAAACTCGGCCCCGAAAACCACACATAAACCCCTTCATGCAGCACCGCGTCGGAAGCTTTGGCGGCGGCACGAATACGGTCGCGCAATTCCAGATCATAGGCATTACCCAGATCAACAAAGCGCTCATTGCCCTCGGCGCCAATCAGCGGATTAAGTCCGGAGAAATTGATATGGTCGGTAATCAAAGACGCCGCCCCCGGTGGCACGTCCTTGCGCAAACTGCCCGCCGCATTGGTCAAAATAAGCGTTTCCACGCCCAACTCTTTCAAGGTCTGGATCGGCACGGCCATAGCGCGAGCATTGCCATGTTCATAATAATGCGCGCGGCCCGCCAGCAACAGAAGCGGCGCGCCGTCTATATGCCCGGCCAACAAAGCACCCGCATGGGAGGCAACGCCGGAAATTGGAAAGCCCGGAATTTCTGTGTAGGGAATGCTGATCGTGTCCTGCAATGCATCGGCAAGACCGCCAAGGCCAGAGCCCAACACAATGGCAAGCCGTTTTTGCTCGCCAATACGCTCGCGCACATATTCGGCAGCTTTCTTCACTTCTGTACTGATCATGACACGTCTAGCCCCTTGAGTTTGAATGCGCCCGGCAGCAATTCGTCCATACGCCAGGTCCGCACAACACCATCCAGATTGGCAATATGCACCGGCGTATCCGCTTCGGCAAATTCGGCAAGCCGCTGGCGACAACCGCCACACGGCGTTCCCGGCGGATTACTTTTTGTCACCACACACACTTCGGTGATCCGCTTTGCGCCCGCGGCAACAAGCCCGGCAATGGCCGAAGTTTCGGCGCACCACCCTTCCGGATAAGAGGCATTTTCCACATTAGCCCCGGCGTAAACCGCCCCGTCATCAGCCAGCAATGCCGCCCCGACATGGTATTTCGAATACGGCGCATGGGCATTATCGCGCACCGATTTGGCAGCGTCGAAAAGTTGTTGTTTTTTGGTGGTCATTTTTTCTCCGAGGTTTTTTTGGATAATATGGACCCAAATATCTGGCCGTGTCATCCCACAAACGCTCCAACCAATGAATGCCGCGTCATCCGGGACAGGCTGCAAGCCTTTATGTTGTACCGTCCGGGTGTTGGTGCCATCTCGGATGTTCGCTTCATCTTGGGTGTTGGTGCCAGCCCGAATGTTGGTGTCATCCCTAATAGTCGTGTCATCCCGGATTTAATCCGGGATCCACATAGGCCCCGGATAGTCTCACGGCCTCCGGGGTGACACCCCCCGACTGGATTACCCAGATAAACCGTGCAATAAAACATGCTTAATAAAGTAAAGGATATCTATTGGTCGATTTAAAAAAGCTAACTGTCAGTGAACTACTATGTCGCTTTACCAATATAACGGAGGAGTTGCGCGAGCGAGGCATTTTACGAACAGAAAACAACCCAACTGGTGACTTGGCAGAACACCTATTCTGCACCGCATTCAAGTGGACAATTGCGCCAAATTCAGCAAAAGGCTATGACGCAACAGATCGTGTTGGAAAACATTTTCAGATAAAGGGCCGCCGCCTTTCACAAGATAAAACATCTCGGCAATTATCTGCCATTCGTAATCTAGATCAAAAACCATTCGACACTCTTGCCGGGGTACTTTTCGACAAAAATTATAGCGTTTTACGCGCAGCTTTAATTCCACACAAAGTAATCGAACAACACTCCTATTTCTCACGTCACACAAATAGCCATATCTTTTTACTCAAGGATAAAGTCTGGGATATACCAAGCGTGGTAGATGTTACAGATCTCCTTCGCGCAACTGTGTATTGACTTCGCCAAGCCCCCTTCACCCCCGGCTCAGCATCACCTTCCCACTTTCCCCACCGGGCTTGGCATCAAACCCGGCGGGAAACCCCTAAACGCCACAGCCGTGCTATTAGCCACTTTGGCCATCATCAGGTGAGCCGCCAGCAATCGGCAAATCCTTATTCTCTTCCGCTTTTGCAGAAATAAACTGAGAAAGAATATCGGAACCAAGTGGGCTTTGAGCAAAAGCCTCAACCATGGCGGCAATGTCGGTTCCACCCTTTGAGGAGAACAAATTCATGGCACCGGTCATGCCTTCGGTAGGATTACCGGTATTGGCGATCACCTTAACATCGGCATTTTCTAACGCTTCTGCCTGTTTGCCACCAACTTCAATATAGCCTTTCACCGACTCGATGATGGCGAGATATTGTTGATAGCCTTCATTAGTGCCAATTTCTTTTGCAAGCTCGATCTGAGCCTTCACCGGCGCTAATTGCATTGCCTTTTCGGCTTCAGCTTTGGCAAGGCCCACCGCCTCAATGCCGGCAGCCTCCCGGCGTTGTGCTTCGAGCTCGCCTTCGGCAATAATCACCGTGGTTTTTTGCTCTTGTTCAGCCGCGACGATTTGCTCATCTCTGGTGATTTCGGCTTGATTGACCTGCTCAACACGCTTCACTTTCATGTCACGCTCACGAGTTTCGCGCTCTTGCGTCAATATTTCCTGGCGCGCCTGTTCATCGGCAATACCCACGGCTTTATCTTTTTCAGCGGTACGTTCACCAACCACCTGTTCCGCTTCCTGCTTGCGTATATCTACCGCTCTTCGGGCATCAATTTCGGCGGTTTCCGCTTCTTTGTGGTTATTAGCGACTTCCACACGGCTTTCCATCTCGATATGAGATTTCTTTTTGGCCATAATGTTATGGATCACCTGACTATCGCTACTGTCGCGGATATCCATAAGTTCCATGGCTTTAACCGGCTCAACACCCCATTCCGTCAGTTGCCCGCTGACCTCATCGGTAAATTGGGTGCCGAATTGCGCCCGCTCAAGCATGATGGTGTCAATGTCTGATCCGGCAAGGATTTTCCGGACCGCACCTTGAATAATTTGCAATAGCTGATTCTCTAATTCCTGAATGTTTTCCACACGCTGTGCGGCACTCGCCGTGTCATTGATTCGAAAAAACGCAACAACATCAACAACAAAAGGAACGCGGTCCTTGTCATAGGCCTCATAGCTTTCCAGCGACAAGTCAAAATTGCTGACCGGAAGCTCAATAACCGTTATCCCAAAAAACGGGACCCAGGACGGCCAGCGATAATAGACGTTGCCAGACTTCTGCCCGGCACCAAATGGCGTTGTTTTGCGACGGCTTTGGACGATATGCACCATGTTGGTTTTCACAACGCGGCGGAACAAAATTGCCAAAGTTACAATTAGCCCTAAAGCAAAGACAGGAAGGACTAATATCGATGAAGTAAATATTGATTCTATCATTTAGGTTTCCTTAAATTGAAATTTATAAACAAATACGGTTATAAACTATTTTTATACATTTGTCCATCTGTCACAACGGAAGCAGTGCGAATAAACGAATGAGTAATTGCTTTATGCTTTAATTTTTCAAAAAACTATTTGCAAATAAGTTTTTATATAACATTAGCATTCAAACATAATGGGGCGGGCAAATACTCCCTATTCCCAATCCAGTATCACCTTGCCACTCTTTCCCGCGCGCATGGTATCAAACCCGGCTTGAAAATCATCGACGCCATAATGGTGAGTGATGATCGGCTTAACATTGAGGCCAGAGCCAAGCATGGCCAGCATTTTATACCAGGTTTCAAACATGCGCCGACCATAAACCGCCTGAATGGTCAGGGCCTTGCCGATCACAATTGACCAGCGCACCGAGGTTTCGCCCGCCGGAATACCCAATAAGGCAATTTTGCCGCCCATAACCATGGTATCAACCATTTGCGTAAACGCCGGGCCAGCGCCAGACATTTCCAGCCCCACATCAAAACCTTCTTTCATGCCAAGTTCGGCCATGACATCGCGCAAATCTTCCTTCATCACATTGACCGGGCGCACATCGGCCAAATCCCCCGCCAGCTTCAAGCGGTCCGGGTTAATGTCGGTAATCACCACATGGCGCGCCCCGGCATGGCGGGCAATTGCCCCGGCCATAGCCCCGATTGGGCCAGCGCCGGTGATCAACACGTCTTCACCAACCAGATCAAAGCTTAATGCCGCATGGGTGGCATTGCCCAGCGGGTCCAATATCGCGCCCTCATCATCGCTAACATGTTCGGGCAATGGCACCACGTTAAATGCCGGGATCACCAGATATTCGGCAAATGCCCCGGCGCGATTAACGCCAACACCTTTGGTATCGGGTGAAAGGTGCCATTTGCCTTCGCGCGCCGCGCGGCTGCGATCGCCAACCACATGCCCCTCGCCGGAAACCCGCAGGCCCGGCCGGTGCCGGGTGACATTTTTGCCCAACTCGACAATTTCGCCCATAAATTCATGGCCGGTAATCAGCGGCACCGGCACATTCTCCTGTGACCACTCATCCCAATTGTAAATATGGATATCGGTGCCGCAAATGGCGGTTTTTTTGATACGGATAAGCACATCATCAATGCCTAAATCCGGCATTGGCATGTCCTGCATCCAAATGCCCGGCTCCGGCCGGGCCTTTACCAGCGCTTTCATGTGACCACTCCCAATTTTCGACCAACCCGCACAAAAGCGTCCACGGCAAAATCAATCTGCTCGGTGGTGTGCGCCGCCGACATTTGCGTGCGGATGCGCGCCAACCCTTTGGGCACTACGGGGAAGGAAAACCCGGTGACATACACCCCCTCATCGAGCATCATCGCCGCCATATCCTGCGCCAGACGTGCATCGCCCAGCATTACCGGGATTATCGGGTGTTCGCCGGGCACCAGATCAAAACCGGCTTTGGCCATGCGTTTCCGAAAATGTCGCGCATTGGCAAATAATTGCGCCCGCAAAGCCGCGCCATCACGCACCATTTCCAGCGCCTTTATGCCGGCCGCACACAGCATTGGTGGCAAGGCATTGGAGAACAAGTATGGCCGCGAGCGTTGGCGCAACATATCGAGCACCTCTTTGCGCCCAGAGACATAACCGCCCGCCGCGCCGCCAAGCGCCTTGCCAAAAGTGCCGGTGAGAATGTCCACGCGATCCTCAACCCCGCAAAATTCCGGCGTGCCGCGACCATTGGCACCCATAAAGCCGGTGGCATGGCTGTCATCAACCATGACCAACGCGCCATACTGATCGGCCAGATCGCAAATGCCTTTTAGGTTTGCGATAATGCCGTCCATGGAAAACACCCCATCGGTGGCAATGATTTTATGGCGCGCGCCAGCGGCATTGGCGGCCTTAAGCTGCGCCTCCAAATCCTGCATGTCATTATTGGCATAGCGAAAACGCTTGGCCTTGCACAAGCGCACGCCATCAATAATCGACGCATGGTTGAGCGAGTCGGAGATAATCGCATCCTCAGCGCCAAAAAGCGGCTCAAACAGGCCACCATTGGCATCGAAACAAGCCACATAAAGCAGGCTGTCTTCCTTGCCAAAAAATTTGCTCAATGCCGCTTCGAGCACGCCGTGAATGCTTTGGGTGCCGCAAATAAAGCGTACCGAAGCCATGCCAAACCCATCGCGATCCAACGCGGCCTTCGCCGCCTGCACCAAGAGCGGCGAATCGGCGAGGCCAAGATAGTTGTTGGCGCAAAAGTTAAGCACGTGTTTTGAACTTTCCCCCACCGCCACGTCAATTTCTGGTCCCTGAGGGGAGGTAATACTACGCTCGGCTTTGGTCAGTCCGGCCTCGTCAATGGCCTGCAATTCGTCGCGTAAATGCTGGTAAAACTCTTGATTCATAATGCTTTGACCTTGGCTATTGAGCTTCCGATGCGTCAGGGTATGGCGCGTATTTCTCGTCATTTTACGGCGACGAATTATTATCCTTGAGTCTCAAGATACCCCCGTGATCGACGCTATGAAAGATGTTAAGATCACAAAGGACGATCAAAATTACCTTCTCTTGCGCACAATCTGGACAATATGTGCGCCAAAGATGGTCGTGCTGGGGAAAAGGGGACAGATATGCGCATTAATTTGCAAAACCAACTTGATTGGCAAAGCCGGATAAAATCAATGGTCGGCGCGGCAGTTTTAAGCACCATGGCCACGATGGCAATGGCTGCCGACGCCAAAGTCGAAGTGTTCTCGCCGCAGGGCACCGTAAAGGATGTGCGCCAGATTGCCGTGCGGTTTTCAGCCCCGATGACCAGTCTGGGCGATCCGCGCCAGCAAAGCCCGTTCGAGATTGATTGCGCCGCCGATGGCGATGGCCGATGGGCCGATAACCGCAATTGGGTCTATGATTTTGATGCCGATTTGCAAGGCGGCCTGCAATGCACTCTTACTCTAAAACCGGGCATAAAGGCGCTGGATGGCACGCTCATAATCGGCAAAAGAGCCTATAATTTCAATACTGGCGGCCCCTCTGTACGCGAAACCGTGCCCTATGAAGGTTTCCGGGCCATTGATGAAGATCAAATATTCCTTTTGGGTCTGGATGCCCCGGCAGAGGCAGCCTCTGTCAGCCAATACGCCTATTGCGCCGTTGAGGGCATTGGCGAGCAAATCCCGGTTACCGTCTTAACCGGCAATGAGCGCGAGGCCGTACTGGTTTCAGCGCGCACCATGGGCTATAATTACCGGCGCTTAGTGCGCAATAGTGACAGCTCCAACCCTGCCCCCAATCCTGCTGATGAAGATGCCATTACCGCGCTAAAATGCCAACGCACTTTGCCCGCCGCCACCAAAATGTCGCTGATTTGGGGCACCGGCATCGCCGCCCCCTCGGGCATTGCCACCACGCGCGATCAGGCGTTGAATTTTCGCACCCGCCCGGCCTTTACCGCGCAATTTAGTTGCCAGCGCACCAATGCCGAAGCGCCGTGCCTGCCAATGATGGATATGCGCCTTAATTTTAGCGCCGCCATCCCCACCGAACTGGCCAAAGCTATTGTGCTGAAGGGGGCGGACGGCCAAAGTTTAAGCCCCGATTTTGCCGATGACGCGCCGCCAACCACCCGAAATATAACCTTCAAACCGCCATTTGCGCCCAACGCATCCTTCACCGTGCAATTACCACCAAATATGGTCGATGATGCAGGACGCGCCTTGCAAAACGCCACACGCTTTCCGCTTGATGTGCGCACGGATGAATTTCCGCCGCTGATTAAATTCGCCAGTGAATTTGGCATTATTGAAGACCATGCCGGTGCGGTTTTGCCGGTCACGGTGCGCAATGTTGAACCCAGCCTCGCCGCCAGCCTCAGCCAAAGCCCAAAAACTGACAATATAGATGGCGATATTCCGGCGCGCGTGCACCGCGCCCAAGACGTTTTCGCCATGCTCGACTGGATGGAAAAGGCCAAGACCACCGGACAATGGCGCGGCGAATGGGTCGATGATGGAACTGGCAAGGAAGTTTATCGCAATGATACGGGTTCCACCTCCATTTTTGATGAAAACACCGAAGTTCAGCGCCTTGATGTACCGCGCCCGGAAGGCGAAAAAGCCTTTGAAGTCATTGGCATACCGTTAAAAAACCCCGGCTTTTATGCCGTGGAATTGCAAAGCCGGTCTCTGGGGGCGGCGCTGTTGGGCCGCGACGCGCCGCGTTATGTGGCAACCACCGCTTTGGTCACCAATATGGTGGTGCACTTTATGTGGGGCCGCGAATCCTCCCTCATCTGGGTAACGGCACTGGACAGCGCCAAACCTGTCGCCAATGCCGACATCGCCATTGGCGACACCTGCACCAAGCAGGTTTTATGGAATGGCACCACCGCCGCCGATGGCACCGCCAGAGTCGAAACCAAGTTGAATGCACCCTCAAGCTGGGGCAGTTGCTATAATGAAAACAACCACCCGCTGGTGGTTAGCGCCGCCAAAGGCGATGATTTCAGCTTCACCTTAAGCGAGTGGACAGACGGCATTGCGCCTTATGATTTTGATCTGTCCATGGGCGGTGAATGGCGGGCCAATATTGCCCATACGGTTTTTGACCGCACACTCTTACGCGCCGGTGAAACCGTAAGCATGAAGCATTATCTGCGTCGCCATACCGCGAATGGCTTCGCTTTGCCGCCGACATTCACCAAGGCTGCTAAAATCCACATCAGTCATGATGCCAGCGGGCAGGAATATGACTTGCCGGTTGAATTTGACGCCAATGGCAGCGCGCTCAACACTTTCACCATCCCCAAAGATGCGCGCTTGGGGGTCTATTCGGTCAGTATTATTCAAGGCGATTCATGGGAAAGCAGTGGCAGTTTTCGGGTTGAAGAATTTCGCCTGCCCACCATGGAAGCGATTGTCCAAGGACCGACCGAGCCACTGATTAACGCCGGCGAAATGCCGCTCGACCTTATGGTGCGTTATCTCTCCGGCGGCGGCGCTTCAGGCCTGCGGGTCAAAGTGCGCACCTTGGTTCGCGCTGTCCCCGCGCGGTTTAAAAACTATACGGATTACCGCTTTGCCGCCGAATCCCTCGATCCACAAAGCGGGTCCAATGGTCGCGGCCAAGATCAAAGCCAGCAAATAAAAACCGGGCTAATTCCGGCAACACTGGACGATGAAGGGGCCAAAAGATTGAGCATTGTCGGCCTGCCAGTCGTCAAAACTCATAGCCAGTTGACCACTGAGTTGGAATACCCCGACGCCAATGGGCAGATCCTCACCAAGGCCGCCAGATTTGATTTGTGGCCTGCCGCCAAAGCCGTCGGCATCAAGACCGAAGGCTGGGCCGCCAGTGCCGACAATCTCAAACTCCATGCCATAGCCCTGAATGTGGACGGCAGCCCTGCCCCAAACACGGCGATCAGCGTCAAAGCCTATGCGCGCAAAACCTATTCCTATCGCAAACGGTTAATTGGCGGATTTTATTCCTACGAGTCCTCAACCCGCATTGAAGCCTTGGATATTGGTTGTTCGGGCAAGGCCAGAAGCGACGGTAAATTCACCTGCACCCTGGCCCCCGGCCAATCCGGTGAACTCATCTTGCAGGCCAGCCTCGTTGATGATGAGGGCCGCGAAGCCAATGCCACCACCAGTATTTGGGTGGCTGGCAAGGATGATTGGTGGTTTTCCGCGCAAGACGGCGACCGCATGGATTTGCTGATCGAAAACACCGAATATGATGGCGGCGACATTGCCAAAGTGCAGGTTCGCAGCCCGTTTCGCAGCGCCACCGCTTTGGTTGTCATTGAACGCGAAGGCATAATCGACAGTTTTGTCACCAAAATTAGCGGCAAAACCCCGATCATCAAAGTCCCGGTCAAAGGCGGCTATGCGCCCAATGTCTATGTCTCGGTGATGGCGGTGCGCGGCCGGGTTGCCACGTGGCAAAGCTGGCTTTCCGACTTTGCCCGCAAACATGATTTATCATGGTTGTCGCGTGATGGTGGCAAGGAAACCGCATTGATTGACCTTGCCAAACCGGCATACCGCTTGGGCATTGCCAATATGCGCGTGGGCTGGGCGCAACACCGCCTCGATGTTGATGTGGCGTTGGACAAATCCATCTATCGCATTCGCGAACAGGCAACCGCCGACATAAAAATCGCCCGCGCCAATGGTGAAGCTTTGCCGAAAAATGCGGAAATTGCCATTGCCGTGGTTGATGAGGCCTTATTGCAATTGGCCCCCAACACCTCGTGGGATTTGCTCAAGGCGATGATGGACGAGCGAGGCCTCGACGTGCTGACCTCGACCGCGCAAATGCAAGTGGTCGGCAAACGCCATTTTGGCCGCAAAGCGGTCGCCCATGGCGGCGGCGGCGGTCGACAGGATGCGCGCCAATTGTTCGACACCGGCTTGTTGTGGAAAGGCCGCGTTAAACTGGATGAAAATGGCCAAGCGCAGGTCAAATTCGCTCTCAATGATTCCCTTAGCGCCTTTCGCGTGGTGGCCATAGCCCAAAGCGGGTTGGACCTGTTTGGCACCGGCATGAGCACCATAACCACTACGCAGGATTTGCAGCTCCTCGCTGGCCTGCCCAAAGTGGTACGCGAGAATGACCGTTTCGATGCCGCCTTTACCGTGAGAAACGCTGCCAAACGTGAAATGACCGTCTTGGTCGGCGGCACGGTTGCCGGGCTGGGGCCGTTAAATGAACGCGAGATCACCATTCCTGCCGGGGAAGCGCGCACGGTAAATTGGGACGTATTAGTGCCCTATGATGTGGCCAGTCTTGATTGGCAAATCGGGGTACAGGAGAAAAGCGACGACGCAAATGGGGCCACAGATTCCCTGCAGGTCAGCCAAAGGGTTGAACCCTCCATTCCGGTGCGCGTATTCCAATCGACCATTAGGCAAATCACCGCGCCATTGGCCATGGCCACCGCCCGGCCAAGCGACGCCATACCCGGGCGCGGCGGCGTGGATGTGCGTCTGCAAGCCAGCCTCGGCGACGGCTTGCAAGGCGTTAAAGACTATATGGCGCGCTACCCCTACCGTTGTTTCGAACAACGCACATCGAGGGCCGTAGCCTTGGAAGATGAAGAACTGTGGCGGCAGACGGCGTTGGCTTTGCCCAGCTTTATGGATAGTGACGGGCTGGTGAAATACTGGCCGTCTGATTTCCTCTCCGGCAGCGATACTTTGACCGCCTATGTGTTGTCGATTACCGACGAAGCCGGTTTGGAAATTCCGCAAAGCCAGCGCGACCAAATGCTCGATGGCCTTACCGCTTTTGTACAGGGACGCATTCGCCGTGGTTCGCCGCTGGACACTGCCGACCTGACCTTGCGTAAATTAGCCGCCATTGCCGCTTTGTCGCGCTATGACATGGCCGATGAGCAAATGCTGACCAGCCTGTCTTTTGATCCCAATTTACTGCCGACCTCGGCGGTGCTGGACTGGATGAATATTTTGCGCCGGGTCAGCGGCATCCCGCTGCGCCAAAGCGGCATTGCCAATGCCAAACAAATCTTGCGCTCACGGCTTAATTTTCAAGGCACCCATATGGGTTTCTCCACCGAACGTCAGGACGATTTATGGTGGTTGATGATTTCTGCGGACACCAATGCCGCCCGCGCCTTGATTAGCTTAAAAGATGCGCCGTTGTGGCGCGCCGACATGGCGCGTATGGCGCGCGGGCTTCTTAGTCGCCAGACCAATGCCCATTGGCGCACCACCACCGGCAATGCGTGGGGCACTTTAGCCATGCGGCAATTCTCGGCGGCGTTTGAAAAAGACAAGGTTGGCGGCCAAAGCACCACGCAAATGGGCCAAAAAACCCAATCCTTGCAATGGGGACAGGACACCGCGTTGGATTTCCCAACCCTCGCATGGGGCGATGGCCAGCAAAATTTAAGCGTCTCGCATCAGGGCGCGGGCGCACCATGGGCGTTCATTACCGCCAAAGCCGCCATTCCCCTGCGCGAACCGCTTTCCACCGGCTATGCCATTACCCGCAGCGTCGAAGCCATCAGTCAGGCAAAACCCGGTACGTGGAGTATTGGCGATGTGTTGCGGGTAAAGCTGGAAGTTGACGCACAATCCGACATGACATGGGTGGCGGTAGACGACCCGATCCCGGCGGGTGCGCAAATTCTCGGTGGTGGTCTTGGCGGCGATTCAGATCTGCTAACCAATGGCGAAAGCAATACCGGGCGCGCTTGGCCGGTATATGAAGAACGCCGCTTTGCCTCCTATCAGGCGTTTTACCGCTATGTCCCCAAAGGCAAATTCACTTTGGAATATACTTTGCGGCTAAACACCAAGGGCGATTTCAACTTACCGCCAACGCGGGTCGAAGCCATGTATGCGCCGGAAATGTTTGGCGAGGTACCGATTGCACCCCTAAGTGTTGGCGCGCAGGCCCAATGAGCTCATGAGGATTAACCGGCGGATTTTATGGTCGGCTTTGCCGTTGGGGGCCTTGCTTGTTCTGGTCCTTTGGGCGGCGCTATGGACTGCTCCTGGCCCCGCACCGGACTACGCGCAAATACGGCAAAGCTGGCAACCGTCGCAATCGGCCTTGCTGGACCGCCATGGAGAGATTGTGCATGTGCGCCGTACCGATTTTTCCATGCGCCGGGCCGGATGGACCACGCTGGACGCCATATCCCCAGCCTTGCAAAACGCCATCATTGCCGCCGAAGACAAGAGGTTTTATCGCCATAAGGGCGTGGATTGGCATGGCATCGCCGGCGCCGCGTGGAGCAATGCTCGCGGCAAACCGTTGCGCGGGGCCAGCACCATCACCATGCAAGTGGCCAGCCTGATCAAGGCCCGCAGCGGGCACAAATTTGCCCGCCATTCCTGGCGCGACAAAGTGCGTCAGGCGCGCTTGGCCAATGCGGTCGAGCACCAATGGAACAAGGCACAAATCCTCGAAACTTATCTTAATTTACTGAGCTTTCGCGGCGAGATTGAGGGCGTAACCGCCGCCGCTAATGTGTTGTTAGGCAAAGCTCCCAATGGGCTGACCGCAGAAGAAAGCTTGGCCCTCGCCGCACTGCTGCCAGCCCCCAATGCCGGGCGGGAACGCCTGCAAGCGCGCTTGTGTGCGCTGGTTTCCCTGCAAAGCCCGGCCAGCACCTGCGACGGGCCGCTAAAGGCACTGGAGACTATAGTAGCGAGGGCCGAAATACCGCCGCAAACTGCCGCGCTCTTTCCCCAACTGGCCCCGCATCTGGCAGCGCGTTTATTGGGCGAAGACAGCGGCAATCTGCGCACCACACTGGATGGGCAAATCCAGCGCTTTGCCAAAGACGCGCTGGCCAGACAATTGGCACAATTGGCCCATCGCAATGTCCGCGACGGCGCGGTGCTGGTGGTGGAAAACGCCAGCGGCAATATACTGGCATGGGTAGGCTCAAATGAGAGCACCTCGCGCTCGCCCTTTGTCGACGGCGTGCGGGCGCAGCGCCAAGCCGGGTCTACCCTGAAGCCGCATCTTTACGGGCTGGCCATAGAACGGCGCTATTTGACCGCCGCCTCCTTGCTCAATGATGCGCCGATTAACCTTGAAACGGCGGGCGGGCTTTATGTGCCGCAAAATTATGACCATGGATATAAAGGGCTGGTCAGCGCCCGGGTGGCGCTTGGCAATTCGCTGAACATTCCGGCAGTGCGCACCTTGCTCCTGACCGGAATTGAACCGTTTCGCGAGCGGCTTTTTGATTTGGGCTATAAGGGCATTGTCCGCGATGGCGATTATTATGGCTTCTCTTTGGCGCTTGGCTCGGCCGAAGTTAGTCTGGCGCAACAGGTTAATGCCTATCGCACTTTTGCCAATGGCGGCCGTTTTAGCGCCCTGCGCCTGCGCGCCGATGCGCCAATTGCCCCGGCGCGCCAGATCTTCGGCGAAGATACCGCTTTCATCGTCTCTTCAATGCTCAGTGACCGCTCGGCCCGGTTGTTGACCTTTGGGCTTTCCAACAATCTCAACACCTCATTTTGGAGCGCGGTAAAAACCGGCACCTCCAAAGCCATGCGCGACAATTGGACCATTGGCTATAGCGCCGATTATACGGTCGGCGTTTGGGTCGGCAATTTTGAAGGCGATTCCATGCACGGCGTTAGCGGCGTTAGCGGCGCCGCGCCGTTATGGCACGAAATCATCAGCGCCTTGCCGCAAAACCGGACACAGGTTTCCGCCGCGCCGCCGCCAATGCCAAAGGGCGTGGTGCAGGCCAATATACAATTTGGCGATGAAGACACCGCGCGCCGCGAAGTGTTTTTGCGCGGCACTGAAATTGCCCATATTCGGGCAGTGCCACCGGGAACGCGCCGGGCGCGCCTGCTGCGTCCCGCCTCCGGCGCCATCATCGCCCTCGACCCGGACATTCCCTTTGAACGCCAACGCATCGCCATTGCCGCGCAAAATCTCGGCCCCGGCATGGTGTTGGAACTGGACGGGCAAAATGTAGACAATAACAGCCTGTGGTTTCCCCTGCCCGGGCAACACCAACTCATCTTGCTCGACGAAAACCGCCAAAAACTGGATCAGATTGAATTTCGGGTACGCGGCGGAAACTTTTAACGGGGTTTTAGGGCGCTATATGAGCGCGGATTAGCTCCCCGACCCCCGGTTCAAATCATTGACGATGGTAATCGGCACCGGGCCTTGCGCCAGACGGTGGCGATAAACCTGAACATTCTCCAACACCCGCATCACATAATTGCGGGTTTCGGAAAATGGAATACTTTCCACCCAATCAATCGGGTCGACCTCGCCGCGTGGATCGCCATAATCCTTAATCCAGCGATTGGCGCGGGTTTTGCCGGCATTATAGGCAGCAATCGCCAGCACATAAGAGCCATTATAGTCGTCGATCAGCATTTCCATATGCCCGACGCCCAGACGAATATTATATTGCGGGTCGGCGGTCAGCCAGGTTTTGCGGTAGCGCTCGCCCAAAGCCCGCGCCGTCTGCCGCGCCGTCTTGGGCATAAGCTGCATAAGCCCCTGCGCACCAACAGGGCTAATGGCCTGCGGGTCCAATTCGGTTTCCTGACGCATTAATGCCAGCAAAAACGCCGATTCCACGCCAAGGTTTGGCGGTAAATCAATCACCGGCCAAGCGCTATCGGGCAAAATTTCACCGCGCCACAATGCCGCCTTAGCCGCGCGCACCGAGGCCCGCTGATGGCCCATATCGCGGGCCAAATCGGCCAGCATCACATGGTCTACCGCATTAGGCAGCAAATCATCCAAATGATAAGACAGGGTTCGAAACAGCCGCTTATTGCTGGTATGCCCAACCAGTTTTAACGCCTGAATTTGCCGATTAGCCTCAAACACGGCGCGCTGCTCAACGCTTGGCACCGGGTCCCGTCCCAAATCCATGCTCAAACCACCAAGCTTTTGAATGGCCAATTGTCCATAAAAGGTAAAATCATGGCGCGCGGCCTTTTGCCACGACATTTGCGCCGCCTCATTCTCGCTTAAGTTTTCCTGCGCCCGGCCCATCCAATAATAAGCACGGGCCAGCGATACCGGCCGTGAAACACCGTCTTTTAAGCGGGTGAAATGCGACAATGCCAAAATCGGGTCGCCAAGTTTTTGCAAGGCCAACCATCCGGCCAAAAACTCGCCGGCGGCAAAATTACCGCCTTTGGTAAAGCCGTGAAACGCCGCCAGCGTATAAGCGGTTTGAAAATCACCATCTTTAAGCGCCCGCCGGGCCAGCAAATGCCGCTCGGTCCACATGCGGTTTGCCGCTTTTTCGTTCATTGACCCGGATGGAAATTGCAAAGCCAGTTCAATCGCTTCATCAGACAGCCCATGGCGACGCCGCCAATAGGCGCGTTCAAACACCAGCCCACCATCCCCTGCATGGGCTTTGGGCACTTTGCGCACCGCCGCATCAATGCCTGCTTGATTGCGCATTAACCGCACCCGCGCATTGACGAGAATTTTATCAACGCCGCTGAGGCGCCCAATCATACGCGACGATGCCGCGCGCTGCCGGCTCCAAATCATAGCATCAGCCCGCGCCATATGGTCGTCCGCCTGCAGCAAATCGCCAAACCGGGCGATAATTTCGCGCTCCTGAGCGGCATTCAGCGGGTTATTGCGCCATGCCGAGCGAATTTGCGCCGCCGCTTCCGGCTCAAACCCATTTGCTTTTAGCGCGTGGGCGAAGGCCAGTTTGCCATCGCCTGATAAAGCCGGCCAGGCATCGAAATACTCAATTATAAAGGCCGGGTTCATGCCAGATTCGGCAATCTTTTCCTCAGCTTCTAGGCGAATTTTCGTGTGTCGTGGCCATTCCTGATAGGCCTCCACCGCGTCCCGGAGTTCGAAAAAACCGGCGTCTTCATCTTCAATCGCAAGACGCCATAATAACAAATCGCGGGCGGCAGAATTGTGGATGCCGGCCACATAACCGCGCACCATATCCCACTTGTCATCACTGGCGGCGCGCATGGCTTTACGAAAAAATGTATATTCGTCGGCGTTCAAATCCGGGTTTGCGGCCGCAATTGGCGCTTTCGCAGAGGGTATTGCCTCATTCGCCATAGCGGGGCCATATAACTGCCCAAATGCCACGGCAAGAAGCATTGTTCCTATACGAAGAAGCTTGTTCATACTATACGCTCTGCTCGACTTGATGCGAATTTAGCCCCATGTTAGCGCAAAATAATCAACAGGTCATAAAACCACTGTTCAAAAGATGAGCAATTTGATGTTACACGGCTCCCTTACCGCCCTGGCAAGCCCTTTCTCCAATGGCGCGCTCGATGAGGCAAGCTTTCGCGCCTTTGTCCAATGGCAATTGAGTGAAGGCACCCACGGTCTGGTGCCATGCGGCACCACAGGCGAAGCCCCGGCGCTGACCGGGCCTGAGCGCGTGCGCCTTATCGAGATTTGCCTTGAAGAAGCCCAGGGTAAAGCCCCGGTTATTGCCGGGGCCGGCTCGAACGTGACCAAGCATGCCTGCACCATGGCCGAAGAGGCCAAAGCCCTGGGTGCAGATGCGATTTTGGTCGCCGCACCTTATTATAACAAGCCTTCGCAAGAAGGGCTTTACGCTCATTATGCGGCCATTGCGCAAATCGGCATCCCTATCGTCGTCTATAATGTGCCCGGGCGTACCATTGTCGACATCAGCGTGGAAACCATGGCCCGCCTCGCCAATTTGGAAATGGTCATCGGGGTCAAGGACGCCACCGGCGATATTGGCCGTGTGGCCGATCAAAAGGCGGCGTGCGACCCTGACTTTGTGCTGCTTTCCGGTGACGATTTCTCGGCGCTTGGCTTTGCCGCTCATGGTGGCACTGGCTGTATCTCGGTAACCGCTAATGTGGCACCGCGCCTGTGTGCGCAAATGCAAGAAGCCATGCGAAGCGGCGATTATGCCAAAGCGCGAGTGATTAATGATGCTTTGCAGCCTTTGCACCGGGCCCTGTTTAGGGACGCAAGCCCGGCCCCGACTAAATACGCCTTGGCGACAATGGGCAAAATGTCCACTGAATTACGCCTGCCTTTGGTGGAGGCCAATGCAGCGGCCCAAAAAGCCGTTGACGACGCGCTCACAGCCCTTGGCACGGAGCGTGTGTGATGAGCGACGCCAAGAAAGAGCCAAAACGCAATATCATTGCCGATAATCGGCGCGCGCGTTTTGACTACCACCTTGATGATGTGTTCGAGGCCGGCCTGATCCTGACCGGCACGGAGGTCAAGGCGCTGCGTCAGGGAAAGGCCAATATTGCCGAAGCCTATGTCGCGGTCGCCAACAATGAGCTGGAATTAGTCAATGCTAATTTCCCAATTTATGAAGCGGCAAACCGCGGCAATCACGACCCCACACGGCCGCGAAAACTGCTTATGCATCGGCGTGAAATTGACAGATTATTGGTCGCCATTAACCGTCAGGGCCGCACCATTACGCCGCTAAAGCTGTACTTTAACGACCAAGGCAAGGTGAAACTGGAAATCGCCGTGGCTACGGGCAAAAAGCTGCATGATAAGCGCGAAACCAGCAAAGACCGGGATTGGAAACGTGATCAAGGCCGGTTAATGCGCGATCGCGGCTAGGTTAGTGGATTGTAAGTTCGCATCATTATTTTTGGCCAGTGCAGAGGCGATTACCCCTCTAAAAACTACACCAGAGTTATATACTTGCTATCCTCAGAGTGTCACCCCGGAAGCCATAGGCTATCCGGGGCCTATAGCGAACTGCGGCGATACTCTATGGATCCCGGATAAGGCCATCGCCTTTCCGGGATGACAGGAAAGGGATAGTTTTCATGCTTTGTTTATGGTGCTTTATCTCTAGTGTGGCCTAAAACCACCCTAAAATTGACAAGCTGGAATACTCATACCGTGTGGCAGAACCGTGCTGTCATCGCCACACGCGGTGTTAAGCTGGCTTTGGGTTATCCGTGCGCCTTCAAGGTTAGCGCCGGAAAAACAGGCACCTTTTATGTCGGCACCGGTAAAATCGGCATAACCAGCATAGGCCCCGACCAAATTCGCCTGACTGAGGTTGGCATTGATAAAGCTGGCGCGGGTGAAGCGTCCGCCAAACATATTGGCTACCGACAAATCCGCCGCCGCAAAATTGCTATGGTTCATAGTCGACAGGCTAAGGTCGGCCTGGCGCAAACGGGCACCATTTAACGTGCGATAGGGCAAATCCAGATAGGACAAATCCGCCTGAAACAGATTACAGCGTGCACAGGTCTTGCCGCCTTGGCGCAGTTTTTCGATTTGCGCCGCATCTTGTGCTTTTGCCGCCCCGGCACTGAAAAGCAGCCCCAGCATTATCAACCCCATACCGGCAGAATTAGCGAACTTAATATTCATCTTATCGTTCCCGTCACTTGTGCTGATAAGAGCAAAGCACAAACGCGTAAGGATATTATGAACAGCCGGTGGTTGTCCCGCATACGTCGCATTTCAAACACGTGCCATTGCGCACTAAAGTGAAGTGCCCGCAATCATGACAGGCATCACCGGTATAGCCGCGCGCCTGGGATTGGCGACGCACATCAGGCATGAAGCCGGGTGGCCGGGTGGATGACGCGATGCGGCCCAGCGCCCCGCTTTCCTGGGCCATATCCTCACTGTCCAGTTGGGCAATTGTTTCTTCTTGCTCTGCTCCACCCTGGCTTTGCTCGGTATTGGCCTCATCATGGGCGTCGTGTTGCAAATGCGCCCCCAGCATAACTACATTTTCTGGCATATTACCGCGAGCAAAACCTTTAGAAATATAATTACTTACATGGTCTTCTTGATGTGCCTTATCGGCCGAAACGCCCTTGCCCAAACCATCGGACCCAGCGCCCGGAATTACATGGGCCAGATCATCACGACCAAGATAGGAAACCGCCAATTCGCGGAAGATATAGTCCAAAATCGAGGTCGCGTTTTTGATGGAATCATTGCCGGTTACCGGTCCCGCAGGTTCAAAACGGGTAAACACATAGGCATCGACAAACTCTTCCAGCGGCACGCCATATTGCAAGCCTATGGAGATGGCGATAGCGAAATTATTCATCAAACTACGAAATGCCGCGCCTTCCTTGTGCATATCAAGGAAAATTTCACCAAGAGTGCCGTCATCAAACTCGCCAGTGTGCAAATACACCTTATGCCCGCCAACGGTGGATTTTTGGATATAGCCCTTGCGGCGATCTGGCAGACGATGGCGCTTGGCCGGTGCTTCAACAACGCGTTCAATGACTTTTTCCACCACCCGTTCGGCAAGCACCCTCGCCTTCTCGCTCGACGGTGCCGAGACAGCATCTTCCAACGCATCCAGATCATTGTCCGAAAACAGGCTGGAATTAAGCGGTTGCGACAATTTGGAGCCATCGCGATACAAAGCCACAGCTTTAAGGCCTAATGCCCACGCTTCATGATAGGCGCTGGCGCAATCTTCAATGCTGGCATCAACCGGCATATTTATGGTTTTGGATATCGCGCCGCAGATAAATGGCTGCGCTGCCGCCATCATGTGCAAATGCGCCTGCGCCGACAAATAGCGCTTGCCGGTACGTCCGCACGGCGTCGCACAATCAAACACTGGCAAATGTTCCGCTTGCAGATATGGCGCGCCCTCAACGGTCATCGCCCCGCAACAATATACATTCGCCGCTTCAATCTGCGCCGGGGTAAAGCCGATGGCCTGCAACAGGTCCAACGCCGGATCATCCAATTGCTCCTTGCTCAGCCCCAGACCATCGCGGCAAAACCCATCGCCCAATGACCAGCGGGTGAAGACGAAGCGTAAATCAAAAGCATCCTTGAGAGCATCTTCGATTTTTTTACGTTCAAAATCGGTAAAGCCTTTGGCCTTAAGGGTCCCCCAATTAATTTCCGGCGCGCCTTCCAGCGTACTTTTGCCCGTCGCATACGCGCATATTTGGGCAATTTGCGCGTCATCATAGCCCAGCGCCGTCAACGCCGCCGGTACCGATTGGTTGATAATCTTGAAATAGCCGCCGCCAGCCAGTTTTTTGTATTTGATCAAGGAAAAGTCCGGCTCAATGCCGGTGGTGTCGCAATCCATGACCAGACCAATGGTGCCCGTTGGCGCGACAACACTGACCTGCGCGTTGCGAAAGCCATGTTCTTTACCACTTTGCAGCGCCGCTTCCCACGCTGCTGCCGCGCTTTCACCAAGCCCGTCAAACAGGCATTCCTGCGTCAACAGCGGCAAAGGCGACATAGCCAACCCGGTATAAGCGGCCACATCCGCCGTCCCCTTGGCCGCCAGCGCGTGGTTGTGCACCACCTTAAGCATTGAATTTTCGTTATCGGCATATTTAGCAAACGGGCCAAGTTCAGCGGCAATTTCGGCTGACGTTTTATAGGCAATGCCGGTCATCAAGGCGCTAATGGCGGCGGCGCTGGACCGTCCGGCCTCGGAATCATAAGCCTGCCCGGATGACATTAACAGCCCGCCCAAATTGGCAAACCCCAAGCCCAAAGTGCGATAATCATGGGAGCGCTGGGCAATGGCTTTTGACGGATATTGCGCCATGGCCACCGAAATTTCCAACACCAATGTCCACAAGCGGCAGGCGTGTTCAAAGCTCTCAATGTCAAATTGACCATCAGCACGCAGGAATTTTTTCAAATTGAGCGAGGCCAGATTGCACGCCGTATCATCTAAAAACATATATTCCGAACACGGGTTGGAGCCGCGAATTTCTTCGGTGTCGCCGCAAGTATTCCACGCATTAATGGTGTCGTGAAATTGCACGCCGGGGTCAGCGCAAGACCAGCCGGCGCGGGCAATTTTGTGCCAAAGGCCGCGGGCGCCAATGGTTTTATGGGTTTGCCCGTCAATGCGACGCTTTAAATCCCAATCGCCATCCTCGTCGACGGCGCGCATGAAACCATCGGTAACCCGCACGCTATTATTGGCATTTTGCCCGGATACGGTTTGATAGGCTTCAGAATCCCAATCGGCGTCGAGCACCGCCATATCCAACTCGTCAATGCCGAGGCGGGCGAGGCGCAAGACCTGATCGATCGCGCCATCCGGCACCCCATCGCGGCGGGCGCGGCGGATTTCGCGCAACAGTGCCGCGTTTTTAGCCGGGTCGAAACAATCCTCTTCATCACCAGAACATTGCACGCAGGCTTTGATAACCGCTTCAAGGCGCTGTTTGAGCACTTTGGTGCCAGTTACCAGCGCCGCCACTTTGGCTTCCTCGTGGCGCTTCCAATCGACAAATTCCTCAATATCCGGATGGTCAGCATCGACAATGACCATTTTGGCGGCGCGCCGCGTGGTACCACCGGATTTTACCGCGCCCGCCGCCCGATCGCCGACTTTCAAAAAACTCATCAGCCCGGAAGAGACACCGCCGCCGGATAACGGTTCGCCAGCGCCGCGCAAAGTTGAAAAATTGGTGCCGGAACCGGAGCCAAATTTGAAAATGCGGGTTTCGCGCGCCCACAAATCCATAATCCCGCCCTCATTGACCAAATCGTCATTCAGGCTTTGGATAAAACAGGCGTGGGGTTGTGGGTGCTCATAGGCATTTTTCGAGCGCTCTGCCTTGCCGGTTTTTTGATCGACATAATAATGCCCCTGCGCCGGGCCGGTCAGTCCATAGGCCCAATGCAGACCGGTATTAAACCATTGCGGCGAATTTGGTGCCGCCATTTGCGTCACCAGCATAAAGCGCAACTCGTCAAAAAATGCCTTGGCATCAGTTTCTGCGGTGAAATAGCCAAGTTTCCAGCCCCAATAGGTCCAGGCCCCGGCCATCCGATCAAAAACCTGCCGCACGCTGGTTTCCGCCCCCATCGTGGCGGTTTTTGTCGGCATTTTGCGGCGCAACCATTTTGGCACGCCGTCTTCATCCACACTTCGCGACTTCGAAGGCACACCAGCCTGACGCAGGTATTTTTGCGCCAAAATGTCGATGGCCACCTGGCTCCAGCCGTCTGGCGCTTCAATATCATCCGCTTCAAAAATAGCGCTGCCATCAGGATTACGAATTTCACTGCGAATTTTGTTAAAAGCGATACCGTCATAAGGCCCTGATTTAGTGTCAGTATAATGGCGGCTAATTTTCATTTTTGGCTCCCAAACCGGCTTGCAGAAGAAGCCATAGAAATTTGATCACGCGACAGTGCCCGTACATACTCGGGGGAGTCGCTATCCGCAGGCAACCACATTGTTCATTTGCCACACTGATGCGACAACACGCCGCATTAAAAAATAATTTTACATATTCGCGAATATATTTTTTGCCGTATGCGAACTCTTAACTTCTCGGGATTAGACTTTTCACCGTACTAAGCAAATTTAGCTTATTCGGGGTATATATTGTTCTCATCTGACACCATAAAACGTATGGACGTTGTGGTTATTGACGACTCGAAACTCATTCGGTCCTTAATGGCTGGCCTATTGCGCGATCTCGGCTGCTATTCAGTACGCCCCTATGAGGGGGTAAACCAGGCCTGCCTTGGCATTGAAAACCAGCGCCCTTCAATGGTGCTGTGCGACTGGAAAATGGCCGCCGCCGACGGCAGTGTCTTCCTGGACCGCATTCGCAGCCATAAGGATGACGCCATAGCGCGTATGCCGATCATAATCGTTACCGGCTTTGGTTCTCGCGACATTCTGGTTGAAGCCATGAAAAAGGGCGCAACCCAGTTTTTGGTTAAACCGGTGGTGCCGCGCGAATTGATCAAAAAAATAGCATTTGCCCATAATGATGATCGTGAAATGGTGCGCAATAAGGCTGGTCGCATGGTTTATTTACAACCCAAAGCCAAGACCAAGCCACAACCCGCCGCGCCGACAGCACCAAGCCCAAAGGTCGCGCAAACTGTGGCGGCGGTATCGCGTCACCGCGCACCGGTTTCGCAGGACCAAACTGATTCGGCCGTGTGGAAGCTCTGAACCTCTCTGCCCAAACTGCCTTTGCCGGGCCTATACTTCGCTGGACATTTGATTCGGCATGAGGTCTGGCCATGAAAGCGCCCGAGGGGCTTATTCTCGACGAACCCATTGATGACGCGCTCTCCAGCCGTTATCTGGCATATTCCCTTTCCACCATTACCCAGCGGGCGCTACCCGACGTTCGCGATGGGCTGAAACCGGTGCATCGGCGGATATTATTCGCCATGCGCGAGTTAAAACTTGATCCGCAATCAGGCTTTAAAAAATGCGCGCGCGTTGTCGGCGATGTGATTGGCCGGTTTCACCCCCATGGCGATCAGGCCGTCTATGATGCGCTGGTACGGTTGGCGCAAAATTTTGCCCAGCGTTACCCTTTGGTGGATGGGCAAGGTAATTTTGGCAATGTTGATGGCGATTCAGCGGCGGCCATGCGTTATACCGAATCGCGCCTGACCATTGCTGCCCGGCTTTTGCTCGAAGGCATTGCCGAAGACACCGTAGATTTTCGCACCACCTATTCCGGCGAGGACGACGAGCCTGTGGTGCTGCCCGCAGGCTATCCCAATCTTCTGGCCAATGGCGCCAATGGCATTGCGGTGGGCATGGCGACCTCGATCCCGCCGCACAATGCTGCCGAGCTGCTGGACGCCGCCAACCATTTGATCAAACACCCCAAAGCCAGCATTGATACGCTGATGAAATATGTACCGGGGCCGGATTTTCCCACGGGCGGCATTATTGTCGAGCCAAAAGAAGCGATGGCGGAAAGCTATGCCACTGGTCGCGGCGGCTTTCGTTTGCGTTCGCGCTGGGAAATCGAAGACTTGCCCCGCGGGCAATGGCAAATTGTCATCACCGAAATTCCCTATCAGGTTCAAAAAGCCAAGCTTATTGAAAAACTCGCGGCGCTGATCGAAACCAAGAAATTGCCGCTGCTGGGCGATGTACGGGACGAATCTGCGGAAGACGTAAGGGTGGTATTGGAGCCGCGCAGCCGCACCATAGATCCGCAGGTGTTTATGGAATCGCTGTTTGCCCTGAGCGATTTGGAAGTGCGCATCCCGCTCAACCTCAATGTGCTGGGCGCCGATGGCACGCCGGGCGTACTCTCCTTGCGCGAAACCTTGCAGGCATGGCTGGATCATCGGCGCGAAGTGTTACAACGGCGCACCAGCGCCCGGCTTGGGAAAATTGCCAATCGGCTTGAAGTGCTATCGGGCTACATCATCGCCTTTCTTAATCTTGATGAGGTCATCCGCATCATCCGCGAGGAGGATCACCCCAAAGCGGCGCTTATTGCCGCTTTTAAACTTAGCGAGATACAGGCCGAAGCCATTCTTAATATGCGCCTTCGCTCTTTGCGCAAACTTGAAGAAATTGAGTTGCGTCAGGAAGACGACGCCTTGCGTGCCGAACAAGCCAATCTGGACGCCTTACTGGCCGATGAAAGCCAACAATGGAGCGCCATTAGCGGCCAGATAAAAGACGCCAAGGCGCAATTAGGACCAAAATCTGCCGGTGGCGCGCGCCGCAGTGACTTTGCCGACATTGTTCCGCAAGACCGCAGCGCGGTGCTCGAAGCCATGGTCGTTAAAGAGCCACTGACCATTGTGTTGTCAGAAAAGGGCTGGATCCGCGCGCTCAAGGGTCATGGCATGGATTTGGCCGACATTCGTTTTAAAGAAGATGACAGCGCCGCCTTTGTGGTGCCGGTGCAAAGCACGGACAAACTGGTTTTGTTCGCGTCCAACGGCAAGGCCTACACCTTGCTTTGCGACAAGCTGCCCGGTGGGCGCGGCCATGGCGACCCGATCCGTTTAGCGATTGATCTTGATGAAAGCCATACCCCGATTGCGCTATTCGTCCATGACCCGGCGGCGAAGCTGCTGGTTGCCGCCACCTCCGGCCATGGCTTTGTGGTGCAAGAAGACGCCATGATCGCGCTGACCAAAGGCGGCAAGCAGGTGCTTAATGTCAGCGGCGCGATTGAGGCCATAGTCTGCACCCGGATGGCCGGCGATCATGTGGCAGTGATCGGCGAAAATCGCAAAATGCTGTGCTACCCGGCAGCCGAAATAAACCAGATGGCACGAGGAAAGGGCGTTAAATTACAAAGCTATAAAGGTGGTGGCTTGGCCGATGCCATGACCTTTAATGGGGAAGACGGGCTAAGCTGGACCGATGCCGGCGGGCGCAGCATGACGTGCAAGGATTGGCGTGATTGGCTGGGCAAGCGTGCGCAAGCGGGCCGCATGGCCCCGCGCGGCTTCCCCCGTTCGGGCTTATTTTCGCCAAAAAAACATTAGGATAATCCCAATTCCTTCGGTAAGAATGACTCAAATATTTATGGAGAATTAGCATGTTTATTCTGCTCGGCATTGTCGTCGTCCTTGGCCTGTTTTTAATTGCCATCTACAATAAATTGGTGGCGCTGCGGCAAACCGGCAATCAGGCCTGGTCCGATATCGATGTGCAACTCAAACAGCGCTATGACCTGATCCCCAATCTGGTGAATACCGTCAAAGGTTATGCCAAGCACGAAAAAGATACGTTGGAAGCCGTGGTCAGCGCCCGCAATGCGGCGATGAGTGCTGGCAATGTTACTGATCAGGCGGCAGCCGAAAATATGCTCACCGGCGCCCTAAAAAGCCTGTTTGCGCTGGCCGAGGCCTATCCCGACCTCAAAGCCAACACTAACTTCTTGCAATTGCAGGCCGAAATTTCGGATGTCGAGAACAAAATCGCGGCGGCCCGGCGCTTCTACAATAATGCGGTTGCCGAATATAACACCGCGCAGGAGCAATTCCCGGCGGTTATGCTGGCCAAACAGTTTGGCTTTTCGCACCGTGATTTCTTCGAAGTGGCCGCGAGTGAGCGCGCTGCGGTTAGCACCCCACCATCGGTAAAGTTCTAGAACTGGTTTAAGAGGCCCATATGGGCGCCTACGGCCTACGCACACAGATTTGGAGCAATAATTGGAAATCCGCCGCTTTGCTGGCCGGGTTTCCATTTTTGTTGCTTATCCTTCTTTATGGGCTGAACGTCCTGTTCCTGGCCATGAGCGAAGGCGGCGATCGGGTTGATCTGGCGCTGACACAGGCCTTCTATTCCCTGCCCGGGTTCTTACCCTTCGCCTTTATCGGGGCGGCCATCTGGTTTGCCATTGCCTGGCTGGCCCATCAAAGTATTATTGACGCTGCCACCGGGGCAAAACCGATTAGCCGCACCGACAATCCCCAGCTTTATAATCTTCTTGAAAATCTGTGTATTTCGCGCGGCATGACCATGCCCACTTTGCGCCTGATCGACACGCCGGTGCGCAATGCCTATGCCAGCGGATTGCGGGCAGGCAAAATGTCGGTGACGCTGACCACCGGCCTGATTGAAGCGCTGGACGAGGCCGAATTGCAAGCGGTGATGGGCCATGAGCTCACCCATATTCGCAATCGCGATGTGCGGCTATTGGTCATATCTATTATTTTTGTCGGTATTTTTTCATTCGTTGGCGAGATTATTTTTCGCAATATTTTTTATATGAATCTTGGCCGCAATGATCGGCACCGGCGCTCCGGCGGCGGCAATGCCGGTGTTTTGGTGTTAATCGCCTTCGCTATTATCGGGGTTTCGTGGGCATTGGCGGTTATGGTGCGCTTTGCCTTGTCGCGACGACGCGAATTTTTGGCCGACGCTGGCGCGGTTGATCTAACTCGCAATCCCGACGCCATGATCAGCGCCTTGCGCAAAATATCGGCCAATGCCGATCTGAAAAATGCCCCGCGGGACATTAAATCAATGTTTATTGAAAACCCGGCGGCCAGTGGCGGATTAGGTGGTTTATTTTCCACCCACCCGCCAATGGATAAACGCCTGGAAGCCTTAGTCATGATGGGCGGGCGCGATCCCGGTCCCTATCAAGAACCTCAGAAAATCGCGCCGCCAGATCAGGGGCCTTGGGGTTAAGGGTAAATCTTAGCCGACGATTTCGTCAGCGCTGAAGAAATATGGGATTTCTTCGGCGGCGGTTTCCGGGGCGTCAGAGCCGTGCACGGAATTGGCTTCAATGCTTTGCGCAAACTCTTTGCGAATAGTGCCCGGTGCCGCATCGGCAGGATTGGTAGCGCCCATAACTTCACGGTATTTGGCAATCGCATCTTCGCCTTCCAACGCCTGAACCACAACCGGGCCGGAGATCATGAAAGCAACCAGATCAGCAAAAAACGGGCGCGCTTTATGGACCGCGTAAAACCCTTCGGCCTGAGCTTGCGACAACTGAATGCGCTTTTGCGCAATAATGCGCAAACCGGCTTCTTCAATTTTGGCGTTGATAGCGCCAGTGAGGTTACGGGCGGTGGCGTCTGGTTTGATAATCGAGAATGTACGTTGAATGGCCATTGGGGAGTTTCCTAAAACAAAAATTCTTATTCGGCGCGCCTATAGCAGCGCACCATGGCGCTGTGAAGGCCCATTACCGCCCCCGTGTGCAGCTTTCGCTTTTATCTGCGCCCACATTGCCGCTATATCCCCTCCAATTCCTTCATTTTGGCCATTCACTTTGGTCATTCATCTACGCCCTTCGCCCAAACCATTCGTACAGGACCCGCAATGCTTCACATAAACAATCTGGTTTGCCGTGTTGAAGGGCGACTTCTTATCAATAATTCCAGCTTTGCCGTGCTGCCACGTACCCGCGTGGGGCTGGTTGGGCGCAATGGCACCGGCAAATCGACCTTACTGCGCATTATCAAAGGCGAAATGGAAGCCGTTTCCGGCGAAACGCGATTGCGTAAAGGCGCACGGCTCGGCGCGGTCGATCAGGAGGCCCCCGGCGGCCCGCAAAGCATTATGGACTTTGTGCTGAGCGCCGACATCGAAAGAGCAAACCTGTTAAGGGATGCCGAAACCGAGACCGATCCACACAAAATTGCTGAAATACAAACCCGCTTGGCCGACATTGGTGCCTATTCTGCCGAAGCCCGCGCCGGGTCCATTCTCCATGGTCTCGGCTTTTCCGGCGAAGAACAAACCCAACCATGTTCCAATTTCTCCGGCGGTTGGCGGATGCGCGCCGCCCTCGCCGCCATGTTGTTTGCCACGCCCGACCTGCTGCTGCTGGATGAGCCGACCAACTATCTGGATCTGGAGGGTGCCATATGGCTGGAAACCCACCTCAAGCGTTATCCCGGCGCGGCAATGATCATTTCTCATGACCGCGATTTGCTGAACACCGCCGTCCACCAAATCGCCCATTTAAATGAAGGCAAAATCACCCTTTACGAAGGCGGTTACGATTCCTTCGAGAAACAAATGGCCGAACGCCAAAGGCTGGACATGGCCATGCGCGGCAAGCAGGACGAAGAGCGCCGCCGCTTGCAAGCTTTTGTCGATCGCTTTCGTTATAAAGCGTCCAAAGCACGTCAGGCGCAAAGCCGGGTCAAGCGGCTGGAAAAAATGCAGCCGATCGCCACCATTGTTGAAAACCCCGTGGCCCCGTTTGACTTGCCCGGACCAAAGCGGCCTTTGGCCCCGCCAATGATCCGCCTCGAAGACGCCGCCGTTGGTTATGAGCCGGGCAAACCGATTTTGAGCAATCTTAATCTGGCAATCGACCCCGATGACCGCATTGCGCTTTTGGGACGCAATGGCCAGGGAAAGTCCACATTTGCCAAATTACTGGCCGGACGGCTCGAGGTTATGGCCGGGCGCAAAAAGCACCATAAACGCATGCAAGTTGCCTATTTTGCCCAGCACCAAATGGACGTGCTCGACCCCACAGCCACAGCTCTTGAACATGTGATATCGCTTATGCCCGATGCAACCGAGGGGCAAAGGCGTTCGCGGCTGGCCCGCTTTGGCCTTGGGGTCGAGCACGCCGAAACCGCAGTTGGTGATTTGTCCGGCGGCGAGAAAGCGCGGCTTTTACTGAACCTCATCGCCTTTGAAGGTCCACATTTGTTGATTTTGGATGAGCCAACCAACCATTTAGATATGGATAGCCGCGCCGCTTTGGCCGATGCACTGGATGCGTATGAAGGCTGTGTCTTGCTGATCAGCCATGACCGGTTTTTGATTGAACGCAGCATTGATCGGTTGTGGATCGTGAATGATGGGACGGTGAAAAACTATGATGGCGATATGGACGATTATCGCCGCCAAATGGGCGAGAAAGAACGCAAGGCCGCCTCGCCTGCCAAAGCCCATGCCGGACAGGTAAAACGCCAAACCCAAGCGGCGAGGCGCGAATCTCTGGCCCCGATCCGCCGCGATATTGCACGGTTGGAAGCTGAATTGGAGCGCCTGCGCGACGGCGTCGAACAAATCAATGCCGCCCTCGCCAAGCCTGAACTTTATGAACGCGACCCGGAACAAGCCACCAGCTTTAACGTCAAACGCTCGCGCACCCTAAAACGCATTGATGAAGTCGAGAATTTATGGCTGGAAGCCCAAGAACGCTACGAAGAGGCCCGTAACCATTAAGGGGGGGCCAGTTCTTCGCCGGAATGGCACGGTGGGGCAAACCACCACCCCATTTTCGTCATCCTCCGGTCAAGCCGGAGGTTGACGAAGGGGGAGCGGGTCGGTACGGCACAAAAAGAGAAGTTCCGGGGATAAGTCCGGTTTTATTAGCAA
>JAJFFO010000022.1 GCA_021776615.1 Robiginitomaculum sp. | reverse complement strand
CCCCCCTAAAGCGCTTACCCATAGCGGAATAAATTGTGCCGCGCATTAATTCAAGCATTGACGGGAAAAAGACACCGAAATTCGCGCCTTTTACGCAGCCAGCGGCCAAAAAATGTGTTTTGGTGCGGCAAATGCTCGCTCCCCCATCGACAGGGCGGGGTTTGGCGCGTTAGCAAAGTGGCAAATGGAGCCTCTTCTGATGACTAAAAGCCCTCACATTGAGTCGCAAAAGCGCGCGGCCACCACATGGTTTACCAAATTGCAGGACAATATCTGCGCGGCGATGGAAGCAATTGAGGACGATGCCGCCCCGGCGCTTTATGGCGCTGCGGCAGGCCGGTTTGAACGCACCCAATGGAAACGCGGTAATGGGGACGAGGATTTGGGCGGCGGCAATGCCGCGCTTTTGCGTGGCCGCGTGTTTGAAAAAGCCGGCGTGCATACGTCCGAAGTTTGGGGCGAATTTTCTGACGAATTTGCCGGGCAAATCCCGGGCACCGAGGATGACCCGCGGTTTTGGGCGGGCGGCATTTCGCTGATCGTCCATCCCAAAAATCCGCGTATTCCGGCCGTGCATATGAATACCCGTTTCATCGTTACGGCGCAAAGCTGGTTTGGCGGCGGCGGCGATTTGACCCCGGTATTGGACGTTGACCGCCGCGACGACGCGCCTGACACCTTGGCCTTCCATGCGGCGATGAAAGCAGCATGCGATGATCATGCTAGTGGTGACTATGAAGCATACCGCGCCTGGTGCGATCGCTATTTTTACTTGCCGCACCGCGATGAGCCGCGCGGCACGGGCGGCATTTTTTATGATCGCCTGAACACTGGTGATTGGGACGCCGATTTTGCGTTCACCAAAGCTGTTGGCCAAAGCTTTTTAGAGGTTTATCCAGCCATTGTTCGTGGTCGCATGGGCGAGCGCTGGAGCGCGGCAGAGCGCGAGGAACAACTCATCCGCCGGGGCCGCTATGTCGAGTTTAATTTGCTTTATGATCGCGGCACCACTTTTGGCCTCAAAACTGGCGGCAATGTAGCGACGATCTTGTCGTCAATGCCACCATTGGTGAAATGGCCCTAGCGTGCCAGGAGTGAGCGCCATGATCAAAACACTAATGTCCGCTATCGCCATTCTGTTCTGGACCATTGGTGCTTTTGCCGCCCAGCCTGCCGTCGACGCCGTCGATGAAGCGGCGATACGCCATGTGGTTTCTGAATATGTCACCGGCTGGCGCGAGGGCGATGTCGAACGGTTGAGCCGCATTTTCGACCACGACAATGGCTATATTATCTGGCGCTCTACCAATGGCGACCAGCAAAGCGTCGATTCCATGAGTTTTGCCGAAGCCCTGAAAAAACGGCGCGCCAATCTCGGTTATGGCCTGCCCTACACAATTGAAAGCCTGGATATTATTGATGGCTATCTGGCCATGGTAAAATTCAATGTCGCGCGCACCAATGGTAGCGCCTATAGCGATGTTTTCACCCTTTATAAAATCGATGGCAATTGGAAAATTGTCGTTAAAGCCTTCACCTATCGCCCGGCATCGAAGCCGGTAGCGGAATAGGCAGCAGCGCCGCGAGGTGTGGTTGTAAATAACCTCGGCCTTCCTCGCTAGTCCATGTGTTCTAATTGTGTGGGGCCGGATGGCCGGTCAATATATAGAAGAGATTAGGCCCAAAATCGGTCAATCCTGCAATCTCGGAGAGGAAATTCATGACCAAAAAAATTATTATTGGTACCGCCGCATTGTTTGCATTGGCCAGCGCATCGATGGCGATGCAGGACAGGAGCATGCCAAACAGAACGAAGAATACCGACCATATGGGTGCCTTTTGTTTTGTTGTCGAAATCAGTGGCATTGCCATTGGCACGTTTAGCCAAGTTGAGGATTTTGAAGAGAATACTGAAATTATCGAGGTCGACGATGGCGATGGTGTGGGATTGCGTAAAAGGCCGGGACGGAAAAAGTTTGGTGATATCCTGATTAAACCGGTTGTTGGCAATACGGATCTGGAGAGGTGGCGCGAAGAGGCGCAAGCGGGCATGGCAGAACGAAGGTCGCTGGATGTTAAACTGAAACCAGGCTGTTCCGTTGGCTGGCCTTATTCGAGTTTCCCCGCCAAGTGGAAAATTACCGGCTTCGCCGATGACAATTCGTCCAATGTTAGCACTGAAGAAATATCGATGTCGGTAGAGAGCATGGAAATACGCTAGGGCTGACGTAAAAGATGGACCGCGGCTATGCCCATCGTCATTCCGGGAACCTTAAAACGTAGGACGCGAGCGCTAGGCGCTATTTTCCCCGCCATCGGGAGAATCATCAGCAACATTCAAACTTTCCGTTGGGTTGCCGGTATTGGCGATAACCTTGACGTCGGCCTTCTCTAGGGCTTCCGCTTGTTTGCTGCCAACTTCAATGTAGCCTTTCACAGCTTCAATAAGAGCAAGGTATCGTTGATAGCCCTCATTGGTGCCAATTTCTTTTGCAAGCTCAATCTGTGCCTTCACCGGCGCTAACTGCATTGCTTTTTCGGCTTCCGCGGTCGCCAGACCGACAGCTTCAATGCCTGCGGCTTCTCTGCGCTGTGCTTCATGCTCACCCTCGGCAATAATCACCGTGGTTTTCTGCTGTTGTTCCGCGGCGACGATTTGCTCATCTCTAGTGATTTCTGCTTGATTGACCTGTTCAACCCGTTTCACTTTCATGTCACGCTCGCGCGTCAATACTTCTTGTCGCGACGATCTTGTCGTCAATGCCGCCAGTGGTGAAATGGCCTTAGTCGAGCAAGCGCACCATTGCGGAAAGCCCCGTCTCATTCATTCAAGAATTTCAATGAAACGGAATTAATAAGTTCAGGGTGGGATTGAAGGGCATAGTGCGTCCCGTTGGGCACCACAAAAAGCTGGGCATTAGGGATGCCAGAATACAATTCCAAAACATGCTTCAGGTCTGTATCCTCATGATCGCCATTGATCACCAGCGTTTTCGCTTTGACCATTTGCAAATCTGATTTTTGAAAAGTCGGACTTGTCGTCCACATCTTTGACATTTTCTTTAACAACGGCCCAAAATCATCGAGATTTTCATGGCCGGTTAAATAGTGCTCAATGAAGTTTCCAGGGTATTTGGTCGGGTCGGTGTCACCGTCCCATTCATAGTTGGTGATAAATTCTCGCATGTCACCAGAATACGAATCATAGTGGAAAGTTGCACCCAACAGCACCAGCTTATCTACCAGTTCAGGGTTTCGTATTGCGATGGTTAGCGCAGTAATACCGCCATCACTGAGCCCCATAATGGATACGCGTTCATGCCCCAAATGCTTGGCAAGCGCCACGATATCGGCGGCCATCAAATCATAAGAAATTTGAGTATCAGACGGTCCGCTGCGGCCTTGTTCTCTGCTATCCACCGCGACCACAGTAAAGGTCTTGGAGAAGACCGAAATTTGGTTCTCAAAGCTATTGCGCGATTCCATACCGCCATGCAGCAGATATAAAGGCGGGCCATCGCCGCGAACTATGTAATTAAGCGTTGTGCCATTAACCGTTAAATTTTCTGACATAGCGTTTTGGCACCCGGTTAAAACGACAACGAAGATTATAAGTAAAAGTTTTTTCATGCCTCGCTATATGGCGGTAAGCCCCCGATCTCAATAGCTTGTTTCCACATTATAGCCAGCCTTTGCATGAATGCCGCACTTTTCACTCCTCTCCCGGTGGGAGAGGAGGAAGGTGTGTCCGCACTGTGCCAATAAGTCTGGGGGCGCTAGTCTTCCTCGCCCATACCCTTCTTTTCTTTTTTCTTTGGCGGTTCGGTGGGCAGGGGCTTTCTTGGCAGGCGTTCGTCGCGCATGGCGGCGTTGTAGAGGAAGGTCGCCATAATCACGGCGGCCTGTTTCAGATCGGCTTCCGAGACGTGGTCGAGGGTGTCGATCTGGGTGTGGTGCAGGCGCGAGCCATAATCCAGCGGGTCTTGAATAAACTGGAAAGCTGGCAGGCCAACCCATTGGAAATACAAATGGTCGGTGCCGCCGGTTTTGTTCAGGGATATGGTTTGCGCACCCAAATCTTCAAACGGTTCAAACCAACGCTCAAACACCGGCTTTAACGCCACATTGCCTTCGCCATAAATGCCGCGAATTTTGCCCGACCCATTGTCGAGATTAAAATAAGCCGACAGTTTTTTGTGGGCGGGTTTGGTGGTAATCGGCCAGGTTTCATTAAACCAGAAGAAAGACGGCAAAGTGGCGCGCTTCTCATCATCGACCACCGGCCGATCGCCATAATTGCTGCGCACATGGTGAGCCGAGCCATAAAGTCCCTGTTCTTCGCCGCCCCACAGGGCAAAGCGGATGGTGCGTTTGGGTTTAACATTCAACGCTTTCAAAATGCGCGCCGCCTCCATAATGACGGCGGAACCGGCACCATTATCGACGGCACCATCGCCAACCACCCAGCTGTCCAAATGTGCACCGGCCATGACAATTTCGGGGTTGGAGCCCATGCCGGGAATTTCCGCCAGGGTGTTATAGGCTTTGGTATCCTGATCATAAAATTGTGCCTCGACCTCGATGGTCAAAGATACCGCCACGTCCCGATCAACAATGCGCAAAATCCGCTCATAATCTTCGGTCGACATGGATACGGCAGGCAGTTCTGGTGTTTGCCCGACTTTATGCAAATATCCCGAAGCCTCGATCAATGCGGCGTCACGCGGGCTGCGGCGCACGGCGGCGATGGCACCTTCTTTTTTGAGGAAGGCATAAAGATCCTGCTCGAACAAAAACAGTTTTTCAAAATTGCGTGGCCGGTCGGGTCCGGTGACCGGCACTCTAAATTCGGTATTCTTTGCCAATTCTTCATCAGTATAACGCTTGAACGCCGGTTTTGTCGGGTCTTTGGCATCCATGGCATCGCTCAGCAGCACAATTTTGCCGCTCAATTTGCCTTCATATTTTTCGAAATCCTTTTCGGATTTGATTTTGACCTTTACGACTTCGCCGCTTACCGGACCATCGGTGCTCGGATGCCAGCTCATTGGCAGGGCGTAAAGTTGGGCGGTGCGCGGCGCGGTCATGGTCACTACGGATTTTGACGTGGTCCAGCCGCGGCCAAATTCAAAGCCTTCAAGCTCGCCATTTTTCAAACCCCATTCAGTGAATTTCTCCAAGGTCCAATCATTGGCTTCTTTAAGCTGCGGTGAGCCAGTGAGACGCGGGCCGATAATATCGGTCATATAGCCCAGCGTTTCCATCACTTGCGAATGGTTAAAACCTTCATCGCGGATGCGATTGACCATATCGAGGTCGACCGGCTCCATCACGGTTTGTGCCTGCAATGTACCAGCGGCCGCCATGCTGGCGCACACGGCGATAATTCTCAAAGATTTATGGATCACGATGGTTTCCCCTATGTATTTTTAATTCTTCACTCTGGTTTATACCGTCTTGGGCGGTGTGAGGAAGCTTTACTCCTCCCAAGCCCCAAATAATTTGGATAGTTTCAGGCCCTGACCCTGATAATTGGAGCCAGTGGCGCCATAAAGTGCGCGCGGTTTGGCGGCCATGGGCTCAAACACCAAACGGGCAACGGTCTGGCCGTCTTCCAATATAAATGGCACATCGCGCCCGCGTACTTCCAACACCGCTTTCGCCCCGGCACCACCGGCACCGTCATAGCCAAAGCCGGGATCAAAAAAACCGGCATAATGCACACGAAACTCGCCAATTTCTGGCGCAATCGGGGCCATTTCCGCCGCTTCCGTCGGCGGAATGCACACTGCTTCCTTGGACGCCAGAATATAAAATTCGCCGGGATCGAGCACCAAGGCGCCATCGCGCAAGCTCAATGCTTCCCAAAAATCGCGCGGATCATGGCCGCCTATTTTGCGCAAATCCAAAACTCCGGCATGGCGCTTGGCGCGAAAACCAACAATGCCACCCGGGGTAAGCGCCAGCGAAACTTCCACAGACTTGGAAGGCGCGGCCTGCGTGGATGCGGCATTGGTTCGGCGCAGGCGGATTTGCGATAAGCGGTCGCCGGGGCGCACCAAAATCGAGAAAGTTCGCGGGCTCACTTCCAGCCACAAATCACCGCTATAGCCCGGCGCAATGGTGTCGAACGCCAAAGCACCATCGGTAATCACCCGGGTGAACACATCAATGCGCCCGGTAGAGCTTTTGGGGTTGGTGCGGGCGCTAATATCGGCGGGCAGGTTCAGCCGTTCCATAAGCGGCACCAGATATATGCAGCCGGTCTCCAACACTGCGCCCGGCCCAAGGTCAATTTCGTGCATTACCAACGGGGCTTTCAGGCGATCATTCACCGCCCGGTCCTTGCCCGGCAGGAAGCTGGCACGCAAGCGATAAGCCCGGTCGCCAAGGCGCAAATCCATGCTGGCGGGCTGGATTTGGTCAGCATCCAATGGCGTGTCGAAAAGCAGCGAGCCTTCATTGATGCAGTCGCTGATCTGGTGGTCGGCTAGGATATGTGCTGCGCTCATTTTTCCCTGCTTATTTTATGTGGGGACGCTTGCGCGATTCTTTTGATAAGCGCAAGCGCTTGATGATCGTGGCAAATTGGGTTGAAGTACGCCTATGACTTGGGAAAAGACCACCAACGGTGTCACCATACGGGTAGAGCCGCAGTTTTTGGACGATCGATCTGCGCCAGAGGACGGGCGCTATGTCTGGGCCTATAAGGTGGAAATTGAAAATCACGGCACCGGTAATGTGCAATTGATCAACCGTTATTGGCGGATTACCGACGCCAATGGCCATGTGGAAGAAGTGTTTGGTCCGGGCGTCGTTGGTGAGCAGCCGGTATTGGATTCCATGCAATGCTATACCTATACTTCCGGTGCACCGCTAAAAACGCCGTCCGGCCTGATGGAGGGCTATTATGAAATGCGCGATGAAAAAGGCGATCAGTTTCGCGCCATGATTCCGCTGTTTTCCCTCGACAGCCCTCATGACACGGCCAGCCGACATTGAAAGCGCGCCTCATGCCCCGTGACATTCATGTATAGCGCACGCACCATTGCCCTGGTTATTGGCGCATTATTGGTGCTGTTGGGCTTTTTTATGCTGGCCCCCATGGCCTATGACGCCGCCAATGGCTCGCCCGATTGGCGCGCCTTTGGCACCAGCGCCTCGCTGACGCTGTTTGCTGGCGCTATATTAATGCTGGTCGCGCGCGGCGGGAAATTGCGGATGAATTTGCGCGCGGCATTTATTCTGACCACATTTTCCTGGGTGATTATGGCCGCCTTTGCGTCTCTACCCTTTATGCTCGGCCAGGCGCAATTAAGCCCGGTGGATGCCTATTTCGAAAGCATGTCGGGCCTTACCACCACCGGCTCTACGGTGATGAGTACCCTGGACACTCATTCCAAGGGCATATTGCTATGGCGGGCGATTTTGCAATGGATTGGTGGCATTGGTATTATTGTTGTCGCCATGGCCGTGTTGCCAATGCTGAAAGTCGGCGGCATGCAGCTTTTTCGCGCCGAATGGTTTGAGCCAATGGGCAAGGTATTGCCGCGCGCCCAAGCCATCGCCATCGGTATTGGTGCGGCCTATTTCGGGCTGACCGTGCTGTGCGCCAGTGTCTATTGGATGATGGGTGTCGATGCATTTGATGCCATTTGCCTGTCCATGACCACCATCGCCACTGGCGGTTTTGCCAATTCGGACATTTCATTTGCCGCCTATTCGGCGGGCGGCGCGGACATTGCCGCCAGCTTTTTTATGGTGATGGCGTCTTTGCCTTTCGCGGCTTACATTCTGGCGGTGCGCGGCGACCCGGCGGCGCTGTTTCGCAATGCGCAAGTGCGCGGCTTTGTCGGCCTGCTTGGCATATTGGTGCTGGGCATGACGCTTTACATGGTGCTTGGCAATTTTGAGGGCGATGTGCATCCGCTGCGGCTGGCGGCGTTTAACGTCATCTCTATCGTCACCGGCACCGGCTATGCTCTGGGTGATTTCCAATTATGGGGCAGTATGGCGGCCCCGGCATTTTTTGTGTTTATGTTTATTGGTGGCTGCGCCGGTTCAACCACTTGCGGCATTAAAATCTTCCGCTATCAGGTGGCGATTGAAGGCCTGCGCGCGCAAATCAGGCGGATGATTCACCCCAATCTCATCCGTCCGTTGCGCTATAATGGCGTGCCTTTGCCGCAATCGGCATTGTTCTCTGTGTATAACTTTTTCTTTGTCTATTTTGCCTGCTTCGCGGCAGCGGCAATCGCACTTTCCTTTGCCGGACTGGAACCAACGACGGCGATTTCCAGCGCCGCCGCCGCTATCGGTAATATTGGCCCCGGCCTTGGCGAGATTGTTGGCCCGTCGGGTAACTTTTCATCCTTGCCCGATTTTGGCAAATGCGTGATGGTGCTGACCATGTTGGTTGGGCGGTTGGAATTGTTCACGGTTTTGGTGTTGTTCCTGCCGCGCTTCTGGCTCAGCTGACCCCTAAAGGCTGGCCCGGCTATGGCGCAGGCATTTTTCCAAGGTGCGATCTTTTAATCTGCTGCATCGGCCGGTTTTGTCGCCGCCCATAATTCAATTTTGCGGCCTTCGGGGTCGATAAACCAGCCAAAATCGCCATAGGATTCTTTTGCAATCTCGCCAATAACTTCACCGCCATGGGCGCGTACTTGCGCCAGCGCCTGCGCCACATCATCAACAATGAGATTAATCATCACGTCTTTTTTGGACGGGGCCATATAATCGGTTTCATGGCTGAAAATAGACAATACCGGTCCGGCAAAGGCATGGGGGTCGAATTTTAAATATTTGGTGTCTGGCCCGGCCGATGCGAATTCCAGCCCCAAAGCGTCCTTATACCATTGCGCGGTTTTATCCGGGGTTTTGGAGGTGAAGAATACGCCGCCAATGCCGGTAACTTTAGCCATGATGATTTCCCTTTTCGCACTTTTGCAAACGGCCCCCGCAATAAGCCCTCTGGCTATTTAGCGGTAATCTCATCGGGTGTGAAGAAAAAATCTTTGGAGCAAAACGCGCAGGTCATGCGGATGCGCCCATCATCTTCGGTCATGCTGTCATGTTCGTCCTTGGGGAATTGCGACAATATGGAGCGCAAATAATCTGGCGTGCATGGGCAGCGTTTGTGCAGT
The DNA here is from genome assembly GCA_021776615.1 of Robiginitomaculum sp. Taxonomy (GTDB): domain Bacteria; phylum Pseudomonadota; class Alphaproteobacteria; order Caulobacterales; family Maricaulaceae; genus Robiginitomaculum_B. The sequence continues at coordinate 5,792 of JAJFFO010000022.1, read as the reverse complement.
TTTTGCGGATCAAACACCCGCACCCCGTCTTCATGAAACAGCCGATACAGCAAGCTGCCGCCGGAAAGTAGCGGGTCGGTCAACTCATCTGCGCCAATGGTGTCAAACAAAGCCGTGGCATGGGCCCAATCGGCGTCGGCATCATCTTGCCCGGCAATGCGTTGCATAATCGCGCCGCCGCCGCGCCAGGTGCGCTGGCCATCGGCATTGGTCAATTGCGCAATCGTGGCATTGAGCCGGGTTGGTAATTGCTCGGAACTGGCAAAATACGATACTGCACTGGTGCTCAGGCTTGACCCACTAAGCGCGGTAACGCCCTGATAACGCTCCGCTGCATTACCCGGATCAATGGTCATGGCGAAGCGGCCTTTGCCCATTAACTGCCCAAGGTCGGCAGAAGCGCCGTCCAGCTTGCGCAGTTTTTCTTGATCATAGCGCGCATAGCCGCGCACGCCGCCAGAGCTGGCATAATCGGCCAATATCAACGATACCGGCCCATCGCCGCTGGCCTGAATGGTCAATCGCCCGTCAAATTTTAAAGACGAACCAGCCAATATGGAGACCAATACCGCTTCGCCCAACAGCATGGCTATGGCGTCGGGGTAATCATGGGCGCTTAAAATGTCATCCAGAACTGGCCCGAGGCGCACCAGGCGACCGCGCACCGGGCGGTTTTCCACCGCGAAGGGCAGGGCGCTATCGTCTTCATTTCCCAAATCCACCGGGCTTTCATGCATCGGCTAAACACCATTTCAAAATCGCTTTTTGCGCGTGCAGACGGTTTTCTGCCTCGTCAAAAACCAAAGATTGCGAACCATCAATCACCGCCGCTTCCACTTCTTCGCCGCGATGGGCTGGCAGGCAGTGTAAAAACACCGCTTTGGCGTTGGCACGGGCCATCAATTCTGCGGTAACCGCATAGGGTGCCAAATCCATAAGCCGCTTCTGCGCATCCTTATCGCCCATAGAGACAAAGGTATCAGCAATCACCACATCGGCTCCCTCTACTGCCGCTTGCGGGTCGTTACTGAGTTCAACCTTGCCGCCGCTATTACCGGCATAGCCAACATCATCCTCATGCGGCGAATAGCCTTGCGGGCAGGCAAGGTGCAGCGCAAAGCCCAATTTTGGGGCGGCGTGGATAAAGCTGGCCGCGACATTATTGCCATCGCCGACCCAGGCCAGTTTCAGGTCTGCCAATTTACCAAAATGCTCCTCAAGGGTCATTAAATCGGCGACAATCTGGCACGGATGGCTGCGGTCGGTCAGGCCGTTAATTACCGGCACGCTGGCAAATGCCGCCAGTTCGCGCACATCTTCATGCTTGTTGGCGCGGATCATCACCGCGTCGACAAAGCGGGACAATACCCGCGCCGTATCGGCAATGCTTTCGCCGCGCCCTAATTGCATGTCGGCGACGTTGAGCACCAAGGACGAGCCGCCCAATTGGCGAATGGCCATTTCGAAGGATACCCGCGTGCGTGTTGAGCTTTTCTCAAAAATCATCGCCAATGCCCGTCCGGGCAATGCCGCATCCGGGTCAGGCGCACCTTTGGGCAAGCCTTTGCGGGCCGCTTTCATGGCGTGGGCATCGGCCAAAATGGCTTTTAGGTCCGGCGCACTGATGTCGGCAATATCAAGAAAATGGCGCACGTCGATTACAAAGCTTCTTTGGCCGCAATTAGCGATGCGTCGAGCACGGCAATGGCCTTGCGCGCATGTTCTTCGGTGATGATTAGCGGTGGTGCCATACGCACCACATTGTCGCCGGCGGCACCGCACAGCAGGCCGCGTTCGCGCGCCAGACCCATGACCACCCGATTTTGATACGGATCTTTGAGCTTAAATCCGGTCAGCAAGCCACTGCCGCGCACGTCCTCTATGGCGTCCTTATGGGTGTCTTTAAGCCCGGCCATTTGTTGTTTCAGGAATTGCCCCATCTTGGTGACATGTTCCATGAAGCCGGGTTTGCTCATCTCGTTCCACACCGCAATGCCAACAGCCATGGCCAAAGGATTGCCGCCAAAAGTCGAGCCGTGAGTGCCGACCACCATGTGTTCGCCAACCTTTTGCGTGGTTAGCCATGCGCCCAGCGGAAAACCCCCGCCAACACCTTTGGCGACGGCCATAATGTCGGGCGCGGCACCGGCCCATTCATGGGCAAACATTTTGCCGGTGCGGCCAGCACCGCATTGAATTTCGTCATAGATCAGCACGGCGCCGGTTTCGTCGCACAGTTGGCGCAGCAGTTTCAAAAAGCTGTGGGGCGCGGCGCGTAGGCCGCCTTCGCCTTGCACCGGTTCAATGATCACGGCCGCCGTGGTCTTGCTAATGGCGGCTTTGGCGGCTTCTTCATCGGCGAAGGGAATTTGCGTAAAGCCCTCCATATGCGGGCCAAACCCGGCCATATAGGCCGGATTGCCGCCAGCATTAATCGCCCCATATGAGCGCCCATGAAACGCACCTTGAAAGCTGACAATTTCAATGCGTTCGGGATTGCCTTTAGCGGCGTGATATTTGCGCGCTGCTTTTAACGCGCCCTCAATGGCTTCGGTGCCCGAATTGGTGAAAAACACCAGATCTGCAAAACTGTTTTGGCAATAAAGCTGCGCCAGTTCTTCGCGGGCCGGCACTTCAAACATGTTGGACAAATGCCAGATTTTTTTGGATTGCTGTTCCAGCGCTTCTACTAATGCCGGGTGGCAATGGCCCAGCGAGTCCACGGCAATGCCGCCAATAAAATCGAGCCAGGCATCGCCTTTGGCATCATAAAGCCAAACGCCTTCACCGCGTTCAAAGACCAGATTTGGCGGGGCATAGGTTGGAATGAGGTGAGAAGACATGAAATACTCCTTGAGCGGCGTTGCGCGAATGAAAACTTAAGTTTTTAACCGCCAGCCGGAACGCAACAGGGCGTAGCAGACAATGGCAAGAACGATATTGAGGACGGCAACCACCGTGCCACCTAAAAGCACCGGGCCATCGGCAATGCCGGTAAAGCCAAAGCGAAAACCATCAATCAGATAGAAAAACGGGTTGAAAGCACTGAGGGACTGAAACAAAGGTGGCAGGACTTTTACCGAATAAAACGTGCCCGACAAAAACGTCAGTGGCAGCAGCACAAAATTTTGTACCGCGGCCAAATGGTCAAAGCGGCGCGCATATAATCCCGCCAACAGGCCCATCATGCCCATCATCATTGCCGAGTGCAGGGTAAACCAGATAACCGCCAAGGGCTGGGCGATGGACAAATTCATAAATGGCCAGATGCACAAGGCCGTTACTGCGCCAACAACAATACCGCGCGTGGCCGCACCGCCAATGAAGGCAATGAATAATTCGCCGGCGGAAAGTGGCGGCATCAGGAAATCGACCAAATTACCCTGCACCTTGGCAATAATAAGCGAGGAGGCGGTATTGGCGAAGGCATTATTAAGAATGCTCATCATAATCAGGCCCGGCGCCAGAAATTGCGTGAAGGCTACGCCATTAACCGAAGGGCGCAAATCGCCAAACGCTACACTAAACACCAGCAAGAAAAGCAAAGTGGAAACCACCGGGGCTAATACGGTTTGAAAACCGACCTTGGCAAAGCGGCGTACTTCCTTGACATAAAGGGTCCAAAGTCCGCGTCCATTGAGCATGCCAATGCGCCGAACGGGAAAAGCTTGTGCGTGTTGTTCCATACCAGCCTTGTATGCCGAACTTGCAGATGCGACAATCAGCTAATGTGGGGTTTTTGCCGCGTATTTCACCTTTGGCGTGTTATTAAAGTTACCCACAACATATAGAAAGCTGTGAATAGCTGAGGTCTGCATCTTGTGTGCCCGCCGCCTTGGTATACGATATATAGCTGTTGAGCAGGCCGCAGAGCCTCGCCGACACTATATCTGGTGATAAGCACAGTTTTGGAGGCTGGGATGGCGTGGACTGAAGATCGAGTTGAGACGTTAAAGAAACTCTGGACGGAGGGCCTGAGCGCCAGCCAAATTGCCAAGGAGATGGGCGAGGGTGTTACCCGCAACGCCATTATTGGCAAAGTGCACCGCTTAAAGCTTTCTGGCCGGGCTACGCCGTCGCGTCCGCCGCGGCCACGGGCCAAGCCAGCGCCTAAGCCGCGCATTGCCGCCACCGCTGCGCCGCGTACGTCAGCGCCAAGCGTGCGCCGCGAAGTGCCAATTGCGCCGGTGCCGTTGGAGCCAAAACCATTGCCCAGCGGCGAGTTTGCTACGGTGCTGACGCTGACCAACCATATTTGCAAATGGCCAATTGGCGATCCGGCAACGCCGGAGTTTCGGTTTTGTGGGCGCAAATCATCCGCTGCTTCGCCCTATTGCGACAGCCATGCCAGCCAGGCTTATCAGCCACAATCGCGTCGCCGTCGGCGTACGCCTGAGGGCACCAATGCTACTTTGGATGCTTTGGCAAATTCGCGACGTAAAATAGTCTGAATGAGTTAAACGAGTTTAGGCCCTGAGCTCAGGGCCTGACTCCAGGTCCCCGAAAGGCGGCTTAATTAGGCGTGGCTTAATTAGGTGTGGCGGCCGAATTACCCTGGTCGGACTTTGCCTGCTGTTGGCCGCTCAAGGTATCAAAAAATTCCGGCGCGTCGCCAATGCTGGGGGCCGGTTGGCAATTGCTGGCGCAGGTGAAAGAATATTGCGCATTGCCGCGATGATAGGTGATCGCTGCCAATTTGGGGGCGCTGACATGCAGGTCGCGCTCCAATATGGTGTTACCACGGGCATCGAGCGCAATAATGTTGGTGCCGCCAAAAACCTTGCCGGTGATAAACAATAAGCGCCCATCATGCACGCTGGCATCGGCAATCGCCGGATTGCCAATCACCACCGTTGCGGCAGCGCGCGGCAAACGCAGTACCCGCGCTTTATCCACCTCAACGGTGAATGCTCCGGTCTCGTCTTGCGCCAAGGCGCTAGCGGCCGGAAGGCCAGCATACAGAAAAAGACCAAGAACAATTATGAGAAGACGGGGCATGGTTACACCTATGGCTTTGGCAGATTGTGCTTGGATTCTAATCTGAAACTGGTGAAGGAAATCTAAAGACGGCGCGACCCCGTTAGCTTCTTCTTATTGCCTTGGAGCCGTAATCTAACGGAGTCCAAGGCTGGCGGGCATTTACCCTAAAAACTATGGTTTCAGATTCACAATTTAATAACCACGCCCTTTAAACGCCCATTAAAATCTTGGGGGTAAGGTCTCCTCAGGTTCGCAAAAAAGAGCCGAAAAAGCCAAAGCGAGCCTTATCGCTAGCAATAAACGGGAGAATGATTATGAATAGTTTTGCAACACGTTTTTTCAAGGACGAATCCGGTGCCACCGCTATTGAGTACGGCCTTATCGCCGCGCTGATTGCCGTGGTGATTATTACTGCCGTGACCGCATTGGGTACAAATGCCTCAGATAAGTTCACAGAAGTCGCCGACGCAATGGGCTAAGCCTCATTGCATATGAGATTAGAAGAGCCGCCTTTGGAAACAAAGGCGGCTTTTTTATGTGGGTTGAGGGATGAAGCCACCATGCACAAAGCGTGAAAACTACCTCTTTTTCTGTCATCCCGGAAAGGCGATAGCCTTATCCGGGACCCATGGAGCGTGGAAATTGCCCGCCATAGGCCCCGGATAGCCTGCGGCTTCCGGGGTGACACGGTGTGGTTGAGCGAAAACCTCCATCCTCGTCGTCCTCACCCCCCACCTTCGTCGCCCTCATCCCCCACCCTCGTCGTCCTCCGGCTTGACCGGAGGACCCATGCAGAAGTCACGTTCGCGCCA
>JAJFFO010000021.1 GCA_021776615.1 Robiginitomaculum sp. | reverse complement strand
ACGGGCTTTATGAGTGCATATTGTGCGCGTCGTGCTCAACCGCGTGCCCAAGCTATTGGTGGAATGGCGATCGCTATCTTGGCCCGGCGGCGCTCTTGCAGGCGTATCGGTGGTTGATTGACAGCCGTGACGAAGCCACCGGCGAGCGCCTTGATGCGCTGGAAGACCCGTTCCGGCTGTATCGCTGTCACACCATTATGAATTGCACGCAAGTTTGCCCCAAGGGCCTCAACCCGGCAAAAGCCATTGGCGAGATCAAGAAAATGTTGGTCGAGCGGGCAATTTAGCGGGCGCGCTAGCGGCGCTCTTCCCATGGTACGCTAAGGACCGCACGCAGGCCGCCGCCGTCGCGGTTTTGCAACACCACATCGCCGCCATGGGCGCGGGCGATGGTGCGGGCGATGGCCAGACCGAGACCCGCGCCGCCGGTTTCGTGATTGCGTGAGTTTTCCAAACGGACGAAGGGCGCAAATACGTCTTCCAATTTATCCTCCGCAATACCGGGGCCATCATCCTCAACCATAATGCGAATTTCGCTTTTTTCGGGCTCGATGGACAAGCGTGCCTGATTGCCATAGCGCACTGCATTATCGATAAGATTGCGTAAGGCCCGGCGCAAAGCGGCGGGGCGTACCGGCACGGCAAGAGGCGGTGTGTTGGCGGACAGGCTGGCGTCCTTGCCCATGCTTACAGCTTCCTCACACAGATGCTGCACCAGAGCGGTGAGGTCGGTCTGCACCGTGTCTTCGGCATTGTCTTCTTCGCGAGCGAAACTCAGGCTTGCCTCGGTAATGCGATGCATTTCCTCAATGGTTTCGATGAATTTCTCGCGGGTTTCCGGCTCATCAATCATTTCGGCGCGCAATCGCAAAGCGGTCAGTGGCGTGCGCAAATCATGGGACATGGCGGCCAGCATGCGGGTGCGATCTTGCACATACCGCCCAAGGCGTTCGCCCATAAGGTTGAATGCTTTGACCGCCACCCGCACTTCGCGGGGGCCATTTTCGGCCAAAGGGGCTTGGGTTTCACCGCGTCCCAAGGCCTCGGCGGCGATGGCCAGACGCTGCATGGGCTTGGTTTCAGAGCGAACAACCAACACAATCACGCCGCCAATGGCCAATGCCAAAGCAGCCAAGAAAAGCGCGCTGTTGAGCGACCAAAGCGGCAGGTTTTTTGGTTGAAAGGCACCTTTGAGCCAGCGGCCATCATCGAGTTTAACCGCGAGGTTAACCGGGTTGGCACCCATGGCGGTGTGCCTTTGATTAATCCGCTTGGCCACTTCAGACGCGGCCAAGCGCGGCGCATTATCCACCTGTCGTACGCTATTGCTATCAATCCAAATCTCCTTTGGATCGCCAGCAGGGCGTTCCAACCTGTCGATGGTAATTTGGTGAAGGACTTGAGTGTTAATATTTCCCGCTGTTGATGGTGCGGCGTCCTTTAATACATAGACTTGGCGTTCGGTCCCCATTTGTTTTTCGATTATCGGTCCGGCGCGCGGTAGAAATTCAAGTTTAAATGGTTTTCCTCGCGCCATTATTTCTTTTGGGTTTTGCCGTATTGCAAACGCCCAACTATTTTCACTGACGTCCGTTGTGCCGGTTGTGACCCCTACGCCATCGTCAACCACAAAAACATTTTCATCGATGGTAAAGTGAAAATCGTTCGACGTGGCGGCGTGCAAGGTCTGTTGCCACTCAGTCGGACCTCTTTGTTCCAATACCCGGGACAACATGGTCAGTCGGGTGGCGGCATTTTCCTGGGCGACCTGGGTAAGCAGACGCTCATTATTGAAGCGATTAAGACCAACCGCCAACAGCAGCGCCATGCCAAACACCAGCATCAACCATATGATTAAGCGTCCTGCCAGGCTTTGCGGCCATAATCGGTTCATGGACTTACCCCTTCGGGTGAATGGGTATCGACTTGCACGTGGGCGCACAACATATAGCCATCGCCCCACACAGTTTGAATAAGCACTGGCTCGGCCGGGTCGCGCTCTATTTTTTGCCGCAAACGCGAGACCTGATTGTCAATGGCCCGGTCAAAAGCCTTGGGCGCCCGGCCTTGGGTAAGGTCCAGCAATTGGTCGCGGCTCAAAACCTGATTGGGACGGTTTAAAAAAATTCGTAACAATTTGAACTCGCCGCTGGAAAGGCAGGTTTTGGTGCCGGTTTCGTCATAGAGCGCGCGCTCGGGCGCGCTTAAGCGCCAGCGTTCGAACTGCCATTGATCCCGCATCTCTTCTTTTTCCACGCGAATATGGGCCGCACTGCTGCGGCGCAGTACCGCGCGAATGCGCGCTAATAGCTCGCGGGGATTAAATGGTTTTGACAAATAGTCGTCGGCGCCAACTTCCAGCCCGACAATGCGATCGGTATCTTCGGCCATGGCGCTAAGCAAAATAACCGGGGGTCCGTTGGTTTCGCGTAAAAACCGACACAATGACAAGCCGTCCTCGCCGGGCATCATAATGTCTAAAATCACCAGATCGAATGCACCGGCAGCCAATAGCAAGCGTGCCTGCGGGGCGGCTTCGGCTTCGGAGGTGCGAAACCCCTGGCGGCGCAAATACCGTCCGACCAAATCGCGAATATCGCGATGATCGTCGACCACCAATATGTGTGCACTGTCACTCATGGCTTTGTTATAACGCCATCACGCTGTGATTTGCATGAAAAAGTGTCCAGATGTTTCGCCTTATCTTGGTATTGCGACAATTTGCGACAAATGAAGACGTCTTTGCGCGCGACCGTGGCAAAAATTTGGGTCATGGTCAGTGCAGCCCGCAAGGGGTATTTGAATTTGAACGATTTCTTTTTGGAGATGTGAGTATGAAAAATAAAACACTGTTCGCTGGCGGTATCAGCATGTTGGCTTTGGGCCTGTTTGCTATGCCGAGCTTGGCTGCCGATAAAACCAAAACCATGGTGAAAACTTCGAAAGGCGATGTGGAATGCGAGATTACCGTCACCGACGGTAATGTGGTTGTGAAAAAAACCGTCAATGGCAAAGCCGTGAAGGCCGGTAAAGACGACAAAGATTGCAATATGAAGCATGGCAATATGGCGTTTGATGGCGATGGCGACGGCAAGATGTTCAAAGTTGTGGTGGATAGCGCAGGCGGCGAAAACATCCACGTTGAACGTCTGGTTGGCGATAGCTCGCATGTGTTCTTTTCAGAAGACGGTGAAGGCAAGGGCAAGCATCGGGTTTTTGTAGATAAGATCGAAGGCATGGGCGGCAATCGGGTGTTCCTGAAAAACATGAAGGAATTTGATGGCGAGGGCATGCACTGGATGGGCAAAGGCGGTTCTGGTCCTGGCTTGCATAGGCGCGGCGGCAATGGCTTTCGGTTCATGATGGCGGATTCCTTTGGCAATGAAGAACTGGACCTCAATAAGGACGGCGATGTCACCGAAGAAGAGGCCCGCCAAGCCCGGTCCGCCAAGCTAAAATCCTTCGACCGCAATAATGATGGTCGCCTTAGCCTGGATGAATATGAGGGTGTATGGATGGAAGCCCGGCGTAAGCACATGGTCGATGCCTTTCAGGACCTGGACGAAGATGGCGACGCACAAGTGACCATTGATGAGTTTTCCGCATCGGCAACCCGCGGCGCACGGATGCATAAAAAAATGAAAACGATGATGGAAAAGCACGAAGATACGGCAGTAAAAACCAAAGTGAAGAAAAAGAAAAAATAATTTCTGCCCTTCTTTCGCAACACTAGCCTCCCCTTATTAACCCTCTAGTGTTGACAACGCCCCCGGATGTTCACGCCGCATCCGGGGGCGTTTTTTTAGGAGCACTTATTGAAGAGGCATGTTTTATCTAGGCGATCATCGCTTCGCGCAGGGCCTTTTTGGCAATTTTTCCGGAGGCAATGCGCGGTAAGGCTTCGCTCTGGAATTTCATAAGTGTGGGGATTTTATAGGCGGCCAGATGCGGGGCCAGATCGGCGCACAGTTTTTGCGCGTCCAATTTGCTATTTTTGCGCGTATACATAATGGCGACGACTTCTTCGCCCAGGCGTGCATGAGGTATGCCAAAAACCGCGACTTCCAAAACATCTGGATGGGCGGCGATGGTGGCTTCAACCTCCAAGGTAGCGATGTTTTCGCCGCCGCGGATGATGATGTCTTTAAGGCGGTCGACGATATAGAGACAGCCGTCTTCGTCGAGAATGCCAACATCGCCGGTATACATCCAGCCGTCTTTAAAGGTTTGCGCAGTGGCTTCAGGCTGGTTCCAATAGCCGCGGATATTGGCGGCAGATTTGATGCAAATTTCGCCGCGCTCCCCGGTGGGTACGATTGTGCCGTCCTCAGCGCGAATTTCCAGCTCGACAATAGGGTGCACTGGCCTGCCTATGCCAGAGGGGCGCTTACGATAGTCATCGCCGGCAATGAAGGTACCAATGCCATTGGTTTCGGTCAGGCCATAACCGGCCAGAGGCTGTGCGGCTTCGAGCATGTTGTACAGCGGCTCCACGTGGTCGGCAGGCCTAGCGGCACCGCCAGATCCCATGTCGGTCAAGGACGAAAGATCATAGTCATCACGATTGGGGGCATTCATCAAATCGGCGGTCATGGTTGGCACGCCGGTTAAGCCGGTGATCCGTTCTTTTTCGATGAGGCGCATGGCCTCATCAATATCCCATTTTCGCATGAGCACAATTTTGCGCGCGGCGACAATGGAGACCAGAAAAATTACCACGCATCCGGTGACGTGAAAAAGCGGAATGGTTTGCAATACGGCGGCCTGTGCATCGCCCTCTTTTGGGGTTAGACCGCGATAGCTTTGCAGCGCGGCACCGATCAAGGCATAACCCAAAATACCGGTGATTACCGCGCGGTTTGTAGAAACCGCGCCTTTGGGGTGGCCGGTGGAGCCCGAAGTGTACATCAAGGTGGCGTCGTCTTCGGGCGCGATGGCGATGGCGGGCGGCGCAGTTTCGGCTCGCGCGGCCATCAGCGCCTCGTAATTCAGCACCCTGGAATTATTGGCTGGTGCTTCTGCGCCGCAAAGAATGACGGTGAGATCCAGGGTTTCCAAAAGCGGGAGTATGCAGGCAAAGCGGCGCTGGTCGGCCAGTACAACTTTAGCGCCGCTATCTTTGAGGCTGTAAGCGATTTCCTCGGTGCCCCACCACGAATTGAGCGGCGTAGCCACCGCGCCGGCCATTAATGCCCCGATAAAGCCGATAATCCATTGACTGCGATTGCGCATGCATATGGCGACGCGATCGCCTTTCTTTACGCCAAGTTCGCCAAGTCCGTGGGCAAAGCGGGCAGCGGCAATATAGGTCTCTTTGAAGCTTAAGGCCGTTTCGTTCTCGACGATAAAGGGCAGATCGCCATGTTGCAGCATAAACCCGAACATATCGCGCAGGCTTGGCGGTGCGGCGGCAAATACCGTGTAATCAACACCCCCTACGGTTTGTCGACCCACTGGCAGATCGCCGCCCGGTGCCGTCGCCGCGGCGATAACCGCTCCCACATGATCAAAAAACCCCATATTCTTTCCTTTTTTCTTTTTCTTTGTTTTAGCGGGCTTTTTTAGGTGCGCCAATGGGCTGTTTAATCAAACCCGTGTCTTACATCTTTAAAGTGGCGATACGCCCTGCTACGACTCACTTCCACGCTCGGGCGTCGAATCCTGGTAAAAGAGCGTAAAGTCGGCCGTCTTGGCTGACTGCCAGTTCCGGCAATTTGGCGGCGGCGATAATAGCGTTGGTGGTTAGAGCGCTGATTGGCCTGCGTCGGCTTTGGCACAAACGCTCGTGATTTAACGTATCTGAAGCTTGTTTTGTCCGGATTTTTTCTTCTCAGGCATTGGCCTTAATAACCCTTGAAAAAGCTGCTGTTATCGTGGAAACGGCCGCGTTGACTTAGCAGCAAGCATGGCTATAGTGCGCCGCTCGCTGCCCAAAGCCCGTCTTTGGGCGGGCGGTGCTATGAGATTTTGGGAAAACCCGATACGGCTGGCGCAAGCGTAGCCGTTTGATAAACGAGAAAAACATGTTCGCGGTGATTAAAACTGGTGGCAAGCAATATAAAGTTGCCAAAGGCGACGTCCTGATTGTCGAAAAACTCGACGTTATGGACGGCGATACCGTTGTATTTGATGAAGTTTTGATGATGGGCGAAGGTGATAAGATCACCGTTGGAACGCCACTCATTGAAGGTGCTCAGGTACGCGCAGAGCTTCTTGAAACCCGCAAGGGCGCCAAGATCATTATCTTCAAGATGAAACGCCGGAAAGATTACCGTCGCACGAAGGGCCATCGCCAGTTCGAGACCGTCGTTCGGGTGTCGGAAATTCTGGCCAAAGGCGCGAAGCCAGCAGCGGCTAAAAAACCTGCTGCTGCCAAAGCAGCACCAGCGGAAAAGGCAGCGACTAAATCTGCCCCGAAGCCTGCCGCCAAACCTGCTGCAGCAAAGAAAGCACCGGCCAAGGCCGCCGCTAAACCAGCCGCAGCCAAAAAACCAGCTGCCGCCAAAAAGGCACCTGCTAAGGCTGCTGCTAAACCTGCTGCAGCAAAGAAACCTGCCGCCGCAAAAAAAGCACCGGCTAAAAAGGCCGCTGCTGCTAAGAAGGATTAAGACTAATGGCACATAAAAAAGCTGGCGGTTCATCCCGCAATGGTCGCGATAGTGCTGGCCGTCGTCTTGGCGTCAAGAAATTTGGCGGCGAACACGTGATCCCGGGCAATATCATTATTCGCCAACGTGGCACCAAAGTGTATCCGGGCGACAATGTCGGCATGGGTAAAGATCACACACTTTTTGCGCTTACCGAAGGCAATATTCAGTTTACGCGCAAAAAGAATGACCGCTCTTATGTTTCGGTTGTTCCGGCACAAACAAAATAAAGCGGCTTTGATTTGACCGCTCCGATGGTGGTCCAAAGTTTTTGAGAGGGAGACGGTCCAGCCGTCTCCCTTTTTCTTTACCCTCTCCCCGGTTTGGGAGAATGTTATGTATCTTGAAATTGAAACCGAACGGCTGATCTTGGGCACGTTTGATGGCACTGATGTGGCGCGGCGGGTTGAACTGGCCAATGATTTTGAGGTGGCCCGAATGACCGCCAACATGCCATTTCCCTACACCCATGCGGATGCGCAAGAATGGATAGAGCGTCATGAAGCGGGCCGAGCGGCGGGGACGGATTATCCCTTTGCTATCATTATCAAAAACGAAGGGATTGCCGGTTCCATCGGCTTGCACAAAGAAAAAGAAAATGATCCATTTTTTGAACTTGGCTACTGGCTTGGCCGCCCCTATTGGGGCAAGGGCTATGCCACAGAGGCCGTGCGTGGAATTTTGGAGTGGGCGCAGCAGGAATTATCGGTGCGAACGCTGACGGCTTGTTATTTTGATGACAATCCAGCTTCGGCAAATGTTTTGAAAAAAGTTGGCTTTGTGCCGACGGGAAATGTTTGTGAAGATTTTAGCCGGGCCAGAGGCCTTGCGACACGCGGTGTCAATCTAGTCTGGCACGCCTAATTGTTGATTAGTCTCGGCAGGTGATGGCTTATTTCAACGTGAAGCGAATGCCGAGGCCTGCTGACACGTTGGTCGGTACAGCATTGGTTGTTGGCAGGCTCAATGGCGCTGAACTGTCGATGTTAATGCTGGGGGCCGTATCGTAATAATGCAAAAACCCGTGAATGAAGCCTTTGTTATTGCGAGGGTCTTGTGCGCTGGCGTCGGCATAGATAGGCGAGGAGAAACTGCGTGGGTTTTGCGCGCGGCGCAGTTTTGTGTTCGTCCCGTAAAGGGTATTTGTTTTTACTTTCCAGGCATCCAAATCGATTTGACCCGGTGCCAGCAAGGTTTCAGAGGCGCTAGCGCTATATAGGTTGGCATTGATATCTGATGTTCTGCCGACATCGGCTTTTGATGGATCGCGCGCGATTTCTGCACCGAGCGCGACGGCGGGAAGGGAAAGGCCAATTAGAATAGCGGCTGTCAAAACTTGCTTTTTCATTTCATCACCTCAGGTCAATGTGTTTGTTGAACTTGATTTCATGATAGAAAGAATTATCGGTGGCGCTATAAAACTAGTGATCAAGTGAGGTCACATGTGGTTGTCAACGTATCGCGGTTTTCTCACAAGAGCGTGATGGTCATTGTGCACCGCTATGAAAGAAAAGCTGAACCATGAAATTTCTCGACCAAGCCAAAATATATTTACGTTCCGGCAATGGCGGTGCGGGTTGCATTTCCTTTCGGCGGGAGAAATTTGTCGAGCGTGGTGGTCCCGATGGCGGCGATGGCGGCAATGGCGGTAATGTGTGGGTTGAGGCGGTAGAGGGGCTGAATACCCTGATTGACTATCGTTACCACCAGCATTTTCGCGCAGGCACCGGGATCCATGGCATGGGGCGTAATCGCACCGGCGCGGCGGGCGATGATGTGGTGCTCAAAGTTCCGGTCGGTACGCAAGTGCTGGATGAAGACAAAATCGATGTTTTGGCCGACCTTACCAAAGAAGGCCAGAAGATATTATTGCTCGAAGGCGGCAATGGCGGCTGGGGCAATGCGCGGTTTAAATCCGCCATCAATCAATCGCCGCGCCGGGCCAATCCCGGTGAAGACGGCGAAGATCGGTGGATATGGCTGCGCTTAAAACTAATTGCTGATGCGGGTTTGGTGGGACTGCCCAATGCTGGCAAATCAACATGGCTGGCCGCGGTGAGTGCGGCCAAACCCAAAACCGCCGCTTATCCGTTTACCACCCTGCATCCGAATTTGGGCGTGGTGGATTTGGGCCCAAGTGCACGCTTTGTGCTGGCTGATATTCCGGGCCTTATTGAAGGGGCGTCCGAGGGCGCAGGTCTGGGTTCGCGGTTTTTGGGCCATGTTGAGCGCGCCGGCGTGTTGATGCATTTGGTGGATAGCACTGCAGAAGACCCGGCGGGCGATTACCTCAAAATCCGCGCCGAGTTGCAAACCTATGGTGGCGGACTGGCGGATAAGGAAGAAATTGTTGTTCTGAATAAAATTGACGCCTTGGACGATGATACCCTGAAAGAAAAGCAGCGATTGCTGGAAGCCGTATGCGATAGCAATATTATGCTGGCTTCGGGCGTTTCCGGGCAGGGTACCAAAACAGTGATGCACAAAGTGCTGGAGCGGGTGAGGGCGTCGCGTCTCGCTGCCAAGACCAGCGAAGACGACACGCAATGGCAACCCTGACGTCATCATCCACCAGCGCCCAGGTTTTGGCCGGTGCGCGGCGCGTTGTTATCAAAGCCGGCTCGTCCTTGCTCAATGATGTGTCCACCGGGCAATTGCGCCGCCATTGGCTGGCTTCCCTGGCTTCTGACATTGTTGAATTGCAAAAAAACGGTACTGAATTTCTGATCGTCTCCTCCGGTGCGGTGGCGCTTGGTCGCCGGGCGCTCAATTTGGCCGCCGGTGCTTTGGCGTTGGAACAAAGTCAGGCCGCGGCAGCAGTCGGGCAACCGATTTTGGCCAATGCCTGGCAGCAGGCTTTTTCGCCATGGGGCCGGGTCACCGCACAGGCTTTGCTAACGCTGGAAGACACTGAACAGCGCCGCCGCTGGCTTAATTCGCGGGCCACGTTGGAGGCATTGTTGGCGCAAAAGGCGGTGCCGGTGATTAATGAGAATGATACCGTGGCTACCGACGAAATCCGCTATGGAGACAATGACCGCCTTGCCGCGCGGGTGGCGCAAATGAGCGGTGCTGACGTGTTGGTTTTATTGTCTGACATTGACGGGCTGTGGAGCGCCGACCCTAATCGCCATGAAGGCGCGCACCATATTCCCTTCATCGCAAAACTTGATGATGAAACCATGGCCAAAGCCGAAGGGCCAAACCCGCAGGCGGCCATGGGCAGTGGCGGCATGGTCACCAAATTGCTGGCCGCGCGTCTGGCTACCAATGCCGGGTGCACGGTGATATTGGCGTCGGGCATTGGCGAGCATCCGCTGCAAGCCCTGAAAGCCGGGGCGCGGGCGACAATCTTTGCGCCTGCCGCCAGCCCCTCGGATGCTCGTAAAAACTGGATTGCCGGTGCTATCCAACCAGCGGGTGCGGTGCATATTGATGGCGGTGCGGCGCAGGCTCTTAAAAAGGGAGCCAGTCTTTTGCCCGCAGGTATGAGCAAATGCAGCGATGATTTTATGCGCGGCGATGTGGTCGCTATTGTCGATGTGGATGGCAATGAAATTGGCCGTGGTCTGGCGTCTTATGGCGCGCAAGATGCCAAGCAGATTTGTGGGCTGCGCAGTGCTCAAATAAGCGATAAACTTGGCTATAGCGCCAGAGCGGCGATGGTTCACCGCGATGATATGGTGCTTAATCAGGGAACGCCTTAAGCGATGAAAGCCGCCAATACATCCATAGCAAAGACCATGATCGTCATGGGGCAAGAGGCCCGCGGCGCTGCCCGGGTGTTGGCGCGCCTTGATAGCGAACAAAAAACCAGCGCTTTGCATGCGGCCGCCAACGCTATTCGCCAAGCGGCTGGCGATATTTTGCAAGCCAATGCGCAAGATATGCAAAAAGCCCGTCAAAATGGCTTGTCGGCATCATTTTTGGATCGGCTGAAGCTGGATCAGGCCCGTATTGAGGCCATGGCGGCGGGTGTGGACCGCATTGCGGCTTTGGACGACCCGATTGGCCAAAGCGACCAGAACTGGACAAGGCCCAATGGCCTGCGCATTGCGCGGGTGCGCACGCCGATTGGGGTGATTGGGATGATTTATGAAAGCCGCCCGAATGTGACCGCCGATGCTGGCGCGATTTGTTTCAAAGCCGGTAATGCGGTGATTTTGCGCGGTGGCGCTGATGGCTTTCATTCGTCCTTTGCCATTGCCACAGCGTTTCGTGCTGGCCTGCAAAGCGCAGGCGTTCCCGCTAATGCGGTGCAATTGGTGCCCAGTACCGACCGCGCTGCGGTAGGGGCCATATTGGCAGGCCTTGAGGGCACAATTGATTTGCTCATTCCGCGCGGCGGTAAAAGCCTGATTGCGCGGGTGCAACGCGAAGCGCGGGTGCCGGTTTTGGGGCATTTGGAAGGCCTGTGCCACGTCTATGTGCATGAACATGCCGATGCCGACAAAGCCCGCGCCATTGTTCTCAATGCCAAAATGCGGCGCACGGGCATTTGTGGTGCCGCCGAGACTTTGCTGGTTGATCAAAGTTGTGCGGTAAACCTGTTGCCCTTAATAGCGGCGGATTTGCGGGCCGCGGGTTGTGTCTTGCGTGGGTGCGAGCGTGCGTGCGCGGTGTTTGCCGACATGCAGATGGCCAGTGAAGAGGATTGGGGCACAGAATATCTGGACGCTATATTAAGCGTGCGCGTGGTCGATGGTGTGGACGCGGCAATGGCCCATATCGAGAAATACGGCTCTGCCCACACCGAGTGTATCATTACCGAAAATGTTGCCGCAGCAGAGCGGTTTTTGGCAGAGGTCGATTCGGCGATTGTCCTGCACAATGCGTCCACCCAATATGCCGATGGCGCAGAATTTGGTTTTGGAGCAGAAATTGGTATTGCCACCGGAAAATTACATGCTCGCGGCCCGGTGGGAGCCGCACAATTAACCAGCTATCATTATGTGGTGCGCGGTGATGGCCAGATCCGCCCGTAATATATTCCCTTCCGCGCCGGCCGGTTTGCGCGTGGGGCTTTATGGTGGCTCGTTCAATCCGGTGCATCAAGGTCATTTTCATGTGGCCAATACTGCCAAGCAGCGTTTGCAATTGGATGCGATTTGGTGGCTGGTGTCGCCGGGCAATCCGCTAAAAGGGGCGGCGGGGCAAAAGAATTATGCACAGCGTCTGGCCGGTGTGGAGGCGGCGTTGGCAAATCAGGCCGGGCATTATGTTTGCACCGCCGAAGAAGCGATGGGAACGCGCTATAGTGTTGATCTGATTGCCGCTATTATGGCGCTGCGCCCGGCCATTCGCCCGGTATGGGTGATGGGCGCCGACAATTTGGCAAGCTTTCATTTATGGAAAGGTTGGCAAAGCATGGTGATGGCGCTGCCATTGGCAGTGATTGCCCGGCCACAAGACCCGGTGCGGGCGCGGCTCTCGCCGATGGCGCGACAATTTGACTTTGCCCGCCTTGACCCGGCGGCGGCACCGATATTGGCGGATTATCAGGCCCCGGCATGGGTGTATCTGACGGCACCATTTCACACGCATTCTTCGACCAAAATTCGCGCAAAAAGGGAAAGTTAATCTTGCATTTCTCTAGCTGCTTCTGCGCAGTAAACAGGGCATGGCGCGTCGCCATAAGCCGTGTTAGGATCGCCATATTATTACCGGCAAAGAAAGGATATTTGCGCTGAACACCGAAACGGCCAAGCAGAGCCAAGAGAGCCCCGCAAAAGGGTCTTCCCCTGCGTTGGCGGAGCCATCAACAGAACAAGTTCGAAAGTTGATTGCTTCCTCACTCGATGACGATAAAGCTGAAAATGTTGTCATCATTGATTTACATGGTAAATCGTCTGTCACCGACACAATGGTCATTGCCAGCGGGCGCTCGCAGCGTCACGTGAGCGCTATTGCCGATCATATAATGCGTACCCTAAAGAAAAACGGGCATGGCAAGATCGCGGTAGAAGGGCTGACGGCGTGCGATTGGGTGCTCATTGATGCGGGCGATGTGATTTTGCATCTGTTCCGTCCTGAGGTGCGCGAATTTTATAATCTGGAGAAAATGTGGTCTGTTGATCCAGTCTCTGGCGAAGCGATCCCCGAGACTTCTGAGACCCCTGAGACTTCTGAAGCCCCTGCAGCGTCGCAAGGCCCAGCGGGGTGAAATTAACCCTGGGCGTGGTCGGGCGATTGCGGGCGGGTCCAGAAAAAGACCTTGCCGATGATTATATCGCTCGTGCCGCCATGCTTGGGCAAGGTTTGGGCGTATCGCCGGTGGAACTTTTGGAGTTCCATCCTAAAGGCAAGACCGACAAAGCCGCCATTACCCAGCAGGTTTTAAGCGCATTGCCCACTGGCAGTGCGCGCATTGTGCTTGATGAGCGCGGTAAAGATATGGGCTCGTCCGATTTTGCCCATTTGCTGGCGCGCTGGCGCGATGAGGGCAATGCCCATGCGGCGCTGCTCATTGGCGGTGCCGACGGGTGGAGCCATGATATGCGCGATGGTGCGGCCGCCGTATTGCGCTTTGGTTCCTGGACATGGCCTCACCGTTTGGTGCGGGTTATGGCGGCGGAGCAAATCTACCGGGCTTTGTCGATATTGGCGCAATCTCCTTATCATCGGGAGGGGTGAGCTGGTGCGCGCAATATTGCTTTTCCAGTTAATATGTTTTGCCATGTTTGCCTTGGTATCCGGCTTTGTCACAAAGGCGGAGGCGCAAGAAGAATTGGGGCGTGAAGAAGCCGAGCGGCTGGACGGCGAACATGAAAAGGCCGAGGCCCGGGCCAGTGCCTTGCGTAAGAATGTTAGTCAGGTGCGGGCCGAAATCGCGGATATCCAACAGCAATTAATTGCGCTGGCGGCCCGACGCTCGACCCAGCAAGAAGCCTTGAATGACACCGAAGAGAGACTGGAAGGTCTGGCGTTTCAAGAAACCGTTATCTTGAATAAATTGGATGAGGAACGCGCCAGTCTGATGGACTTGCTGGCCGCGTTGGAGCGTGCCGGAATGAGCCAACCACCAGCTTTGGCCATATCGCCCGATGACGCCAACGCTGCGGCGCGCGCGGCGCTTCTATTGTCGGCGGCGGCACCGGAAATTGAAGCACGGGCTGATACCCTTGCCCAAACCTTGCAAAACCTGAATGCGGTGCGCCTCGATATAAATGATGAACAAGACCGCATTGTATTGCAGGGCAAAACCCTGGAAACCAGCACAAACACCTTGCAGGAATTATTGGCACAGCGACAGAAATTGCAACAATCTCTGGGCGAAGGTGCCCGCGAAGCCGCCCGACAGGCACAGGTTTACGCCTCGCGCGCATCAACTTTGCGTGAACTTATTGATCAGTTGGAGGCCACGGCGCGGCGGTTTTCACCGCGTCGAAAACCACCGCGGGATCGTGATGCAAATGCGGGTAATTCCCCCAGCCCCCGGCAGAAGCCGGACCCTGAGGCAGTGGCCGGTCTGGACCGGTTTATCGCGCCAAGTGGCCGTTTTGCTGACAGTCGGGGACTTTTACGCCTGCCGGTAAAGGGGCGGGTGTCGCACGCCTTTGGGCAGGCGGTTGATCGACCCCGGCAGTCCGGTCTGGTGGTGCAGGCGCGCCGTGGTGCGCAGGTTACGGCACCGTTTGATGGGCAAATTCTGTACGCCGGGCTGTTTAGAAACCTTGGCCGTCTCTTGATCCTGAACGTCGGAGATGGTTACCATATCGTTATTGCAGGATTAGAGCGGTCCTTTGTTGTGTCGGATCAGCTCGTTCTTGCCGGAGAGCCTGTTGGCGAATTGGCGAATCGATCGAAACCGCCACCGGAACTTTATTTGGAGTTCCAAAAGAATGGCCGATCAATCGATCCCGCCCCATGGCTTTCCAAAGGCGATAGCGGGGGTTAATAATAGGACAGAAGTGTCCCAAATGGAGTGGCCCGTTATTTGAATGCCTGCAAGGCAGACGGGACTTGAATGTCGATAAGGCAGACAAGGTGCTTTAGAAAAAGGTGATGACTATGCGGTATTTTTCATTGGTGTTGGTCGCGATAGCAGGTTTGCTTGCTGGCGGCGTGGGATTAACCTTCACCATGGCCTCGGCTGAATCGGGCAATCGCGCCACGTTTCAGGAGCTTGGCCTGCTTGGCGATATTCTTAACCGGGTTCGCGCTGACTATGTGTCTGAAACCGAAGGCCCGGATTTGGTTGAGGCGGCCATTCAGGGCATGCTGCATTCACTTGATCCACATTCAAGTTATTTACCGCCAGAGAGCTTTCGCGACATGCAGGTGCAATCCAGCGGCGAATATGGTGGTCTTGGCATTGAGGTAACCACCGAACAGGGCGTGGTTAAAGTCGTTTCACCGATTGATGACACACCGGCAAAAGCTGCGGGTATTATGCCCGGCGATTATATTACCGGGGTGAATGGTGAATCGATACTGGGCGGCACTTTGGATGAAGCCATTGAAAAAATGCGCGGACCGGCAGGCGCACCCATTTCATTGACCATTGCCCGCGAAGGCGCTGACGAACCACTTGAATTTGAGATTGTGCGCGCGGTGATTACCGTCCGCTCCGTCACCTGGCGGGTTGAGGACGACAATCTGGGTTATATCCGTGTCGCGACTTTTAACGAAAACACCGGAGAATTGCTGGAAAAAGCATTTGATGGTTTGCAAGAACAGCTTGGCGACACGATGCGCGGTATTGTTTTGGACCTGCGCAATGACCCCGGCGGCCTTTTAGATCAGGCCATTGCCGTGTCCGATGCGTTTCTTGATGGCGGCGAGGTGGTTTCTACCCGTGGCCGTGATCCGCAAGACATTGAGCGTTACAATGCCCGTCGTGGCACCCGTATTGGCGATTTGCCGGTAGTGGTCTTAATCAATGGTGGCAGCGCTTCGGCCTCTGAAATTGTTGCCGGTGCCTTGCAGGACCGCAAACGTGCGACCCTGATCGGCACTACCAGTTTTGGCAAAGGTTCGGTGCAAACCGTTATACCGCTTAATGGTGGCCGTAATGGTGCTTTGCGGCTGACAACGGCGCGCTATTATACGCCGGCTGGCCGCTCCATTCAGGCAACTGGCATTGAGCCGGATATTGATATTGCGGCGGTGCGCTCTGAGAAGCCGGTTAAGCGGATTAGTGAGGCAGATTTGCCAAACGCGCTGCGCAATGAGTTGGAAAACCAGAAAAAGGCAGAAGAAGAAGCCAATGAAGTGGCCAAAGAAGGCGACGATGCGGAGCCTGAAGTGGCGAGCAGCGAAATGCCGCCTGAGGATTATCCAAAGGACAAGGATTACCAATTGGAGCGCGCCAAGGAGATTCTTGGTCAGATCGCCCTGAGTGGGAAGCTGTTGGCAGATGCGGGATAAGGCTTTTCTAACGGCGGCGTTACCGCTTTCTTAACCGCCTGCCTATATTTCGTTAACCATGATTTGGTGAACGGACAGCTATGGAAATCAGCGCGCGTATTTTGAATAGAGTTTCACTGCCGACGATCAACCGGCATATGTTGGGTGGTGGCGTTCTGGCCAGTGTCCTATTGCTAAGCGGGCTTGGCGTTATGGTTTTCGGCGACCCCAATGCCGGTCAGCGTCATTATGTCATGGCGATCGACACCCCAATTAATCACGCACAGGCACCGCTAAGCGGCCATTTGCGTGCTGATAATGGCCATGGTCAGGCGTCACCAATCGTCAATGCCGCGGGGCGGCATAACGAGCCGCGTCTTGGGGGTGTTGAGGATCCGGGCGCTGCCCATAAGGGTGTTGGCGCACCCACTCATGTGGCTGCCAATGCGCCGCAGCCAGCGACCGGGCTTAGTGAGCCGGGACCGGGCGGTGTATTGCCAATAATCGCCGCCGATGGGCGACGCCCGGCTGATGTTTATGCGCGTCCGTTTAGCTTGCCTGCTAACGCCCCGGCGATTGCCCTGGTGGTTGGTGGATTGGGTCTGAAGAGCGCCACAACTCAGGCCGCTATTGATGATTTGCCGCCCGAAGTTACGCTTTCCTTTGTGCCTTATACTCAAGATTTGCAAGGCTGGATAAACAAGGCTCGGGCTGCTGGTCATGAAGTGATGGTTGAATTGCCGATGGAGCCATTCGATTATCCGAAAAATGACCCCGGCCCCCAAACCTTATTGGCATCGGTAAGCAGTGCGGAAAACACCCGGCGGCTGGAATGGCTGTTAAGCCGGGCGTGGGGTTATTTCGCCGTTACCAATTATATGGGATCAAAATTTACCTCCTCCGAATCGGCGCTTGCGCCGGTTTTGCGCCAATTACGCCAACGCGGGGTGGACTTTATCTATGATGGCGAGGCGCGGCGCTCCTCGTTACGCACGGTCGCTGATGCTGAGCATTTGCGCTGGACGATTGCCGATCGCATTATAGATACCGAGCCATCGGCCAGTGCCATTGATGATCAACTCCTGCATTTAGAAGCAATCGCTATTCAAAATGGTGCTGCTTTGGGGGTAGGGTTTTCATGGCCAATTACCATGGACCGCCTTGGTATCTGGACCAAAACCATCAATGAAAAAGGTTATGTTCTGGCACCTGCCTCCGCAGTTTTGAGTATCCGGCGGGGTAGCGCCAGCGTGGAAAAACCGGCGGCGCATGAGTCGCAAATGGTCGCCAAAAGCGGTCATTAATCAGCGAGAGTTCCTAGTCTTGCCTAAACAAAAAAAAGATAAACTTACCAGCCACCGGGCCAATGCGGCAGTGGTTTTATTCAACGCGGAAGGCAAGGTCTGGCTTGGCCGGCGTGCTGATAAATCTGGCCCGCAAAATTGGCAATTCCCGCAAGGCGGGATTGATCCGGGCGAAAAGCCGTTGGCGGCCGCTTTGCGCGAATTAGAAGAAGAAACCGGCATTAAGGCCGCTAATGTAAAGAAAATCGGCAAGGTTAAAGGCTGGCTGGCCTATGATTTTCCCAACGATGTTCGGTTCGCTCCCAATAAGCGCCAGCATTGGAATGGGCAAAAGCAAAAATGGTTCGCGTTTCGCTTTTTGGGAAATGATAAGGACGTTAATCTGCTGGCGCATAAACCGCCCGAATTTGATGCATGGGAATGGGTGGATCTGAACGAGGCGCCCAAAAAAATTATCGCCTGGAAACGGCATGTCTATGAGGATGTGGTCGCCGAATTTTCAAACCTCGCTCAAAAGGAAAAAAAGCGGACATATAAGAAAAATAAACCGGCCTCTTCGCCGTAACATAGCTATGGCTTAAGGCCGGTTTATCAGGGGGGTGCGGTTAGGCGTCGCAATTCTTACCCGATTTTAGGGCTTCCAGCTCTGCAAGTCGCGCATTGGCGGTTTTTCTGGCTGCTTTTTTCTCTTGGGTGTTACCAATGCCAAAGTCGCCCAAAACGCCCAGAACAGATTTTGTATTGGTTTTGGTGCCGTCTTCGATCTGCGATTCAAATTCCTCAACTTTGGAAATTTCAATCGCAATGTCGCGGCAGGAATATTCACTCTGTTCCACGGAAGAAAGTGGCTGCAGGCGGCCATAACGTTTGGTTGCGCAAGCGCTCAGTGCCAATGCACCAATGGTCAATACGATAAAAGTTGGTTTAAGCATAATATAAGTCCCATAAATTGCCGTCCCTCAGCGCGGGCCAATATGATGAAAATTAGGGCCAAAATGCGACCGGTTCTGGAATAATTATAAAATCTTTATGGGGGCCGAAAATTGACGCCAATCAGTTAATTTGACGCGAAGTTAATTTCCGCACAAAACACGCCTGGCGCGAGTGATAATTTGCACTCAATTTGAGCATATACGTTTCACATGGCGCATTGCCCTTACTGGAAAATCAGCTTAGACGCTTACTCTTCTGCTTTGCCTTTATTGCCCCCTGGGGCGCTCAATTTAGTTTCCTGCCACACGCAATTTCTCGAGAGGCTCCATGAATATTCACGAATATCAGGCCAAATCCGTACTTAGCGGCTTTGGTGCGCCGGTCCCGCAAGGCTATCCGGTCTTTTCCGTCGACGAAGCGGTGCAGGCGGCTGAAAAATTGCCGGGGCCGGTATATGTGGTCAAGGCGCAAATCCACGCTGGCGGGCGCGGCAAAGGCGGCGGGGTAAAAATCGCCAAAAGTATTGAGGAAGTGCGTGAACATGCCACCGCCATACTTGGTATGAATTTGATTACCCACCAAACCGGCCCGGCCGGCAAGGAGGTAAGGCGGCTGTATATCGAAGATGGTGCCGATATTGCCGACGAATTTTATCTTTCCATGCTGGTCGATCGCGAAAGCTCACAAATCGCCTTTGTGGTTTCTACCGAAGGCGGCATGGATATCGAGCAGGTCGCTGCCGATACCCCGGAGAAGATCCTGAGCTTTAGTGTCGATCCGGCTACTGGCATAATGCCGCATCATGGCCGTGCCGTCGCCCGGGCGCTTAAGTTGTCGGGGCCAGCGGCCAAGCAGGCGGGCAAATTGGCAGGCATATTGTTCAACGCCTTTACCACAAAAGACATGAGCCTTTTGGAGGTTAATCCGCTGGTGCTCACTGGCGGCGGTGACCTTATCTGTCTGGACGCAAAAATGGGCTTTGATGGCAATGCACTTTATCGCCATGCTGACATTGTTGAACTGCGCGATGAAAGCGAAGAAGACCCCAAAGAGCTGGAAGCCGCGCGCTATGACCTTTCCTACATTGCGCTGGATGGCGAAATTGGCTGCATGGTCAATGGTGCCGGCCTGGCTATGTCGACCATGGACATTATCAAGCTTTATGGTTCGGAACCGGCGAATTTTCTCGACGTTGGCGGCGGGGCGACCACTGAAAAAGTAACGGCGGCCTTTAAAATTATCACCTCTGACCCGCAGGTTAAGGGTATTTTGGTGAATATTTTTGGCGGTATTATGCGTTGCGATGTCATTGCTGAGGGCGTTATTGCCGCGGTGCAGGAAGTTGGTTTGAAAGTGCCTCTGGTGGTGCGCCTTGAAGGCACCAATGTTGAACGTGGCAAGGAAATTATTGCGCAATCAGGTCTGAATGTGATCTCGGCTGATAATCTTGATGATGCGGCGCAAAAAATCGTCGCGGCGGTGAAGGAAGCCGGGTGATCATTTCGCACAAACATCGCTTTATTTTTTTGCAGACTGAGAAAACTGGGGGCACCAGTTTGACCACGGCTTTGCAAAAAATAATGGGCGATGAAGATATAGCGGCTGATATGTCGCGCCCGCCTTGGGCAAAGTATTCGCCTATCCATCATGGCGCGTTAAAGCGCCATTTCCCGGCCCGCTTTGGTCTGCACACTCATGCCACTGCCGCGCAGGTGCGCGCTATTGTCGGGAGCGAAAAGTTTGGCAGCTATTTCAAATTCGCGGTCGAGCGCAATCCGTGGGACCGGCAGGTTTCGCTGTATTTTCACCGCGAGTGGAAAAAGCAAAATGCCAATTTGAACTTTGATCGCGATTTGCGCTCATTCTTGTATCGCAATAGCGAATATGTGCGTCTGCATAATTGGAAAAACTATGCCATTGGCAACGATGTCGTGGTCGACCAGGTCTTGCGCTATGAGAATTTGGCCGATGACGTGGCGCAGCTTTCCGCGACATTAGGCCTCAAAACACCGCTGAAATTGCCCAAATTGCGCAAATACACAGCCGACCGCCCGCATTACTCTACCTATTATACCGCCAAAAGCCGCGCCCTTGTGGCCAAATGGTATGGCAAGGAAATAGCCGCCATGGGTTTCGTATTTGACGACCAGGCAGCAAACAAAAATGCCAACCAACATGGGTTGGCCGGGGCGGCACAATCATGACCCAGCGGACCAAATCAGCACATCCACCATGGCGCCCATTGTGCGCTTTTGAGCAGTAGAAAAAGGATTGAAGAACAATGTCAGTTCTCGTCGATAGAAACACCAAAGTCATCGTGCAGGGCCTTACCGGTAAAAACGGCACTTTCCATACCGAACAGGCCTTGGCCTATGGCACGCAAATGGTTGGTGGGGTAACCCCCGGCAAAGGTGGCAGCCAGCATATTGGTCTGCCGGTGTTTAACACCGTGGCCGGTGCCAAAGAGGCAACGGGCGCAACGGCCAGCGTAATTTATGTGCCGCCGCCATTTGCTGCCGATGCGATTGCCGAAGCGATAGCTGCCGAAATTGAGCTGGTGGTGTGCATTACCGAGGGTATTCCAGTGCTCGATATGGTGCGGGTTAAGCGCGCCCTATGCGGCACCAATACCCGACTTGTCGGCCCCAATTGTCCGGGCGTGATTACGCCGGGCGAGTGTAAAATTGGTATTATGCCCGGTCATATTCACAAAAAAGGTTCGGTCGGCGTGGTTTCGCGCTCCGGCACGCTGACCTATGAAGCGGTCGGGCAAACCAGCGCCGTTGGCCTTGGCCAAAGCACCTGCATTGGTATTGGCGGTGATCCGGTGAATGGCACCAATTTTATCGATTGTCTGGAAATGTTTCTGGCCGACGAAGAAACCGAATCCATTGTTATGATCGGGGAAATCGGCGGCTCTGCCGAAGAAGATGCTGCGGAATTTATAAAACACTCCAAAATCAAGAAACCGGTGGTTGGCTTTATCGCCGGGCGCACGGCCCCGCCGGGCCGCACCATGGGCCATGCGGGCGCTATCGTTTCTGGTGGTAAAGGCGGCGCCGAGGACAAGATTGAAGCCATGCGTTCGGCCGGGATTGTGGTTTCGCCATCGCCAGCGGCTTTAGGGTCGACATTGGTAGAAGTGCTTAAGGGGTGAAGCGCGCTGGGCTCGCGTGGGTCGCGCGCCACACAAAGGATGAAAATTGATGACAAATCCCGACTTTCTTAGCGGCACCAACGCCGCTTATTTGGAAGTAATGCAGGCGCAATTCGCCAAGGACCCTGCTAGCGTACCCGACGATTGGCGAGAATTTTTTAACCGGGATGGCGAGGCAATGGCCGCGCCGCGCCCGTCATGGCAGCGCCAGGATTGGCCGGTCAAAACCAATGGCGAGCTTACCTCAGCATTGACCGGTGACTGGCCTGATGAAGCGGTCATTGCCGACAAACACAAAGCACGCAGCCCCGGTATTTCGCAAGATCAGGTGCGCGCGGCGACGCTGGACAGTATTCGCGCGCTGATGATGATCCGGGCGTTTCGCATTCGCGGGCATTTGGCCGCCGATCTTGATCCGCTGGGTATTGAGAAGCGCGGTCCATGGCCAGAGCTTGATCCGGCCAGCTATGGATTTGGGCCGGACGATATGGACCGGCCGATTTTTATCGACAATGTATTGGGGCTGGAATCGGCGACCATTGCGCAAATGTTGGAAATTTTGCGCCGTACCTATTGCAGTACTTTTGCCATTGAATTCATGCATATTTCCAACCCGGAACAAAAATCCTGGTTGCAGCAGCGCATTGAGGGCAAAGACAAGGAAATTCAATTCACCGAAATGGGCCGCAAGGCTATTTTGCAACGCCTGATTGAAGCCGAGACGTTTGAGCAATTTTTGCACAAACGCTATCCAGGCACCAAACGCTTTGGTCTTGATGGCGGCGAAGCTTTGGTCCCGGCGATGGAGCAAATTCTAAAACGCGGCGGGGCGCTTGGGGTGCGCGATGCGATTTTGGGCATGCCGCACCGTGGGCGGCTTAATGTGCTGACGGCGGTTATGGGCAAGCCCTACCATCAGGTGTTTAACGAATTTGCCGGCGGCCATAGCTGGGGTGCGGATGATTTCGCCTCAGGCGATGTGAAATACCATTTGGGTGCCTCTTCTGATCGTGAATTTGACGGTAACACCGTACATTTATCGCTGACCGCCAATCCATCGCATTTGGAAGCGGTGAACCCGGTGGTGTTGGGTAAAGCGCGGGCCAAGCAGGAGCCAACGGCGCAGGATGACGGCCATACCGAACGCGGTCATGTCTTGCCGATATTGCTGCATGGTGATGCGGCCTTTGCTGGCCAGGGCATTGTCGCAGAATGTTTCGCCATGTCCGGTCTTATTGGCCACCGCACCGGCGGCACTATTCATTTCATTGTCAATAATCAAATCGGCTTTACCACGGCGCCGAATTTCTCGCGCTCCTCGCCTTATCCGACCGATATTGCGCTTATGGTGCAGCCGCCGGTTTTCCATGTGAATGGCGATGATCCAGAAGCCGTGGTTTATGCGGCTAAAGTAGCTACGGAATTTCGACAAAAATTCGCTGTGGACGTAGTCTTGGATATGTTCTGCTATCGTCGGTATGGTCACAATGAGGGTGATGATCCATCTTTCACCCAACCGATTATGTATGACCGGATTAAAGATCACCCCTCCACCCGTGCGCTTTATGAGAAAAAACTGATCGACGAGGGCGTGGTTAGTGCCGACGACGTGGCGAATTTGATATCGAAGTTTGAAGCGTTTTTGGAAGACGAGTTTGAGCGCGGCAAAACCCATGAGGCCAATAGCGCCGATTGGCTGGACGGTGAATGGGCGGGCCTTGGTATTGCGCCCGATGGCGAGGAAAGGCGGGGCCGTACCGGCGTATCCACCGAACGTTTGCAGGCGCTTGGCAAAAAAGTCACCAGTTTTCCAGACGGTCTCGCGGTGCATAAAACCCTGAACCGGGTGATCGGTGCACGCCAAAAAGCCATTGAAACCGGCAAGGGTTTGGACTGGGCGAGCGCGGAAATGATGGCGTTTGCCACGCTTTTGGATGAGGGATTTCCGGTTCGCCTTTCGGGGCAGGATTGTGGGCGCGGCACGTTTAGCCAGCGCCATAGCCGCGCCATCGACCAAAAAACTGAGGATCGCTACACGTTTTTGCACCATGTCAGCGACAATCAGGGCACGTTCGAGGTGATTGACTCGCTGCTCTCCGAAGAGGCGGTGTTGGGCTTTGAGTATGGTTATTCACTTTCTGCGCCCAATGCACTGACCCTGTGGGAAGCGCAATTTGGTGATTTTGCCAATGGCGCGCAAATGATTGTTGATCAGTTTATCTCGGCTGGCGAACGCAAATGGCTGCGCATGTCCGGCTTGGTGATGTTGCTGCCTCATGGTTATGAAGGGCAGGGGCCGGAACACTCCTCCGCGCGGTTGGAGCGCTATTTGCAAATGTGTGCGCAGGACAATATGCAAGTGGCCAATTGCACTACACCAGCGAATTATTTTCATATTCTGCGCCGCCAAATTCATCGAAAATTTCGCAAGCCACTGGTTTTGATGACGCCAAAATCACTATTGCGCCATAAACGATGTGTGTCTGCATTGGCCGACATTGCCGAGGGTTCAACTTTCCACCGGGTATTGTGGGATGATGCACAGATGGATGATCGCCGCGCGAAGGTGAAACTGCGTAAAGACGCGGATATTCGTCGGGTGGTGCTGTGTTCCGGCAAAGTCTATTACGATCTTTTTGAAGAACGTGAAAAACGGGGGCTTGATGATGTTTATCTCATGCGGGTTGAACAACTTTATCCGTTCCCGGCCAAATCCCTGATTGACGAACTTTCGCGTTTCAAAAACGCCGATATGGTCTGGTGTCAGGAAGAACCAAAAAATATGGGTGCATGGTCGTTTATGGTACCCAATCTGGAATGGGTATTGGCGCATATTAAGGCACGCTCTGGCCGCCCCCGCTATGTTGGACGCCACGCTTCCGCCTCCACTGCCGCTGGCACAATGGGCCATCATATAGCCGAACTGAACGCTTTTCTTGAAGAAGCTTTTGAACAAGAGAAATCCTCATGACCGATATTATTGTCCCCACTTTGGGCGAATCCGTTGCTGAAGCCATTGTTGCTGATTGGAAAGTTGCGCAAGGCGATGCGGTCAAGCGAGACCAATTACTGGTCGAATTGGAGACCGATAAGGTCTCCTTGGAAATTACCGCACCGGCCGATGGCGTGATTAGCAAAATTAGCGCCAAGACCGGCGAGGAGGTGGAAATCGGTGCGCTTTTGGCAGTGCTCGAAGAAGGCGCGGTAGGTAAAGTTGCGGCGGCCAAACCAGCGACGGCCAAACCGTCAGAGAAAGTACCGGCTGCCGCCCCGATTGCTGCTCCTGCACCAAGTAAAGGCGAGACCATCGACATAGCCATCCCACAAATGGGCGAAAGCGTTGGCGAGGGCGTCATTGCCAGTTGGATGGTGGAGATTGGCGCACCGGTAAAAAAAGATGCGCCTTTGGTTGAGGTCGAGACCGACAAAGTTGCCATTGAGGTGCCGTCCCCCGTAGACGGTGTATTGGTCGAGCAATTGGTCAGCGAAGGCGACACGGTCGCTGTTGGCTCGGTGATTGCCCGGGTTATGCAAGGCAGTGCATCGACAGGTGCGGCGGCCACTAATGCACCAGCACCCAAGGCGGCATCGACACCGTCTGTTGATGCCAAAGCCATGCCATCGGCGGCACGGATCATGACCGAGAACAATATCAGCCCCGCCAGTGTTACCGGGACTGGCAAGGGTGGCCGCATCACCAAAGGCGACGCCTTGCAGGCGGCGTCTGCTCCGGCACCTGTCGCTGCGGCGGCGGACGATAGCGACGCGCAGCCAGCCAGCCCTAGAGAAGAGCGCGTGCGTATGTCGCGCTTGCGCCAAACCATCGCCCGGCGGCTTAAGGAAGCGCAGGATACCGCGGCCATGCTGACCACTTTTAACGAAGTGGATATGAGCGCGATTATGAATTCGCGCAATAAATACAAAGATTTATTCGCCAAAAAACACGGCATAAAATTGGGCTTTATGTCGTTTTTCGTCAAAGCCTGCGTCACCGCGCTCAAAGACGTGCCCGAGGTCAATGCACAAATCGACGGCACCGATATTATTTACAAAAACCATTATGATGTGGGCGTCGCGGTCGGCACTGAAAAAGGCTTGGTGGTGCCGGTGGTGCGCGATTGCGATATTTTGTCCATGGGCGAAGTTGAATTGGGTATTGCGGCGCTGGGCAAAAAGGCCCGCGATGGCAAATTGTCCATGGCTGATATGCAAGGTGCCACCTTCACGATTTCCAATGGCGGTGTTTATGGTTCGCTAATGTCGACGCCGATCCTCAACGCCCCGCAATCGGGCATTTTAGGCATGCATTCCATCAAGGAACGCCCCATCGCCATCAATGGCGAAGTGGTTATCCGCCCGATGATGTATCTGGCGTTGTCTTATGATCACCGTGTAGTCGATGGCAAAGGCGCGGTGACCTTTCTGGTGCGAGTTAAAGAATGTCTTGAGGACCCGGAACGGTTATTGTTTGATTTGTGAGGGCTTACCTACCGCCTTTATAAATCTGCCCGTCTTTCATCACAAAGCTGACGGTGTTTAGTGCTTTTATGTCGGTGCTTGGGTCGCCTTTCACGGCGATAATATCGGCCAGTAAGCCGGGTTTTAGGCTGCCGATTTTGTTTTCCATATGGAGGATTTTGGCATTGACCGAGGTGGCGGCGCGCAAAGCGTCGATCGGGGCCATGCCGTATTCGACCATCAGTTCAAGCTCGATGGCATTGTCGCCATGATCGAATACGCCGACATCTGAGCCATTGCATATGGTCACGCCACTTTTCAGCGCCAGAGCAAATGCCGTGCGCTGGGCTTTGACGCGCGCCGGGTCTTCGCCTTCACCCTTTTTCCAACCGCGATATTGCGAAACGGTCTCGCCTGCCGCCAAAGTTGGGCAAAAGGCGACGCCGCGCTGCGCCATTAATTTGAAAACTTCTGCCGTGCCGCCAGAGCCGTGCTCAATGGTTTCAACACCGGCCAAAGTCGCGCGGCGCATGCCCTCGGCGCCGCCCGCATGGGCGACCACCGGCACACCGGCGCTTGTCGCGGTTTCGACGATAAGCTTTAGCTCATCAATGGAAAATGTCGGCCTGGTTTTGCCCGCGGGCCCCCAACGATAATCGGCATATACCTTGATCCAGTCTGCACCTTTGCCAATTTGATCGCGTACCACACGGATGAGATCATCATGGCCATTGGCGGCTTCTGCACCTAAGGGTAAGGCAAATTCTGGCGCGCCTTTAGGGCCGTAAGCACCGGTGGCAATGATGGCGCGTGTGGTGATGATCATACGCGGACCATCAATTACGCCTTGCATGGCGGCGTCTTTCAGGCCCACATCGGCATAGCCAGCACCTTCGGTGCCAAGATCGCGCAAAGTGGTAAACCCGGCCAGCAAATTGGCGCGCATTTGTGGCACCGCGCGTGCCGTGCGCAAAGCAAGGGATTCGTTTAAAACCTGATCGGTCCAACTGGTTTCGTCATAAGGATGAAGCAATACATGGCTGTGATTATCAATCAGGCCGGGCAGGAGGGTTTGGCCGGGAAGGTCGAAAATGTCGGCATCTGGTGCGGGCATATTGGCGTTGGCGGCACCGGCGGCAATAATAACATTGCCGCGCACCACGACTTCCCAACCCTTATGCATATTATGGCCATCAAAGACCGCCTCGGGGCGCAAAATAATCGTGCGCTCCTCAGCCCGTACCGGGCCGGAAACCACCAATAAACCAAAGAGAAATATTAAAACCCGTGCCACAATATTCATGCCGCCCTCCACCATCATCCTATGTTGGAAGGTGTATAGCACGCGGGGGGTGTCTTGGAGAATTATTGCTTTCAGGGTCCAGGCCCTAAACCATATTGACCCTGTTTATGGGGCCATGGCCTAGAATTGAGCTAGAAATTCATCTGTCCGATCGTTCAGCTCTGCCACCAGGCTTTTGCCTACCGGATTTTTAACGGTCTTAATACGTGCACGTACAACGGCGCGAATACTATCAACATGAGCATTCACCAATTCCACAGGGGCTTTGACACGAACTTCTTTTTCCAAAGTGATTTTGCAAAGACTATCGGCAATGGCGCTGACAAAAGGGTAGCCATAGGTGGTGCCAAGGCCCTTGAGGTCATGCGCAGCGTTGAACAGGGCTTGCCCGGCATCGCCGCCCAATCCTTCTGTACGCACGGTGTTGCGGGCAGCTTCGAGCTTGCCAACTTCTTCACTCATCCATTCGTCGAAATTCGAGGACAAATTTTCCATAGCCGCTTCTGCCTTGGCAACGGCGGCTTTATTTTCCGGTCCAAATTTTCCGCCAACCTTCCTGCGCAAGGTATCGGGCGGTGCAAATAACGCGCCCATCTTTTGTGTTTTACCCATCATAGTCTCCGAAAATTGGGCGGCAGAGCCATGCCGCTAAAATTCAATTGTCGATAGAATAGCGCAGACGTCTTAATGGGCTGTAAAACCCTGTTACTTTTGTCCACCTGAAAATCCGGGAAGGTCTTTTGCCTGCTCGGGTAGCCGGTGGCGCGCGGCCAGCGCAATGGTCAGGTCCGCCGCTTGTTTGGCCGGCATGGCGGCCATCACCTTGGCAAGATTATCCGCTTTCATACGGCTGGTCACTTGCAGGAGTACGTCTTTGTCGAGGTCGATAAAAATCTGGGCGGCAGATTTAGGCTTCATGGTATCATAGAGCTTGGTAAGGGTGCGTGCCTGAGCTTCCTCTTCCTCGTCCAATTGCCCTAAAAGCCCACTAATGTCGGTCTTGAGGGCTTCCATCTGTTGAATGCGTTCATCAAGCTGTTGCTGGGAAACCTCGACCAGGCCTTCCCGGGTGGCAATCTCGCTTTCGCGTTTATCCAGCACGCGGTTGCGCTGGCCCAAAGTGAGATAAACATTAAGCTCTTGCTGGCTCAGACCGGCCTGTTCAGCGGGCGTTGGACCCTCACATTTTGGCGGCGGGGCACGGCTTGCTTCTTCATCGTCAGCATTTGTTGCCAAAGCGGGGACGCGGCTGGAGGCTGTGCCCTCATTGTGCTCGTCAGTCTTTTCCTGACTATCTTTTTTCTGTTTTTCCTTGGGTGAGGGCGGCGCTGCCCATGCTGGCGATGCCGGATCAAAAACCCGCAATACATTTTGGCTAAGGCTTAGGGATTTGAGCGCTAAAAGCCCAAAAGCGGCAATGGCTACAAGTGCCAGAATACGGGCGGAATTTGTCATCTCTATCCGGCCTCTCGCAGGCGGTCCATTAGGCTGCTCCGCCGCGCGCCTGTTGCCCCGGCAATGCCACCGCCAAGACTGGGAGAATTATGGGTGTTAATGCTGTTTGGTTGGCTGGGCATTTGGCTGCGGGCATGGCGCTCCATGCGTTGCAGGTCGGCAGCAAGGCGGCGGGCGCTGGTAATGCGGCTGTCCAATTCCTTGCCACTTTCATTGGCATTGGCCCGTAGACCCTGAATGCAGGTTTCGGCCTTAATCGTAGCATTGACCAAATCCTGCACGGCGCTGCGCATACCATCCTGCCCCTGACGCAAGGCATTCAAGCGTCGATCCAGACGCCAGCAATAAAATACGGTGAGCAGTAAAAGAACGGCAAGAAGGGCTTCAAAACCAAGAGCAAGGGTCATGACATTTGGTCCTCTAATTGTCGACGGACAGTGTTTTGCAATCCATCTTTAACGCGAATGGCGATATTGCGGCCAAGACGGCCCATGCGGCCATTGGCCAAGGTGACATCGCCGCATCTTAAGGTGATGTCGCTATCGGGGCTGGTATTCATCATGATGGTATCGCCGACTTTCAAATCCATCATTTGCTTTAACGGGACGTCATATTCATCAAGAACAGCGCTGACCTCCATGGCGGTGGACCACAATTCGGAGGCCAAATGGCTTTCCCAAATATTGTCGCGCCCAAACTTCTCACCCATAAACTGTTGCAGCAGCATTTTGCGTACCGGCTCCAGAGTGGCGTAAGGCAATAGCAGTTCAATGCGCCCGCCGCGATCTTCCATATCAATGCGCAGGCGCACCAAAATGGCGGCATTGGCAGGGCGGGCAATAGCGGCAAAGCGTGGATTGGTCTCTACCCGGTCGAGGGTAAAATCAACATTGGTCAGCGGCTTGAAGGCCGAGTGGGCATCTTCGAGCACCACCTGGATCATGCGCTGGACCAGTTGGCGTTCAATAGTGGTGTAGGGGCGGCCTTCAACACGCATAGCGGCGGTGCCGCGGCGGCCGCCCAACAGGACATCAACAATCGAATAAATCAAATTGGAATCGACGGTCAGCAGGCCATAATTATCCAATTGCTCGGCACGAAACACTGCTAAAATCGCGGGCAGGGGAATTGAGTTCAGATAATCGCCAAAGCGGATGGAGGAAATATTGTCGAGGCTTACTTCCACATTATCCGAGGTAAAGTTGCGCAAGGACGTGGTCATCAATCGTACCAGACGGTCGAATACAATTTCCAGCATTGGCAGGCGTTCATAGGAAACCAAAGCGGTGTTGATGATCGAACGAATGCCGGAGCGATCATCGCCATCCTCTTCGCCGCCTTCAAAGCCCAGCAGATTATCGATCTCATCCTGATTAAGGATACGTTCGGCGCCAGGACCGTCCTCGGCACCGCCAATGGAGGCACCGCCGCTGTCATCGCCGACCATGGCCTCCCATTCAGCGGCCAGAGCATCGGGATCTTCTTCCTCTATGCTGCTACCACCACTGGGCGCGGGCGCCGCATCTTCTTCGGCCATTGCCGCCCATTCTGCCGCCATGGCATCTTGATCTTCGTCCGCCATATTTAATTCACCAAAAGTGTATCAATGGTCAAATCATTGACCACGACTGGGGCCACAGCCAAATTGACGCGGCGTAATAATTCAAGCTTCAACCGGTAATAACCGGCCGAGCCTTTAACATCGTCCATGCGCAGCTCGCGTAAAAAACCCTGATAGCGATCGACAATACGCGGTAGCAGCGGCTCAATGAGATGAACCGTGGCTTCGCTATCAACTTCTAGCATTACAATCAGTTGTAGCACCGAGATTTCATCATCATCGTTAAGAATATTGGCGTACATGGCGGGCAGTTCATAATATACCGGGTCTGGGCCGTGTTCTGCTGCGGCAGCTTCACCATGGCCATCGCCGCCGTCTTCCGCGGATGCGTGTTCAGCATCTTCGGCCTTGTCGCCGCCCAAAAACATTAATGCGCCAGCCGTGCCCAACAGTAAAACCAGCACAATTGGCAGGCCGATAAAGAGTAGTTTTTTCTTTAAACCACCTTTTTTTTTGCCGCCTTCCTCTTCGTCTTCGCCGTCTTCTGCTTCCGGTTCTTCGCCTTCGTCGGCCATGTGATGCTCCGCTAAATTCAATTCTCTATTATTAGGGGTAATTATGGTTAAGGAGATGTTGCCAAAATTGGAAATTGGCTGTGAACGTCAATAAAAAGTTAAGACCAAAAACACGGCATTTCCTGCCGATCTATCGGCAGAAGTGTTCTAGCGGCATTAAAATTTTCCAGGGATAAATAATCTAACCTATTGAAATATAATGACTGCACGGGTGGCACGGCTTGTGCAAACCTATCGTCACGAGGGTTGCTGAAAGCAGCCAAAACAGCAGAAGCAGGTGGTTTGATGGAAAATGCTCTTATGGTGGGGCTGACGCGGCAAATGGTCTTGCGCCGTCAAATGGATATTACCGCGAACAATTTAGCTAATATGTCGACCGCCGGGTTCAAGGTGGAAAAGGTATTATTGCGCCGCATTGACGACTCACCAGCCACCAGCATGGACGGACCATCGCAAGTCAGCTTTGTGCAGGACTGGGGTGTGGCCCGTAATTTTTCTGATGGCCGCCTCGAAAACACCGGCAGAGCATTGGATTTGGCGCTGATGGGACGCGGCTTTTTTGCCGTCGAAACCCCTGAGGGCGAACGCTATACCCGCGATGGTCGGTTTTCGGTGGATGATACCGGCACATTGGTTACCGCCGACGGCATGGTAATTCTCGATAGAGATGATGCCCCTATTATTTTGAATCAAAATGGCGCTGCGCCGCTCATCAGTGCTGATGGGGCGGTGCGCGTTGATGATGTGGAAATCGCGCGATTGAAAGTTGTGAATTTCGCCTCTTTGGGCGTACTCGAAAAGGGCGGTGATGGCCGCTATAGCGTCGAAGACGGTACTGAGGTTTTGGAAGTTGAAACCCCCAAAATTATGCAATCGCATTTGGAGCGTTCCAATGTCATTCCAATCTCTGAAATCACCAGAATGACGAATATCACCCGAGCCTATCAGTCGGTGAGCAATATGCTCAAGGAAGAAGAATCTCTCTCACGGCGCACCATAGAGCGCCTCGGCAGCGTGCGCTAAGGCGCCGTTGATTTAATTATTTAGGAGACGAATATGCGCGCCCTTAATACAGCAGCCACCGGCATGTTGGCCCAACAGCTTAATGTTGAAGTTATTTCGAATAACATTGCCAATATGAACACCACGGCGTTTAAACGCCAACGCGCCGAATTTCAGGATTTGCTTTACCAAAGCGTCGAGCGCCAAGGGGCCAGCTCTTCTGATGCGGGCACCATCGTCCCGACCGGCGTGCAAGTCGGCCTCGGGGTTAAGGCCGGGTCGGTTTACCGCATTACCGAACAGGGTAATCTGGCGCAGACCGGCAATAAATTTGATGTGGCCATTAGTGGTAAAGGCTATTTTCGCATTCAGCTGCCGTCGGGCGAGGACGCTTATACCCGCGCGGGTAATTTTGCCGTCAATGGCGATGGCGAATTTGTTACTGAGGATGGTTATACGGTGGCACCGGGGATCACGGTCCCGCAGGACGCCACGGAAATTATTATCAATGCGCAAGGGCAGGTGCAGGCGATGACGCCGGGCGCAACGGCACCAACCACTGTTGGGCAGTTTGAAATTATTACGTTTTTCAACGAAGGTGGATTAGACCCGCAGGGCGATAATCTGTTTTTGGAATCGGCGGCATCAGGCAGCGCCAATGCTGGCACGCCCGGCTCGCCTGGGTTTGGCAGTATTTTGCAGGGCTTTATCGAAACTTCTAACGTCAATGCGGTGCAGGAAATAACCGCACTCATCGCCGCGCAGCGGGCCTATGAGATGAATTCCAAAGTAATTACCGCATCCGATGAAATGCTTTCCACCAGCGCCAATTTACGCCGATAATCATGGGGAGCTTTCGCGCCATGCACGCCTTTTTTCACTCTTACCATTTACGCCGGGTTTCGACCTTTATTGCGGTATTATTATTGTTGTTTGCCGCTGGCGCTTCTCTGGCCTTTGGCGAGGAGCGCGATTCTGCCGCTTTCCTCGACGAGCCATTGCGTCTACGGGCGCAGATCGAAAGTCAGGATGGGTTTTTGCGGTTTGGCGATGTGTTTTCCAATGCCGGTGTCTTGTCGCAAACCGTGCTTACCCGTGCGCCAGAACCTGGTCGGATCGTGTCGCTGGATCCGGCGTGGCTGTCTGGCAAAGCAAAGGCACAGGGCCGTCCGTGGCAAAACCTTTCAAGCCTGAAACGGGTTACGGTTGGCCGCGCCGGCCGCCGGATAGGCACGGAGCAAATTCGCACACTGATTAGTCAGGAATTGGGTTATCGCGCCGATGGTGCACGCTATGAAATCGCCTTGTCGAACCGGGCGCAAACCTTGTTCACGCCGCTCGACGCCATGGGCGAGCCACGCATATTGTCTTTGGATATTACGCAAAGCAATGACACTTTTTCGGCACGCATTATGCCCTATGAAAACGGTAGTGCAGTTGAGGTAAAAGGCCGCTTATGGCGGCTGACACAGGTGCCGGCACTGATTGAGCCTTTGCGGGCTAATGAAGAGCTGTTGGCCGATAATGTGCAATGGATTGACGTGCGCGAAAACCGGGTACGCCCCGGCACGCTGATGGACAGTGTTGGCTTGCAAGGCATGGCGGCCAAGCGGGCATTGCGGGCCGGGCAGGCCTTGCGCACCGACGATTTAAAGCGGCCCGCCACCATCACTAAAGGCGAGATTATCACCATTACATACGCGGTGCGGGGCATCCGTTTGTCCTCACAGGGACGGGCTTTGGCCGACGCCGCTTTGGGCGCGCCGCTTCGCGTTGTCAATTTACATTCAAACCGGACCATCGATGTGGTGGTCACCGCACCCGGGCTTGCCAGTGCAAGCGCGACCGCAAGTGTTGGCGGATAGGAGTAGAATTATGTTTAGAGCCTTCGGGATCCTTATTATTGCCTTGTCATTGTCCGCCTGCGGCACGTTTGACCGCATTAAGCGAATTGGCAAAGCGCCGGAAATGACCCCCATTGAAAACCCGGCTAATGTCTATGGGCGTAAGCCGGTGGTCATGCCCATGCCCGCTATGGCGCACGAAGCCAACACTAATAATTCGCTTTGGCGCACCGGGGCACGGACGTTTTTTAATGATCAGCGCGCCAAGCAAATCGGCGATATTCTTACCGTCGCTATTCATATTGACGATTCTGCCAGCGTGAAAAACACCACGGAACGCAAACGCTCCAGCGGCGAAGACTCAAATTTGACTAATTTCTTTGGCCTAGAAAACCATTTGGGCGGCATTACTCCCGGCTCGCTGACCAATCTTGGTTCTACCAGTAATAATAGGGGCGAGGGCACGGTGGATCGTTCGGAATCCGTGGATCTCACGGTGGCCGCAGTGGTCACCCAGGTTTTGCCCAATCAGAATTTGGTGATTGCCGGTCGTCAGGAAGTGCGGATTAATCACGAGGTGCGCGAACTGCTCATCTCTGGGGTCGTGCGTCCCGAAGACATAGCTTCCGACAATGTTATCGAACACACGCAGATTGCCGAGGCCCGGATTTCTTATGGCGGTCGTGGCACCTTGTCAGATGTGCAAAACCCGCGCTATGGCCAAGAGCTTTACGACATTCTGTTCCCGTTTTAAGGCCTGACTTTAAGGCTTTTGGTGACGCCATAGTTTAATCAGACGCCAGCCGAGCAAGAACAGTAAAATAGCCCCATGCACTAACGGCATGATCTGAAAACCCTTGGCCATGAAATAATGGTGGGTGACGGCCAGCAAAGCGGCGGGATAGATCAGCCAATGCAGGCGTTTCCACCGCTTCGGGCCAAGACGGCGAAGCGCACCATTGGTCGAGGTTAACGCCAGCGGTATCAGCAGGGTGAAAGCGGTCATGCCAAGGGTGATATAAGTGCGCTTGACGATGTCTTTCCAAAGCTTGGCCAAAGAGAAAAACAAATCCAGCCCCAAATAGCTGGACAAATGGGCGCACACGTAGAAAAAAGCGAATAACCCGGCCATGCGGCGCAGGCGCGATAAGGCGACAATGCCGGTGATATCGCGCAGCGGGGTGATGGCAAGGGTGATTAGCAATATTCGTAACGCCGTATCGCCCAAAAACCGGTTTGTGGCTTCAATCGGGTTGACGCCAAGGTCGTTGGGAAAACCGCCAAGCAGCATTGCCCATTGCCAGACCAGCCACAGCGCCGGCAGGCTTAAGCCGATAAAGAAAACTGGCTTTAGCCAAGCTAATAAGGATTTCAAAGCCAGCATGTTTTAATAAAACTTGTGCAAGTCCATGCCCGCATAAAGCCCGGCCACAGCATCGGCATAACCGTTGAACATCTCCGTGTCGCGCCGGGCCAGCGCACCGCGTAGTCCGGTTTGTGGGCCAATGACCCGTTCGCTCGCTTGGCTCCACCTTGGGTGTTCAACCTGCGGGTTCACATTCGAGTAAAAGCCATATTCGCGCGGTGCAGACAAATTCCATGAAGTGTCAGGCTGCTCTTCCATGAACTTAATCCCGACGATGGATTTGATAGATTTATAGCCATATTTCCACGGCAAAACCAGGCGTAGGGGGGCGCCGTTTTGGTTGGGGAGCACGCGGCCATAAACCCCAACCGCTAAAAAGCTAAGCGGGTTCATGGCTTCGTCCATGCGCAGGCCTTCGCGATAGGGCCAGTCGAGCACCGGCCATCGTGTGCCGGGCATTTGCTTGCGGTCATTTTTGGTAAAAAACTGTACGTATTTTGCCCGCGAATTGGGCGCGAAGCGTTGCAGAATTGGGCCCAAGGGCAGGCCGACCCAGGGGATGACCATGGACCACGCCTCAACACAGCGATGGCGGTAAATGCGATCCTCCAGCGCGTTAAAGTCAATCAAGTCTTCCAAAGCGAAAGTGCCAATATTTTCCGCTTCGCCCTCAACTTTCACATCCCATGGGTCGGTGATCAGAGTGTGGGCGCGCTTTGCCGGGTCGTCTTTGCCGGTACCAAATTCATAAAAATTATTATAGCCGGTGACCGCCTTCCATGGCGCATTTGGGTCTTCAACCTTGTATTTGGTCTTGCTGCCGACAAGCGGTTTATAGGTTTCCGGCCCGGCGACCTTAGCGTTGGCGGTTTGCGGGAAAGCGGCAAAGCCGGTGGCCGCGGTCAGGCCCGCGATAATGTCGCGCCGGTTCATATAGGAAGATTGCGGCGTTACATCGCGATCATTCATGGCAAAGCGTGGCGGTCGGCGGATCAGCATAATGATACTCCGTGTGTTTTACCGTCCCTGAAATTACAATAGGGCAGGATAGTTTGCGCGGCTATCGCTAATTATTCAACCTCACAACAAATTCATCGGCGGCAGGGTCCGCCGAACGTCAGTCGCAGCGTCATGCCAAAGGTCTTTGCCATTTTCGGTATTTGCTCTCGTGCCGTCAGGCCCTAGAGTGACGAGCATAATCAATAGCAAAACCGGGAGACAAGCATGTTGGTAACCACCACAAACACCGTTGAGGGACGTAAAATCACCCAGTATCACGGGTTGGTCGTTGGCGAAGCCATTTTGGGGGCGAATATATTTAGAGATGTGTTCGCGGCGGTGCGCGATATCGTTGGTGGTCGCTCTGGTGCTTATGAAGAAGTTTTAAATAAAGCGCGCCAAACCGCGATCGGCGAAATGACCGAGCGCGCGGCCAGGCTTGGAGGCAATGCGGTTATCGGTGCAGATATTGATTATGAGGCCATTGGCACTAACGGTTCCATGTTGATGGTAACCATAGCGGGCACGGCGATTTCGCTCGAATAGATAGATCGGCTTGGTGAGTTTTTCAAAACTTGTCGCTAATCCAATGAACCAAAAACGTTAGCGGCGCGACTACACACTGTCTCGACCATTTTGGTTGGCAGAAGTGAGATGAAAATGCGTAGCGCCCGTGATATCGCCAATGAATTGCTGGTCATTAAAGCCCAAGCGGGTGATGCTGCGGCTGTTGATGCGCTGGTGCGGCATTGGTCACCAATATTGCAGCGCTATTGCCTGCGTCTCACGCAAAACCCTGACGCCGCGCAAGATGCGGTGCAGACTTGCTGGCTCAGAGCGCTGAAAAGCTTGCGCCGGTTGGACGATCCGGCGCGGTTTCCGGCGTGGATATTACGGATTGCCAGCCGGGTAAGTACCGACGCTTTGCGCCGTAAAATCCGTCGCCGCCATCAGGTTAATGCCATAGCGCAAATCCCTATTGATGATCACGCGGCGGCACCAAGCGAGGAAGGGCTGGATTTGCGTTCCGCACTTAACCGTCTTGGTGCCAGTGATCGGGTTTTGGTCGGCATGTTTTATGGGCAAGGCCTGGGCGTGACGCAAATTGCCGCCGTGCTGGAAGTGCCTGTTGGTACCATAAAGTCGAGGCTTCACACCGTGCGCAAAACCTTGCGTGCGCAATTAAAAGGAGATCAGATATGAATGATCTGGATGAAGAAATTCGTAAAGTATTGTCAGAGGTCGAGTTGCAAAAACTGGACGCCGTCGCTGCCGAGCCGGGGTTGTTTGCCATGCTGGGCGGCGTGTTTACCGGTAAAATGCGGTTCTGGACGGTGCTGATGAGTGTATCTACCTTCGTCTTCTTTATCGCGGCCGTGTGGATGGGGTGGCAATTTATGCACACTGACGATACCCGCCTGTTGGGGCTTTATGGCTTTGGTATCATTATAGCTATGTTGGCCATCTCCATGCTCAAGCTGTGGCTGTTCATGGAGATGAATAAATACGCTATCGTACGCGAGGTGAAACGTGTGGAACTTCAAATCGCGCATTTGTCCAATAAATTAGACCAACGAGCTTAGAGGCGCGTGCGCTCTTTGCGCTCATGACGTTCTTGCGCTTCCAGGCTTAAGGTTGCAATCGGGCGGGCATCAAGGCGGGCGAGCTGAATAGGTTCGCCCGTTTCCTCGCAAAAGCCATAGGAGCCGTCTTCAACACGGGCCAAAGCGGCATCAATTTTAGAGACTAATTTGCGCTGGCGGTCTCTGGCGCGCAATTCCAGGGTGCGGTCGGCCTCGGTCGAGGCGCGATCGGTCAAATCAGGATGCGATTCTGTTTCTTTACGCAAATTAGCGATGGTCTCGCGGCTCTCATCAATGATTTCGGCTTTCCACGCCAGCAGCTTGCGGCGAAAATATTCGGTTTGTCGCGACCCCATAAACTCTTCATCCGTGTGTGGGGTGTATTCGTCGGGCAATTCAACGCCAGCAGTGTCGGCAAGTGCCATACTCAATCTCCTGTCGAACATTTGTGCCATAGGGCGCGGTCAGCTTCAAAATTGGGCGGAGTATAGCTAAAGGCGTGTTGGCGTCAATTCCAGTGTATGTTAGAAATCAGTAAATAAAAACAACGAATTAACACGATTTTGTGATGTTTGTTAAGCGCGCGAATCGAGTTTCGCCATTTCCACCTGTGCACGCAACTCAACTTCATTGAGAATCGTTTCCAATCGTACATCGCCGGTGCTGGCGCGGGTCTGCGCCAGAGTTGCGTTGAGACGTTGCAACGCGCGGCGCGGAATAACACCTTCCAAAAGCCCTAAGCGCACGCCGGAGAGAATGTCCAAAATATCGTCGGCGCGCTGGGTAGCGGCTTTGCGTGCTTGGCGAAAATCATCGCCCTCCTGCAAAGCGATCAAGGTGTCGATTGAGGCGATCGAACTGGCGGCGGTACTGGACATGGTTGCGGTGCTTTGGCTGGTGCTGCCGTTTTGCGGGGTAAAGACACCATTGCTGCCGCCGCGGCTTGCCTTGGCTTTGCTGGTCGCGCGGGTCCGTTCTGCTGAATTGATTCTCATCTATATCCGCCTTGTTAATCGTGCGCCGAGTGTGCCCTGTGGGCGTTAACGCCTGATTAAGCATAAATGACCGACCCGGCCAGACTTGCCTATACATTCTTGCCGAGCACGGTAACCGCATTCATGGCTAATCGTTAATATATTGAATTATAAGGATAATTTTGCAGTATCGCCGCAAGGAAACTGGCATGAAATTCGCAAGAGTTTGGGCAGATCAGTTATTGAGGTATGGCGACAATGGTTCAGTTCAAAGGCGTGGTGTTTGCTTTGTTCGCAGGCTTGGTGCTGGTTTTTCCACTTTCATCAGCCTTTGCCGGAACGCGGATTAAGGACATTGCCGACATTGAGGGCATTCGTGAGAACCAGCTTGTTGGCTACGGTCTTGTGGTGGGCCTTGATGGCACGGGCGATAGTTTGCGCAACGCTCCGTTTACCAAGCAAAGTCTGGAATCCATGCTGGAACGCCTGGGGGTTAACACCCGC
This sequence comes from Robiginitomaculum sp., assembly GCA_021776615.1. Lineage (GTDB taxonomy): Bacteria > Pseudomonadota > Alphaproteobacteria > Caulobacterales > Maricaulaceae > Robiginitomaculum_B. The sequence continues at coordinate 109,539 of JAJFFO010000021.1, read as the reverse complement.
GGGGCTAATTTGAATACGGACAATGTGGCGGCGGTGATGGTGACCGCCAATTTGTCCGGTTTTGCCATGCAAGGATCGCGGGTGGACGTTACCGTTTCGGCCATGGGCGATTCCGAAAGTCTGCAGGGCGGACAGTTATTGGTTACACCATTAATGGGCGCGGACGGCGAAATTTATGCGGTCGCGCAAGGGCAGATTGCCATTGGCGGGTTTAGTGCTGGCGGAGATGCGGCGGCAATCTCGCAAGGCGTGCCGACCGCCGGGCGGATATCTAATGGCGGCATTGTTGAACGCGAAACCGGGTTTGATCTTGCCGGGCAAAGCAGCCTGCGTTTGTCTTTGCGTAATCCGGATCTAACGACGGCCCGGCGCGTTGCCGGGGCGATTAACTCTTATGCTGGCCTGCCATTGGCGCTGGCGTTAAACCCTACCGCCATTCGACTGACCCGCCCACCAAATTGGAAGGGTGATATGATATCGCTGCTGGCCGATGTTGAACAGCTTCGGGTAGAGCCAGATTTGCCAGCCAAAGTGGTTATTGACGAAGTTAGCGGCGTCATTGTTATGGGCGAGAATGTGCGGGTCAGCACGGTGGCGATTGCCCAGGGCAATCTGACCATTACCATTGAAGAAACCCCGCAAGTCAGCCAACCCGGCGCTTTTGCCGGCGGCGAGACCACGGTGGTGCCGCGCACAAATGTTTCCGTTGAGGAAGAAAAGGGCACTGGCCTGGTGGTGGTGAAAGACGGTGTGGCGCTAAAAGATCTGGTTGGCGGGCTGAATGCACTGGGGCTGACGCCGCGCGATATGATCACCATTTTGCAATCAATCAAGGCGGCGGGCGCGCTGCAAGCGGAAATCGAGGTGTTGTAAATGGCCGACGTTTTTGCTTCCAGCGCCTATCTTACCCAAGCGCTTGCTACAAAGCCCACAAATGCGCCTGACATCAGCCTGGTCCGTACCGAGGCGCAAGCGGCGCAAGTGGCGCGGGAATTTGAGTCGTTTTTTCTAGGCCAAATGGTGCAAAGCATGTTTTCCGGGCTGGAATCTGACGGCCCTTTTGGTGGCGGCGCCGGCGAGAAAGCTTTTTCGGGATTATTGCAAGAAGAATATGCCAAGGTGTTCGCCCAAAATGGCGGCATTGGTCTTTCTGACCAGCTGAAGACCGAGATATTGCGCCTTCAGGGCATTGAGTCCCAGCCAAAGTCTCAGGCCAAACCCCAAATCGCGTCTCAGAGCACGCCCCAAATCGCACCCCAAATTACGTCTCAGAAAGCATTTCACGGAGAGGACGAATAATGGCCTTGCACGCGCATGATTCTGCCGATCGGGCAGAACAGATGATTGTGCTCACCCAGCGCCTTAAAAAGATGATTGAGCGCGAAACCGCGTTTTTTGAGGCGCGCACGCCCCATGAGGCTGAGCCGTTTTCCAAAGAAAAGAACATCCTGGCCACGACCTATCGTTTGGAAACTGCGCGGATCGCCAAAAACCCGGACCTGATTGCTGACGCGCCGGCGAATTTGCGGGCCTCGTTAAGAAGTGAAACTTTGGCGTTTGATGCAGCACTTAAGGCCAATAACCTCGCCGCAGGTACCGTGCGCGAGCTTACCGAAGGTTTGGTGCACGCCATCGCCGAAGAGGCGGCAACCAACCGCCGACGTATGCATGGCTATGGCGCTAATGGCCGGGTTGCCGCTGATAATGCAGCTATGGCGCTTACCTTAAACCGCGAAGTTTGATTGCCTGCATAAGCGTGACCGCCCCAAGTAAATTTGGAAAGTGCCTGTATTTTAGGGCTTGGGTCTTGGACGCGACCATCGCTATGTGAAAAGTATAGGTCAAATAGCAACGCCAATGCCGATAATGGGAGATTTGAAAATGAATAAAACCGCCTCAAATTTTACCGGGACAATTCCGCAAATTTATGAAACCGGACTGGTGCCGGTAATTTTCGAAGATTATGCGCGCGAAATGGCCAATCGCGTATTGGCGTTAAAGCCGACAAAGGTGTTGGAACTCGCCGCCGGGACCGGGGTTGTGACACACCTGCTCAGCGAACAGCTTGTCCCAGAATGCGAGATCATTGCCAGCGATTTAAATGCGCCGATGTTGGCGATTGCCCGCGAGAAAATCAAAAGCGCTGATCGAGTTTCATTTGAAGTCGTTGATGCGATGAACATCCCATTTGAGGATCAATCTGTCGACGTCATTGCCTGCCAGTTTGGCGTCATGTTCTTTCCTGACAAGGTTCAGTCTTATCGAGAAGTCCATCGAGTTTTACGCAAGGGCGGGAAATATATTTTCAGCGTTTGGGATTCCCATGCGCAAAACCCCTTCGCAGCAATTACGCAAAAAGTGGTTGAAGAAGCGCTGCCTGCCGACCCGCCGGGGTTTTACAAGGTGCCGTTTCACTATAACGACCCCGACGAAGTGCGGCGAGAGATAATGGAGGCCGGTTTTTCTGCGGTTGAGGTTGAACACCGGCCGATCAGCAAGGTCATTCCGTCGATCCGCTCATTCGCCAATGCCCTAGTTTATGGCAATCCCCTGTGCGAAGAACTGCGTGATCGCAATGCTGATCCTGAGCAAATGGCGCAAGCTATTCAAACGGCATTGGAAGCCGCTTTTGCTCAGGAGCAGGCGGTGATGCCGCTAAGCGCATATTTTGTTACGGGTCAAAAATAGTGACCTTCTAAGGGGGGGAATGGGTAATTTCGCCGGTTATGGTGTTCATCTTGCAACACTTTCATAAAAACTTGTTCAAACGGTCAGGTTTTTGTCAAATACCCTTTGACCGCCACCCAGACTCATTGAATCGTACCCTGCCTACACAACACAGCATGCCATTTGGCGTAATAGAGGCGCAAACGCGCCCGTAGTCTTGGGAAAAATCATGAGCATAAAATCACTTGGCCTCGGTGGGACCGCGTTGAGCAGTCTTGCATTGGTAATGACGGCGGGCATTGTCGCCACGCCGGCAAGTGCGCAGAGCGCACGCGACGACGAAATTATTGTTACGGCGCGTAAACGGGAAGAAAACCTGTTCGAAACGCCTACGGCAATCAGCGCATTCACGCCAAAAATGCTCGAAGATCGCAATATTTCCAATTTGGATGATGTCGGCAAATATGTTCCGAATTTGACCATTTCCCGCTATGGCGTGGGTAACACCGCACAAGCGGCAGTGTTTATTCGCGGTATTGGCTTGCAAGACCACATCATTACCACCGATCCCGGTGTCGGGGTTTATCTTGACGGCGTCTATTTGGGTCGCCAAATGGGTTCGAACCTGTCCTTGAACAATATCGAGCGCATCGAAGTGTTGCGCGGCCCACAAGGTACGCTTTATGGGCGTAACACCCTTGGCGGCGCGGTAAACATTATCTCCAAGCAGCCGGGTTCTGAAGAAGAAGCAACGGTTAGCGTCAAAGGCGGAACCCATGGCCGCGCGGCAGCAGACTTCTACTCAAACTTTGCGATGAATGATGAATGGGCCGTGGCCATGAGCGGCGCCTTTAAGCACCGCAATGGCGTTGGCGATTTTCTAAACCTTGCCACCGCCGACAAGCGCGTTGGCGAAGAGAATGAGTTTAGTGGTCGCATCACCGCCAAATGGCAGCCAAATGACCGCTTCTCGACAGTTTTCTCCTTGGACGGTTCAAGCGCTCACAATGGCTTGTCGCCTTACACCATCGAGTTTGACCCTTCGATCCCGGCACCAGATCCAAACAACATTTTTGATGGTGGCTTCCCACTGTTGAACGCCAGCCTTCTTCCTGCTGACCCGGACGACAATAACACTACGGTTGCTGGTCTGGATTCGACCACCAATGAAACCTTTGGTTTCTCAATCACTTCAGAATTTGAAGCCAATGAAAACCTGACCGCCAAAGTGCTGGCCAGCTATCGCAGCTCCGATTACACCGGCGGCTTGGACGATGATGCGTCGGAACTTCATCTGTCGGAATTTCCTGAAAACGGTAATGCCCAGCAATCTTCCATTGAGCTACAATTGAACGGCCAATATGGCGCGCTCGATTTTGTCAGCGGTTTGTATTATTTCCACGAAGTTGGCGAAACCGAATCCGGTCCTTGGGTGTTTAGCCCGTTTAACACGCCGGGTGCAGTTGAAGGCTTTGGTGATTTTGGCTTTTTTGATCTCAATCAGAAAACCGATAGCTATGCAGCGTATACCAACATTAAATACGCGGTTTCCGATCGTCTTTCCATCGGCGGCGGTATTCGCTTTTCGCGCGACGAAAAAGATGCGGATGCGCAATTCCCAACTTTTGCCAGCCGCAAATTCCTCAGCGAAAGCTTTGATGCGGTAACTTGGGACGTCAATGCCAGCTATAATGTGCAAGATGACATCTATGTTTATGGTCAAGTACAACGTGGTTATCAGACCGGTGGCTTTCCACCTCGGCCCTTTGGTGGACCGGCTCAGTTTGAGTCTTTCGATAAAACCACCTCAACCAATTATGAAATTGGTCTAAAAGGCCCGGTTTCAGATTACTTCACGGTCATGTTGTCTGGTTTCTGGACAGAATATAATGATCTGGCTTTGCCATTTTCAATCACCACCGCTGGTGGTGGCTTTGTCACCATTATTGAAAACGCTGGTAAATCGCGCTCTCGCGGTATTGAGGCCGAAGGCACGCTGTATTTGAGCGACAATTTCAGCTTGAATGCGTCGATTGGTTATATGGATGCAGAAATCCGTCAGGTTAATCCGGGCACGATCGGCATTGGTCTTGGTGATGCGCCTGCGCTGACCCCTGAATTGACGTTCTCCATTGCACCGAAGATTTCTGTGCCGTTGGATAATGGCGACAATGTTACCTTCAATGCTGACTATTCTTTCCGTGGCAGCATGTTCGGTCAGTCGGTCAATCGGGCCAGCGAAAAGATCGCTAGTCGTGATCTGGTTGGTTTCTCGCTTGATTATGAATCGACCGATGGTGGTTGGACGCTTGGCGTTTATGGTGAAAACATCTTCAACGAAGTTTATGACCAGGGCCGCTTGCAACAAGCTGGTTTTGTTGGCGTCGTTCGCAGTAATGACCGCGCCGAATTTGGTGTTCGTTTGAAAAAGCGCTTCGGCGGCTGATCCACCGAGACACTTGTTAAGGAAAAGGCCACCGGAAACCCGGTGGCCTTTTTTTATGGCAGGCTGTTTGGTGCGACAATCTACGCCGACTAAGGCGATATAATTGTCTCGCCATGGTGGGTTTTGGTTTTAGACCCAGTGTGGCTATTGCGGCGCGCCATAAATAGCGGCGGCGAATTGTTCGCGCAATTTTAGCGCATCGGCGCCAATAAGCTGGGTAAAGAACACCACGGTAAGGTCGTTGGCGGGATCAACGAAAAAGAAGGTTCCGGCCATCCCACCCCAGAAAAATGAGCCCTGCGCGTACAGGGCACCATCAGGCATTTCACTTTGTACACCAAAGCCAAGCCCATAGCTCATGCCCCGGTCCAAACCGCCATGGTTGATGTCGCCTAATTGATCGGCGCGCATCATCGCCAGGGTTTCTGCTGCGATGAGGCGTTGCCCATTCCCGACACCGTCATTTTGCAGCATCAGCGCAAAGCGCATGTAATCGTCAATGGTTGAGGTCAAGCCGCCGCCGCCGCTCTCAAACGCCATGTCGGTAAGGAAGGGCTGGTTAACTAAAAAGCTGTCATCATCCTCAAGGCGCGTGGGTCCTTTCTTGGTTAGCTGATAGACGGGGCCGAAACGTCCGTGCTGGTCAGCCGGAACGGTGAAGCCGGTGTCCTTCATGCGAAGGGGCGTCAAAATCCGTTTTTGCATGAACTCGCCAAGGCTTTGGCCGGACAAGGCTTCGACCAACCGGCCCTGAACGTCCGAAGAGACGCTATAAATCCAATAACTGCCGGGTTGCACCAATAGCGGCAGGGTAGCGAGGTCCGCGCTAAATTCTGTGTTGGTGCGCGTATAACCGAGAATGTCTTTCTCGCGATACATCATGTCGACCGGGGTTTCGCTAAATACCCCATAGGTGAGACCGGCGGTATGGCGCAGCACATCGCGCACGGTCGGGGCGCGGGCCGGGGAGACCAAAATAGGCTCGCCATCTTCGTTTTCGCCAGCAAAGACTTTGAGGTCTGCAAATTCCGGCAGATGTTTGGCCAAGGGGTCATCAAGCGCGAATTTTCCCTCATCAAACAACATCATCAATGCGGTGGCGGTTATTGGTTTGGTCATTGAATAAATGCGGCCAATGGTATCGCGCGTGAATGGCGTTTGGCTTTCGCGGTCCTGCATGCCAAAGGCATTAAAATACACTTCCTCATCACCACTTCTGACCAGGGCGGAAGCGCCGGGTACGGCACCTTTTGCCACCAAGGTGCCAAGCAGGGCATCAATGCGCCGCGCCCGTGCCAGATCTGCGTTTGCCGCATCGGGAGCGGCCACCACAATTTGGGGTGCCGTTTCATAAGCAGGCACACTCGTACAAGAGGCGAGGGCAAGGCAAAGAATGGCGAGTAATCTGGTGGGCTTGAACGGTGTCATTGCTTTTCTCTTTTCATGGTGCGGCGAAGGCATTGGTCATCGAATGTCGGCAGTACTGGCTTTTGTCCAAATCTGACTTTGGCAAAAAGGACCGATGCAGCCCTTCACCTTTAGGTCGCCATCGGGCTGCAGCGCAATAATGGAGCGATATGATTTACCATTTTCAGGGTCATAAATGCGGCCGCTTTTCCAGCGATTATTTTTGTGTTTGAAGCTATTCAGAATGATCAGGTCAATGAGGGGGGCATCCCGAAGCGTGGGGTCTGAATTGTTTTTATCACGCAGCACGGTATGGCGATTTTCAGGCGCGATGGTTTCCGGGTTGATCCATACGATTCTCCCGCACGGCGTACCATCACCACAATCAGATATTTCCACTATGGAATTTTTGCCCGGCGGATGCCACACACCTTCCACATCCAGCGCATAAGCGTGTGCCGCGTTGAGCGTTGCAATGATGGTGCAAAGGATTGTTTTTTTCACGCTGACTTCGCTGTTTTTGGTTATTATTCGCAATATTATTGGCTGGCGTGAACATTGTTTATTTCTTGCCGCCGCGTCAACGGTAAAACCGCGCGATAGCCCCCTTTTTGCTATTTATAGCTATTGAGCAAGCTGCCAACTACCAATTGCCAGCCATCAATCAACACAAAGAAAATGAGTTTAAATGGTAAGGATATCACCACGGGCGGCAGCATCATCATACCCATGGACATCAAAATACTGGAAACAACCAGATCGATAACCAAAAACGGTATGAAATACAAAAAGCCGATCTCAAACGCTATGCGTAATTCTGAAATCATGAAAGCGGGCGCCACCACATGCAACGGGGTTTCTTCGGCAGTGGTCGGTATCGGCCCATCGGACATCCCCAAAAACAGTGCCAAATCTGCTTCACGGGTATGGGCCAGCATAAAGGTCTTGATCGGTGCGGTGCTGAGCGTAAAGGCGTCGGCCATTTCGATCTGCTCATTCATCAATGGCTCAATGCCGTCCGTATAACTTTTTTGAAATACCGGGGCCATGATGAAAGCGGTGAGGAATATGGCCAGCGATACCAGCACCATATTGGGCGGTGCCTGTTGTAGACCGGAGGCGGTGCGCAAAAGCGACAAAACCACAACAATGCGCACAAAGCTGGTGGTCATGATGATGATGGAAGGTGCCAGCGACAATACGGTCAGCAGGGCAATGAGTTGCAATACACGATTGGTCAACGCGCCTTCTTGTCCGGCGTCAATGGTCACTGACTGGGCGAAAGCGGGCCCGGTAAATACCAGCAGCGCGCACAGGCTCAACCCGGCCAAAATAAGTATCTTTACGCTGCGCATTACAAGCTTCCCCCGATGGGTTCAGCGTGATCTGGTGCGGGGACGGCGTCGCGGCTTTCAATCAGCAGGTCATGGGTTATGCCCAGCAACACTATATGTTCGCGCGCGCCACTATTGACCACCACCACCCGCCTTCGCGGATCAAGAGCCAGACTTTCACTGATTTTCAGGGTTTTGCGGTCATTAGCCGGCGCACCGGTGAGCAAAGCGGGCATATATTTGCGGGCCAGATACCACAGGCCAAAAATCAGGCCGACGGTAAATAATAAACCGGCGATATAGCGGCCAGCGTCGAAAAATTCCATCGTGCGCATCCTAGTGCAGAGGGGATTACCAACCGGACTTTTGCGCCTTGCGTATTAAGGTTTCGTTAAGCATAAATTATTGGCGGCGTAGCCGGCGCAAAAAGGAGAATTTTTAAACTCCAACCCCCCAGGGTGCGACCGCACCCCGGCGATCGTTCGCCGCCCCGTCGGAGGCGCTTTTCGCGCTGCGAGATAATAAAGATGAAACAAAATATCGCTTTGCCGGTACTGCAGTTTTGGTTCGATGAATTGGTACCTAAACAATGGTTTGTGAAAGACCCAAAGCTCGACGCGCTTATGATTTCGCGCTTCGGCGCATTATATGCCGAACTTGCGGCGCTTGAGCCACAGCTTGGCAAAACCACCGATGAGACCTTGGCCAGCATCATTGTGCTCGACCAATTTCCGCGCAATATGTTTCGCGGGACCGCCAAAGCCTTTGCCACTGACCGGCAAGCGCTGATGTTAAGCAAAGCGGCGATGGCAGCGGCGCAGGACCAGCAATTGGAGGGCGCGCAGAAGGCCTTTCTCTATATGCCAATTATGCATAGTGAAAACACTGATGATCAGGCGCTCTCGCTTCGCTTGTTCAGTGCCCAAGGTCTTGAAAGTAACTACCGATCGGCGGTGCAACACAAGGCGATTATTGACAGGTTTGGCCGGTTTGTGCACCGCAATGCGGTTTTAGGGCGGCAAAGCACGAAAGAGGAAGAGGCGTTCCTGCGGCAACCCGGCAGTGGGTTTTAGGCGGCCATTAGTGAGCGGTTGGTGTGGTCCGCCGCCAATTTTCATTCTCCATTAACCATAAATCGCGCATTTTAGCCTGTGAGCAGGACTAAAGTACGATGAGTGATCTACCAGTTTTTGCAGCCCTGAAGGGTACCATGTCGATGTTGGGCGCGCGCCAAAAGGTGTTGGCGCGCAATATTGCCAATGCCGATACGCCGGGGTATGCGGCGCAGGATGTGGATGAGAAACACTTTGCCAAAGCCTTGCAGAACTCTATGAGCGGGCAAAAAAAGCCGGGCGGCGGGCGCTTGGCTTTGCAAGTTACCGAGCCGGGGCATATGGCCGGGCGTGGCGGTGCGTCTTATCGCGGCTCGTCACTGCATAGAATTGTTGAAAGCCCGAATTCGGAAACCACCATAAACGGCAATTCTGTGGTGCTCGAAGAGCAGGTCAGTCAGGTGGCAGAAACCCGAATGCGTTATGAAGCGGCCGCCGGATTATATCAAAAAAGCATGGGCTTGTTGCGCATCGCTTTAAGCAGGCCCGGCCGATGAGCCGGTTTATGGGAGTTAAATCATGAGCGATATGTCGGTTGCCTTGAAAATTGCCGCCGCTGGTATGCGCGCGCAAAGTTCCCGAATGCGGGTTATTGCCGAAAACGTCGCCAATTCCGGCTCGACCGCCCAGGGTCCGGACGGCCAGCCTTATCGGCGCAAGGTCCCGGTATTTACCGAAGAGTTAGACAAGGCCAGCGGCACAAAACTGGTGCGCATGAGAAAGGCCGAGCCTGACAAGTCAGATTTTCGTACGGTTTATGATCCCGGCCATCCAGCGGCCAATGCGCAAGGTTATGTGAAATACCCTAATGTGGATTCGCTGGTTGAGTTGATGGATATGCGTCAGGCCCAACGCAGTTTTGAGGCCAATGTCAGTGTTATTGAAAACAGCCGTGCCATGCTTTCGCGCACGCTTGAATTACTACAAGGCCGTTAAACACCTGTATTAGAAGAGGTTCACTATGTCGTTCACCGCTCTGCAAGCCATGAAAGCCTATGGCGACGCCATCTCGACTGCCAAGGTGGGCGGTGGTGGCGCTGAGGGCGGCGCGGCCAAGGTGGATTTTGGCAAAATGGTGCAAGACGCCATGGGCACGATTGCCAGTGATACCGGCAAAGCCGAACAGCTAACCGCGGCATCATCTGTCGGGCAGGCGGATTTGATTGACGTGGTGGCGGCGGTCAATAAAGCCGAAATGACCCTCGAGACCGTGGTTGCGGTACGCGATGAAGTGATCAAGGCCTATCAGGATATCTTGCGCATGCCTATATAACTTCTAATAGCGCCAAAGGGCGCTTTGGGAGGTTTAGGCAATGAAACACTTTAGCGAAATTGAAGCCTATGCGGCGGACCATAAAGGTGGTCCGGCGGCGCTGGAAGCTTTACTGGCAAAACCAAAAAGTGCGGATGCGCTCAAGGCGATTCCTGATTCGCGCTGGCTATCGAAAATGAGCAAATGCCTGTTTCAAGCCGGGTTTAACTGGAAAGTTATTGAAAACAAGTGGGCGGGCTTCGAAGAGGCATTTGAAGGGTTTGATCCGGCGCGGTGGGCTTTTATGTCGGATGAGGATCTCGATAGAATGCTCAAAGACACCCGCATTGTGCGCAACGGGCAGAAAATTGTCGCGGTGCGCGATAATGCCTGTTTTTTATCGGATCTGGCGCAAGAGCATGGATCCGCCAGCGCCGCCTTTGCTGATTGGCCTCTGGCCGACCATATTGACTTGCTGGCGATGATGAAAAAGCGCGGCGGCCGTCTTGGCGGGGCCACCGGTCAGATATTTTTACGGCGTATGGGCAAGGATAGTTTTATCTTGTCGCGCGATGTGGTCGCGGCACTTATGCGCGATCAAATCGTAAGCAAAGTGCCAAGCTCGCAGCGCGATATGGCGGCCGTGCAAGAGGCTTTCAACGTCTGGCATCAACAATCCGGTCGTGGCCTAACGCAGATGAGCCAGATTCTGGCGTTTAGCGCCGGGAGTTAGGGCCCGTGCTAGGGGGGGCTTAAGCTCAGGCGGCTTCACCAACATCCGCGCCGCCAACGGTAACCCCGCCGATTTTCAAGGTTGGTTGGCCGACGCCAACCGGCACGCCTTGGCCAGCCTTGCCGCAAACGCCAATGCCCGGATCAAGTTCCATATCATTGCCGATCATTGATACCCGGGTGAGCACGCTGGGGCCATCGCCGATTAAGGTCGCGCCTTTTACCGGGTTACCGATTTTGCCGTTTTTGACCATATAGGCTTCGGTGCATTGGAAAACGAACTTCCCGGAGGTGATGTCGACCTGTCCACCGCCAAAATTGACCGCGTAAATACCGTCTTTGAGGGAGGCCAGAATTTCTGCCGGATCATGGGCGCCAGCACGCATAAAGGTATTGGTCATGCGCGGCATTGGCGGGCAGGCATAGCTTTCGCGGCGACCATTGCCGGTCGGCTCCATGCCCATAAGGCGGGCATTTTGCCGATCCTGCATATAGCCAACCAATATACCGTCTTCGATTAGGGTGGTGGCGCTGGTTGGCGTGCCTTCATCATCAACGGTAAGCGAACCACGGCGCTCGGCAATCGTGCCATCATCGACAACGGTGACGCCTTTGGCGGCGACACGTTCGCCCATGCGCCCCGAAAATGCGCTTTCGCCCTTACGGTTGAAATCACCTTCCAGACCGTGCCCAACCGCTTCGTGCAGCAATACGCCGGGCCAGCCGGGGCCAAGCACCACGTCCATCTCGCCCGCCGGGCAATCCACCGCCTGCAAATTCACCAAGGCCTGGCGCAAGGCCTCATCGGCCAGGTTTTTCCAGCTTTGCGGGGTGATCCATTGTGCATAAGTGGTGCGGCCGCCGGCACCGGCACTGCCGCTTTCGCGGCGGCCATGTTCTTCAACGGTAACACTGACGCCAATGCGCACGAGGGGGCGGCAATCAAACACCGGGTCAGCACCGGGACGTAAAATGGTAATGTGGCGCTGCTCGCCAGCCAGCGAGGCGCTGACCTGAAGCACGCGGGGGTCCTGAGCGCGCACATAGGCGTCGATCTCCGCCAATAAATCGGTCTTGTCGGTAAACCCCGGTGATTCGGCTGGGTCTGCATCACCATAGAGCACCGCATTGGTGCGCCGTGGATTGTCAGCCCATACGCCGTTATGGCCACTATCAGCAGCACGTACCGCAATGGCAGCGCGTTTTAACGCCGCCGGGCTAAGCTCGGTCGAGTGCGCATAGCCGGTGCTTTCGCCCAAAACCCGGCGCAAGCCAAACCCGCGCGTGGCATCATAGGAAGCATTTTTCAGCCGTCCATCGTCAAATACAAAACTTTCGGAAACGCTGCGCTCGACGAACATTTCGCCGTCATCAGCACCTTTGAGGGCTTCCTGGGTTAATGATCCGGCCTTTTCCAAGTCCAGATCAGTTTGGTCAAATGCGCTATGATTCATGCCCTCTACTTAGAAGGTAAGTGCCCCATCATCAACGAGAAACGACGGTGAAGCGCTGTAATTCCTGTTGTGGTTGATCCCAGGCCGGATTGTGCTCAGCGGCTTTTTTGAAGCTCAAATAGGCAGCTTTGGTATCGCCCAGTATTTCGTAGACGATGGCGCGATTAAAATAGACCCTTTCCGGGTGCAAAAGACCAAGTTTCAGAGCCTTGTTTAGCTCACCAAGGGCATCGTTATAGCGCTCCATACGAATATAAACATTGCCGCGACTGGCAAACGCTTCGGCGAGTTCGGGACGCATATGCAAAGCCTTGCCATAATCTTTCAGCGCCCCTTCCAAATCGTTATGGTGCGCGCGCACAATGCCGCGATTGACCAAGGTTGAAGCATGGTCCTTTCGGTTTAAGGTACCTTCTTCAATCGCCCGGTTGCATGCCGTGATAGCGCCGACGCTATAGCCTTTGGCGCTGGCATTATCAAAGCATTCCGCGCCGTAACTTTGACCAATTGTTGTTGTGCCAGCTCTTGCCGCACCGCCAAAGACAGCCATCGGGAACAGGCAAAATACGGTTATGGTTTTACGCATGGATCTCATGAGTTGCTCACTCTAATTAAGGGGCACTCCACTTAAAGGGCTGGCCCCGAATTAGGGATGGGCCCGAATTAGGGATGGGCCCGCGTTGGCAGGGCACAAACGCAGCCGCTTCTGGTTGGGTCATGCCGCCATAAACGGTATGACCCATGTCCTTAACGGGAAACAACCGTGAAGCGTTCCAATTCTTGCCGTGGCCAATCCCAATTTGGATTTTCCGCGGACGCTTTTTTAAAACTCAAATAGGCGGCTTTGGTGTCACCCATTTTTTCTTGTGCCAGTGCCAGGTTGAAGTAGACATGTGAACGCTTGGCAAGGTGCTCGAACTCCAGCGCCTTTTGCAGCATTGGCAGGGCATCTGCATGGCGATTCGCGCGTATATAAGCGGTGCCGATATTGGCGAAGGCGTCGCCCAGATTAGATTTTATCGCCAGGGCTTGCTCGTAATCCTCAATAGCACCGTCAATATCGCCGCGCCGCGCCCGCACAATGCCACGGTTTACAAAGGTGGCAGCCCGGTTACGTGTGGTCAAAACTTCTTCACTTAACGCCTTATTGCAGGTGTCCAGCGCGCTCGCCCCGGCATTGCCCCAGACGGCTTCCGTATAGCATGCATGGCCATAGTCTTCACCAAAGGTCACACCAATATTGGATGCATTTGCCGTATTAGCAGTTGCAAAAGCAAGGCCAATGCCGGCGAGAATTTTTGTGGTGTTTTTCATCATATAGCTCCTCTAGCATATGTGACACGAGCACGAGGCTGGGAACGTTCGTCATGCCGTTGCGGTGTAGATCAAGCCCAGCACATTCATGAACCATAGCATATTTTGGAAAAATGTTTGAATGAATATGTGGTAATGCAGAAAATGGCCTTGCAAACCGTGGTGAGACTCTGCGACAAGGTGCACATGTCGATCATGCCGGGGGGCGTGGGCTTTTTACTGCCTGTCCCTCTGGCGCAAGCACAATGAGGGTAGGATGCGTTACCTGTCGAAATTGGCCATTGGCCTTCTGTTGGCGCTTATGGCGTTGCCGGCTTTTGCCGCCGTTGCCGATTTGCCGCAGCATTTGCCGCAAGATAAAGCGATAGGGTTTCAGCCGCCGGCCACGGAAGTGGCACGGCAAATCGAGGTGTTTCACAATTTGTGGCTGATGCCGATTATCACCGGCATTGTGGTGCTGGTCACCTTGTTAATGGCGTATATTTTTATTCGCTTTAACCGCAAGGCCAATCCCGTCCCGGCGCGCTTTAGCCACAACACTACCTTGGAAGTGGTGTGGACGGTAATTCCGGTTCTTATTTTGTTGCTCCTCGCGCTGCCATCCTTTCGTTTGCTGTATCTGCAAGACGTAATTCCGGAATCAGATTTGACCGTGAAAGCCATTGGTTCGCAATGGTATTGGGATTATGAGTATACCGACCCGGCTGGCGATCCGGACAAAACCGTTTCTTATTCCTCCATACTTTTGGAAAAAGAAGAGGCGTTGGCCGCGGGCAAGCCGTGGCTGTTGGCCGTCGACAACCCAATGGTGGTTCCGGCCGGCAAAGTGGTGCGGGTTGTGGTTACCGCCGCTGACGTGTTGCATGCTTTTGCGGTGCCTGCCTTTGGCGTCAAAATTGATGCGGTGCCCGGTCGCTTGAATGAAATCTGGTTCAAGGTAGATGAGCCGGGTATTTATTATGGCCAGTGTTCCGAGCTTTGTGGATCGCGCCACGCCTATATGCCTATTGAAGTGCACGTTTTGCCACCGGCAGAATATGACGCCTGGTTTGCCAAAACCCAGATTGAATACGCGTCCTTTAACACCATGAATGGCGCCAAATTGGCGTCGGCCCAATAGAAGACTGGGGAAGAATATGAGTAACGCTGCTGCACATGATGATCACAAGCCGGGCTTTATTGCCCGCTGGTTTTTCTCCACCAATCACAAAGATATTGGCACACTGTACATTATCTTCGGTTTTCTATCCGGTTGTGTCGGTGGAGCGCTGTCATGGATGATGCGGTTTGAACTGGCTGAACCGGGTATTCAAATCTTTTCTTCCGCACAATCCTATAATGTGTTTGTCACTGGCCATGGTTTGATCATGGTGTTCTTTTTGGTCATGCCGACGCTGATTGGCGGCTTTGGTAACTGGTTTGTGCCACTAATGATCGGCGCGCCGGACATGGCCTTTCCGCGGATGAATAATATCTCCTTCTGGCTATTGCCTGCCGCTTTGATCTTGCTGGTTTTATCGATGTTTGTGCCCGGTGCGGGCGGCGAAAACGGTTTTGGCGGTGGCTGGACGGCATATCCGCCGCTTTCGTCCAATGTTGGTCATCCTGGGCCGAGCATGGATTTGGCGATTTTCTCGCTGCATTTAGCGGGCATTAGTTCGATTTTGGGCGCGATCAATTTCATCACTACGATTTTCAATATGCGTACGCCGGGCATGACATTGCACAAAATGCCGCTTTTCGCTTGGTCGATTTTGGTCACCGCGTTTTTGCTGCTTCTGGCGTTGCCGGTTCTGGCAGCGGCCATCACCATGTTGCTGACTGATCGTAACTTCGGCACTACTTTCTTCGAGCCATCAGGCGGTGGCGATCCGATCATGTTCCAGCATTTATTCTGGTTTTTTGGCCACCCCGAAGTGTACATTATGATCCTGCCTGCTTTTGGCATTATCAGTCATGTTATTTCGACCTTTAGCCGCAAGCCGATTTTTGGCTATCTGGCGATGGCCTATGCTATGGTTGCCATTGGTTTTGTCGGCTTTATCGTGTGGGCGCACCACATGTTTACCGTGGGCATGCCGGTTGATCTGAAAGCCTACTTTATAGCGGCGACCATGGTGATTGCGGTGCCGACAGGGATTAAGATTTTCTCTTGGATCGCCACAATGTGGGGCGGCTCTATCAGCTTCCCGACACCGATGTTGTTTGCCATTGGTCTGATCTTCCTGTTCACCATTGGCGGGGTTACCGGTGTGGCGCTGGCCAGTGCCGGTTTTGATATCGCTGTCCATGACACCTATTATGTGGTGGCTCACTTCCATTACACCCTGTCGCTGGGCGCGGTGTTTGGTATTTTCACCGGTTTTTATTACTGGTTCGAGAAAATGAGCGGCTATAAGTACAATGAAATGCTCGGCAAATTGCATTTCTTTGTCACCTTTGTCGGTGTGAATGTTATCTTCTTCCCACAACATTTCCTCGGCATGCAGGGCATGCCCCGGCGTTACGTCGACTATCCGGAAGCTTTCGCGTTTTGGAATAAGGTATCGTCCATTGGCAATCTGATTTCCATGGCCGGGTTTGCTATTTTCGTGGTGGTTATTGTCGAGGCCTTTGTGCGTCGCCGCAAGGGTGAGGACAATCCGTGGGGAGAAGGGGCAAATACTCTGGAGTGGACCTTGTCCTCGCCGCCGCCTTTTCACCAATTTGAAAAACTGCCTGTCTTTAAAGACGATAGCGGCCACTAAGTGAACCATCACCGGAAGGTTTTGACCTTCTAAGGAAGTAAAACAGTGAGCGATCTGAGTTTGACATCACCGCTAAGCCCAAGCGGTTTGGCTGAGCCTGAGGACTTTATCCAATTGATGAAGCCCCGGGTGATGTCTTTAGTGGTGTTTACCGCTTTGGTTGGCTTGGTCGCCGCGCCGGGCAGTATGAATTTTTTGCTGGCCATGGTTTCGGTGTTTGCCATTGCCTTGGGTGCTGGTGCTGCCGGTGCTCTTAATATGTGGTTTGACGCGGATATCGATGCCAAAATGCGTCGCACGCGTTTGCGACCCATTCCCTCAGGCCGGGTAGAGGGGCGCGCCGCCCTTGGCTTTGGCCTGATCATGGCGGTGATTGCCGTGGTGATTTTGGGCGCGGCGGCAAACTATTTGGCCGCCGGGCTATTGGCTTTCACCATTTTTTTCTACGCCGTGATTTATACCATGGTGCTGAAGCGCTCGACGCCGCAAAACATTGTTATTGGCGGGGCCGCCGGGGCCTTCCCCCCGATGATCGGGTGGGTCGCGGCGACCGGTACTATAGATATCAATGCTGCACTTTTATTCGGCATTATCTTTTTGTGGACGCCGCCGCACTTTTGGGCGTTGGCACTTTATAAAGCCGGTGATTACGAAAAGGCCGGGGTGCCGATGTTGCCGGTAGTTGCCGGGCCAAAGGCCACCAGGCGGCAGATTATGGCCTATGCTGTGGCGCTTGGCCTATTAGCAATGGTGCCGGTGGTTACCGGCCTTGGCGGTGTGCTTTATGCGGGGGTTGCGGCTTTGCTCAATCTTGCGTTCCTGGCCTTGGCGTGGCGGGTATTACGCAGCCAGGCGGGCGAGGGCGGTGCCCGGGCGGCCGCTGGTGGTGCGGATCTTTATGAAGTGCGCAAGGGCGATAAAGCGGCGCGCGATTTGTTCGGGTTTTCTATTCTTTATCTCTTTGCCCTGTTCGCGGCGCTTTTGGCAGAACATGGTTTGGGGTTATATGTGGCGGTGTTCACTGTCGCCGGGAGCTAGACATGAAAGAGTTGGAATACATAACGCTAACCGATGCGCAAAAAACCGCGCAGCGCAAACGCAATATTGCTATTGGGCTGGGGTTGGCAAGTTTTTGCACGCTGACCTTTGTGGTCGCCTTGGTACGCATTTATGAGAGCATTAATGCCGCAGCAGGCTGATACCAAGACTGGCACAAAAACCGCCACCAAACCCGCCAAAAATAATGGTCGGTTTTTGGCGGGTTTCGCCGCTTTGGCCGTGGTCATGGTCGGGGCGGCCTACGCATCGGTGCCGCTCTACAATATTTTTTGCAAGGTGACCGGCTATGGCGGCACCACCCAGCGCGCCGATGCGGGGTCGGACGTGGTGTTGGAGCGCGAAATCAAGGTGCTCTTCGATGCGTCCACGGCGCGCGGCCTGATGTGGGAGTTTAAACCCTTGCAGCTTGAACAGACCGTGCGCATTGGCGAAAACGGTTTGGCGCGCTATCGGGCGACCAACCTTTCCGATAAGCCGCTGACGGGAATGGCAAGCTATAATGTTACGCCGCAAAAAGCCGGGGCGTATTTTGTTAAACTTGAATGCTTTTGTTTTACCGAACAAACCTTGCAACCGGGCGAGAGTATGGACATGCCGGTTATTTATTTTGTCGCGCCGGAAATCGCTGAAGAGAAGCGGCTGGACGATATCAAAACCATCACCCTGTCTTATACATTTTTCGAGAAGACAGGGGCGGAACCAGTGAAGAGTGCAAAAGTGACATCCGAGGCGTCGCCAACCTTGCAGTAGAAGCCTTGCCGTGAGTTGCAGCGGGCGCATGTCGCCGTTATAGCTTAGGCACACTATGTTTTTTTAAGGATTGATTCCTTAAACAAGCCCAATGGGGGAATACCTTGTCAGACCACGCTGTTGAACACGATTATCACCTAGTAAATCCCAGCCCATGGCCTTTGGTCGGTGCGGTAGCCGCATTCTTGCTCACCTTTGGTGTGGTCATATGGATGAAGGGCATGTTTGGCATTCCGGCGAGGACGCCGTGGGTGGCCGCGCTTGGTTTTCTCGGGATAATTTTCACCATGATTGGCTGGTGGGCTGATGTGTTGCGCGAGGGCCGTGCCGGGGATCACACGCCAGTGGTACAATTGGCCATGCGCTATGGCATGATTTTGTTTATCGCCTCGGAAGTTATGTTTTTCGTCGGCTGGTTCTGGATGTTTTTTGAAGGCGCCATCTTCCATGACGTACGCATTGCCGGCGGGGCCGTTCAAGGCTTTGAAGTGTGGCCACCAGAAGGGGTTGTAGCGTTTGACCCTTGGCATTTGCCGCTGGTCAACACCATGATCCTGCTATTGTCCGGGACCACCGTGACCTGGGCGCACCACGCTTTGCTGCATGGCGATCGTCAAGCCGCTAAAATTGGCCTGTTGCTGACCGTGCTGCTCGGCATGAGCTTTACCATGTTCCAGGCGATTGAATATGCAGAAGCAGGCTTCTCGTTTGCTGGCAATCTGTATGGCGCAACCTTCTTTATGGCGACCGGATTTCACGGGGCGCATGTGCTTATTGGCACAATATTTCTGGCCGTTTGCCTGTTCCGCCTAACCGCAGGTGGGTTTACGCCGAAAAAGCATTTCGGGCTGGAAGCGGCGGCATGGTATTGGCATTTTGTTGATGTGGTTTGGTTGTTCCTTTTCACCTTTATCTATGTGGTCTTCGGGTGAGTAAGCAGGGCATTTCGCCCATTCAGGCCGGTTTAAAATGCGTGTGCCCCAAATGCGGGGAGGGTGCGCTTTTTGCGGGTTTTCTGAAGATGGCCCCATCGTGCGAATGCTGCGGTATGGATTTTTCCAATGAAGATGCTGGCGATGGCCCGGCTAGCGTGATCATTTCGCTGGTAGGAATATTGGTGGTGTTCCCGGCGCTTCTGGTTGAGGCGGCATTCAGACCGCCAATTTGGGTGCACCTTCTCATGTGGCTGCCCTTGGCAACACTGCTGACCTTGCTGTTTCTGCGGCCCTTTAAGGCAATGTGGTTCGCGATCATGTTTCGCAATAATGTGCACATATCGAAAACACCAGATGAGTCTAAAAGTGGTGACCTGATTTAGGTTTTAAGATGATCCGTTTTTCTCCCGCTCGTGGCCTGACCTTGGCATTACTGCCTGCTTTGGCCATTTTGATCGGGCTTGGGGTTTGGCAGGTGCAACGCCTGCAATGGAAAACCCAAATGCTGGCGCAGATTACTGCGGGCGAGGACGCCGCACCCGAACGGTTGGCCGATATATTAGCGCGCAAACAGCAAGGCGAAATGATTGCGTGGCGGCGCGTATCCGTGCGCGGCGTATTAGCTGACCAAACACCACAAGCATTGTTTGCCAATCGCGAGGGACGTCCGGCGGTTAGGCTGTTGGCCCCGTTTATAACTACGGACGGCCTGACAATTGTCTTGGACCTTGGCTATGAACGTCCGGCGCGTGAAACGAAGTTGGCGGATGAATGGCGATTGCCGGGGGCGGCGCAGGAAAGGCGTTTGCAAGGCATACTCAAACCCATACCCCGCCCCAGCCGGTTAGCGCCGGTCAATATTGACGGCCAGATGTGGTATACGCCCGATACCGCGCGCTTGCTGGCGGGTCTGCAACACGGCACGCCAATTACAGACTATGTTTTGTCAATTGAGGGCCCGCCGCAACACCCGCAATGGCCAGATCCAGCGCCGGGGCACGCACAGATTGCCAACAATCATCTGGATTATGCACTGACCTGGTTCGGTCTGGCGCTGGCCGCTATTGGTATTTATCTGGGCTGGCATGTGCGCGCCGAGCGATTATCATCTGGCAAAGACGCTGCATGAACGGTCTTGCTCTTAAGCAGCAATGCGCCTTCAATATGAACATACTTCCTTTAGGACGACTCGATGGCGCTTTTTCGTACCGATATTGCCGACCTTCCCGGCGGCGAGATTATTGGCAAGAATATTGTCCTGCGCCCACCGCAAGTGGAAGATTACGATGATTGGGCGCGTCTTCGGGCTAAAAGTCAGGCATTTTTAACGCCGTGGGAGCCAAGCTGGGCTAAGGACGAGCTTACCCGGTCATCATTTAAACGGCGGGTGCGCCGCTATGGCGAAGATCGTCTGGCCGCGGCGGGTTATGCGTTTTTGGTGTATCGCCAGAGTGATGGTCGACTGGTGGGTGGGTGCAATCTTTCGAATGTCCGGCGCGGCGTGGCGCAAATGGCCAGCCTTGGCTATTGGGTTGGTGAACCGTTTCGCCGCCAGGGCATGATTGGCGCAGCCGTGGAAGCGGTTTGCGGCTTTGCTTTTGACGAATTGCGCTTACACCGGGTTGATGCCGCCTGTATTGCCGACAATCACCCCTCGCGGCGATTGCTCGAAGGTCTGGGGTTTATCGAAGAAGGGTTGGCGCGCGGCTATTTGAAAATCAATGGCGAATGGCGCGACCATGTTACCTATGCGCGTATAACGCCGGACCCGTCACCGCGTGAGGGCTTATAGCTTTCCTAAGCTTGCCCAGCAGACTCTACATAACGTGAAGGATCGACACCAATGCTGGACAAAGCGCGTTCCCATTTGGTGGAAAATACATCATCAAAAATCAAGTCTTCATTGGCATCGCAAACCAGCCAGGCATTTTGCGACAATTCGTCTTCAAGCTGCCCGGCGTCCCAATTGGCAAACCCCAAAGCCAAGGCGGATTGGCGAGGCGGATGGGCCGAATTAATCGCCAATAAAATTTCCTTGGAAGCGGTAAGCCCCCATTGGTCGGAGATCGGCATGGTCGAATCTTTGGCGCGGTAATCAAGGCTGTGCAAGACAAAACCCCGCTCACGTTCCACCGGTCCACCATAAAGAACCGGCTGATCGGGGACCTGAATCGAGCTTTCAATATCTAACTGTTGTAAAAGCGCCGGCAGGGTTAGACCTTCGAGCGGGTGATTGACCACCAACCCCATGCTCTGCTCGGCGGAATGGCCGCATATATACACTAACGAGCGGGCAAAACGCTCATCGGCCATGCCCGGCGCTGCGATCAGCATGCGCCCGCTTAAATACCCGGAATGTGGATTCTGTTGCATGATTCTTATCTTGGGGGTTTTGGGCGTGAGTGCAAGGGGTTGCTGCAATGCGGCGATTTTTGTCGCCCTTATGGTGCTGACCGGTTAAACTGGCGGTAAATACAGAGGAGAATCGTATGACCATCAAAGTTGGTGACAAAGTTCCAAGCGGCGCCTTTATGACCTGGACGGCCGGTGGCCCCGATCAGTTAAGTGCAGATGATGTTTTTCAGGGCAAAACCGTAGCTTTGTTTTCGCTGCCCGGCGCCTTTACGCCCACGTGCAGCGCCAAGCATTTGCCAAGCTATAAACAACATGCAGACGCATTAAAATCCAAAGGTGTGGATACTATTGCCTGTACGGCAGTGAATGATGTTTTTGTGCTTCATGCATGGGAGCAAGATCAAGGTACAGATGAAGCGGTGACTATGCTTGCTGATGGTAATGGTGAATTCGTCAAAGCACTTGGCCTGGATTTTGACGGGTCCGGTTTTGGCATGGGTGTTCGTGGTCAACGCTTCTCGCTACTTGTAAAAGACGGTGTGGTTACCCATATTAATGTAGAAGAGCCGGGCGAGTATCGGGTTTCCTCTGCGGAACACATGCTTGAGCAGCTTTGATCTCAATTTAGTGCCGGGGGGCGCTAACCGGGCCAGCCGATAATCATCGCGCGCACGGCCTATTGGAGAAATCTATGCCAGGAATAACTATAGGAGTTATCGTACTCCTCGTCCTCGTCTTCGGTTTTAGTGCTTTCAAAACCGTACCTCAGGGTAGTGAATTTACCGTACAGCGTTTTGGTAAATACGTTAAAACCCTAAAGCCGGGTTTTCACATCATCATCCCGTTCATCGACGCTATTGGCTTCAAAATGAATATGCGCGAACGGGTAATTGATGTGCCCAATCAGGAGGTGATCACCAAGGACAACGCTATGGTTAGCGTTGATGCAGTGGTGTTTGTGCAGGCATTGGATGCGGCAAGAGCGGCCTATGAAGTAGATGATGTTGATTTCGCCACGATCAATTTATGCCTGACCAATATCCGTACCGTGGTTGGTTCTATGGACCTTGACGAGGTGTTGTCGCGCCGCGACGAGATTAATGGCCTGTTGCTGAGCGTTATCGACCGGGCCACCAATCCGTGGGGGTTGAAAGTCACCCGTATTGAAATTCGTGACCTTACGCCGCCTGCGGATATTACCGCGGCCATGGCCCGGCAAATGAAAGCCGAGCGGGAAAAACGGGCGGAAATTTTGATCGCCGAGGGCGAAAAGCAATCTGCTATTTTGCGCTCCGAGGGCGAAAAACGTGCTGCCGTTCTGGATGCGGAAGGACGCAAGGAAGCCGCCTTTAGAGATGCCGAGGCGCGCGAGCGTCTGGCCGAGGCTGAAGCCAAGGCAACGGCCATGGTTTCGGAAGCGATTGCTCAGGGCGATGTGCAGGCAGTGAATTACTTTATTGCGCAAAAATATGTCGATGCGTTCGCAAAATTGGCCGAATCTGATCAGCAAAAGACGGTGATTGTGCCTGCCGAATTTTCTTCATTGGCGGCCACTGTTGGCGGCATTGGCGCGATCATTGAAGCGGCGGGACTTTCCAATAAAGAGAAGGGTTAGGTCATGGCTGAGATCAATGAAATCTTCATGCACATGAATGCATGGCATTGGCTTATTCTGGCGGCCGGATTGCTGGTGGTAGAATTGCTTACCGGGGGCACGACCTATGTGTTGTGGCCCGCAGCGGCGGCCTTCGCCTTGGCGCTGCTTAGCTTTGTTATGCCGCTGGGCTGGCAGGTCGAGTGGTTGTTATTTTCCGCCATTACCTTGGTGCTGACCATTGTTGGCAGCATGTATTTAAAACCGCTGATGAATAAAGGCGGGGAGCCGGACCTTAATGAGCGTGCGATACAATTGCTGGGCAAAAGCGCTGAAACCATTGAAGGTTTTACCAATGGCGGCGGTCGGGTGCGCCTTGGCGATACCCATTGGAGCGCCATTAGCAGCGACGGATCAGATATCAAAGCGGGCACAAAAGTGGTCGTAGACGCAGTGAACGGCGTCACGCTTTCTGTCTCACTCGCCTAAAATCAAACCGTAATGAATTGTATCAAGGGCGGGCACGGCATTAGTGCTCGCCTTTTGCTTGGCACTTTGGTGCTTCAGCCGTTCAGCATTTGCGATTCGGTGATTTTGTGTACGAGGTCCTCGCCATCAGCTTCGTGCACGGTGAGGTAATCGCCCAAGCGCATTTCGTGCTGGCCCAAGCGGTAAACAGGCTCGTCCGGCCCCTCATCGTCCTCGTCATAATGGAAATACCATTTGGAGGCGCGGTGGGTCAGCAGGCCATCTGCCCGCTCCTCATCATCTGGCGAAAACCGCACCACGGTGCATTTGCGCTTATTGTGCCGCCATAATTCCACATCAAGATAGCCGTCTTTGTCGAGTGGCGCGGTAATAACATATCCGTGGTGATCGTTACCTTCTGGAAATTCGGTTCCCGGATTGCGGGCGACGCGTAACACAAGGCGCGTAAGGGGCATGGCTACATTCCTTTTATAGTGAAAACTTGTCCTGGGCCTTTTACAGTGAAAACTTGTCTTGAGCCGTGAACTGTAAGATCAAGTGAATACGCACCATCCGCAAGCAATAAGGGCGCGACATGACAGCGCACAAAGCAATAACCGATTTTAAAGCGCCCAGAAGGGCTTGGCAACGCATGTTAAGCGGACGCCGGCTGGATATTCTCGATCCGTCTCCTCTGGATATAGAAATTGAGGACATCGCTCACGGCCTGGCGCGGGTGGCGCGCTGGAATGGACAGACAGCCAGCCCCCACGCGTTTTCGGTGGCCGAGCACTCCATAGTGGTGGAGCGTATCGCCGTGCATTTAAAGCCGGATTTGGCGATTAAATGGCGCCTGGCGGCGCTTTTGCACGACGCGCCGGAATACGTCATTGGCGATATGATCAGCCCGTTCAAAGCGGCCTTGGGCAAGCAATATAAAACCATTGAAAATAAGCTGGAAGCCGCCATTCATGTGCGCTTTGGCCTGCCGGTCAGCCTGCCGGTCGGCATTGCCCGCCTGATCAAGAAGGCCGATCGCTTGTGTGCACATTTTGAAGCGGTGCAAATTGCCGAATTTTCAAAAGAAGAAAGCAACAAATACTTCCTCACCCCGCCACCGGGTCTTGAAGTGGTGATCACGCCCTTGCCGGTCGCGCAGGCGCAAATCGCTTTTATGGAACGCTTTGACGCGTTGAATGAGGCCATGGGGTCCAAAAAGGCGGCGCGCAAAAAAGGTTCGTCCTGATGAAGGGGCCGGGTACTCAAATATGTGCGGTATTGGCGGCGGCGGATCCGTCGGGCCTTTATGTGCTGACTCTTGCCGGGCGTCCGAGCGGGCCGTTATCGCTGCCGGCCGCACCGTTTGATCCGGCGCGCGGGCAAAGTTTTGAAGCGCGCCTGCGCGAATGGGCCAGTATTCATACGGCGGCGCAAATTACCCATGTCGAGCAGATCGGGGCCAGATTAAGCCATGGCTATATCCGTATCTGCCTGCTGGCTTTGGTCAGTGATCGCAATGCTTTTATGCCGCGCGGGGCGCGTTGGACGCCGATTGCTGACATTTTCCCGTGGGAAAATTGGTGCGATCATGAGCCCGAAGGCTTGGTGCAGGTTCTGCGCCCGGCACTTTATGAATGGTCAAAACAAGCCCGGCGCAAAACCAGTTCGTTAGACCGGGAAATGCTGGATGTGCTTTTTGCCGGGCAGGCAAAAAACTGGAAACCGGCATTGGCGGGGGAACGCTTTGCGGTGTTGTACAAAGCTGGTCTCGCCCCGGAGGCCGTGCGTGATAGCGCCGGGGCGGCGATTTCCATGCGCCAACGTCATGCCGCGGTCTATGGCCAGATCATGGACGCTGGCGATCGCCAGGTTTTGGCCGATACGCTTTCTTATTTGCGCGAGAAGATTGCCCACCATGGGATAATGCCGGCATTACTGCCCGGACCCTTTACCCTTGGTGCTTTGCAAAAAAGCGTTGAAGCGATTGTTGGCGTGGGCCTGCATACGCAAAACTTTCGCCGCGATATTGTGCATTCCGGCCAAGTGATCAAAACCGGGCAAACCGGGCGCACGGTTTCCAGCCTCTATAAAAGCAGGCCCGGTGCCTTATGGAAATGGGCAAAACTGGCGGCGCACCAAGGCGGCATGCCGTTACCACGAACCCCGTCATAAGATGGGATGGAGGCTGGCCCTAATGGTAGAAGGCCTGTCTGGCTGGATTAGGCGTCCTGTTTTGATTTATAGCGGCGAATTATGGCTCTGCTCGCACATAATTTTCGAAAAGCCCGATAGCCTCGGCGATGACCGGCTCCACACCGGATGCCCACGGCGCAAGGCCGCCTTCGACATCACCGCTGACCCGGTAAATCAGGGTGATTCTGGTTTGCGCTTCTTCGTCCTCGGTTTCTGTCGCGATGAAGTTTACCGACATAATTGCTGCCAGCGGGTAATCTTGCAGCGGGCCGAGGCCGCCGGACAGGCGCAGTAATTTGCCGGGACTGGCGTGCAGCACTCGCATGTGCTCGACCGAGCCGCCGCCGGGCAGGTTTTCACACCAGCACCCACCGGCAGTCGGTTGCAGGTAAAAATTAGCGGCATCGCCAGAATAGGAATGGTCGGCACTCCACCAGCGCGAAATCTGGGTGAAGCGCGTATAGGCCTCGTCCGGTGTTACGGGCAAGGTGCGCTCTATGGTAATCTCAAACGCGGAATCATTTGACCATGTAACCTCAGCCATTGCCGGAGAAGCGAACAAGGCATAAAGGCAAAAAATAAGTATGGTTTTCATTGGCCTAAAATGAACGAACTTTACGCTTTTGCCAAGCGTGGGTTGGCATCTTTGCGAGATTTGCTGGCTAATGCTATGGGGTGTAGGCCAAAACCGGCGATAGCCACTTTTCCGCTTCCTTGAAGCTCATGCCTTTGCGCGCGGCGTAATCATCGACCTGATCGCGGGCAATGCGGCCAATGGCGAAATAGTGCGATTGTGGGTGGCTGAAATATAGCCCCGATACGCTGGCCGGCGGGGTCATGGCGCAACTTTCCGTCAGCGCCACGCCAATGCGCTCCTTGGCACCGAGCAGCGAAAACAAGGTGCGCTTTTCGGTATGGTCTGGTTGCGCGGGATAGCCCGGTGCCGGGCGAATGCCCTGATATTTTTCGGCAATGAGATCACCGGTGCAGAGGCTCTCATCGGGCGCATAGCCCCAGAGTTTTTGCCGCACCTCGCCATGCATACGCTCGGCCAAAGCCTCGGCAAAACGATCGGCCAGGGATTTGACCATAATGGCACTATAATCATCGCCAGCGCGGGCAAAGCGCTCTGAGTGCGCCGCCTCGCCGTGTCCGGCGGTGACGCAAAACCCGCCAACATAATCTTCGACCCCACTGCCCACAGGAGCAATGAAATCGCTAAGCGCCATATTGGGCTTGCCACTATCTTTTGGCATTTGCTGGCGCAGGGTATGCAGGCGGCTTAATTCGTGTTCAGGGTCCTGCCCGTTCTTCGCACCGTCACCGGGCCACAATACGATGTCATCGCCATCGGCATTGGCACGCCAAAACCCGACAACGGCCCGTGGTTGCAACCAGCGCTCGGCGCACAAGCGGTCGAGCATGGTGTTGGCATCGGCCAATAAAGCGCGTGCGGCTTCGCCCTTTTTCGGGTCATCGAGAATTTTCGGATAACTGCCTTTAACGTCCCAACTGGCCAAAAATGGCGTCCAGTCAATATAGGCGCGCAAATCATTGAGATCCCAATCATCAAACGTGCGCACCCCCAAAAAACTGGGTTTTGGTGGCGTGTTGTTTGACCAATTATAGCGCGGCGCGCGGGCGCGGGCTTCGGCAAGTTTCAGCCGGGCTTTGGCATTGCGGCCCTTGGCGTGGGATACGCGCAGGCGCTCATAATCCGCTTTGGTTTTGGCTTTGAACTCGCCCCGCCTTTCCGGCGACAAAAGTGTACGCACCACCCCAACGGCGCGCGATGCATCGGCAACATAGACCGTGCCATTGCGCGCATAAGCCGGTTCTATTTTCACTGCAGTATGCATTGGTGATGTGGTCGCGCCGCCGATTAGCAAAGGCAAGTCCCAGCCTTCGCGTTGCATTTCTGCGGCCACATGAACCATTTCATCAAGGCTGGGGGTAATCAGGCCCGATAGTCCAATGATATCGGCTTTTTCGTCTTTGGCGACGCTTAAAATTCGTTCGGCGGGCACCATTACGCCAAGATCGATCACATCATAACCATTGCATTGCAACACTACGCCGACGATGTTTTTACCAATATCGTGCACATCGCCCAATACCGTGGCCATGATAATTTTGCCATTGCTGACACCCATCAGTCCGGCGCGCTTTTTTTCCGCTTCCAAATACGGGACGAGGTGGGCGACCGCCCGTTTCATCACTCGCGCCGACTTCACCACTTGCGGCAAAAACATTTTTCCGGCACCGAACAATTCGCCGACCGCATTCATGCCATCCATGAGCGGGCCTTCAATAACTTCCAGGGGTTTATCGGCGTTGAGGCGGGCTTCTTCGGTGTCTTCAACAATGAAATCGGTCAAGCCATGAATCAAAGCGTGTTTAAGACGCGCGGTATAATCATTTTCGCGCCAGCTTAGGTCCGCCGCTTTGGCCGCGGCCCCCGCTTTCCCGCGATAACCGTCAGCAATTTCCAGCAAACGATCCCCGGCATCGGCACCGCGATTGAGAATCACATCCTCGACGCAATCGCGCAAATTGGGCTCAATGTCGTCATAAATGTCGAGTTGGCCGGCATTAACAATGGCCATATCCAGTCCGGCACGAATGGCATGGTAGAGAAATACCGAGTGCATGGCCCGGCGCACCGGTTCATTACCGCGAAATGAGAAAGACAGATTGGACAGTCCGCCGGATATGCGCGCATGGGGCAGGGTGTCTTTTATTCGCCTTGTGGCGTTGATGAAATCAACCCCGTAATTGTTGTGCTCCGGCAGGCCGGTGGCCACCGCAAAAATATTCGGGTCGAAAATAATGTCTTCAGGTGGAAAGCCTGCATTTACCATCAAATTATACGCACGGGTGCAAATCTCGACCTTGCGGTCTTCGGTGTCGGCCTGACCGGTTTCGTCAAAGGCCATCACCACCACTGCCGCACCATAGCGCATGCAATCATGCACCCGGGCCAGAAATTCGGCCTCGCCCTCTTTCATGGAGATCGAATTGACCACCGCTTTGCCCTGCACACATTTCAGACCAGCGTGGATGACCTCCCATTTGGAGCTGTCAATCATGAGCGGCACGCGAGCGATATCCGGCTCGGTGGCAATCAGGCGCAAAAACTGTGTCATCGCCTCGACGCCATCAAGCAAGCCATCATCCATATTGATGTCAATGATCTGGGCACCATTGTCGATTTGCTGGCGCGCTACCGACAGCGCCTCCTCATAATCGCCATCAACAATAAGGCGCTTAAAGCGTGCCGAGCCAGAAACATTGGTGCGTTCGCCAATATTGACAAAGCGCGACAGGGCGGCAGTCACGATTTACCATCTCCTTCGGGGCGGATCAGGCCCGGCAAGCCATCAAGGCTGGTTGCGTTGGTGTTGAAGCGGTGTTCGGCCCATTCATCAAACGGCTTATTATCTACCCAGCGGTGCAATTGTTCGCGCTCGGATTTAAATTCAAAAAACGGTACGCCCCAACCGCACGAATCCATGGCGCTTTCAATATGAATTTTAATGATGGCGCGGGCGCGATCAAAAGCCGGAAACAACGCCAAAAGGTCGGCAAAGTCGGCATGGTTGAAATCCACAGCTTCGCCGCGCCCATAAAGCCGCAATATATTGGCCGGGCCTTCAAAGGCGCAAAACATCAAGGTAATGCGGCCATTTTCACGCATATGCGCCTGCGTTTCAATGCCCGATCCGCCCAGATCAATATAGGCCACGGTGTTTTCATCGAGCACCACAAGGCTGTCATAGCCTTTGGGCGAAACGTTCACATGGCCATCGGCAGCCAAGGGCGCGGAGGCGACAAAGAACATTTTTTGCGCCTTGATAAAGCAGATCAGTTCGTCGTCCAATTGTTGGTAGGTTTTACCCATTGTGATTTCCTTTATGCAGCAAACTGGCCGGGCCTCACCGGCTAGGACGCCAGCTCGAACGGTTCTAGACCGGCAAGTCGCATGGCGGTTTTGGGTGTCGGGATAGGGCGCGGGGCAACCCCCTCGACGGCTTTGGCAATGGCGCGAATATGGTCGGGTGTTGTGCCGCAACAGCCGCCAACAATATTAACCAGATTATCAATTGCCCACTCACCCAAATGCCGGGCGGTGGTTTGCGGCATTTCGTCATATTCGCCAAAGGCATTGGGCAGACCGGCATTTGGATAAGCCAATACCAGACAATCGGCGGCACGGGCTAAATCGGCGACGAATGGCCGTAAATCCGTAGCGCCCAACGCGCAATTAAGCCCCACAGCCCATGGGTTGGCGTGGCGGATGGAATTCCAAAATGCTTCCGTGGTTTGGCCAGAAAGCGTGCGGCCGGATTTATCGGTAATGGTGCCCGAAACCATGAGCGGTACCGGCTCAGCAGCAGCCTTGTTAACGTCCATGCAGGCGGCGATGGCGGCTTTGGCATTGAGGGTATCAAATATGGTTTCAATGGCGAAGAAATCGACAAAATCGACCATGGCTTGCGCCTGCGCGAAATAGGCGGCGTAGACCTGGTCAAAATCGACCTCGCGATAGCCCGGATCCTCCACCTTTGGCGAGATGGACAGGGTTTTGCTTAGCGGCCCGATGGCGCCCATTACCGCGCGCGGGCGGCCCGGCTCTCGCGCTTCATAGGCATCGGCAATTTCACGGGCCATCCTGGCCCCGGCCCGGGCAATGTCCGGCGCGTGATCTTCCAGCCCGTAATCAGCCTGACTGATAGAAGTGGCGTTAAAGGTATTGGTTTCAATAAAGTCGGCACCGGCCTGCAAATAGTTTTCGTGAATGCTCAAAATGGCGTCCGGCCGGGTTAGATTGAGAAGATCGTTATTGCCTTTTAACGGTGTGTTCCAGCCGTCAAATTGCCGGCCATGATAATCTGCATCCGTCAGGTTCAAATCCTGAATAGCGGTGCCCATGGCGCCATCGATCAACAAAATGGTGGATTTGGCTTTAGCGGCAAGCTTGGCCCGACGCTGCTCCCGGGTCATTGGGCGCTCGCAGGGCTTTTGGAAGCCGAAGCAGGTTTAAGCCCCAACACCCGGCAAGTGGCATAGGCCAGATCGGCACGGTTCAGGGTGTAGAAATGAAAGCTGCTAAGGCCTTCTTGTTGCAGGCGTGCGCAATAATTGGCGGCAATACTGGCCGATAAAAGCTGGCGTGTTTGTTCGTCATCATCCAACCCCACATGCATATTACGCATCCAGTCGGGAATATGCGTGCCGCACAGGCCGGCCATGCGCGTCAGGCCAGCAAAGTTTGGTTGCAGCATGATGCCCGGTACGATGGGCAAATTAATGCCAGCGGCCCGTACGCGCTCAATATAGGCAATCAGGGTATCCGGGCAGAAACAAAACTGGGTAATGATGCGGCTGGCCCCGGCATCGACCTTGCGTTTGAGGTTTTCAATCTCCACCGGCCAATCTGGCGATTCCGGGTGCATTTCGGGGTAGCCAGCCACGGATATTTCAAAGTCGGCAATGCGTTTGAGACCGGCGATCAGATCGCTGGCATAGGCATAGCCGTCGGGGTGCGGGGCATAGCACGCACCCGCGCCATCGGGTGGATCGCCGCGCAGGGCGACAATGTGTTTCACCCCTGCCGCATGATAGGCCTGCGCAACGTCGTCGACCTCGCTGCGGGCGGCGCTGACGCAGGTCAAATGTGCGGCGACCTTCAAGCCGTTCTGGTGGGCGATTGATTTTACGGTACGGTGGGTGCGTTCGCGGGTGGTGCCGCCGGCGCCATAGGTCACCGAGACAAAGGCTGGGGACAGTGGGGCTAGTTTTTGCACGGCGGTTTTGAGCTGCTCTTCCATTTTTTCGGTTTTGGGCGGGAAAAACTCAAACGAGACTTCAATTTCCCGGCCGCCGGCCCGTGCCGGTTTCAGGCTGGGGGCTGCGCCCGGCCATATCGGGTTTGCGGTCATGTCTCGCTTTCCTCCAACGCCTTTGACTGCGACGAAGACTCCGAAGCCAATGCCCGCTCGCCAGTCCAGATCTTTACCGTGAGATGGTTGGTATGGGTTTCGCTCGTATCCGGGCGCAGCGCTGTATGGGTAATTTTGCCAAGCCCGGCCGTGCGCATCCAGCTTTCCACTTCACCATCGGTAAAGCCAAGACGGCGATGGGCGTGTTGTTCGCGCAAAAATTCCAATTGATGCGGGGCGAAATCAACAATAGCCATCAACCCACCGGGGGCCAAAGCGCGCGCGGCTTCGGCCAAAGCGGTTTTTGGTTCATCCAAATAATGCAAAACCTGATGAATGGTGATGAGGTCAAATTTGGCGGTCTCAAAAGGCAGATTATAAAGGTCTGAATGGCGCACCGAACAATGGGGAAGGTCAGATTTTTCAAGATTGAGGCGGGCCAAATTGAGCATTGCATGGGACAGATCAATGCCGGTCGCCCGGTCCGTCTGTGCGCCAAAAACTTCCAGCATGCGGCCAGTGCCGGTACCGATATCCAGCATGGATTTGAATTGCCGATTACCGGCGGCGGCGCACAATGCGGCTTCGACGCTGCCCTCCGAAAGGTGCAAGGAGCGAATTTGCGCCCAGTCCTTGGCCACTTCGGCAAAATACGTATCGGCCGCGTGGATGCGCGCATGTTTGACTGATTCCAGCCTTTCCAGGTCCCGCGCCAGTACCTGTTCCTGCTTGCTAAACAGCGAGATCACGCTTTGCGCCACCTGTTGCCCCAGACCTTGATCGGCCAGACGATAAAACACCCAGGTACCTTCCGGCAGACGCTCAACAATACCAGCGCTGGCCAGCAGCTTGATATGGCGACTTACCCGCGGCTGACTTTGACCAAGGACATTGACCAATTCGCTGACCGTAAGTTCGCCGCGCGACAATAGCGATAAAATGCGCAGCCGCGTTGGTTCGCTAATGGCGCGCAGTGCTGTGACCAAGGGTTCCATAACTGCCTCATTCGCCGTGTCGCTTATTGGACACATGCCTTTCTATCATTTCTTTAAATATAAAGATATCCTTATATCATTATTATTGCCTTAATTTCGAAATTTTGATGTTACTGACCTTGCTTTAAGCCGTTAAAACGCCACATTGTCCGGGTCAGTAGTGAGAGTCGCGCCATATAGGTGGCTGGGAGAAAGATATAAATGCGAATTTTTTTGCGTATCGTCGCATTGACGGGATCTCTAATTGCCCTTGGCGCCTGCAGCACTACAAACGCCGCGCATGACGGCGATCCACTATATAGTTGGAATAAAAGCATGCATGCCTTCAATAAGGGTGCAGATACGGTTCTGATCAAGCCTGTCGCGCAGGGTTATCGGGCGGTGGTTCCCAAACCTGGGCGTGATGGATTGCGCAATGTTCTTGATAATCTTCGCAGTCCGATCATTTTTGGCAATGATGTTTTGCAAGGCAAGTTTGATCGTGCGGGGACGACGCTGCAACGATTTGTTCTCAATACGACGATTGGTATTTTTGGCCTGTTTGATGTGGCCAAGCGCGGCGGCATTGAAAAACACAATGAGGATATGGGGCAGACACTGGCCAGTTGGGGCGTCGATAGTGGTCCGTATTTGGTGTTGCCGCTTTTGGGGCCGTCGAGTTTGCGCGATGCCACCGGCTTTGTATTGGACTTCGGTTTGGAACCGCTAACCTACTCACGCTTTAAGGGACGCCAAGCGCTTTTGATTGGCCGTACCGGCTTGGCTGGCTTGTCCCTTCGAGAGGAAAACCTGGAAGTCATTGACGATTTGCGGGCCACCAGTATTGACGAATATGCCAGTATTAAAAGCGCCTATGAACAATTCCGGGCGAATGAAATTGCCGATGGCGAGGTCCAGATTGATGACCTGCCTGACTTTGATGAATTTGAGGATGAATGATGATGCGTCGCTCTATGATTAAAAGATTTGTGTTGGCAGTGATTGGTGGCCTGTTGATGGCCAATGCCGCATTGGCGGCGACGGATGATGAGGACTTTGTGCGGATCAAGGCCAATGAAGCCTTGGCGATCCTGAGCAATGACGCTCTTACCCATGAGCAGAAAACCGATTGCTTTCGCGACTTTGTCGAAGAAATTAGCGATGTGCCACGGGTGGCACGCTTTGTTCTTGGCAAATATGCCCGTGGTGTTGATCCGGTAAAGCTGGAAAATTTCACAACGGTGTTTCGCCAATATGCCACCGGTGTTTACGAATCCCGTTTGGGTAGTTTTGGCGGCGAAACCCTGATGGTTACCGGTTCGAAGGATCGCAAGCCCGGCGATTCAGTGGTGTCGACCGTGATTAATGGCGGTCAATTGGCCGAGCCGCTGGACGTTAACTGGCGCATTCAAACCCGCAAAGGCAAGAAGCAGGTATTGGACGTGCAGGTGTTTGGCATTTGGCTGGCTTTGCATCAACGCAATGAAATCACGTCGGTAATTGCCAACAATAATGGCGATGTAGACGCCGCCACCAGCATTCTTGAAACCCGTATTACCAATGCCGACTTTGGCCAGGACGACGAAGAGGACGAAGGCAAATAAGACTTTCTTAAGCAGCAAGTATCGCTCGCTGCCCTTTCCTCGACACCGCTTTCGACATAGGGTCTGCACCGAATTTTGCCATTGCAGATAAGTACACGACTTTATGTTAAAACGCCTTAACGAACATGGTGCGTCACCGCAATTGACGCCCAGTGATAATCCCTTGCGTATATTGCTGGCCAGTTATCGCTCGCACCCGCATGTGGGCGGGCAGGGCGTCTATGTGCACTATCTTAGTAAGGCATTGGTTGACTTGGGCCATGAGGTTGATGTGGTCTCCGGCCCGCCTTATCCCAACCTTGCGCCGGGCATTGGTTTGATAAAACTGCCATCATTGGATTTGTTCACGGCTGATAACGCCCTGTCGGCCTTGCGGTCGCGCCATTTTTCTTCCTGGTCAGATTTATCTGAATGGCTGTCGCACAATTCCGGTGCCTTTGGCGAACCCTACGCCTTTGGCCGTCGCTTGCGGCGGTTTTTGCGCGAAAACCCCGGACGTTATGATGTGGTGCATGATAATCAGGCACTGGCGAAATCATTATTGAAAATTCGCAAATCCATGCCGGTCGTTACCACTTTGCACCACCCGATCAGCATAGATCTTAAGCTGGCTTTGCAATCAGAAAAACGCTGGTGGATGCGCGCTTTAATCCGCCGCTGGCACCGTTTTGTACGCATGCAGGCCAAAGTGGCGCGCCAGCTCGACCCGATTTTGACAGTGTCGGAAGCATCGAAGCAAGCGGCAATGCGCGATTTTGGTGTGCCTGCGCGAGCCTTCCATATTGTTCCCAACGGGGTGGACCATGCTATTTTTACGCCGCGGTCCGCCGTGCACCGCAAGAATAATCTGATCGTGACAACCGCCAGCGCCGACACGCCGCTTAAAGGCCTGCCCGTGCTTATTGATGCCTTTGCCAAGATTGCCGGGGATTATCCGGACGTAAACCTGCTGATCATCGGGCGCTTGCGTCCGGGCCCGACGAGCGATGCCATCACCGCGGCGAATTTAAGCGCCCGCATCCGCTTTAGTGGCAGTCTGTCGCAAGAGCAGATCGCCACGCATTTTTGCGAAGCCACGATGATGGTTTCGCCGTCCTTATTCGAAGGCTTTGGCATGCCAGCGGCAGAGGCCATGGCCTGCGGCGCACCAGTAATTGTCAGCACTGGCGGCGCTTTGCCGGAAGTGGCTGGCGATGCTGGCGTGATAACGCCAAAGGGTGATGTGGCGGCTTTGGCGGCGGCGATGGCCGATTTATTGGATCACCCGGCAAAGCGCGAGGCCATTGGCGCGGCCGGGCTGGCGCGTGCGCGCGCCTTGTTTTCCTGGCCACGCCATGCTGCCGGTGCGGTGTCGCTTTATCGTCAGGCGATCCATGCACACCATTGAGTTTGAACGCTTGCAGCTAAAAGACGGCTTGTGTGTGCTCGATTTGGGTTGCGGCGAGGGGCGTCATGTACACGGGCTATATTATGCCGCTGACATGGTTTGCCTTGGTATGGACTTGTCTTTGGAAGACGTGTTGCACACCCGCAACGGCTTCGACACTTTCCCGGACTTTTCTGATGATCGGGGCCAGTCTTATGGCTTGGCCTGCGCCGATGCTTTGGCCTTGCCATTGCCCGATGCTTGTCTTGACCGGGTGATTTGTTCGGAAGTGTTGGAGCATTTGCCAGATTATAAAACGGCCCTTGGCGAAATTGCCCGGCTCACCAAAGTTGGTGGTATTTTTGCCATGAGTGTGCCGCGGGCTTGGCCGGAAAAAATTTGCTGGCAGTTAAGCGAGGAATACCACAATACGCCCGGTGGCCATGTCCGCATTTTTGACGCCGCGCAATTGCGCGCCGATATTGAGCGCGCCGGATTTCGTTTTACCGCCAAGCATTATGCCCATGGCCTGCACGCGCCCTATTGGTGGCTGAAATGCCTGCTGTGGCAGCGCCGCGACGATCACCCGCTTATTCGTGCTTATCAGCGGTTTTTGGAATGGGATATATTGGCGCGGCCATGGCTGACCCGTTTCATGGAGGCTATTGCCGCGCCGTTGTGTGGCAAATCGGTGGTGATGTATTTTGAACGGGTTGGCGACCCATGAGCGCGCAGGCAATCATCACCCATTGCGCCGATTGGATCGAAGAAATCCAGAAGCCCAACGGCGCTATCGCCTGGTTGCCGCGCGGTATTTTTGATCCATGGAATCACACGGAATCAGCCATGGCGTTGGCGGCGGCAGGGCGGTTGGACGCCGCCCGTTTGGCCTATGCGCATCTGGCGGACATTCAACGTACCGATGGGGCAATGCCAGGCGAGTGCGGGGCATCGGCGCCGTTGGACAAGCAAAACCGGCACTTATTGGCCCATAAGGCAACGCCATTGGTGGATACCAATTTCACCGCTTACTGCGCTCTGGGGGTATGGCATTTATACACCATAAGCGGCGATATTGCCGATTTACGGCGTTTTGTCCCCATGGTCGATGCGGCCATGGCCTTCGTCTTGCGCCATCAATCCAGCCATGGCGAGATTGCCTGGCGCGCGCAAGAAGATGGCGAAGTTCTGGACGATATTGATGCGCTGCGCAGCGGCAATTGCTCGCTCTATAAAAGCCTTGAAGCGGCGATCTTGATCCGCCGCTCTTTGGGGCGGCCTGCGGGCGAGTTGGAATTAGCCCGTGAACGTCTCGGGCAGGCCTTGCGGGACAAGCCTGAGAGGTTTGACCGCACCTGGCCAGCAAAAGATAATTTTGCCATGGATTGGTATTATCCGGTGCTTTGCGGCCTGTTGCAGGGCGAGGCGGCACGCGCCCATTTGCGCGCTCGGCGTGATGAATTTATCGACCATGGTTTGGGCTGTCGCTGTGTGCATGACCAACCATGGACCACGGTAGCCGAAACCTGCGAGTTGGCTATGGCTTTGCTGGCTCTTGGGGAAAGAGACAAGGCAAAAACCTTATTGCAATGGTGCGCGCCTTTGCGCGATGAGCGCGGCGGCTATGCCATGGGCTGGCAATCAGAAGAACACATTGTCTGGCCGGATGAGCGTCCATCATGGACCGCGGCAGCAATGGTGTTGGCGCAAGACGCTTTGCACCAGTTCAGTGCTGGCCATATGGTGTTGTGCGGCGCGCTTAACCCAGCCGACGCAACAGCGCCAGTGAACGCACAAAGCTAAGCTGTTCAAACAGGCCAGATTCGAGCGCTTTGCGATATATCTCAAACGGTGGACGACCGCCATCCGCCGGGTTTGGAAACACGTCGTGAATGGCCAATATGCCGCCGGGCAGAATTTTCCCCGCCCAACCGCGATAATCATCAAAGGCGGCTTTCATGGTGTGGCCACCATCAATAAACACCATGCCCAAAGGCGTGGTCCAATGGCGGGCAATGCGCGGCGAGTGGCCAATTAAAGCGATAACGCAATCTTCTAACCCAGCCGCCGCAATATTACGCCGAAAACTGGGCAGCGTGTCCAGCGCCTGCGCCTTCTCGTCCCACAAGGTCTGGTCATGCCATTCCCACCCCGGTTGATTTTCTTCCGAACCGCGATGGTGATCCAGCGCGTATAGCACCGTGCCTGCGGCTCGTGCCGCCGGGCCAAGATATGCTGCGGAGCGCCCACAATAGCTGCCAATTTCCAAAACCGGCCCCAGTGTTCCGGCAAGGCGCGCGGCCTCGGCTAGGGCTTGGCCTTCATCTTCGGCCATAAAGCCTTTAATGCTCTGGGGATCAATTTTGCTTGGGGTCTGGTGGATTTGCTTTACGCCTTTGGCCCCGTCACCGGTCATGTTAGCCAATTGGGTTGTCGTCCATACGGTATGTATTCAAGGTGTCGGCAAACACTTTCAGGCGGCCAATTTCCCGGGCATTGTTTTGTAATTGTGTGGTCATCAATGCCAGTGAGGCCTCATCCAGTTGTTCCGCTATCCGCTCGGCGGCACCGGTGAAAAGAGAGTGGGCTTTATTGGCCGAAATTAGCGCTCGTTCCAACACCATAACGTCCGTACGAATGCTTTGTGCCGGGCTGGTGCCGGCTTGTTCAACCACCGGCTCCGCCAGTGCATTCAGCTCCACCATGGCCAAAAATGCCAGGCTGATATCGCGCTGAATATCAATCGCCTGCGCGGTCGGGTCATCGCCGGACAGAGCGCTAATACGTTGCAAATATAGCGCTACAGAATCATGGTTTTGCGGCTGATCGTCATCGCCTTTAATATGCGCCCAGCCCTTGCTCAGGATAGACAACATTGCCTTGGCGCGGCCCTGACTTTCTTCTTCACGCAACCAGCCGGCGTCGCTAAATTGGGTTTGAAACTCTTCTGCGCCGCGGCGAAAAATAGCCTCGGTTGAGCTCTCGTCTTGCTGGATTACGGCTTCCTGACCGGTTAGCGAAAACGTCGCGCAACCGGCAAAGGAAATCGAAGCTGCGAACGCTAATACAATCGCCTGCAAACGCATTTAGATACTCCAACAGACTTGCCACAACGAGACAGCCACGCAACATTGCCCCTTAAGGGTTTGCACCAAAATATGCCACCCTCAGGCTTAAAAACATCCTAACAGGAGTTTAGCGTATGACCAAATCAACAAATGAGCGCCGGGACTTGTATCCCACCATTGCGCCTTTTGATAACGGCTTCTTGCCGGTTGGGTCAGTGCACACGCTTTATTATGAACAGTGCGGGGCGGCGGATGGCACGCCTTTGGTATTTTTGCACGGTGGTCCGGGCGGTGGATGCTCGGCGCAAATGCGTCAATTTTTCGATCCCAAAAAATGGCGGGCGGTATTATTTGACCAAAGAGGCTGTGGCCGCTCTACCCCGTTTAGCTGTCTGGACGACAATACGATTGAGCACCTCATTGAGGATATGGAGAGCTTGCGCGAGCATTTGGGTGTAGAAAAGTGGGTGGTATTTGGCGGCTCCTGGGGTTCAACACTGGCATTGGCCTATGCGCAAAAACATCCGCAGCGGGTCAGTGGTTTGATTTTGCGCGGTATTTTTCTGTGTCGCCAAAGCGATATTAGCTGGCTTTATCAAGAAGGGGCCAATGCTTTATTCCCTGATGCGTGGGAAGGGTTTTTGGCACCGATCCCGCAGGCCGAGCGCGATGATTTGGTCGCCGCTTATCATCGCCGTCTGTTTGGCGAGGATGAAGATTTGCGGCGCATTGCCGCCCGGGCGTGGTCGCAATGGGAGGGCGATACCATCACCATTAAAGGACCGGCAGGTCGGGCCGATGATTTTGATGATGATCGCTTTGTCGATGCCTTTGCCCGCATTGAATGTTCATACTTTGCCAATGGTGGTGTTTTCAAACGTGATAACCAATTGCTGGAGGATGCACACCTGATCGCCGATATTCCGTGCACCATTATTCAAGGACGCTATGATGCCG
This sequence comes from Robiginitomaculum sp., assembly GCA_021776615.1. GTDB lineage: Bacteria > Pseudomonadota > Alphaproteobacteria > Caulobacterales > Maricaulaceae > Robiginitomaculum_B. The sequence continues at coordinate 69,809 of JAJFFO010000021.1, read as the reverse complement.
TCACCCCGGTATGGGGGGCGTGGGCCTTGGCCAAAGCGCTGCCCAAAGCCAAGCTGTATATCGTGCCTGATGCCGGCCACAGCGCCATGGAGCCGGGCATTATAGACGGCCTGGTGCGCGCCACGGATGCATTTGCAGAGGCGTAAATTATATTATTGATGTCATTCTGGAGCTTTGAAGCCTTATCCGAGAGTTATGGCGCGGTATTGTTCATCATGGACCCCGGATAATTTTTATCAAAATTTCCGGGGTGACACCGTTGAGAAGTATTCGCTTTTAAGTGGCCCGGGCGAGTTCCCGGCCTGCTTCAAACCCAGACATCAAACCGCCAGCGCCGTGCGTCGGAATACACGGCGGATGGCGAAGTTGGATACTACGCGGGTGGCGCCGGGTAAGCGGGTCAAAACCTGATGGTGAATGCGTTCATAGTCCGCCGCGTCGCGTACCAAAACCCGCAATAAATAATCCGCATCGCCGGTGGTCAGGTAGCATTCCATTATTTCCGGGCAGGCGGCTACGGCCTCTTCAAAGTGCGACAGGTTTTCGGTGCGTTGGTTATCCAAGGTCACTTGCACAAATACCGATGAGGTGCGGCCAAAGGCGGCTTCGTCAAGCAGCGCCACATAGTCGGCAATAATGCCATCGCTTTCCAGCGCCTTGACACGCCGGTGACAGGCCGAGGCCGAGAGGCCAACGCGTTCGGCAAGGTCCGCATTGCTAAGGCGGCCCTCGGCTTGTAGCAGGGTCAGGATTTGCTTATCTTTATTATCAAGTTCCATAGAATTTTCTTCTGCTATTGCGGAGCAATGTTGAACATTCTTGCAAATTAAATGCAATGTGCGCTGAAAAGGCAAGGACATTCGCGGGTTTTTGCGCTATTTTCCCATTCATAAAAACAATATATCAAAGGGCGAAATCATGCGCATCGGAATACCCAAGGAAATCAAAGTTCATGAATATCGGGTCAGCCTGACCCCGGATGCGGCGGCAGAGCTGATCCATGATGGCCATCAGGTGATGGTGGAAACCAGCGCTGGTGCTGGTGTCGATTTTTTAGATGCGGATTATCAGGCCGCGGGCTGTACCATTGCTGCCAATGCTGATGAAGTCTTTGAAAGCGCCGAGATGATCGTCAAGGTCAAGGAGCCGCAGCCGGTGGAATACCAACGCTTGCGCGAAGATCAGACGCTGTTCACTTATTTGCATTTGGCCGCCGACAAGCAGCAAGCTGAGGGCCTGATGGCGTCAGGCTGTACGGCGATTGCCTATGAAACCATCGTCGGGCCGCGCGGTGATCTGCCATTATTGCAGCCGATGAGCGAAGTGGCCGGGCGGATGTCTGTCCAAGTGGGTGCCCATTGTCTTGAGCGCTCGCAAGGTGGTCGCGGTGTTTTGCTGGGCGGGGTGCCGGGTGTGGCCCCGGCCAAAGTGGTTATTCTGGGCGGCGGCGTTGCCGGCACCAATGCAGCGCAAATGGCCATGGGGCTGCGCGCCGACGTCAGTATTTTTGATATATCTGATAGCCGCCTTAATGAGCTGGACGCATTGTATGGTGGGCGGATCAAAACCATTTACTCGACCAAGCAAGCGGTTGCCGAAGCCTGTATCAAAGCCGATTTGGTCATTGGTGCGGTCTTGGTGCCGGGTGCGGCGGCCCCCAAATTGGTCACGCGCGATATGCTCAAAACCATGAAGGCTGGTGCCGTATTGGTCGATATCGCCATTGATCAGGGCGGTTGTTTTGAAACCTCTCACGCCACCACCCATAGCGACCCTACGTTTGTGATTGACGATGTGGTGCATTATTGCGTTGCCAATATGCCCGGTGCCGTGGCCCGTACCTCAACCTTCGCATTGGTGAAATCAACGCTGCCCTTTATGAAACGCTTGGCCAATAAGGGCGTGCATGAGGCGCTTAATGCCGATCCCGGCTTTGCTTTGGGGTTGAATGTGGCGGGCGGTACGATCACCCATGCTGCGGTCGCCCGCGATCTTGATCTGCCTTTCGCGCTGCCAAGCTGGCTTGGGTAAAACTGCGCGGCTAATGATGATGCAAAAAGGGCGGGAGATTATTCTCCCGCCCTTTTTATATCCATGATCCGAAGCCCGGGTTTTCTATTGGGCGAAATCCGGCACATTTGCTTTCAGTACCGGTGGTTGTTCCTGCACCGCTTCGGATGTTTTCAACAGCATTTGCACTTGCGGCGATTCGGCCAGAGCTCTCATCGTCGCCATAGCTTCAGCTGTTTCAGACGAAATACCAAAATAGCGTTTTAGCTGCGTCAATGGTGGTTCCGGTGTTGGGAAGCGCCGGACTACAAATTTATCATCCGCTTCAATGCCCGCCAATTCGCGCGCTTTGTCGATCGCATCGCGCAGGCCGCCAAGTTCATCAACCAGACCGATTTCAAGCGCCTGCACGCCGGTCCAGACCCGGCCCTTGGCAATATTCAGCACGGTTTCCAATGGCAGGTCGCGCCCGGCCGCAACAATGCCGGTAAAGTCTTCATAGGTGCGGGCCATGCCATCGTGAAAGGCTTGGCGTTGTTCTGGCGTGAAGCTTTGGACGCTGGAATAAGCCTGGGTGAACTGTCCGCCAACGGATATGGGCTCAACATTATAACCGACCATGTCAAAGGTATCATCGAGAACAATTTTGCCGCCGAGCACACCGATGGAGCCGGTTATGGTGGTTGGTTGGGCAAAGATGTGGTCGGCATTGGCGGCAATATAATAACCGCCGGAGGCCGCCAATTGACCCATGCTGACGACAATGATTTTGCCTTCTTCTTTGGCGCGCTCAATGGCGTACCAGATTTGATCCGAGGCAATGGCCGATCCGCCGGGCGAATCAACCCGCAAAACAATGGCCTTTACGTTTTTGTTTTTTGCCGCCGCCAATATGGTTTCTGACATGGTGTCCGAGGCGATGGACACGTCATTACTAAACGGGTTGTCGACGGCCTCGCCGGTAACAATTTGGCCTTGTCCTTCGATCAGCGCAATGACCGGGCGCTTGTTGGACAATGATTTCAATTTGCCTTTTTGGCGCGTGTAATTGGCGATTTCGACAATGGCGCCGTTGCCCGCTTTTTTGAGCGCGGCCTCGCGGGCTTCAACCACCTGCCCGAGATGATCAACCAACCCAAGCATCTTCGCTTGCTCAGCGCTATACGGTCCCCCCTCAATGCGATTGCGCATTTCGGTGAGGTTCATGTCACGATCATCGCTGACGGCGGCCAAGGCGGATTCGTAAAGCGAGGTCAGATAGGAGGTGACACTCTCGCGGTGGGCGTCCGTGAAGGTTTTTTGCGTATAGGTGTTGGCAGCATTCTTATATTCATAAAATTGCTCGAACTCGGCTTTGGCTTTGACCTTTTCCATCACACCGCCGTAAAACTCGACTTCACTGCCAATGCCGGTGGCGGAAAAGCCAGCGGCGTCTTGCAGCCAGATCTCGTCCGCAGCACTTACCGCTAAATAGGAGGTTACCGAGGTGCCTTCAAACCCTTGGGCGTGGGCGATGACAAAGCGGCCGGAATCGCGAAAACTCTTCAACGCATCGCGCAATTCACTGGCTTGGGAAGGCTGCATGCCAAAAGAATTGGCCCGAATGAACAACCCCTTCACTCTTTTATCGCTTTCGGCACGCTGTAAGCTCTCGACCAAGCCGACCAAAGACTGCCGACCGCCACCAAAAAGGCTATCAACGCTTTGATCCAGCATGGGGACGCGCAAATCGGCCCGCAGGACAATGCTATTGGCATTGCTACTGGCCGCGGTGATCGCGGCTTTTTGGCTACCCTGAAAGAACAGGCCGGCGGCGATCAACAGCACAATTGGGATAAGCAAAAGCAAAAAGAATGCGGCCAAAACGCCGGCCATTGTCAAAAAGAACTGTTTCATCATTTCCTCGAGGATGCGTGTACACGGCCAGTAATGACCATTCCTGATAATCTAATATAGCAATGTTTTATCGAAAAACAATAATAAAAATGTTAATATTGGTGCGGTTCAAGCCATTGTGATGAGACGGTGCGGTATTTTCTATCTCTTGGCGAGATGCTTCGCCGCATCTGCCAATGGGGCGGCGAATCTGGAAACACCACGTGCGAAAGCTTGGCTTTGATGATGCAAGCGGTGACCTGTTCCCTGCATTGGCAAAATGGAGCTCAGGACACTCCCCGTATCTCACCGCGTCCTTATATTTATCCGGGGCAGAGCTGATTTATGGGTTTGATTTAAAGAAATACCGCAACACGTCATCCATAAGCGGGCGCCAGTTTTGCCAAGTATGGCCGTGAGGTACCTCTTTATAAAGCAATTCATAGCCTTTGCTTGCGAGTATCCGTTTAAATCGCCTGCCTTGCTGGGTATTGTCGTTTACAGTGCCAATACTCAAAAAGATTTTGATCGGCAATTTCTCCTCTGTTTCATACATTTCCTTGAGGTTGCTAACCGGATGGTTCGCGGGAGACTGCATTGCAATACCAGCAAAAGTCTCATTCGCCATTAGGCCAAAGCAAGCTGCATTCAGGCCGCCAAATGACACACCCAGAATAACTCTGTCATCGCGAGAACGCGACGCCGGGTATTTTTTTTCAATAGTCGGCACCAACTCATCTTCAAAAAAATCAACATATTTCTGATTGCAGAAAAATTGTTGGTTGCGCCTATTGACCTTCAGTTTATCCGGATCACGGTTATCAACAAAAACAGCGATGATTGGCTTGATGCTACCTTTTTCTATTTCTTTGTTCAAAACCCTCATAAAACGGCCTTGGCTCAGATACCACTGTCCGTCGGTCACAAAGAGAATTGGTAGATTTTCTGCCTCGGCAACATTAGCCGGTGTATATACCCGGTATTGCAGTGCGTAGCCCAGTGCTGCGCTCTCAATTCGAATATTATCAGACAAGGTGCCTTGATCCGCGCGGGCACTCGAGTGTGCGATTAAAAACCAAAATACGAAGACAAATAGGCCCATTAATATACGCATGCCTGTCCCTTTTTAAAAGCGCCTACCATACGGCGTATTTCCAAGAATGGTCCAATATCGGTTACGGTGACGGTAACTGATATTTTTTATCTTCCTTCTTTGGTTCTCGTGAACCTGCCCCATTATCAGAGAGTGTCCAAACTGTTCCTGTGAACCGAAATATGGTTTATCGCGAAATTAGGAAAAATCTATCACATTGTGTTCGTTTGAACAAAATGGGTATTCATTTGAAAAATGGTCGGAGTAGCAAGATTTGAACTTGCGACCCCCGCCTTCCGAAGACGGTACTCTAACCAGGCTGAGCTATACTCCGACTAAGCGCAGATTTTATCGGCTGGCTGACAATGTTGCAAGCGGGCTTTCCATATTGGGCTTGGTTAGGGGGGTGAGTCTCGTTGGGGCGGGGCGGTGATTTCATGTAACCTGGCGATCATGCCGTAGGAAATGATAATTAGTAAAAACCATGACCCCAGCTTGCCAAATGAAATCATTGCCCAGCCATTTTGTTGGGACGGGTAGAGCCAGATATGGGCGAAGGTACTAATGTTTTCGGCAAACCAGATAAACAATGCGGTCAGGAAAAAGCCGAGTAAAAGCGGCATATGTCGGTAGCTTTCCAGAATGCGAAAATACACCCGGGTTTTGAAGAACAAAATGCCGACCGCAGCAAAAAGAACGGGTCGAACATCGATAATAAAGTGATGTGAAAAGAAGTTTATATATATCAATAAGGATGTAAGCGAAATCATCCAGACGGGTGGGTGATGGCTAAACCGGAAGTCAAAGCTGCGCCAGACACGGGCCAGGTAACTACCCACGGCAGAATACATAAAGCCGCTAAATAATGGCACCCCGCCAATCCGTAACAAATTAGATTCCGGGTATTGCCATGACCCCATATGGGTTTTGAATATCTCCATGATGGTGCCGACGATATGAAACAGGATGATAACTTTCACTTCGGCTGGTTTTTCCAGCTTGAATGCGATCAGGAGCATTTGGATGGCGATGGCTGCCAGAAATAAAAAATCATAGCGGCTCAGCAGGGCATCTTCGGGATAGATATAAGCGGTAATCAGAATCAAAGTCAGTAATGAGCCACCAAACAAGCAGGCCCAAGCCTGTTTAATGCCAAACACGATAAATTCCGCCAGTATCCTATGGGGAACCCCCTTCGGTTCCATAATCAGCTTTTTTAGAACTTCAAATTTGGGTGTGAATATGTGTGCCATACGCTCGTTCAATCATGTGTTTACCCAACAAGTTGCTAAAACACACCTCAATACATTGCGAGTTATCGATAGCAATTGTGCGTGTTAGAAGGCTTGATTGGGGCGATGCTAGGACAATTTTAAAGATGCCCATGGCGTGTGTATATGAAAATTCTGCCGTGAAGGGTGTGAAGACTTTCCATTTTTCCGCTGCGTGTTGTAAGCCAGCCAAATGAACCAGCATGCTTATGATGTCATTATAATTGGTGCCGGGGCGGCGGGTATGATGTGCGCGGCCATAGCCGGGCAAAGGGGCCGCAAGGTGTTGGTCGTCGACCATGCCAAGGCGGCGGGCGAAAAAATACGCATCTCTGGCGGCGGTCGGTGCAATTTTACCAATCTGTATTGCGAACCGAAGAACTTCATTTCGCAAAACCCGCATTTTTGCAAATCAGCTTTGGCTGGTTACTGCCCGCAGGGTTTTATCGATCTGGTCGATAGCTATGGCATTGCGTGGCACGAAAAAACCAAGGGGCAGTTGTTTTGCGATGGGCGCTCAACCCAGATTGTCTCCCTATTGCGCACCGAATGTGCCAAAGGCGGCGCGGTGTTTGCGCTGGAATGCGCTATCGACAATATCGCCAAGAGCGATCGCGGGTTTAGTGTTTCCTCAGACCGGGGCGATTTTACCGCTGCGGCGTTGGTGGTGGCGTGCGGCGGACCCAGCATTCCAAAAATGGGGGCCAGTGGGTTTGGGTATGAAATTGCCCGGCAATTCGGTTTGGAAATCATAGAGCCGCAGGCCGCTCTGGTGCCGCTGACCTTTACCGATGCCTTGAAAGAACCCATCAAAGCCCTTGCCGGGGTCAGCGCTAATGTTGCGGTGTCGTGCAATGGTACGCGCTTTGACGAGGCCTTGTTGTTTACCCACCGTGGTTTGTCCGGCCCGGCGATTTTGCAGATATCCTCCTATTGGCGGCAAGGCGACAGCATATGCGTTGATTTTGCCCCGCAGGGCGGTGTGCTGGCCGGGCTAAAGGCGGCGCGAATCGCAACCCCCAAACAAAGCCCGGCAGCGTATTTATCCAATCAATTGCCAGCACGTCTGGTGCAATTTTTGGTGCCGCCCACCTTGCCGTCCCGTCTTGCCGATACCAGTAATGAAAATCTCGATATGTTGAGCGCGCAGGTTAAGGCCTGGACCGCGAAACCGGCCGGGTGTGAAGGGTTTCGCACCGCTGAAGTCACCCGCGGCGGCGTTGATACCGCAGGCCTGTCATCGAAGAGCATGGAGGCGCGCGACGTGCCGGGGCTGTATTTCATCGGCGAAGTGGTCGATGTCACCGGGCATTTGGGCGGCCACAACTTTCAATGGGCATGGGCTAGCGGCGCGGCAGCGGCCCGGGCGCTGTAGCGTCTGAGCGTTTAACGGGCGATTTATTGCGGCTTGAATTGCGTGTGCTGCAGAAATTTGCGGAATTTTCTAATTAATTGCAGCGCCAGATTTACCCTAAAAATTACACTTTTTCGTGATAATCATGCCAAAAATTCGTTTGATTATTAAATTTTTGCAATAACTTGCCCATATTTAATCATAAAATGCGGTATGTTTTTATGTTTTAGTAAGTGGAAAAGGCGCTGCTTAATCTACCAAATCACCCAAAACAATGCGCAAAAGGGCTTCTGGAACATAAAGCAGTGTGCCGACGCTGTTTTGCTGCGCAAACCCCGTTGCCTTTGGCGTTCTAGGGCGGTATTAGGCTGCCTCCCTGGGGCCAGTTCCCGGTGTGTTGTTGGGGCGTGGCCAAGTGGTAAGGCAGCGGTTTTTGGTATCGCCATCCCAGGTTCGAATCCTGGCGCCCCAGCCAAATTTCCCTTCCCAAGCGATTTTTTGCAAATTGCCTGCGACTGACAGGGTTTTCTTTCATTCGACGTATTGATTGGTTGCGCGGATAAGTGCTAGCGTCCGCCGATAAAGGTGCATGTGGATAAATTTACATAGCATGAGAGACGGTGAGTAAATCACCGCAATGCAGAAGGGGAGAGTGCCGTTTTAACGGAAAATCTTCTTCCAACTGGGTGGACGCGCGGTATTGTTGGCGTGTCATTATTGGCGGGTTTGGTTGGCAGGAAGCTGCCTGACTTTTTTAGCATATTCGGCGTGCCTTTTTCGTCTGGTGCGCTGTGTCCTTTTGTGGAGCATAGAATGGCGAAGTTGAAATTCATGGCACGAGTCAGCGCTGCAGCACTTACGGTTGCGGTTATTGGCGGTACGGCACAGGCGCAGCTTTCTTCAGCGATAAGCACAGCACAACGTTCGACACAGTCGGGTGCCGCTGCTCAGGCGCGTATAGATAATATTGATGACCAGGTTGGAGACGTTGTTCGCGAATACCGCGCAGCGTTGCAAGAAAGAGAGACCGTTGCTCTTAATGTAGAGCAGCAGAAAATTTTCTTGAAATCTCAACAAAATGAAATCGAATCTCTGCAAGGTCAGATTGACCGCGTTGGCGACATTCAGGCGCAGCTTTTACCGATGATGTTGCGGATGATCGGTGCGCTGGAGGCTTTTGTGGCCAGCGACATGCCTTTTCAGATGGAAGAGCGCAATGATCGTATTGCCAAGCTAAAAGAATTGGCCGGCGACCCTAATCAGTCTCCTGCCGAGCTTTATCGGCAAATTATCAATGCCTATCAGATCGAGCTTTCTTACGGCAACCAGACCACGTCTTATAAAGAGACTATTTTGGTCGATGGCGAACCGCAAAAGCCGGAGTTTCTTCGTGTTGGCCGTGTGGCGCTAATCTACACAGATAGCGACGGCAAGATGCACATCTATAACAAGGCTTCAGGTGCTTATGAAGATTTGCCTGATAGTTATGGCCTTGATGTGAAATCAGCCACCCGAATTGCTCTAGAGCAGAAAACTCCTGAAGTGTTCCCTGCACCGTTGCCTGGCGCAACGAAAGTGCAATGAGCGTAGAGAGGCGAGAGAAAACCATGAAATTTACGATTAAATCTCTTCTGGGTGCCGCTGCTGTTAGTGCCGCTGCCCTGATCATCCCCGCTGGATCTGCGTTGGCGCAAGCCACACCGGTTAAGTCTATTGACGAGCTAATCTCGCGCGTGGGTCGCGATAGCCGCGAAGCCAATGCCGAGGCGCAGCGCCGCGTGCAGGAATTCACGCAAAAACGTGGCCAGCAACAGGCATTGCTCAACACTGCCAAGGCCGAGCTACGTCGTTTGCGTGGGCAGGAAAGCGCCAATAATAATGCGTTGGACGCCAATAAAGCTGCGGTTTTGCAGCTTGATGAAGACCTGCGTGTCGCTCAAGGCTCGTTTGGGGAGCTGTTTGGTGCTGCCCGTCAGGCCGCTGGCGAACTTAAATCGGTTGTCGACGCATCCTTCATTTCCGGCCAGTACCCGGGCCGTAGTGATGTCCTGGATCAAGTCGCCAATTCGTCAAAATTGCCAGAAGTTTACGAGCTTGAAAATATCTATCAAACGATTTTGCAAGAAGCCAAAGCGCAGGGCGAAGTGGTTACCTATTCCAACGTGATTTCTCAGGTTAATGACGGCAATCCGATTGAAATTACCCGCGTCGGTCCCTTTACGTCATGGTTGGCCAAAGATGCACGCTTTTTGAGTGTTGATAGCGGCGAGCTTGCGGTGTTGCCGCGGCAACCTGCCGGTCGTTTGCGCGGGCTTGCCAAGAATGTAAGCGGCGGTGATCCTGCTAAAGTGACCAAAGGTCCGGTGGATCCGACTCGCGGTGTATTGCTGGGTCTTGTTACCCGCACACCAACCTTGATGGAGCGCTATCACGCTGGCGGTAATATTGGTTACGCTGTGAGCATTATGGCGGCGATTGGTGTTGCCATTGGGGTTTGGCGTCTGTTCGCCTTGTTTATGACCTCGGTTGCGGTGCGCGCACAAATGCGTCGTTCCACACCCGGTAAAGGCAATCCTCTTGGCCGCATTATGGCTGCTTATGAAAGTGCTAAAGACAAGGACATCGAGACCATTGAGCTTAAGCTTGATGACGCTATCCTTAAAGAAAGCGGCAAGCTTGATTTCGGCCTAAGTCTGGTCAAGGTTTTGGCTGCTGTTTCGCCGCTTATGGGGCTTTTGGGTACGGTTATCGGTATGATTCAGACCTTTCAGGCGATTACCCTGTTTGGTGCTGGTGATCCGCAATTGATGGCCGATGGTATTTCCTTCGCTCTTGTGACCACGGTTTTGGGTCTTTTGTCGGCCATTCCGCTCTTGTTGCTGCACAGCTTTACGTCTTCGGCGAGCCGCAGTATTCAGCAAGTGTTGGAAGAGCAGGCAGCAGGCATGGTTGCGGCGAATGCCGAAGCCAGATCTGGCACCAAGTCCTAGGCGTTAACGTTAGACAAGGAGGGCGCTATGCCCGGTTGGCTAAATCCGGTAACGGCTATGGATAATCTCCAGCAATTTTTGGAGATGGGTGGGGATGTTCTTCTCGTCATCATGGTCGCAACCTTTTTCATGTGGGCGTTCATTCTCGAGCGTATTGCCTACTATCAATTTGCCCATACCAAGTTTGCGAAGCGGGCGGTTAAGAAGTGGGCCGCACGGACGGATCACAAATCTTGGTATGCCCATGCTATTCGTGAACAATTGATTTCTGAAGTGCGTCAGAAGACCGAGCAAAATATTACGCTCATTAAAACATTGGTTGCTATTGCCCCGCTTCTAGGGCTTTTGGGAACCGTGACCGGCATGATCGAAGTTTTCGATGTTATGGCGGCTACCGGGTCTTCCAATGTACGGGCCATGTCGGCCGGTGTTTCCAAAGCTACGATCCCAACGATGGCGGGCATGGTTGCAGCACTCTCAGGGTTGATTTTCTCTAACCGGCTAGAACGGCGGGGCCTGCGGGCCACACAATCCGTCGCTGATGCCATGGAATTGGGATAGGATCGCGAAATGCGTAGAGGTGGAAACCGCCGCAGGGATGACAGCGCCGACGTCGATATGACGCCGATGCTGGACATCGTCTTTATCTTGTTGATCTTCTTTATCGTGACCGCCGTGTTTGTGCAGGAACGTTCAATCAGCCTTGTGCCACCGCCGCCGTCAGACGAGGAGCCGGATAAGTCTAATCCGGTTATTTTGATCCAGATCACTGATCGCAATGTGATCTTTGTGAATGATCAACTCACCGACCTACGGCGTGTTGGCCCAGCCATTGAACGCTTTCGGGCGGACAAAGGCGATAGTGCGATTTTGATTGTTCCTGATGGCGAGGCCAACCATGGCGTTGTGATCGAGGTTTTTGACGCTGCTAGAAGCACAGGGGCTCCTGCGCTGATTCAAAGGCAGGCCGAAGGCACCTAAAGGTGTCACGGGTATCGGAGAAGAAATATGGCAAGATCACGTTCGCAGAACGACGCTGAAGATATTGAATTGGACATGACACCGATGTTGGATGTGGTGTTTATTTTGTTGATTTTCTTTATCGTTACGGCTGTTTTTGTTAAAGAACCCGGTGTCGATGTCACCAAGCCATTATGGACACCGAATTTGTCTACAGAGAAACCGACCATTATGGTTGCTGTGGCCAATGATAATCAGATTTGGATCAATAAAAATATTGTTCCAAAAGCTGGCGTTGGCACGATTCTGGAGAAAATGAAGGCTGAAAACCCCAAAGCAGAGGGGGTAATTCAGGGCGACGAGTTGGCAAAAATCGGTACAGTTTTGGATATTCAGGATATTTTTGTGGGCCTGGGTATCCCGGTGAAGGTTTCGGTAGAGAATTAGGGGCTAATGCCGGGTGTGGTGGGTTTCATGGTGAAACTGCTAACTTGGTGGCCTCGAGTTTTTGAAATCGGAGTTTGAAGCAGAAATAGTGTGTTGAGGCTTCAGTATTTCGGTTTGTGTTGAGAAAAGGGCGAGAGATTAGACAATTGAGGTTGTCGCTGCGGCGGGGAAATGCCGCAAATTCGCCTCATTGTTGTGTAAGCATTTCTCTCCCTTTAAGTGTCGATAAGTTGATTGAAAAGTCCAAATTATGGGTTGTTTTGAGGTCAGTTGAATCGGTAAAGTGTGATAAAGCTGGTGATAATATCAGCGATTTATAGGGTGTGGTGGTGCTAAACCGCCATTGATTGGCCGCTGCCATGAGGCAAGCGTGCTGGATCGACAGGAGATATTGATGCGTTTTATTATTGGGCTTCCAATTGCCGCGATCATTACAATTGGTTTGTTTTTGCTGATGCGTTTCCTCATTTCTGGGGATATTGAGCTTGGCGAAAAAGCGGACAGTGTTCGCTTTGACATCAACCCGAAAGTTCAGGAACTTGAAGTGCGTCAACGCGAAGCCAAGCCTGAGCGCTCCAAGGACGTGAAACCACCGCCACCACCGCCAGCCATTGAAAAGCAAAAAGCAGTGCAACCTAATGAAGGTATTGCGTCGGTTACCGGCTCTATTCCTGATTTTGAGCCGCCAAACCTCAACCGCGGTAATATCAACTTTCAGGTAAGCGACCGTGACGCGCAGCCTTTGGTTCGTATTGAGCCGATCTATCCGCCGCGGGCCCAAGAAGCAGGACGCGAGGGAACGTGCAAAGCCACGTTCGATGTAAGCGCTGACGGGAAGCCCTACAATGTTGCTGTCACGTGTACGTCTTCAATGTTCACGCGGGCGGCAACGCGCGCTGTTGAGAAATGGAAATACAATCCAAAAATTGTTGATGGTAAGGCGGTTGCGCGACGTGGAGTGATAACCGATTTCACATTTCAATTTTCGGATTAAGTTTTTCCCCAAACGGCGGCGTACTTTTGATATGCTCCCGATAGTGGAACTAACAGGCTAAGGTTTTGATGGAGATGATTTCATTATGAAAATGAACTGGTTAAACTGGAAAGTCGATTTCAACCGCATCGGTATGTTCGGGTTCACCGCGCTTGCCGCCGCCCTTTTTATAGCCACACCGGCGAGCGCGCAGCGCAATAAAAAGGAAGATCAAAAAACCGAAGGGCGTGTTTTTAGTGCGGCCATGGGGGCGCTTGTGAATGAAGCGCAGGAAGCGTTGATATTGGAGCCGCCCAATAATGCGGCGGCCATGGCGGCGCTCAATAAAGCGATCGCGGACGAAAAAATTACGCCGTACGAAAAAGCCATCAGCCTACAAATTCGTGGTAATGTTCAATACGCGATGGGAAATTTGATGGGCACCGTGCGCGATTGGGAAGGTGCTATAAACACCGGCGCGCTTCTTAAAGAAGAAATAGACGGGATGATGCCCAATATTGGCCAGATTTATATTTCTGAAGGCCAGTATGTGAAAGGTGCAAATATTATTGAAGGTTGGTTGCGTACCGGTGGCAAGGCCAATCAGAGCATCCACCAAATGGTAGGGTCAGCTTGGTTGCAAGTCGACGAATATCGCAAGGCTTTGCCGCATGGCGAAGCGGCTTTCAATATGGCCAACCCAAAGAAAAAGAAGCATTTTAACCTACTCAATTATATCTATCACGAGCTAAAAATGCCGGCAAAACAGGCAGCGCTTTTGGAGCAGCAAGTTTCAATCTGGCCCGATGATAAGAAAATTTGGCGTTCTATCGCATCGCTGAAACAACAGGGTAATAAATCGCGCGAGGCTTTTGAAGTTAACAAAATCATGTATCTGAATGGCATGTTGGACAAAGAGAATGAGTTACTTTCTCTGGCCCAGTATTACAGCTATTATGAAGTTCCCTATCGTGGTGCATCAATCCTGGAACGCGAAATGAATGGCAACCGCGTTCAGAAAACTAAAAAGAATTTGGAATTGCTGGCCAATATGTGGCGTCAGGCGCGTGAATATGATCGCGCAATCCCGATTTTGACTCAGGCGGCTAATATATCTGCTGATGGCTCTCTTTATGAGAAACTTGGCGAGGCATATTACTCCGAAGAGCAATACGACAAAGCGGAGACCGCTTTTCGCAGTGCCCTCAATAAAGGCGTTAAAAAGCCGGGTAATATATATGTGTTGATTGCCAACTCTCTATATGAGCGAGATCGGCCTCGGGAGGCCATTGCAGAGTTTCGCAAGGCGACGCAATACCCTTACTCCAAGCGTACGGCTGATGGCTGGGTAACCTTCATCAATGGTGAGTTTGAAGTGGCGCGCCAACAAGCGGTGTTTAAAGCTCAGGTTAAATTGGACGAATGCAAAAACCAGGCGGATCGTAAGAGACGTATGGGTGCCGAGTTCCTTGATGGTGTGGGTGAAATCTCTGCAGAATGTGTTTCCATTCTTGCCGACGATGCGGCCCGCGCTAAAGCGAAGAAAAACAAAGCGACCTAATTGGGCGCAAAATTTGATAAAACAAAAAGCACCCCCCGGCGGATAACGCCGGGGGGTGTTTTTTCAGGGGCTTGCTCAAGGCGATCATTATTGCAGCTGCAATGCGGCGGTTTTGACCGCAAAGGCATATTCCAGCGCCGCCATTTTCAAACCTTCAAACCGGCCCGACGCACCTGCATGACCAGCCTGCATTTCGGTTTTTAACAAATATGGCCCGGCTTGCGGTGCCCTATGGCGAAGCTGCGCTACCCATTTTGCCGGTTCCCAATAGGTCACCCTTGGATCGGTTAGGCCCGCGGTCGCCAGCAAAGGCGGGTAGGGCGCGTTGGTGACATTGTCATAGGGACTGTATCCGCGAATGCTTTCAAAGGCGGTCGCATCCAATAATGGATTGCCCCATTCGGGCCATTCGGGCGGCGTTAACGGCAAGCTTTCATCGCACATGGTATTAAGAACGTCGACAAAAGGCACGGCGGCAATGATGCCACCAAACAATTCTGGGGCCATATTCACCACCGCCCCGACCAACAAGCCACCGGCGGATCCGCCCATGGCGATGATGCGCCCCTTGGCGGTGTATTGACCAGCGATAAGGGCCTCGGCAGCGGCAATAAAATCATGAAAGGTGTTGGGTTTATTGATGCCTTTGGCGGCTGTGTACCATGCATGTCCCTTGGCCTCGCCGCCGCGAACATGGGCGATGGCATAGACAAAGCCGCGGTCGATCAAGGACAGGCGGCGCGATGAGAAACCCGCCGGAATGGTTATGCCATAGGCACCATAACCATAAAGCAAAAGCGGGGCACTGCCATCGCGCTTGGTGTCCTTGTGATAAACCAGACTTATCGGCACCTGTTCACCGTCCGGTGCTTCAGCCATGATCCTTTCCACGCAATAATGGCTAGGGTCATGGCCGCTGGGAACTTCCTGAGTTTTGCGCAATGTGCGCTCTTTGCTGCCCATGTGATAATCAAAAACCTGCTGCGGTTGGGCCGGAGAGGAAGTAACAAAGCGCAGGCGCATCGTGTCAAAATCAAGCAAGGGGCATAGGCCCAATGCATAGGCCGCACCATCAAAGGAAATTTCGTGTTCGGTGTTGCTTTTTAACTCACGGATGATGATGCGGGCCAAGGCATTTTTGCGTTCAATACGCACATGAAAATCGCGAAATAGTCTTTGTTCCAAACGCCGTACGCCAATGGCGGGCGCAATCCAGTCGCGCCAATTGGCGCGCTCCGGCGCGTGATCCGGCGCTGTCACAATTTTAAAATCTTCGGCGTTGTCGGCATTGGTCAAAATGTAGAATTGCTTGCCCGCATGATCGATTTCATATTCCAGCCCCGGCTGGCGCGGTGCAATCAGCATTGGCATTGGGTTGGCGGTGCTGGTGTCGAGAACGCGCACCTCGCTTGTGGTGTGGTCGTTAGACTGGATTATCAAAAATTTTCGATCACTGGTCTGCCCAAGACTGAGGAAAAACCCTTCGTCTTCTTCGCGATATACCAGCGTGCTTTCGGCGTGTGGTTTGCCGATCTGGTGGCAACGGACTTCGCGAGGGCGATTATTGTCGTCGCGCCATATCCAATACAGTCGCTGCCCGTCCGCCGACCAGACAATGTCGGCCGAGGCGGAATGCAATTGATCAGGCAGCAGTGCGCCGGTATCCAGGTTTTTGAAGCGAATGTCGTAATATTCGCTGCCCTGACAATCCGAACTATAGGCCAAATGCGTGTGATCGGGGCTGTGGGTAACCATCCCCAAATCAAAATACTCGTGATCCTTTGCCAATGCATTTACGTCAAGAATATCTTGACCGGCAATGGCGCCATCCGTGCCCGACAAGAGCTTATCCTTACCTACAAGCTGGCGAGCATATACCGAGTGTTCCTCGCCTTCCCGGTAATGCTCAAAATAGGCGTAGGTGCCGTCTTCCATCGGCACATCGGTTTCCACCTCAGACATACGCCCGCGCATTTCCCCGACCAAAGTCTTTTGTAAGTCCAGAGTGTCGGCCAAAGCGGCATCGCAAAAGTCATTTTCGGCAAGTAAATGCTGGCGGATATCGTCCGGCAAATTTGCCGGATCGCGCATGACATCGCGCCAATTATCGGCCCGCAGCCAGGCGTAGGAATCGCTGATCGTCCGCTCGCCATACTGGTGTGTGTACGCGCGCCGTTGCGCGGTGGGCGCTTGCGCTTCAGGCCATAAAATCGACGTGGAGTGCGCCATAAGCGTCTCTTTCTCTAGCAATTAAAAGCAGAAAATAGCTTATGCGGGTTTGAAGTCCAGCACTGTACCGTTAATACAATAGCGCTTGCCGCTGGGCGCAGGGCCGTCATCAAATAAATGCCCCATATGCGCGCCGCATTGGCCACAATGCACTTCAATGCGTTCCATGGCCAACGATCTGTCAATATTCTGGCCAAGGGCGGTTGCGGTGATCGGGGCAAAGAAGGATGGCCATCCGGAGCCGGAATCATATTTGTGTTCGGCGCTAAAAAGCGGGTTATCACAGGCAATGCAGACATAGGTGCCATCGCGCTTCTCATCCAGCCATGGCCCGCTAAACGGCGCTTCGGTAGCGCAAGAGTGGGCAATGCTGCTTTGTTCTGGTGTCAGTTTCTTGTCAGTCATCCGGTTTTTTAGCCTCTTCGTGGGTAAAACTGACAATGGGGGTGAAAAGTGCCAACCACAATACCGTGATCAGTAATCCTGTCATTGGCACCAAGGCCGCGGTGCGTGGCCCAAGAGCGCCAATGATAAAGCCAATTGCCAAGGTGCCAATTGGCGCGCCGCCCAAAAACCCAAATTGAAAAATAGAAAGTACGCGCGCAAGTTTATCGGCAGGCGCGCTATCTTGTACAATACTGCGGCTCATAGAAATAATGACACCGGCGGCAATGCCCCACAGCACCATCACTATCAAGAAAGCCCAAAATGGAATGGCCATGGCCATGGAAAACAACGCTGCCACACTGCCCAAAAGCGACAGCAATAATGCTCGTCCTGGCTGATGCACATGGCCAAAGGTAGCCAGCATGGTGACGCCAATAAGCGCGCCGCTCCAAAAGGCGAGGTAAAGCAAGCTCAATTCGCGCAAGCCCCCGTGGTATTCATCGCGCACCAAAACCGGCAGTAGCACAAAGAAACTGCCAAGCACAAACACGCCAACACCCATCATCAACACTGTCATGGAGCGAATAATGGGAGAGTTTCTCACCGCATCAATGCCCTCGCGAATTTGCGCCCATGTCGAGGTTTGCGGCGGTAATATGGTGGTGGCAATTTGAAGCGCGCCCTCTGGTGAGGCCGTCGCCGTAGTTTCATTACCATTTTTTAGCCGTGGCAATGCCAAGGCAGCCAGCCCGCCAATACCAATGATTATTGCTTCAACCACGATGAGTACGCCGGGGCCCAACGTATTTGCCGCCGCCGCCGCCAGCCCCATACCGAGAATTTGAGCGCCAAATTGCGCCACCGAGGCCCATACAACCGCACGCTGCACGGAAAGCCCTTTGCTGTACTTTGCCACCGCGTTTAGCGCGGCATCGCGGGTGGGCATAACTATGGCACTAATACTGCCCATAGCCAGTCCAAAGCAGATAAGCGCTAAATAGCTCAATTTATCTTGAAATATCAGGGCTGCTAAAACCAAAGGCGGCACAAGGGCCAGAAAGTGTAAGATAATAAGCAAGGCACGCCGGTCTGCCCGTTCGGCAATAACCCCACCAAAGAAAATGAGAATAACCGCCGGTGCGGTTAGGGTCATTTGCGCAATACTCAAAAGTTCAGGCGAAACATGCAAGACATTGGCAGATAAAAATGGAAAAAGCGCGGTTTGCAACCCAAACCCTGCAAACCAACTTGCCTGCACGATTAAATAAACAGGAAATGGTCGCCATATGCTCGCAAATGGAATGGAGCGCGAAAGTAACATAGTGACGACACCTTTCCTGACCTTGTACGCAACATATAGCTTTTTCATTAGCTATATACTTAACCGCAGATTTTAATTCTGCAAGCCATAATGTTTAGCAAGGCGGTCCAAAGATATTTTAAGGATAATTTTTGCCGTCCGCTTCGGCCATCTTCGCGTTTTTTCTATTGCTTCAAGGTTAATTTCGCGAATACACAGACAAAACACCAAGTCATCCAAGCCCGGGCCGAGGCATTGTAATGCTTGCATGAAGCGATCTTTGGCGGCGATGGCCCCGTCAGCGGCATCCAGCACCGCATTGCGCGGTCCTTGGGCGCACGACCCCTGTATGGGGGCTCCCCAGTCAACACACAGCTTTTGTGCCAGCGATGAACGGGTGTAGTCATCGCGCAATTTTTCGGCGGCGGCGAATTCCGCTGCGCTAAGAAATGGCACCCGGTCTGCGCCGCTACGCCGTCTTAGCCATGCCAAGGGTGATTCGGCCGCATTGCGGCGCGCGGCAAAAAGCTTTCCCTGCTCATCGATGAGATGGACCGTATGCATGTCCCGGTGCTGGGCAGCGAAGGCGTTGTCAGCGCCGGTGGCGTTTTGTCGCTCCAGCCATTTATGGGTCTGCGCATTAATGGTCAGGGTGCGATGATCGGCGCTTTCATTCAACACCCCAAGACTGCACGCCTCCCTGGCAGTTTTCGAGTTTAGGCGAATGCTGGTTTTGCCATTGGGTTTTGCTGCGTAAGATTGATCAGCTTGTCGGGTTAGTGACAGGTTTTTTTCAACCATGCGCTTGATAATGCGCACCAGTTTTTTGTTTTCGTGCCGGGCGATCAAGAGGAGGCCTCGCCGCCCAAAATGGCTGGCGCAGGGGCGGCGCGTAATACATTTTCAAGATCGTCCAGGCGCGCGTCAAACTCGGGGTCATCGCGTCGATCTTCTATCAAATGACAGGCGTGCGAAACGGTCGTGCGGTCTCGACTAAAGGCAATGGCAACCCGGCTGAGGCTAAGCTCGAAGGAGATGTGGGCAAGATACATGGCTACTTGCCGCCCAAACGCGACAGCGGCACTGCGCCGGGTTAGCGATTCCATATCCTGTTCCGGCACACCAAAAGCATAGGCAACCAGGGTGCGGGCCAAGCGGGCGCGCGCATCATCCATTTCTCTTCGACGTCGGCATTCTGGGTTCATGGTTTCCTCCGGTGTAAATTGAACAAGGAGGTAGAGTAAGTGCTATCCTTATGTGTAGGATTATGTTCCTATTATAAGACTATGTAAACCAGAAAATTGGTCTAAAAACTATTATTTTACGGCTTAAGCCTGAATAAACTTGTTTTGTAATGCGGGGGATAAGTCACAAGCAGGCATAAATATATCATATGCTAATATGGTGCTGACCTTAGCTTCGGTTTCCGCGAGGGGAAACTTAACCCAAACTTGTGCCAACGCTGTACTGGCTTGGCCACGGCCACCATGCCAGATTAGCGGACTTACGCCGCACAGGGGCTTGCCTTCATCAACCAGGCGGTCATGGATCTGTCGCCAATGAGATAATGCATTACCCAGTGGTAGCTCATCCAGGGCGCGTCCGGTGATTTCGGTATCCAACACATTACGCAGGCCGGTGCCGGCAAGCCTGACCTTGAATGCTCGTTTTTGCGCGCCTTGTTCAACGTCAACAAGGGTGATGAAAGGCAAAAACCGGATCAAATCGCGCGGATGCAGATCGCGACGTCCGGGCAGTGCGCCAGGGCGGCATTTGCTATACCAATAATCATAGAGGCTACGCTGATCGTCAAATGCGAGCTGCTGTTTAAAGAGATCGATACGCTGGCCCATTTGGTTTGCCCTCTTTGCTCTTTGGCACCCCCGCCAAAGTGATTCGTTTAGTTAATATCCATTAACTGATGGAATCTGCGCAAGAGTCCCTTGACTCTTTTTTTGCTTCAGGGAATCCAAATTGCAGTTGCGAATCGTGAAATATGGAAATGTGTCAATAAAAACAAAGCCCGGCGATGAGCCGGGCTTTGTGTAAAAAAACAGTATTTGGTGAGGCTTATCTGCCTCTTCCGCGCCTTCCGCGTCCAAGACCCATTTCTTTGGCCAATTTGGAGCGTGCTTCGGCGTAATTGGGAGCAACCATCGGATAGTCGGATGGCAGGTCCCATTTGGACCGGTATTCGTCTGGTGACATGTCATATTTAGCCCGTAAATGGCGCTTCAAAGATTTGAAGTGGCCACCGTCTTCAAGGCAAATAATATAATCGGGCAGGATTGAGCGCTTTGGTGAAACTGCCGGTTTTTGCGGCGGTTGCGGCGGCGCATTGCCTTCCGAATCGGCGGCGTTCAGCGCGCCGTACACATTGCGAATAATGTCTGGCAGATCTGAAGATGCCACCACATTATTGCCGACATAGGCAGTAACGATGTCCACCGCCATTTCTGTGATCGCTGTTTGATCTGTCATAATGACCTCCTAGTAAAACTATTTATCTTCATTCATAAAAATGTTTTTAAAAGGGATGCCATCAAGAATTTTGGTGATGAGCATCAATTTATAAAACATATATTTGTGTCCGTTGTTTTGTTCACCATAAGCGCAACATGCAATCTGAGTGCAGACCGCTTTTGCCATGATGTTTTATATTTTCTAGCTTTATTGAGTGGTGATCAACTGGCCATATAGACAGCTAAGAGGGCCAACGTAAGTAACGCCGCAGTAAACCCGGCCAATGCCCCGGCCGGCAAAGCCCGACTAAGCCCGCCATCGGGGCGCATAATCGTTGCCAAAACTGCCGAACACCCGCCAAAGAACTGGTCGAGACCACGCATGGCGAAGGCCCAAAGCCGTGCAATAATAGCGTAAAACCAACGCCCTAGCGCTTTTCCGGGTTTTCGCCAGAACCAGTCGACGTCCAATATGGTCATGCGCTTTTCGGACGGGTACCAGCCAAGCCGCATCAGCAAGGCGAAGGCAAATATAGCGGCCAGCAACAACTGCATCTGACCAACAATATGGTCAAATGTATAAGGTTCATAGTTAATGGCGTATGGTAATAGGCTGTATAGCCAATGGTGATTGACGCCAATAAAGATGCTCAGGAAGGCAGCAATGCCCATGGCGACCAGCATATTCCACGGTGCTTCTTTTACCCGGCGGCCAGAATCATGGGCGAAGAAGGAGAAATATGGGATTTTAATACCCGCATGTTCGAGCACACCGGCGCTGGCAAACACTAATACCAGCCAGATGATCCAATGGCCCTCATCGGCGGCCGCAGCAAGTATGAGCGATTTGGTGACGAAAGCGGAAAGGAAGGGAAAGGCCGAGATCGACCCCGCCCCAATCAGACAGAAAAACGCGGTGATCGGCATGGAGCGGAACAATCCACCAAGTTCCGAGGCTTTGGCGGTGCCAGTGCGATAAAGCACCGCGCCCATGCTCATGAATAATAGCCCTTTAAACAAAACATCGGCAAAGGCGTGGGCCGCCGCGCCATTAACCCCCAGCGTCGTGCCAATACCAATACCGACGACCATAAAGCCAAGCTGGTTGTTGATGGAGAATGACAGAACGCGGCGCAAATCATTTTCAATGACCGCAAAAAATACCGGGAATACGGTCATGATAGCGCCGATATAGATGAGAATTTCCGTGCCCGCATAGCCCCGCGCCAACGCATAAATCGCCATTTTGGTGGTGAAGGCTGACAATACCACCGCCCCGGTAATCGTGGCTTTGGGGTAAGCGTCTTCCAGCCATGTATGCAAAAGTGGGAAGGCGGCTTTGATACCAATGCCAATGAGGATAAGCCAACCGGCCAGCCCGGCTTCAAGGCCAATGTGTTCAAACGCCCACGAGCCGGTTTGCGCATGTAACAACACCGCCCCGGCCAGCAACAATACACCGGAGCTGATATGCATAAGAAGATAGCGTATGCCAGCATTGCGCGCGGCAGCGGTGCCGGTGCGCCAAATCAGAAAAACCGAGGTAAAGGCGGTCATTTCCCAAAACACAAACAGTGTAATCAGATCGCCGGCAAAAACCGCCGCCAATGCTGCGCCGCCATAAAGCACACTCATAGTGTCGGTTAAGCGGTCGCGTTCATGCAGCGCAAACAGCGCATTGATAAACGCCGCAATAATGAAGATAAGCCCCCATATGCGGCTAAGCCCGTCAAAACGAAAAGTGGTTAGCCCGGCGCCAATCGTATCCAGATCCATTTGGCCAAAACTGCCAAAAATATTCATCTTCAGCCAAAAGCCAAGCGCCACAATAGGGGCTATTAGCATCACGGCTTTACGCGCCGCGTGCCACGGCAGCAGGGCGATTAGCAGGCCAGCGGCCAATATCGCCCAGGCAGGATTAAGCGGCGCGCTAAGAAGCTCAGTCATCTTCAGTGCTCTCCGGGTAATAGTCTTCGGAGCGGCCGGTAAAGCGGCGCAATGGCCAACCCATCAGCACCACAAAGGAGAAGGCAATAAAAGCGAAGAAGGCGTAAAACCCGAAGCTCTCTTCAAAGCGGAAATGCCCGTGGCGGTGGATGAAAAAATCGGCGGCAATACTCACCAAGGTGGCGATAAGGAGAATGTAAATAAACCCCTTGCGGGTCTTCTCGCTGACCAGAAACAAAAACGGACGGGCCACCGGGTGGATATCTTCATCATGCGCCGGCTTTTTGGGGGCGGGCGCTTCGACAGTTGGTTTTTTGGTTGCCGGTTTTTTTGCTTTGGTCGGTGCCGGGGTTTTAGACGCGCTCATGACATGCCTCCACTTTCAAAAACCGGGCGAAGAAAATCAAGAATTGGTCCGATGAGGAAAAATAACGCTACGGTAGCAATCGCGGTCAACACTGGCGGCAATACGGTCAGCATTGGCGCTTTAGCTGCCGGAGCATCGGGTGCGCCGTCAGCCTCATTTTCTGCTTTGGCAAAGAAAGCCCGCGCCGGGATTGGCAAAAGATAAGCCACATTAAGCAGTGACGAGATAATGAGCGCGCCAATGAATACCCGGTTTATCGGGTCGGTAGCGCCCATCATCAACAGCAATTTTGGCCATGCACCGGCCAAAGGCGGCAGGCCGATAATGGAAAGCGATCCAACTAAAAATGCCCCGAATACCCATGGCATGGATTTGCCAAGGCCTTTAAGCCCGCTGACATTGGTGATGTGGCGGGCCGAATAAATCGCCCCGGCGCACATAAATAAGGTTATTTTCCCCCATGCGTGCATGACGATGTGCAAGGCCGCGCCAAGGGCTGCCAATGGGGTGGCGATCATGGCGCCCAGAGTAATGTAAGAGAGTTGACTGATGGTGGAATAGGCCAGTCTTTCCTTGAAATTATCCTTGGAGAGGGCAATCAGTGACGCCAGCACAATGGATATGGCCGCTACCCATGCCAGCCAGTGTGCGGCGGGTATGGTGCGCATAAAATCGAGACCAAATATATAGACCGACATTTTCAGCATGGTGAAAACCCCGGCTTTAACCACCGCGACGGCGTGCAAAAATGCGCTCACCGGGGTTGGGGCGACCATGGCATTGGGCAGCCAGTTTTGCACCGGCATAAGCGCCGCTTTACCAATGCCAAAGGCATAGAGCAGCAGCAGCACACTGGCCAAAGCCGGGGTGACTTGATCAGCCAACAAGCCGCCGGGCATAAAATCTGTCGACCCGGCGATGAAATGTGTGGCGATGACCGCGGGCAGGAATAAGCCAATGGACGTGGCCATCAAAATCGACAGATAGATGCGGCCGCCGCGCCGGGCTTTTTCGTCGCCATTATGGGTCACCAGCGGATAGGTCGACAAGGTCAGGATTTCGTAGAACACAAACAGGGTGAACATATTGCCCGCCGCCGCAACGCCCATGGCGGCGGCAATGGCAATGGTGAAACTGAGATAAAACCGGGTTTGGTCCTTGGCATGATTGCCGCGCATATAGCCGATGGAATAAAGCGAATTGATCAGCCACAAAGCGCTGGCCAAGGCGGCAAACACCGCGCCCAATGGCTCCAGGGTAAAGTTAAGTGATAGGCCGCCAGCCACGTGCATGAGGTCCAGCGCCGGGCGTGCGCCGCCATCAACCGCCATCACCAGCATCACCACATTGGCCAAAAGGGCTGCGCCGCTTATCAAGGTTGCCGCTTCGCGCAAATTGGCCCAGCGCGAGAAAACAAGCACACCCACAGAGCCGCCCAGCGGAATGGCCAGCAATAAGATCAGGCCAAGTTCAGGAGTCCAACTCATAAGCCCCCTCCACCAAGCAGGGCCGCCGCTGCGGCATCCGCCAGACCCTTGGGCAGGCTGGCATCAAACATGAACCAGATATTGGCCGCCGCCAGCAATAAAAGCGGGGCCAGTGCCAAAGCGGAGACCGGCTCACCTTTGGCGATCTTGCCGTCAACCTGCGGCGCTTTTTGCAAATACATCATTTCCAACATGCGTCCGACATAAAAAATTGCCAGAACTGACGATATAAGGATCGCGGCGGCAGCCCACCACCAGCCGCGCTCCAGCGCTGCACTGACCAGATAGAATTTGCTAACAAAGCCCGCAGTAACCGGAACGCCAATAAGGCTAAGCCCGCACACCGTAAACCCGGCGGCCGTCAACGGCATGGTCTTGCCAAGGCCGCGCAAATCTTCCACCCGGCGTACACCATAGCTGAGGGCGAAAATGCCGACCGCCATGAACAAGCCGCCTTTAAGAATGGCGTGATTAAACATGTGCAACAGGCCGGCTGAAACTCCGGCGGCAGTGCCCATGGACAGGCCAAGCAGCATATAGCCCAATTGCGCCACCGAAGAATATGCCAGAATTTTGCGTAAATTCGCCTGATACAGCGCCTGCACCGAACAAATCAGCATGGCGGCCACGGCCATGGGGGCCAGCACCAGCAATAAAATTGCGCTGTCAAACACTGAGCCGGGCAGAAAGACCCCCACCATAAAGCGGATCATGGTGTAAAACGCCACTTTGGTGGCGGTCGAAGCCAAAAACACCCCGGCCATGGTTGGCGAATGGGCATAAGCGCCCGGCAACCAGGTGTGCAGCGGGAACATAGCGGTTTTCAGGCCAAGCCCGATGAAGATGAATGCAAAAGCCGCGCGGACCACCCGGTCGTCGCCTTTGCCCTGCAATTGGACGGTAATGTCGGCCATGTTCAGCGTACCGGTGGCCATATATAAAAAGCCAATGCCGATGACGAAAAATGTCGCGCCAATCGTGCCCAAAATCAGATAGTTAAAACTCGATGTCAGCGCCCGTCGGTCGGCACCGCCGCCCATGGCCACCAGCACATAAGTGGAGATCGAGGAAATTTCCAAAAATACGAATACGTTAAACGCATCGCCGGTAATCGCCACGCCCAAAAGCCCGGCAAAACACAACATAAAGGCGGCAAAAAACGCGGCCTGATTGGCCGGTGCAATTTCGCGCAAAACACTGGGCAGGCCGTAAATCAGCGATAAAACACCCATAAACACGACCAGCAATAAGACCAGCAGGTTCAGCGTATCGACGTGATAGGTGATGCCCAATGGCGGTGCCCAATCGCCAAAAGCGTAGGTGACGCTGCCATGGTCCATGACTTGGCTGTACAGCACCAGGGCAAATACCAATGTGGCGAGACTGATAAGCAAGGCCCACGCCCAGGCCAATTTGCCGCGAGTCAGCATTAAGGCAATAGGACCGCTTAGCAGCGGCGAAACCACCAAAAGCGGCGCGGCGTGCGCCAATGTCCATGCGGGCAAGAGGGCAATAAAGGCGTCCAAAACCGCATTCATGATTTCGCCGCCTTTTTCGAGATTTGGAAGCTGGCTTCTTGCAGATGAACTTCTTCAATAGAGCCAAAGGCCTCGCGAATGCGCACCACCAGCGCCAAGCCAACTGCCAAAGTGGCGACACCGACGACAATGGCCGTAAGGATCAGCACATGAGGCAGGGGGTTGGAATAAATCACGCCATCAACCGGCACTTGGCTAAGTTGGGTGGCAATGCTGGCAACGCCCCGCTCGGCCACTTGCCCAGTCTGGTGAACGACATCCGCCGCTGCAGGCGCGCCATCCGCAACAATTTGCGCCGTGCTTTCCCCGTGCGCCGCTACCGCTTCGTGTGCCGCCTCGGGTGCAATTTCTTCATGGGCAATTGCTGCGCCATGGCTGGCGTCATTGCCATGGGATAAATCCAGGATTGGCGGCACACCGCCACTGACCTTGCTCATGGTGATGTAAAGCTGGAAGACGGCAGTTTGAAAAACCCCGAGGCCGACCAGTTTTTTGACCAGATTACCGGTCGCAATGACGATATAAAGCCCGGTCATCATCAAAATAATGACGACGATATAATTGAAATGACCGGTGAGGTATTGCCAATTTTCCATGAGCTCTACCAGTCTTTATCGCTAATGTCGGGCTGGCGCGCGGTAAAGCCATAAAAAATGATCAGCATGACCGAGGTCACGGTCACCAATACGCCAATCTCTACCAGCATCACCCCCAAATGTTGCCCGTGGGTCGGGTGTCCCGCGTTCAAAACATTATAATTGAGGTAATTGCCGCCCAGCATAATGCCGACAATGCCAGTGCCGCCATAAATCAAAACGCCCAAGGCCGCGCCAAACCGCAGCAGGCCCGGCGGCACCGCTTCTTTGGCTGCGTTTACGCCAAAAATCAGCGCATAGAGTATAATCGCCGAGGCAATAATCAGTCCGGCCTGAAAGCCACCGCCAGGGCCGTAATCGCCATGAAAGTGCACATAGAAGCCATAAACAACAATCACCGGAATCAGCAATTTTGATACCACCCGCAACACCATATGGTGCGCGCTGTGCGTGGTGTTTTCGAGGACAGATTTTGGCGCTTCTTTGGCTTTATTTGTTTTGGGTTCTTGCACCATGCCGCCCATGCCCAAAATCAGGATAATCCCAAGACCGGCGGCGAAGATAACTGTGGTTTCGCCAAAAGTGTCAAAACCCCGATAGCTGGCCAGTACGGCGCTAACCACATTGGCAATTTCGGTGTCTGGCCCGGCCTGTTTGAGATATTCAAGCCCGACATAAGCATTGGGCGCTGACAAAGGGTCGCCAAATGCCGGCATATCCACGGTGGCATAAAGCAAAGCGGCACCAGTGACGACGGCGATCATAAGCGCGACCCAATGGCGTGCGGGCAATACCGGTTCGGCTTTGCGGGCGGTGAGCAGCATGGCCCCGAGCATTAAAACCGTTGAAATCCCGGCACCGACGGCGGCTTCGGTAAAAGCCACGTCGACCGCATCCAATGACACAAACCAGGCCGCCGAAACCAGTGAATAAACCCCGGACAACATGACCACAGCAAACAAATCGCGTAGTCGCACAATGGCAATGCCGACCACGACCAGCATGGCCATAAAAATCAGATCAATCACCGTAAAGATGTCGAGAGGAGTTATAAATCCATCACTCATGCTATGGGACCTTTGGTGTTGTCCTCTTCAGGCGGCGGTGCGGTGCGGTAGGTGCCAAGGCGCGGCTTCAACCCGGCAATATGGGCGGCATTGGTCACCGCATGGGTGGCTGTCGGGCTGGTCAGCAGCAAGAACACGCCAACCAAGGCAAGTTTTGCGCTAAGCAGGGTAAAGCCGGAGAGCAATATCAGGCCAAACAGGACCAATACGGCACCCAAAGTGTCGGTAACCCCGGCGGCATGGACGCGGGTATAAAAGTCCGGCATGCGTAAGACACCAATCGCGCCCGCCACCACGAAAAACCCACCGCCAAGCAAAGACAGGCTGGCCAGAATATGGCGCGCAATTTCCAAATAGTGCAGAAGCTCGCTCATGAACCCGCGCCCCGATTGCGGTTCATCCGCGACAAAGCGATGTCCAGCGCGCGATAGCGAAAGAATTTCAAAATGGCGATGGTGGAGATGAAGTTCATCAAGGCGTAAAGAATGGCGATATCAACCGCGTCCGGCCGCCCAATCAGAAAAGCAAATACACACAAAAACAAAACCGTTTTGGTGCCAAAGGAATTTACCGCCAGCACCCGGTCATACAATTCGGGTCCGCGCAACAGCCGGATCAGCATGAGGGTCATGCTGGCCATCAGCATAATCGAGGCAAAGAAAATCAAGACAGGCTCCCTTTCTCGCCCCACGCTTTGGCGCAGCGTGCGCCCATAGCGGCAAAGTCGTTTTTATTGGTCATCTCTTTGAGCACCGCGTGCACAATAATTTCGTCATCATCGAGATCAACACTGACCGTACCCGGTGTCAGGGTGATGGAATTGGCAAATATAATGCGGGCCATATCGGTGCGCGGCAGTTCTTTCACCCGCACCATGCGCGGGGTCAACACCATGTCAGGGC
The DNA here is from genome assembly GCA_021776615.1 of Robiginitomaculum sp. Taxonomy (GTDB): domain Bacteria; phylum Pseudomonadota; class Alphaproteobacteria; order Caulobacterales; family Maricaulaceae; genus Robiginitomaculum_B. The sequence goes on along the minus strand of JAJFFO010000021.1, from coordinate 40,993 downwards.
TTAAAATTGTGCGTACGATGGTGATGTTGGTTTTAATTACTTCCCACCACAGCCATGGCCAATACAAAAAAAGCCGCCAAACTTTGTGATAGGGCGAAGTTTCTTCATCAAGAATGTGCAAGCGCCACGCCAAAAATACCGAAAACACCGACGCGCCAGCCCCAATGCTGAGCAGCAGCGTGCTGTCATAATGTCCGGAAAGCACCAGCCACAATGCTGCCATCGCCAAGCTTAAGGAAACTGCGTAACCCATTCTCACCCCTGTCCGCGATTCGCTAGTCACGACCACTTTTGCTCTTTTCTAAAGCACAATCCGAAAAGTGGGAACCGGTTTTCGGATAAATTGTGCGTAAAAACGGAGAATGACAATCTGAAAAACGGGCCGAAAAGCGGGCCCTTCGACAAGCTCAGGATGAGGCCGGGTTTTTCGGGTGAATTGTGCAATCCATTTGAGTCCTGACCTTAGCCGCCCCATTTATATTTTAGCGAAACCCCAACCATGCGTGGTGGTTCATAGCGCACGGTTTCATTCTCGATAAGTGGCCCAAGGCCCGCGCCCCATAATTTGTTGGCGGCGGGGCGGTTTATGTCAAACAGGTTTTTGGCCCACAGGCTGACCCGCCAGTTTTGCTGCTGTGGCTCATAGCCAATCCAGCCATTGACGATGGCGTAATCGCCAACAAAGCCCAAGGCACCGGGCGGGACCGTAGAGGGCGCGGTGCGATTGGTATAATCCGCATGCGCCAAAAACATGCCGCCATTGGCCAGCGGCTGGCGATAATCGGCAATGGCACTGAGCGTCCACACCGGGGCGGTGCCAAAGCTGGTACCCGCCAGATCAAGGCCGGGGCGGGGGCTGAAACGATCAAAACGGCTACGTATATAACCGGCGCTGGCAGACAATTTTAAATTTGGCGAAACGCTGGCGGTGACATCGGCCTCAAAGCCAACAATATGAGCTTTGGCGGCGTTGACCAGGCTTTGCAAAAACAAGAAGGGTGGCCGCGAGACCGAGACCTGAATGTCCTGATAGTCCATATAAAACGCCGACAGATTGGCGCGCACTTTGCCATCCCACATTTGCGCTTTCATGCCGACCTCATAATTGGTCAAAAACTCCGGCGCGGTGAAAAACCCAGCTCCGGCGGCAATGTCAGCGGCGGAAACAAAATCATCTTTTATGCTGGCGCTACGATAGCCGCGACTGATGCTGGCATAGGCCATGATGGCATTTGAGACCTTATAGCGTCCGCCAACCATCCACGAGAATGGCGTATCTTTGGCCGTGGTTCTGGCGCTCAAAGGTGGCAGGCCAAAGACCGTGAACACCTCGCCAAAGCTGGCATAGTCGACGGTTTTTTTATCGTGGGTCAGCCGCGCGCCGCCAAATATGGTTAGCCTGTCCGTGAGGTGAAAATTAGCATGCGCAAACCCGGCATAGCTATTGGCATGGCCTTCTATCCGCTGGCCGTCCAAACTGTCCTCGGGGTGTAGGGCTTGCGGCAAAAACAGCACTTGATTGAGGAAGGCTGTACTCATTAACGGGAAGGTCGGGCTGAACAAAGTGTTGGAGCTCAAATAATAAAGCCCGACCAGATAATCCACGGTTTTGCCAGTGGGCGAGGTCAGGCGCAATTCTTGCGAGAATTCATCGGCTTTGCCGTCAAATTGCGCCAGAGTAATCTCTTGTGGCAGGCGGTCACCATCCTGCAGGTAAAAATCACTGACATGGGACCAGCCAGTGACGCTGCTTATGGTATGGCCGCCGCCAAGCTGCCAATTGGCATTCAGCGAAGCCCGCTGGGCGTCCTGTTCCTGCACCTCATCACTGCCAAGATTGATGGTGTAGGGAATGGTGTCGGCACCGATATTGGTCACCGCTTCGCCTTGGGTGTTGGGGCGGTCGTCAATGGTGTGGGCATTGAAATTAAGATGGGCGTTAAAGCGCGCATTGGGCGTGTAATAAAGCTGCGCGCCAAAGGCGGCGCGGTCTTCTGCCCCGGCGTTGCGCCCGGTAAAAGCGTTTTTGATATAGCCGTCGGTATCGCGTTTTAAGCCGCTAAGGCGCAGGGCCAAAATATCTTCTTCAAGCGGTATATCGACAAAGCCTTTAAACTGTCGGTAGCCAAAATTGCCAATATCCATCTCAATTTCACCGGCGTTGGTATGGCCGGGCTTTTGGGTGGTGATGTTAATGGCACCGCCAATGGTGTCGCGCCCAAACAGGCTGCCTTGCGGCCCTTTTAGCACTTCGACGCTGGCGACATTATTTACGGCCAAGTTCATGGCGGTGTCGGCATTAACGTACACCCCATCAATATACACGCCGACCGAACGGCCCGAACTGCGCGCAATGCCGCCATTAATGCCGCGCATGGTGATGAAGCTTTGCCCGGCCTCGGTCGATGGCGGCATCCACATATTTGGCACATTTCGCCCCAGCTCTTCCAGGCCGGTCGGGCGCAGGCTTTCCAATTGCGCTTTGGAAAACGCGGTTATGGAAATCGGTACATCGTGAATGTTTTGCGCCCGCCGCGTCGCGGTAACCACCACAATGTCAGCATCCGCCTGATCCAAGACCTGCGCATTGGCGGCCAGCGGGCATAAAAGCATAGCCGCAATGGCCACGCTGAATGGTTTTTCAAAATAGTAATGCACGTTCTAACACCCTTCACACGCTTGCTTCGGGGTGTTCCACAGAAAGGCATCGGATTTGCACCATTGATAGCCGCGCCCCTTGGCGATTTGCCAAATTGGCGCGTGCAGGCGCAATTCTATTGCCACGCAAATCCATGCGCTTCTGTGTGACCTTCTACCATCCGGACTATAACCGTCGGCTCCGGGCTCTCACCGAAATCAGCAAAGCGCCCTCAACCATGAGGACTGATTCGCTCGCGGGCTCGTCAGAGTGCATGTTGCAATCTGCATTACCGCCGGTGGGGACTTTCACCCCGCCCCGAAGACCTGTGCGGAAAATCCGCAGACCAGCGATAGCATAAATTTTGCGAGATTCAATGATTAAAGCCGGTTCCAGTTCGGTTCTAGCTTTGGGGCCAGAACCTTCGCGGCGCATAGCCCTTAGCCGGAGGATTTAACATCACCCCATTGCCCATAGGCCAAGGCGGCATTTTGATCGCTGGGGGGCAGAGCTTTTAGGGCATCCAGGCCGATCGGGTTGGCGGTTTCGGCGGCGGATTGCGTTAATACATCCACGCCTTGCGACCAATTCCAATACCGCAGCACGGTTTGTGCCTTATTGGAGGACAGGCTATCAAAACACTGAATGGTGTTAAGCAAAGCTGGCTCCGGTGTATCGGTGCTGCCCATCGGGCGCTTTAAGGCCCGCCATAATTTAAGCAGATAGTCGCGCTTAAGACCGGTTGCCTTAAACAGGACCGCCAACGGCTCGCCGCCACGATCGGCAAAAATCTTCGCGCCGGTAACCGGTTTAATGCCGCTAAGATAGGACATTTCGTCAATCATTTCGGCATCAACGCCGATATCTTGAGCAATATCCACCGCATTTTCGAGGCTGCTATAAACGCTTTTATCGATGGCGGCGCGATTGCGTTGGCGGCGTTCAATGAATTGCATGGCCATGCGCACCAACGGGTCCTGCCAGTCATCCTCAGCCATCATGGCAAAAATATCGCCGGCCGCATCTTGCATAATCTCGCGGCCAATTGCGAACCGCATCAAAGCACGCATGCGCTCTTCCGGCCCGGCCCACCAAAACATGGTGAAACCCTGGGCAGGGCGCATTTCTTCGCGTTTGAGCAGCAAGGCACAAAGCGCCGGGTGTTCGCGGCTAAGCTCCAGCGCGCGTTCCAGCCCGTCTTGCGATAATTGCGCGGTGCGGTTTTTGAGCACAACGGCGGCAACATCGGGCTCGCCCGGGGCCAATAAAGCGTCGCACACCAACTCGCTCAATTCCTTGCGTTGGGCAATGACAAGGCGGTGTTCCAGCGTGGCGGCGCGGGCAGTTTGCACCAATTGCACGTCGCTAATGGCCTCACTGTCATTGAGGATCAGGCGCGCAATTTCGATATCATCGCGGACCAAAAAGCGGATAAGGCCCGGCGCTACTTCGATCAAGGGGGCGATGCGTTTGGCGCAGCGTTGGCGCAAATCAATCGAGCTTTGCGCTAATATACCCACCAGCAAATCACCGGCCATGTGGCGCTCAACCGGGCTGATGCGGCTGGAGGGCAGGCAAACAATGTCGGCCAAGCGTCGCGCCAGAACAGAGCGGGTATGGCCGCTCTGTGTTTGCGGGTCTGGCGTTGTGCCTGTGCCTAGGGTCGAAGGGGTTTGCATTGACTGGCCTTTATGCTTCTGCGGCCAGTCAAGCACGAGTGTCTTAATCTTTGGTCAAAGAATAACCGGCAGTGGCAAGACGCCTCTGTCCCGCTCTTAGGCTGTTGCAGCCTGTTTGCGCTGGATAAACAACAAACCTGCGCTTAACACCAAGAAGCTTACGGCCATGATGAAGATCATTGGCGTTTTTTCCCCATAGCCGCCATCGGCGGTGAAGGCGGTGGATACAGAAATGCCAAGCCATGGTGAAAGATGAAACACTATAGCGCCGGCAAGCACGGCAATCGCCAACAATGCGCCAAGTGTGCGCGTGCGCGGCAATAAAATAAGAAGCGCCGCCGCAATCTCTGCCGCGCCTGTGAGCATACGCACGCCCGGCTCAAACAGACCAATGCCCGAATGTTCGGCAATATACTGAAAAATTGGATTGGCGCCCATAAATTTTTGAGAACCCATCATCACAAAAAAAGCTGCAATCAGAATTGCCAAGCCCCAGTTTAAAATTTTCATCGGTAATCCTCTAATTTGCTTTGGAGGCGAACTCTAGCAGCCGGTTTGGCCCCGTATCAAGATGTAATCAGGGCTCAAAAATTCACGCTTGCGTGTGCTGTGTCGCATTTTTGGCATTTGCGCGAATACGTTCAATCATAGCGTGCAGACCGTTAGAGCGCTGGGCCGAGAGATTGTCGGCCAGACCAATGGCTTCAAACATTTTGCGGGCGTCCAGCGCGACGATTTCGTGCAGCGGGCGGTTTGAGTAAAGCCGGATCAGCAAAGCCGCCAGGCCGCGCACGATATGGGCGTCACTATCAGCGCGCAAAACCATTTTGGGTGTGGGGCCGGGGACAATTTCGTCAATTAGCCAGACCTGAGAAACACAGCCTTTGACTTTATTACGATCAATGCGCTCATCATCGGCTAATGGTTCCAGCGCTTTGCCAAGTTCAATAACATGGCGATAGCGCTCTTCCCAATCGTCCAAAAAGTCGAATTCGTCGATAATATCCTGCGCGCGCGCGTCGTTTGTTGTGGAAGGCATGGATTGGTTTCCACTCGCCAATGTTGCTATCTGGGGGGCGAGCCTTGCTTGTATGGATAAGGTTACAGGCAAATACGCAGTGATGCACACGCTGGCAAGCCAGAGGCGCTGGTTATCTCAGTAAAGGTAAGGGAAGTTAGGGGGCAGACCTTAGTCGTCTTTGGACGGCGCGGCTGCTTTTGTGGCAAATTGGTCGGAAACCTTGGTGGCAGCGGCGGCAAAGATGTCGCGGCCAGCCAAACCGGTCTTTAGCGCGGTTTCGCAAAGCTCGGGTTGTTTTTTGCAAAAACTGGCACCAGCGCTGGCGGCGTCAATCATTGCCTCAGCGGATACCTTGGCAGCATTGGCCGGGGCCTCAATGGCGGTGTGGTCGCGTGGCAAAAATAGAAAAACAATGCCGACCCAGAAGATGGATTTTAGAATAAATCCCAAGATATTCCCCAATGCTTTGCCGCTTTACTACGGCTTATGATCGGCACTATGCGCATGGCAGCAGTTTTTTCAAGCAAAGGTTCAAGACGCCGTTAAGGCTTGGTTATCACGCCCGTCGAATTTGAATTAAGTTTGGCTCAAACAAAATTCAGCTTTATGTAAAATGCGACCTAATGTGCCAAATCTTAGTGAGTTGGCGCGGAGGCCGGGCCATCGACAAAAGCGGCAATGCACTGGCCGGCATCTTTAAGCTGGTGCTGGGCGATACAAAACGAGTCTTCATAAACATAACGGGTAGCGGCAACGCATTGGTTGAGGTGCAAGCGCGCCCAATCCACGCATTCGGCGAGCGTGTCCGGGGTGTTGCGCGGCGGCAATACGCTGGGATAGGGGGCGTTGGCATCGAGAATATGCAAAGCCGCCGTTGCCAATATATCCTGCAACAAGCCGCTATAGGGCGGCGCAATATCGGGTGCCGGCATTGGTATTGGCGTAGCCGAAACCATGGGTATTATCGGATCAGCACTGGCGGCCATGGCGGCATTAGGGCCGATGCCTTGCACCAGGCTTTTGAGTAAATCGGCCCCTGAGGACAGGGATGCAAGGGCTGCATTGTCGGCCGGGCCAACTTTGGTCACTGGCGGTAAATTTGGTGTTGGGGCCGTTGCCAGCTTCGGGCGTGGTTTTGGGGCATAGGCGGCCATCATTTGGCTCAGCAGGCGCTCGGACGTGCCGCGCGGGGCCAAGTGGGCATTGTTAAGCGCGGCCAGGCGCAAGGCTTTGCCACGACCCACCTTGGAAGCCCATTTTATCCGTTGCAGGGAATAGGCCAAATCCTTATAGGCGCTGCCCGCCAATTGCGTGGTCTGGCCGTCCTCATAGATGGCGCGTAAAACCTTGGTGCGGGCCTGCGCATAACCGGGCATTTGTTCTACATAGGCCGGGTTTATGTGCAGATTTCTGATGATGGTGGGGCGATCATAAGTGTTGCCCCATCCCTTTACGCCCTCGAAAAACGCTGGTGTTTGCATGGCGCGCAATATGGTGTGGGCGCGAAAGGCGGTCGATAATTTGGCACCATCAATGCTGGCTAAATCATTCATCATCCGTTCTAGATCTTCCGCAGATGATGGCTGGTTCCGTTCGGCATTGTGTACATAGTCAAGAAAACGCGCATACGGTCCGGCCAGCAAAACCAGCTTTGGCCACACTTTGGCGCGGACAATGGGGGCGATGGTCGTTGGTGCCGGGGTGTCGAGGATCGCAGCGGCCGGTATCGCCGTACTCGCCGATACCGGCGTTGGAATGGAAACAATTGGTTCTAAGGCAGTTTTTGGGCCGGTTTTTGGGCCGGTTTTTGGAACAGCTTCGGTTGTGGCTTTTGTCAGGTCTGGTGTTTCGGCCTCTTGGCGCAATCCGCCGACATCAGGCTTGATGTCTTGCGCCGCCGCAAAGCCTGACACGCCCAAAGCGGCGCACCAGAAAACCGAGGCGGTGCTGATAAGGAGAATTTTTAAAAATACGCGCATCAAATTCTTCCGTTTTGGGCTTTTTCCAGCCATTTTGGGGCAAATTGTCCCAAATCATGACTTATTGGCTTTCCCCACGCAAACATTGCGCCGCGCAGCTTAGCGCGAAGAATCGCCAGCACCAAGCGGTCAAACGGGCAGGGGCTATGCCAGCTTCAATATTATAACATCGTTCATAATTATAAAAAACCGTTTTTAAACAATAAAATAAGCAGTGGGTAAGCGTTATGACAAACGGTGGGGATTCAGTATTTATTAACGCTGTCAGCAAACACTTGCCCCATGAAAGCTGAGTCGAATTTTGTAGCGCCTAAACAGCGCATTCCGGTAAGCGCGCTGGCTATGCCGCTTTTGTGGGGCGGCGGCATATTGGTTTGTGCGGCCCTTGCCCTGTTTTTAAACCCCGCTTCGGCAGGACCGTTAGTGCTGACCATGGCGCTGATTGCCGGTCTGCCGGCGGTGTTAAGTCTGTTGATTAGCCCCCTATTGGACGAGGATTGGGCGCAAGCTCTGGTGATCCTCTCGTGGACGGTAATGGCTGGTTTTGCCGTTGCCTCGGCGGGCAGTATGTCAACATCGTTTGTGGTGTTGTTTATTTTGCCAATCGCCGCCGCTCACAGCCTTGGCGGCCCGCGCCTGACCATGGAAGCCGCGGCCTTGACCATGTTTGCCGTGGCGTTGGTGGTTGCCATGTCGGCAGGTGGGTTGTTGCCACCGGTACTGATCGTCGCCGACCCGGTGGGGCTTATTGAACCGGTCAGCATTATTATGACGTTGATTGCCAGTGCCAGTGCGCTGGTGGTGCGCCGTCAGGGGGGCTGGGATTCGCATTCTGCACGGTTGCGGTTATTGCAATTAGCGCCCGACCCATTGATGTGTATGGATAAAAATGGCCGTACATTGGCCGCCAGCCCGGCGGCGTTGGAAATTTTGGGAAAATCCAAACGGCTTACCAATGCCTTGGATGGTGCCCATCGTGCGCGTTTTGCGGCAGCGGCCGGGCGCGTATTGCGCAGTGGCCGACGCGAAGACGTAGAAGTGGATATGCCCGCTATTGGTACTAAAAAACCAACGAGCCTGGAGCTGCGGCTGGCCCGCGATGGCGATGCGCTTTTACTGGTGTCGATGAATGACATTACCAAAAGAGCCGAACGCGAAGAACGCCTGATGAAAGAACGCGATGCGGCGCTAGAAGCGGTGCGACAAAAATCACAATTTCTGGCCGGGATTAGCCATGAATTGCGCACGCCGCTAAACGCCATTATCGGGTTTTCAGACATGATGAAAGCACGGCTTTTTGGTCCGCTGCCATCCAAATATGCCGAATATGCTGATTTGATTTATGATAGCGGCCGCCATTTGGTCGATCTGGTTGGCGACGTGCTGGACATGTCAAAAATTGAAGCAGACCGTTATGAATTGAACAGAACCGGCTTTGATGCCCGCGAACTGGTCAATTCTGGCGTGAAGTTAATGGGTCTGGGTGCTGAAGAAGCAGGCGTGAAGTTGAGTGTGCACACCCCCAATGGCGCGGTGCCGGTATATGCGGACCGCAAAGCCTTGCGGCAAATCCTGTTCAACCTGCTCTCTAACGCCATCAAATTCACCTCGGCTGGCGGCAATATAAAAGTCAGCTTGAGTATGCAAGGTGCCGATGCGCTGATTGCGGTCAGTGATGACGGGGTTGGCATGTCGCCCGAAGATGCGGCCCGTATTGGCAAGCCTTATGAACAAGCGGCCAGCGCTCAGGTTTCCGAGGCGCGCGGCACTGGCCTTGGCATGTCATTGGTTAAATCGTTGAGCGCGCTGCACCATGGTAGCATGAATGTGCAAAGCGTTTTGGGGCAGGGCACCAATGTATGCGTGCGCCTGCCGATTATTGATGGCGCGGCGCTGGGGCTTGGTGAGTTGGCCGAACTTGATGTGCGTGACCATATTCGCCGCGCGCAGGAAGCCAGCGAAGAAATTGCCAGCACCGCCAAAAAAATCGCCAACGGCTAAACCCCACTTTTCTTTTTTCAAATTCTGGGTTTTATAAAAGTTTGAAAAGCTGTGCGCGGAAATAACCAAAATGTTGACCTTATATATTGGCAATAAAAACTATTCCTCATGGTCAATGCGCCCGTGGCTGGTGCTCAAAAAAGCTGAGCTGCCATTCACAGAAGAGCTTATCCGGCTTTACGTGCCGGGAGCGAAACAGAAGTTGCTGGCGCTTTCACCGGCAGGCACGGTGCCGGTATTGCAAGTCGGTGATGAGCGCATTCCCGATAGTTTGGCGATTGCCGAATGGGCGGCCAAATGTGTGCCCAATTTATGGCCCAAACAGCCGGAAGACAAAGAAAGCGCGCGGGCTTTATGCCGGCAAATGCAACAAGATTTTGGTGCTTTCAGGGAAGCAGCACCCATGAATTTGCGCCGCCGCACCAACGGCAAAATGCCTGCGGCAGCCGTGCAAGCGGCCGGGCAATTGCAGGACGTTTTTGAAGCGTGCTTAAGCCGTCATGATCAACCGTTTTTGTTTGGCGATTGGTCAATCGCCGATGCCTTCGCCACACCCTATGCCGCCCGCTTCCATTCCTATGGCATCGAAACCAGCCTCAAGGTCGACACCTATATTAGCGAATTATTGGCCGACGAAGACTATTTGGAATGGGAAGTTGCCGCCATGGCCGAAACATGGGCCATAGAGCCAGTGGACGAAGTGGGGCTTTAACAATAGCCCTCATCAGTGGTCCTCGCTGGTGCAAACTTTGGCATTCGCCCTTTCGCTTCCTCCGGCTGTCTCTCCTGGCCCCCTCCGGGCACCTCCCCCTTCGTCATCCTCCGGCTTGACCGGAGGATCCATACGGTCTCAATGCCCGGTAATCTCATCCCATAAATCGCGCCATTCAGGGTTAGCGTTTTCGATCAATTTAAGCTTCCATGCGCGCAGCCAATGTTTGAGCCGCTTCTCCCGGCGTATGGCATGTTCGGCGGTAATGTGCTCTTCGAACCAGACCAATCGGTGGACGCCGTATTTCTCTGTAAAGCCGGATTGCAATTCTTCTCTGTGCTCCCAGATTCGCCGCACCAGATCATTCGTCACTCCGGTGTAAAGTGTGCCGTGCGGCTTGGAAGCAAGGATGTAGGTGTAATACGCCATGCTTGCCCATGCTGTTGATGGATCCTCCGGTCAAGCCGGAGGATGACGAGGGGGAGAGGTGGGCCGGGGGGGAGTAGAAAGGAAGCGAGAATGGCCCTGCGATGAAATAGTCAGGGGCAGGGCCATCTTTCGCGTTTTAGGGCTATCCCTCGCGTTTTGCCATGAATGCGAGGCGTTCAAAAAGTTGTACGTCTTGCTCATTCTTGAGTAGCGCGCCATGCAGTGGCGGGATGAGTTTGCGCGGGTCTCGTTCGCGCAGGGTCATGGCATCAATATCTTCGACCATTAGCAGTTTTAGCCAATCAAGAAGTTCCGACGTTGATGGTTTTTTCTTCAGGCCCGGGGCTTTGCGGATATCGTAAAATATTTTCAGGGCTTCGGCGACAAGGCGCTTTTTTACGCCCGGAAAATGGACATCGACAATGGCTTGCATGGTCTCGTCATCGGGAAAGCGGATGAAGTGGAAGAAACAGCGGCGCAAAAATGCGTCCGGCAGTTCTTTTTCATTATTGGAGGTGATGATGATTATGGGTCGGGTTTTGGCGCTGACCATTTCGCCGGTCTCATAGACATGAAACTCCATACGATCCAGTTCTTGTAGCAAATCGTTGGGAAATTCTATGTCGGCCTTGTCGACCTCGTCAATCAGCAAAACCGGCCGTGTTGGCGAGGTGAAGGCCTCCCACAATTTGCCTTTGCGGATGTAGTTTTTAACGTCTTCAACCTTGGGGTCGCCAAGTTGGCTGTCGCGCAGGCGCGCTACCGCGTCATATTCATACAGCCCCTGATGGGCCTTGGTGGTGGATTTGATGTGCCATTCAATCAGCGGCGCATCCAGCGCCTTGGCCACTTCAATGGCCAGCATGGTCTTGCCGGTGCCCGGCTCGCCTTTAATCAGCAGCGGCCGCTCCAACGTGATCGCGGCATTAACCGCAATGGAAAGATCATCGGTCGCAACGTAATTCTCTGTGCCTTCAAAACGCATAATACTTCCTTCATTTGAGGCGCAACTGGTAGCGCCCTGCGGCAAAAGGGGCAAGTGGGCTTGAAATATGGAGGCTGTATTTATGCGGCCTTTTTTGCACTCACGGTTTCGGCCAGTGCACCGGCAACGCGGCCCATGGTTTCGTCCCACGCGCCGAAACTTGTTGGCGAAAATACCCGTGCCGCCGGATACCACGGAATTGCGCCGGTGGAATGCAGCGGCCAATGATCGGCACTGGTCAGAAACCAGACCAAACCGCCATGGGCGGCGGCCAGATTGGTGGATGCATTCATTGGCCCGATGGTGATGTCCAGCGCCATGCCTGCCGCCGCCACGCCATCGAGATCACTTTTCAGATCAAGATCAGGGATTTGATGAATGCATACGCCAAGCTCTTTTTGCGCCTGTTTTATTTCTTCATCGCAATCGCCATATTGCATGCTGACAAACACGGCCCCCGGGGTTTTTAATACCGGTTTCCACGCCTCAAACGGGCTGAAATATTTGGACCGGCTGGCATTCATCACCATGGACTTCCAGCACAGGCCGATCTTTGGCCCTTTTGGCAGCGCGGCTACGGCGTCGGCCATGGCTTTGACCTTGAGCGGATCAGCGGTCAGGTAGCCATTATGGGCCGGAAAATCGGCAAGAGATTGGCGATGCGCGGCAATTGCATTGCCCATCGGCACATAATAGTCGTAGGCGCTCCAGTCCTTAATGTCGGGAATTAGCCGAATCTGCCGCCCTTCGCGGCTGACGGTCATGTGCCGCACCAGAGTTTTGGGCGCAAAGGTGCGTTCAACCATGGGCATTAGCCGTCGCTCAACGGCAAAGTCGACCCGGCCCTTCGGCCCTACGGCATTCACGAAATCACGCGCGGCATTCATATATAATACTTCGTCGCCCAATCCCTGTTCGCCCATAAGGAGGACGGTTTTGCCAGTTAAATCTTCCTCGCCATCCCAACGCCGGGCATCGATGGCGCTTAGCACATTGGCGGCACCCTTCGGATCGAAGCGGGACATATGCGCCTTCCAGCCCTTTTCCAACTGGCCAAGCGAGAGATAAGCTTGACTAAGACCGTACTCAATGACCGGGCGATCTTCTGGTGCGTTGGTCAGGTCCAGCGCTTTTTCGCCGGCGGTTACCGCGCGCGGGCGATCGCCGGCAAGGCCAGCAGCATAAGCCATATTATGCCAGATGCGGGCACTGTCCGGCTCCAGGCGCAAGGCTTCATCATAAAAGGTGATGGCTTGATGCGGTTCACCGGATTCCAATAATATGGTGGCCAGGGAGTTCCACAACATGGCATTTTCCTGATGGGCGTAAATGGTGGCACGTACGAGTTCCACCGCCTCGTCAAACCGACCAAGATCACGCAATACGCCCGCCAGGTTAATCACTCCATTGGGATCGCCCGGTTGCATGTCCAAAAACAATTGCAGGAATTTTTCCGCCGTGGGCAGCATATCCAATTTCCAGGCAACCAGCGCAATGTTCTGGAAGACCTCGCCGTCTGACGGATCCCCCCGCCAGGCGCGCTCGTAAAACTCCAACGCTTTGGATAAATGCCCCAGTTTTTCAAGGGCAATGGCCATAACGTGATTGGCAATGGCGCTGTCTTCATCCATATCCAGCGCCCGCATGGCCAATTTGGCGGCGGCGGCATAGTCATGGGTGTCGACCAGTTTCTTTGCCCGGCGCAAAATCGGGATGATTTTTTTATCGTTTTTGCCGCCTTGCTTTGCTGCCAGTTCGGGCAATATGCCGCCGCCGACCGCGCCCTTGAGGTCGCGCTTTTGTTGTTCTGGTGCTTGCGTCAATTGCTCCGGGGCAAGCAGGTGTTGGCTGGCAGATGGCACGGCAACGTCCTTTCAATGGCTGAATGTTGTTTGGAAGTCTGAGGGGTGTCGATTAATGCCGCCCTAACAAAAACAGCACTTATTTGCCTATGTGCAGGGCTTCGTTAACCAATCCGATTTAGTTTTCCTTCATGTATTTCATAAATGCTGTGCAGTTCCGGCTTTTATTAGTCAGGGGATGTGGAGTGGAACGGAGCCAAGGCTATGCCTTTGAAACTTTCGCTAAAACCCGGTGAGCGCTTTGTGCTTAACGGCGCTGTTTTGCAAAATGGCGAGCGGCGATCAAACCTTGTTCTACAAAACCACGCGGCAATCTTGCGTGAAAAAGATATTATGCAGGAAAGCGAAGTGAATACGCCGGCAAAGCGGGTCTATTTCCCGGTTATGCTGATGTATCTCGACCCCGAAAAAGGCGATAGTAATTACGACGAATTTGTGTTGCGCATGAGCGACTTTATGGGTGCCGTGCGCAACCCCGAAGCGTTAACGCAATGTGTCGCCATAAGCCGGGATGTGATGGCGGGAGAGTACTATAAGGCACTGATAAAATGCCGTACTCTTATGGAATTCGAAAAGGGAAGGTTAGGGCATGTCTCTGACGGCATACCAACAGGCGTCCGCGCGGGCTGAAAACCCGAGGGAAACCGAGTATCGTTTGTTTAGCATGGTTACGCGGGCACTTATGGATGTCCAAGGGCTTGGGCGGCAAAATCTTGGCGCGTTATCTTCAGCGATAGACTGGAATAAGCGGGTGTGGGGTGCTTTGGGCCAGGATTGCGCCGATGATCGCAATGGTCTCGACGCCAGCCTGCGCGCCGGTATTATTTCGCTGGCTATGTTTGTGGAGCGTTATTCGCCGCAAGTGGTTCGCGACAATGCCGATATCGATATATTGATTGATATCAACCGCACGGTAATGCAGGGGCTGGCCCCCAATGCCGGTTCGCCTTCCAATACCAATGAGGGCCGGGCAGAAAAAATAGCCGCTAACGGCTAATCACCCGCAATTTTACTGTTTTTGAAATTTAATCCACCCCGGTGAGCAAGACTTGCCGGGGTTGACCTATTCTGCCCGGCGGTTTTTTCCGCCCACGGCTTTGCCGCTGGAAAGCGGGTCATAATTATATAAAAATACACATAAATACAAGGCGTTATATATTTAGCGCCAAACCTTCATTCGGCATAATCATTGCAACGCAGTTGATGGACAAGAATGTCTTTCGGCCAAAAGGCCGTTTCCCTTACAGAATGAAAGGACCCTGAAATGAGTGTTTCAGTGAATACCAATGTAAGTGCGCTTGTCGCACTCCAAAATTTGAACGCAACAAATAGGCAGCTCGAAACGGTGCAGACTCGGATCAATACCGGCCTTAAAGTGGCCAGTGCCAAAGACAATGGTGGTGCATTCGCGATCGCCCAGAAGCTGCGTGGAGATGTGCGTAGCCTGGACGTGGTGAATCAGTCGCTGAGTCGGGTACAGTCATTGGTCGATGTTTCCTCTGCAGCGGGGCAGGCAATCTCTGATCTGATGGTCGATTTGAAAGAAAAGGCGCTGGCGGCAACCGATACGTCGCTTGATGCCACCTCACGAGGAGCTTTGAATGAAGATTTTAAAGCGCTTCGTGATCAGATATCGACCATTGTCAATAATGCCAGCCTTAGTGGTACCAATCTCATCAACAATTCCACCGCCTCGGTTTCGGCCCTGGCCAATGCAGATGGGACCAGTACGATTACGGTACTGGATGAGGCGTTGCAACTCAGCGGCTCAATTATCACCGTAACCACAACCGAGCAGGTCGACACGATCACCAACGCAAAAGCGGCGCTAACCGCGGTCAATGCTTCATTGACCAATGTGAATGCTGCTTTGGCCCGATTGGGGACAAAATCGAGAGCACTGGAAATCCATGCGGATTTCCTGATTAAACTCTCGGATTCTCTGGTGGGGAGTATTGGCAATCTTGTCGATGCGGATTTGGCAAAGGAAAGTGCGAAACTACAATCCTTGCAGGTCAAGCAACAGCTTGGCGTGCAGGCGCTCTCCATCGCCAATCAAAGTCCGCAAACCATATTGAGCTTCTTCCAGTAAGAGCGTTCAAGCTTACACTTATAAATCTTGGGGTCGCAGGAATGCGGCCCCTTTTTTTGTTCTTTATTTACCATAACACTAGCGAATTTTTGCCCTTGCGGCAGATTTTTCCGCGCGCTTTTCGCTAAGGGCGGCAGATATTGCCGTGTCAAAATGGTGCAAGTGTTTGTTTTTTGGTCGCAAGTGCTTGTTTTGCCTAGTAAGTGGGCAATATCGACCTAGTACCAAATCCATCTGGCGTGCGCCTTGCAAGCTGGCTAGCGGGTCAAAGACCCCAGTTGCGCAAAATGCGCAGCATGATTAGCCAGAATGGAAAGGAACCAAGAAATGGCTTCTGTAAATACAAATGTTGGCGCCCTAGTTGCGCTACAAAACCTCAATGCAACAAATCGTGGTCTGGAAACTGTTCAGAACCGCATTAGTACCGGCCTTAAAGTGGCCAGTGCTAAAGACAATGGCGGCGCGTTCGCTATTGCCCAAAAGTTGCGCGGTGATGTGCGCTCTTTTGATGTTGTAAAAGAATCACTTAGCCGTGTGGGCTCGGCGGTGGACGTTGCGTCTGCTGCTGGTCAAGCGATTTCAGATCTGCTTATCGATCTGAAGGAAAAAGCTTTGGCCGCCACTGATACCTCGCTTGATGCGACGTCTCGTACGGCTTTGAACGAAGACTTCACAGCGCTTCGCGATCAAATCCAGACCATTGTTGATAATGCTGCCTTTAACGGTACAAACTTGATCAACAATACAACTGCGTCCATTGCAGCTCTAGCCAATGCAGAGGGTTCAGCCGCAATTACCGTGCTTGACGAAGCTCTGCAACTCAGTGGTACCATTATTACGGTGACCACAACTGAAGCTGTAAATACGGTAACCAATGCAAAAGACGCACTGACGGCGATCAAGGCTTCCTTGACCAATGTTAACGCATCTTTGGCCCGTTTGGGTACCAAGTCGAAAGCCTTGGAAATTCAGTTTGATTTTGTGACCAAGCTTTCTGACGCTCTGACCGCCTCTATCGGCAACCTTGTCGATGCGGATCTGGCCAAGGAAAGTGCGAACTTGCAAGCCTTGCAGGTCAAGCAACAGCTTGGCGTACAAGCGCTTTCAATCGCCAATCAGGCACCACAATCGATTCTCGGATTCTTCCGATAGTCTAAACAGGGGAAGTTGGCGAAAGCACGGGGTCCGCTTTCGTCGACACTTCTCTCGAGAGCGGCCTGGCCAAAGCGCGCACAAGACGCGTTGGCCAGGTCCATCGAGGAGGCCGGGTCACCCGGTAAGGAACAATGGTAAACGAGATCCGAAAGGTTCCGTTTCTCGTTCCACCACCCGCCAAAGCAGGCTCAGGTGGCGGCACGGCCACGGAATCACCAAAACAACCGGTGTCGGCGAAATCGCCCGCTCCTATAGACACGCCTGAAAAGCGCGAGCTTAGCGATGCTGAGCCTACTGTCGCGCCGCCGCGTGCCAATGCGCGCTTGAGCATCGAAAAAGATGAAGTGAATGGCGGCTTTATATACAAAAGCATAGATCGCGAAACTGGCGAAGTTTTGCAGCAATATCCGCGCGAACATATTTTGCGCCGCATCGCCAAAGAAAAAGCTGCCGAAGGTGTCATTCTCGACACCAAGGCTTGAGCTCATCTTAGGGCCGCAATCCACTTAAAGTGATGAAGCTACCCAACCCGGCAAAAGCCGCCGATAGGCAGGCGCGGGCTCGGCAATATGGTTAATTTTGCCGATCTAATATTTCTTATAAATCATAACATATTGAAAATAAACGTATAAAATAAGTTTTTTAACTTGGCACGACTATTGCTCCTTAACCGGTTGAGACAGGCGGATAATCCGCTTGGTAGGTAAATCTCTCAAGTGCCGGAGCATATAATGAGCATTAGCGTCCACACCAATTCCTCAGCATTGGCCGCCTTACAGGCGCTCAATCAGACCAATTCATCGCTGGATCAGGTACAGGGTCGGATCAATACCGGCTTGAAAGTGGCCGGCGCCAAGGACAATGCGGCGGTATTCGCTGTGGCCCAGGGATTGCGCTCAGACATTGGTGCTTTCAACGCGGTAAAGACCTCACTTGATCGAGCCAGTTCCATCGGCAATGTGGCCTTAGCCGCTGGCGAATCCATTTCTGACTTGCTGATCGAATTGCGCGCCAAGGCAACGGCGGCGTCGGAAACCTCGATCGATACATTTTCGCGCAAAGCTTTTGATGCGGATTTTAAAGCCATTTTGTCGCAAATTTCGACCATTCTGGCCAACGCCGCCTTTGATGGCGCGAACATATTGGACAGTTCTAACTCTCCGGGCATCTCTTTTCTCGCAGACGCAGATGGCACCCGCGCGCTAACGCTGAAAACCCAAAATATGGCCTTTAGCGGCACCATTATTACGCTCTCTGCCAGCGCCAGCCTTGGTACGGTAACCCTGGCTCAGGCGGCAGTGGCGGCGGTGAAAACCTCGCTCGATAACGTCAATCAGGCACTGGCGAATTTGGGCTCTGATGTGAAGAAGCTCGAATCGCACAGCATATTTGTCAGCAAGCTCACCGACTCGCTCAATGTTGGTGTCGGCAATCTGGTCGATGCGGACCTCGCCGTGGAAAGCGCTAAATTGCAGGCTTTACAAGTGCAGCAACAATTGGGCGTACAGGCCCTTGGCATCGCCAATTCACGGCCGCAAATTATTCTCTCGCTATTCGGCGGCGGTTAATCCGCACCGTTTCTGATAGCCTGCTTGCAGCATAAACCGGTAATAAAGCACGGCCCTTTCAACAGGGCCGTGCTTTTTGCGTTTTAAGCTCTGTATGACTTTATTAAATCCTTCCATGCGCACTGGTTTCTTTTGTCACACAGCCACAGGCTGTGGCTCAGAACAGTTCTGAAGTTGAAGGCGTTAAACACGCGGCCATAATGTGGCCTGAATTTATTCAGTATATGCAGTAACAAATTTTTGGCGCTGTAGTTTATATACGAATGGGTCTGCAAATGTATTTTTTATCCACTATGCATTACCTCTTACTGATCATGTCGACAATGCTCTTTGGGGCAATGTGCGGGCCAGGTTACGCGCAAGCAAAAGAAGATCAGCCCATAGCGGCGGATACCATCTCCTATAATGTCACGATCAAGAAAGACGATCCAAGCCCGCACCTTTTGGTGGAGATGGCGTTTCCGTCGGCCAATATCAAGGAATTTACGCTGCGCGCTCTTTTACATACCGGGTGTAAAGAACGGGCGTATGAGATTTTAAGCGTGCAAAACGTCGATCTGATTGAGGACAATGCATATGTCCTGCGTGGGACACCGTCTGGCAATGAGCCAATATCCATATCGTATAAAATCACGCCAAGATTGACGAATTTTAACTTTCCAATTGAGGAAATTGAAGGTTGCCGTGTTATTGTTCTAGGTGAAGATGCTATATATTTTGACAATAGGGCGTTGCTTTTAGAACCATTGTTGACACGTGAGCAGGTTGAACCGGGACTAGCGCAACGCCGGTTCACAAACACAAGCCTTTCATTTCATAATATTCCGCAAGATTGGGCATTAGCGTCGTCATTGGCAAATTCCTCGGAAAACAAACTCGACCTTGTGGGTGGCGGAGGGACGATTACAAATGCACAAATGCTCATAAGCAAACAGTTAAAAACCGCATCGTTTCAAAGTGGCAAAATGCGTGTTTCTCTGGTTACGCCGTCCAGCCTGATTAACGAAAAATCACCGCACACCCTTGAGCACGCTCAAGACGTATCCGAAAAGGCCTTGCGCTATTTTAATGTGCATTTGGGTGAGATTGACGCTGATACTTACACGGTTTTTGTCATTCCAATATCGGGGAGAAATGATCGCCCCGGCGCTTATACCGGCACTTCGAATTTTGAATCTTTCGTCACATATTTTACCCCAAGCGCCAAGACGCTGATGTTCGATTTAGCAATCACGCACGAATTAGCGCACAGGTGGACCCCGCGCAACATAGGACGAATGAGGGAGGCCGATTTACCTTGGGTTCGTGAAGGTTTCACAGATTATGTTACCGACAGAGCACTAATTGAGCTTGGTTTGGATGGCTCGGAATTTTTGGTGGTGCGCATAAATGATTCTTTACGCAAAAAGGCGCTGAACCCTAATGAACCGCAGGATCCTTATGATGAGGGATTGGCGATTGCATTTGCAATTGATGCGCAAAACCTGAAATCAAATGGAAAAATACCGGGTATTCACGCGGTTATACGCCGGCTTGTTGAGCGAAAGGCAGAGGATCTGACCGAAGGCCTCTTATTTAGTATTGTTGACGAACTGGGTGCATTTTCATTCACGGATACAGAGCCAGGGAAAAGCAACCTTGAGCTACCTTGCACCATTAGCTTTGGTGGTCAGCATTATACCCAAAAAAACCGGCAACTGGCCCGATGGCGATAAAGGCTTTGAATTTGCCTCAAAAACAACCGGGCTAATTAAAACGGTTGAGCGGACAAGCGCGGCTTATAAAGCAGGCATTCGTGAGGGGCAGACTGTGTTGAAGATCAAGTCTGGATGGAGTGATGACATCTTCAACCCGTTGACGTATCTCATTCGCGATGTGGAAGGCACGGAGCGGGAAATATCCTATCTGCCGCGCGGGCCATTGAGTGATGTGCCTTATGCGCAATATGTCAATGACAACCAAAGTGCCGATGGTTGGGCCAAGGTGGGGCCAGGCACAAATTGTCGGGATTAGGCCTGAGCCTAGAATCGCGCCGCCCATAAAGCCGTGCTGCATTGTGCAAAGTCAGGCTACTGCCGGGGCTTGCGCCTAATTAGTGAATTTTTGTTCCAGCAGGCTTTGCAGGCCGCGGGCGTCCAAACGTTCGGGATTGGAATCGGACACGTAGGAAAAATCACTGGCCACGGCTTTGGCGTTATCATCCAGATAGCTTTGCCGGTGGCTGCCATCATGACTGGGCAGAATGATAAAACGGTCGGCCAATTCAAGCGTAGAGTGCGCGTCGTCCAGCGGCACCATGGTTTCGTGCAATTTTTCGCCAGGCCGAATGCCGATAATACGATGGGGCAGGCCGGGGGCGATGGAAAGCGCCATTTCGACGGTGCTCATGGACGGGATTTTGGGCACAAAGGTTTCGCCGCCGCGTGCCATAGCCAAAGATGACAGCACAAAGTCTACCGCTTGCGGCAGGGTGATCCAAAACCGGGTCATGCGCGGATCGGTGATTGGCAATTCTGTTGCCCCTTCGCGCACCAGTTTTTGGAAAAATGGCGCTACCGAGCCGCGCGACCCGACCACATTGCCATAGCGCACGATGGAGAATACTGGTCCGTCGGCACCGCCCATGGCGCTGGCCGCGGCAAAGATTTTGTCGGAGGCCAATTTGGATGCTCCATAAAGATTGATCGGGCTGGCAGCCTTGTCGGTCGACAGCGCACAAACGTTTTTCACCCCGGCATTGATCGCCGCCGTGACCACGTTTTCGGCACCCATAACATTGGTCTTGATGCACTCAAACGGATTATATTCGGCAATCGGCACGTGTTTGAGCGCCGCTGCATGGACCACCACATCAACCCCGCGCATGGCTTGTTCCAGCCGCGATTGATCGCGCACATCGCCGATGAAATAGCGCATAAATTTGTGCTCAGCGGGGTTAAAGTTCTGTGCCATTTCATATTGTTTCAATTCGTCACGCGAAAAGATAATCAATTTGGATGGCTTGAATTCATCGCAAATGGTGCGGGTTAGCTGCTTGCCGAATGATCCGGTGCCGCCGGTTATCATCACCACCTTGCCATCGAGATTAAGGCGCGGATTTTTAAAATCACGGTGAATGGTTTGCTTCTGCGGTGGATTGGCTGGTGTCAGGGCCGGTGTCGGCATGGCGATTCTTCCCATTTGTTTCAATGTGCAGAATCCAACTTTATGGTTAACCAGACGTTAGCCGCCTGTAGTTAGTCTTTAATCCATGACGAATGCAGTGATTGTTCAGGCCCGTTGGGGCTCTACGCGTTTACCAGGAAAAATCCTGGAAAACATTGGCGATAAGCCAGCGCTTTTGTGGTGCCTTGACCGCTGTGCGCAAATTCCGGGCGTCGATGCCGTGGTGTGCGCGGTGCCGGTTGGCGAGGACGATGATAAAATTGCTAATATGGCGTCGGTAGCGGGCTATCGGGTGACACGCGGCTCGCAATTGGACGTCTTGGCGCGCTATGCCAAAGCCGCCCGCGAAGTGGATGCGGATGTGGTTATGCGCGTAACCTCGGACTGCCCGTTTATTGACCCGGTCATTTGCGGTCAGGTCTTGACCTTGCAGGCCGGGGCAGGGGTGGATTATGCGTGCAATAATATGCCGCCACTTCTTCCCCATGGGCTGGATTGCGACGCTTTCCCGGCGGCACTTTTGTATGAGGCCGAACGCTGCGCCCGCGACCCTTATGAGCGCGAACATGTGACCCCGTGGCTGCGCAATCATCGGCGATTGAGCAAAGCGTGTCTGCGCGGTCCCGGCGGCGGGCTGGAACGCCTGCGCTGGACTTTGGATCATGCCGCTGATCTGGCGTTTTTTCGTGCTTGCGTTGACGCTTTTGGCTCGGGCGCGGAACAGGCCAGCGCCGCGCAATTGGTGGCGCTTTGTTTGCGCCGCCCGGATTTGGTGGAAATTAACGCGGCGATGGTCGACCAAGCGCGCTTGGTCGATAATGTTAGCGCCCCGTTGCAAACCGCGCCCATGGCTCTGTCTCATGCGGCTTGATAGAGGTTTGGTGCCATGCGCGCCCTGATCCTTGGCGGCACCGGATTGCTCGGGCGCGCGCTCAGGCAAGAGGCGCAGACGCGCGGGTTTAGCGCGCTTACCGCCGCCCGAAATAATGCCGATTTTATTGTTGATATTACCGATGAGCAGAGCTTGCAGACGGTGTTGGCGGCGGCGACCCCGGACATGGTGATTAATGCGGCGGCGAATGTGGATTTGGCTGCCTGCGAGGCCGATCCGGCCATGGCGTATCTGGTCAATGCGCGCCCGGCGGCCTTATTGGCCAAATGGAGCTGCGAGCGCGGTAAATTGACCGTGCATGTTTCCACCGATCAGTTGTTTGATGGTGATGGCGCTGCCAGCCATGACGAACACGCAGCAATATGCTTGGTCAATGAATATGCGCGCAGCAAATTTGCCGCAGAAAGCTTTGCCCTGTGCGCGCCGCAAAGCCTGGTCTTGCGCACCTCTATTGCCGGGTTTCATCCCGATGGCCGCGGCTTTGCCGATTGGGCGATGGACGCTCTGAGCAACCGTAAACCCTTGACCTTGTTTGATGATTTTTACGGCTCCACCATGGATGCTCCGAGTTTTGCCGTGGCGCTTTTTGATTTACTGGCCGCCAAAGCGCGTGGGCGGTTCAATCTGGCGAGCCGCGAAGTTTCGTCCAAAAAGCAATTTATTCTGGGCTTGGCGGCCGCGGCGGGCATAGAGGTGGATTGGGCGAAAACCGGCTCGGTTGCGACGCTAAGTCCGCGCCGCGCGCGATCGCTGGGGCTGGATGTGGGCAAAGCCGAAGCATGCCTTGCGCGTCAATTGCCGGGCCGTGATGCGGTGTGCACGGCGCTGGTCAGGCAATGGAGAGAGCGCACATGAAATGGAATACACAGATTGAAATTGGCGAGCGGGTCATTGCGCCGGGCCAGCCGACCTATTTCATTGCCGACATTGCGTCCTCTCATGACGGCGAATTATCGCGCGCTGTAGAGCTTATTCATCTGGCGGCGGCGGCTGGCGCGGATTGCGCCAAATTCCAGCACTTTTTGGCCAAGGATATTGTCTCTGATGAAGGTTTTGCTGCCATGGGGTCGCAAAGCGCCCATCAGGCAGGGTGGAAACAGTCAGTCTTTGAAGTTTTTGAGAAATACCAGACCCCGCGCGATTGGACCCAAACCCTGGTTGATGCATGCAAGGAAGCTGGCATAGATTATATGACCACGCCCTATGATGAGGCAGTGTTGGACATGATGGCCCCGCTTCTCAAGGCGTGGAAAATCGGTTCCGGCGATATGGGGTGGCCGCAATTCATCGGCAAAGTGGCGGCGCGCGGCAAGCCGGTATTTCTGGCCACCGGGGCTAGCTCCATGGATGATGTGGAGCGCGCGGTGGCGGCGGTTTTGGCGCATACGCCGCAGCTATGTCTGATGCAATGCAATACCAATTATACCGGCGCGCTGGAGAATTTTGGCTATATCAATCTCAATGTATTGCGCGGCTTTGCCGACAGATTTCCGGGCATGGTTTTGGGGCTTTCTGACCATACGCCGGGCCATGCCACGGTGCTGGGGGCCATTGCCTTGGGCGCGCGGGCGGTGGAGAAACATTTTACCGACGACAATTCGCGCGCTGGACCGGACCATGGGTTTTCCATGAATCCGCAAACCTGGCGCGATATGGTAGAGCGTTCGCGCGAACTGGAATTAGCCCTGGGCGATGGGCAAAAGCGCGTTGAGCCTAATGAGCGCGACGCCAGTGTAGTGCAAAGGCGGTGCTTGCGCGCACGCCATGATTTGCCAATAGGCAAGGTGTTAGCGGCGGATGATCTGGAAGCCCTGCGGCCACGAACCGAAGGCTCCATCGAGCCATATGAGCAAGACCGGGTGCTGGGCCGTCCTCTGGCCATTGCGATTGCCAAAGGCGAGGCGCTGACATGGGAAATGCTGGCCGGAATGGCACCATGACCAGCGTGCCTAATTTAAGCGGCGAATATGTGAATTTGCGCGCCATTGTACCGGAGGATTTGGAAGCCCTGCGTTGCTGGCGCAATCGGCCAGATTATCGGCAGTTTTTTCGCGAGCACCGCGATATTACCCCGACCATGCAACAAAACTGGTATGAAAAAACCGTGCTCAAGGATGAGCGCGTGCACATGTTTGCGATAACCGACCAAGCCAATGAACGCCTGCTCGGCGCGTGCGGGCTTTGTTATATCGACGAGCACAATCGCAGCGCCGATTTCTCGATATATCTTGGCGCTGATGATCTGTATATCGATCAAAAATTTGCGCCCGACACCGGCAAATTGCTTTTGCGTTACGGGTTCGAAACTCTAAAGTTACACCGCATTTGGGCCGAGATTTATGAAATTGATAGCGCCAAGCAAGCCCTGTTACCAAGCCTCGGTTTTGTTCTCGACGGGCGTCATCGCGAGGCGCATCGCATGGAAAGCGGGCGTTATGTCGATTGTCTGTTCTATGGTCTTTTGGCGGATGATTACCAAGAGAAGGTTTAGGTCTTGGTGTGCTGTGGCATCATTTGAGAAGTTTTAAGCGGCCGTCCAGCATTACATAAGCGGCCATCAGCATTGGTAATAATGAGAATAGGCCAAACCCGATGGCTCCGGTCAGAAAAATGGTAATTGCCGAGGCTAAAAAAGAAAGAGTGGCTAATATTGCGCCGATAAATCTGGTTTTGCTGAACACCAATAAAATGCCGCCGATTGCCTGTAGCAGGCCCAAAGGCAACACCAGATTGCTAGCAAGTCCCGCCTGTTGAAAGAACGTCATTTCTTGCGGCATTTGCATTATTTTGGCGCTGCCGGCGGCAAGGCTCAGCGCAATCACAATGACCAAAATTACCATTTTCAGAATTTTCATATTATGTCCTTATGGGGCCGTACCGGGCCATTGGAGCGGTGATTATGATGGCGCGGCCAATGCTTGCTGGCGTAGGCCTCGTCTTTAAAATGGCAGGCGGTGCGCGATTGCACAATAGCAAACAAATTGATCCAGACACGGTGTCATAATAGGGGCCATAATACGCAATTAGAGACGCTGTTGGATAACTTCGCTGCAAAACGTCAAAACCGGCAAAGAGCCGTGTAAACGCCCAGTATCGCTTGAGTATCACTTGAGTATCATTTGACCCTCATGCCGCCCCTTAACTGGCCCTTAACTGGCCCTTAAATGCCCCTTAATTTGCTCTTATGGCACAAAGAATGTCCCTCATTTACCCCTTAAATGGGGCTGAATGTCCCTTAATGGCTAGGTAAAATGCGTGGATAAAGCCGACCAATCCCCGCGGGCTTGTTCGGCGGTACCATGGATAATTTTAGTCCTGCATTAATCTTATAATTTAAGGCTTCCTGCACGCTTTTAACCCATGGTTGGGGTAAGGAGCGCGGTTACATGGCGATTTTGGGGCTACCCCCACCCATTGGTTTAAGTACGGATTTACTGTTAGGCGCTTTTGCCGCGCGGTCGGCGCTTAGTTTTGCGCGTACAGTGCAGGCCAGCGATTTGTCCAAATCCGCATTGCCAGATACGTCGGTGCCGCCGCCATGGGATCCGGATTCCAAGCCGCCGGGGCTGGAAGAAACCTTGCGCAAGACCTTGGCGCGCGGTGTGTTTTTCGAAAATGATCTGGGCGCGTTTTCAAATTCGGCTGCGCCCGCTGATCAAAAAAAACTGTTCGCTCTTTATAGCGGCGTAAACCGTTTGGCGGCTTTGGCCGAGGACGCCGCCGATAAAACCACGTCTGACGCAAGGCGGCGGTTTTTAAATACCCGATTTAACGACGGTGTGAAGCAACTCACCGACTTTTTGGGCGTTACCGAATTTGAAGATTTGAGCTTTTTGAAAAGTAAAAAACTCACCCGCGCCGACAGTGCTTTGGCGATTGCCCGACCAAGCAGCGAATTTGTCACGGGTGTTATTCAGGACGGCCCGTTTGACGATGAAGTGGCGTCGTTTGTGGGCGATGTACGGTTTTCCATTACCGCGAAAAAATTCGGCGGCGATGTGGTTGTCGACCTTGATCTGGCGGATATGGGCGCATTGCCGCGCACGCTGGATAATGTGGCGGACTATATCAATAGCAAGCTCGCAGCGGCAGGTATGGTGACCAGTGTTGCGCGGGTAAAACTTGGTGAAGCTGATGAAAATGGAATTATTGACGGTTCGCAATTTGGCTTTAAATTTACTGGCGTAAGCACGGAACCGCTTTCTTTCTCGGCACCGGTGGGTACACCGGCAATTTATACCGTGGGCACTAGCGGGTCGGGAACTACTCAGGCGGCGCAGTTTAGCCGCTTTGACGCCCAATCCGGGGCAGCACCAACATTAGAATTTTCCAAGCGATTGGAAACAGAAGACGGTAGCGCCAGCAAATCGCTGGCCGTGGCCACCGGCGCGAATGGCGAAGTGTTCGTGCTATCCCAGGCTAGCGGCCCGACCAGTGGTCTAACCCCGCGCGGTGAACAAGACGTGTTATTGACCAAATATGATTCCACTGGCCGTGCGGTATTTACCCGCGCTCTTGGGGCGGCGGATACCGCATCAGGGTTGGCGCTGGCCGTGGGTGCGGATGGTGCGGTTGTGGTGGCGGGCAAGGTAAGCGGTGCTTTGGGCACGACCACTGACTTTGGCGGCGCGGACGCTTTTGCGGTAAAATTTGATGCCAGCGGTCGCGAAGTGTTTTTGGAACGCTTTGGCGGCGCTGGCGATGATGATGTGCGCTCAATTGCTATTGCGGCCGATGGCACCGTGTATCTGGGTGGTAGAACCAGCGCCTCGCTTGGCGGCGAGAATGCCGGTGGCGATGATGGCTTTGTGCGCGCGCTGGCCGCTGATGGCAGCAAATTATTTACCCGCCAATTTGGCAGTGCTGCGGATGAAAGCGCTAATGCCATTGCGCTGGATGCCAACGGGGATTTACTGGTTGCCAGTGTTGAAGACGGGGTCGGCAAGTTAAGAAAATTCTCTACCGCAGACGGGGTGTCGCCAGCCCTGTATGAACACGATCTTGGCGCCCTTGATGAGGGCACGCTTAGCGCCATCACCTTCGATGGAACCGGCATTATCCTCGCGGGCAGTGCCGGGGCAGCAAATGGCCTGGGCGGTGCGGTAAATGCGCATGCGGGCGACAGAGACGGCTTTGTGGTGCGCATTGACGAAGATGGCGGCGGCCAGCCTGTGCGGACATTTACAACATTTTTGGGCACTGCTGAAGCGGACAGGGTGCGCGGGGCCGTGACCAATAATGGCAATATTTATCTGGTTGGCGCAACCACCGGCGATTTATCCGGTGCGGGCAGTCTGGACGGCACAGAGAACAGTTTTACGGCGGTGTTGAATGCTAGCACAGGCGTGTTTGACACCAGCACCCAAATTGCCGGTAGGGCCGGATTTTCGTCCGGCAATGCCATTGCTATTGATGCGCAAGGTTCGTCGGTTTTGGACGCCTTTGGGCTGCCGCGCGGGGATCTTTTATATACCGATAGCCGGGTAGTGACCGACCGCTCGATCGCGCGCCCGGGTGACAGCTTTTTCATTAGTGTGGATGGTGGGGCAAAGCGCCGAGTCAAGATTGATGGCGACGACAATTACCGGGCGCTGACGTTTAAAATCAACGCTATTACCGTGCTTGACGGTAAAGCGGCGGTGGCACGCACTGAAAACGGCGACACTTTGCGCATTACTCCAGCGGAAGGACATACGCTTGAGCTGTTTGCTGGGCCGGAAGGTAAGGATTTATTGGGGGCCTTGGGCCTGCCAGAAGGCGTTGTGCGGCTTAACCCGTCTTTGCTGAACAAGGATGCCGTCTCGGATGCGCCGCCCATTCACAGCCTCGGTATAGGCAGTGACCTGGATCTGAGCTTCTTCAAGAGCGCGCAAAATGCATCGACGATTTTGCAAGAGGCGCTGACCACTATCCGCTCGGCATACCGCACCTTAACGCAAGACCCGGCATTGAAAGATTTGTTGAATGGCAAGGGGACTAAAGGCCTGGGTGGGCCGGTACCCGCGCATTTAACCAAACAGATCGCCAATTATTCCGCCGGGCTGGCACGCCTGCAATCTGGCGGCGGCGGTGGCTCGTTTTTTTAAGGTTGGCCTTTAAATTTAAGGCGCGCCGCCGGTACTTCCTGCGGCGTCAGCGGTGGTAGTGTTAGCGTTTTGAGGGTTGGCAGCGGGCGTGTCGAAACGTTCCTGATATTTCTTCAATACGGCTCGTAAGTCCTCTGCTTTCGCCAATATCGGCGCTAATTCCTTAACCGGAATATTACCCAAATTATCCTGACGGGTGACCAAAGCGAAGGTTTCCTTTTCTATGCTCTGGTCCATCATATCGGCATATTGATCAGCTAGGGTTTTTAACCCAACACCGTCATTACTCAATGACAAGGCAATGGCAGTGCGCAATATCAAGGCGGAATCCTCTTCCGACAATTCATTACCAAATGCCACATGCCGCTGCACCGTTCGCAACATTAGCGGCCCGGCCATGGCCCATTCTTTGGACTGCCAGGCGATGTCAGCGCGTAACAGCGCGGCTGCTTGGGTACGATCGGTTTCAATCAATTCCA
Source organism: Robiginitomaculum sp. (assembly GCA_021776615.1). Taxonomy (GTDB): domain Bacteria; phylum Pseudomonadota; class Alphaproteobacteria; order Caulobacterales; family Maricaulaceae; genus Robiginitomaculum_B. Next base: position 12,250 of record JAJFFO010000021.1, on the reverse strand, counting down.
AGGCATGATTAGAGCGCCCCAACACCATTAATGCGCGTGCCTCAATCAACCGGCGTTCCTGATTCAGCGCTTTTGGAAGTCGGGCCTGGCGCGTTGTACGAATGGCGGCCAGCGCCTTTTCCGGTTTGCGGTCCATCAGATAAATCAGTGCCAGTTTGGCGGCAATTTGCGCCCGGGCCTGCCCATTTCGAATACGATTGTCGACCTGATGCTGCAATAGCTCCGTCGCTTGCGGCAGCAAGTCAAAATCTATCAGCCTGTCGGCAAGGCGGCGCAACATGCGGTCACCTTCCGCGCCAATCGGAACCAGATCAATGAATTGATAAAACAACGCCAAGGCCTGAATCGGATCCATGGAATCCGCGCCGCCTTTCAGAAATAAATCGTTGAAAATTTGGTACATGTCATCAGAGATGCGCCGTGTCACCGGGCTGTTCGGAAACCGAATGACGGCGGTATTCATGGCCTTGAGGGCGCGGCGATAATCGCCTTTCTCGCCGTAAATTCCGCCCAAAGCCAGAACCTGCTCAAGTTCCAAATTATCACCGCGCCACCGGTATCGCAGGTTTTCGAGCAGGTCGGCGGCTTCGGTTGGCGTGAGTATGCCAATCCGCGTTTGCAGGCGGATTTTTTCGAATAATGCCTGCGCCTCAAGCGGCTCATAGCCACCATCGGCAACGCTTTGATAGAGCCGGATGGCTTCGTCATTATCGCCACGCGCTTCAGCATAGGCAGCCCGGATCAGCCGGGTGCGCAGGCGGGTGCCAAGTTCGGAGTCAAGGGCCATGGCTTCATCAAGCTGACGCTTGGTTGCCCCTAAATCATTGAGCGCCAGTGCGGAGCGCGCATAGGCATTGCGCAAGCGCACCTGCCATTCCGGTGTGTACAGATAAAACGCGTCGCGACCGGCATCAAACTCACGTCTGGCCGGAGCCCAATCTTCCATTTCGGCAGCGAGATAACCGCGCCACAGGGCTGCCGATGGATCATTGTTCAGCGTTTGGGCAGCAAAGTCGGCGCGGGCATCCTTGATCCGGCCCAATTGCAAATTGGCGATGCCACGGACGGCTCTAAACTGTGCGTCGTGCACCAGCATGGGGTCTAACTGCCTCGCCAGAGACAACATGCCCAAAGCTTCTGGTGCCAATTCATTGGCCACCAAAAACCGGGCCACCGCAATACGCGCTTGGGGGTCGGTTTCGTCTTCGGAAAGTAAGCGGATCTGTTCATCATAGGCAGTGTTGAAACCGTGTTCTCGGGCGGGGGCCGACCAGGTCACAAAATCGATAAAACCGGGAGTGGCGGTTAGGGAGGGCAAAGCAATGCTCGAATGGGCGCGGTTATTGGGGTTAATTTGCGTTGGTCGCGCGGACGGGGTCAAAGAAAGGCCGCGTCCGGTTTCTACGACCACTTGGTCTTTTCGTTTGTTAAAGCGCACGCCATCGGCACTGATCTCAAATGCCAGGCCATGGGCAGATGGCAAAGCGGTGACCTCGACAAAGCGCTGGGTCGATTGGATGCCCGTGACCGGGCCAAGGGCCGTGGCAATGCTGATATGATCGCCAATGACCGGGTCTTTAACGGTATGAATTGCCGTGACATTTTGCAAATCACCGATCAGCTTTCCGGGGCCGGAGCCGTCGGCTTCGCGGTGCAATTTTAGCTCTTTTGGCGTTGCCGCGCGTTTTTCGGCAAAGGCAAACAACCATTGCGCACCGCCATTGGAAACCTGCGCTTCGATCTGGGTAGAAGGGGGAACTTCAAAGCGTACGCCGCCGGCGGTGCCGGTATTGAAAGTTTTATAACCGCGAATGTGTTGGCTGGCATCGCGTTGCAATTCGGAAAGGTCTATTTTGGCATTATCATCAAACAAAATCCAAATACTGTCACCGCGCCGAAAAGCGGCACTGCCAACCGGAGCAGCATAGGTAAAGGTGACCCGTAAATCCGGGCCGGTGCGGGCCGCCTTGGCGTGCACCACGCCGCCAATTGGTGTGGGGTCAATCGCAATTGCGGCTTCGGTGAGGGGCTCTGCCGCCAGATCATCACTGCTTATGTCTATATGGTCTTCAATTGCGGTGTCTTCGGCATGAGCGGTCTGGGCGCTTGCGGGCGTTTGTGGTTTGGCGGCTTCGGGGGCGTCTTTTGTGGCAAGGGCATTGGCCGCTTGCGCGTCCGATATTGCCGGTGCCGGGGGTTTTGATGATTCAAAAAGATCAACCAACACATTGGTTCCATCTTGCCAAAGCCGAGCCTTAACATTCGGCGCCAGATCAAGTGATACAATGGTCTTATGACCGTCCACGCGGCTGTCGGCGTTTAACAGCCCGCGCAGCGCATTGGCCTTTAACGGGGCGAGGTCGGGGCTTGCGGGTTTGTCAAAAGTAATTTGTGCGACTGAGCCCTGATTGGTTAAAGTATGGCCAACGGGCTTGGTCCAATCAAATGAAATGCGCGTGTAATCGTTAGTTTGCGAGGCACGGACCCGAAGGGGGATGGCCGGGCCGGGCTTTTGCAATTCTGCCGCGGCGGCGGCCTGATCCAAGGCGTCCTGTTTTTGGGCGGCATCCCGCGCATTTTTTTGTTTTTCCTGATCGGAAAGAAATTTTGGCGGGACGATATCACTCCCGGGTGCTACCAGATCTATGACGAAGACATTGTAAGAGCGCGAGGTTTTTACCTCTCGCGGCCCTTTTAAGGCAATACGCAAAGTGCGCTGGTCCTGATCCAGTCGCGCCAGAGCGGCAATGTCTTTTAAATCTGCCAAAAGCGGTTTGGCGTCGGCTGAAAATGTCTGGTTAAAACGGGCGACAAGCACGCCGTTCTTAATCTGCGCATCCAGTGTCAGATCCGGACCTATCTGCGTGTCCGGCCATGCGATCAAAATACGTCCGTATGCGGCGGTTTGTTCGCCGCTGAGAATAACGGCATCGGCCGCATAAGCAGCTTTCGAAAAGACGAAACATAGCAAGAAAACCAAGCCCAGTTTTTGGGCGTATTTGCTGGCATATTGCACAAACATTGTCGTCACATCTGCTGATACGGCCGACATGACCGTATTTCAAACAGAATCATACGCGGTGATAGTTAAGCGCATGTTAGGGAATTGGCCGCTTGTGCGCCTGTTTAGCCACTATAATCAGACGTTGAATTGCTCGTTCAGAATACGCTCGTCCAGCGCCTTGCCTTCATCAAACAGCATGGTCAGGGCAATTGAGCGGCTTTCGCGAACATCGACAAAGGCGACATTGCGCACTTCGCGATTGTCAGCCACCGCGCTCACCGGACGTTTTTGTGCCTCACAAACTTCAAAACGCACTTGTGCAGAACGTGGCAATAAAGCGCCGCGCCAGCGTCGCGGGCGAAAAGCGCTAATCGGGGTCATGGCCAAAACCGCCGCGTTTAGGGGGATCACAGGGCCGTGGGCCGAGAGGTTATACGCCGTGCTGCCTGCCGGTGTGGCCACCAATATACCGTCAGCCACAAGTTCGTTCAGGCGGATTTTTCCATCTACAGAAACGCGGATCTTTGCGCTTTGGTGGGTCTGGCGCAATAGCGATACTTCATTGATAGCCAGGGCGTTAAATTCCTGGCCATCCATCGACTTCCCGGTCATGCGTAACGGGCAAATTTGTCCGGTTTCGGCCCGCTCCAGGCGCTCATGAAGACCATCAATCGCAAACTCATTCATCAAAAACCCGACTGACCCGCAATTCATCCCAAATACCGGGGTCGGTTTTTCAATGGTTTTGTGCAGAGTCTCCAACATGAGACCATCGCCGCCGAGTGCGATGATGGCATCGGCTTCTTCAATCGGGCATTGCGCATAGGCGCGCACCAATTCATCCATGGCGGCACGGGCTTCGTCGCGTGATGAAGAGACAAAGGCGAGTTTTTTGTATGAGGTATTAGAAATGCTCATACCTTCCCGTCTGCGATCAGGAGGGACAAGTCAACCTTCGCGACTCAACAATCTTAGGGCTACAGCGGCGGCGGCCGGGGAATGGCCACTAAATGCATTGGCCGCTTTATTGCCCTCATCACCGGTAATGGCGGCAATTTCCCGGCCCGCGCTTTTCAAAGCACTGTGTATGGAGGGGAATACGCCGCGATCAATGCGCGCTGCGCGGCAACTCAAGGCAAGGGCGTATAACGGATCATTACCCATGGAGTCGCGAAGCTGGCTAACGCCGACACCAGCCAGACGGGCAAGAGCGTACTCAAACAGTACGAATTTTTTGTCATTTAGAGACTTGATAATAAAAGCCGGGGACAGTCGGTCGGACTGCGCCAACTTCTCGATCAACCGCCGCGCCGCTTCTTCCATTCTTTGATCGCCGCTTTGTTCGGGCTTTTTTGGCTTATTGGCGATGGCATCTTTAACAACAGCGGACAAATGATTGCCATCCACGCCAAATTGTTCGGAAATGTCTTTGCGCATGGCGTCATCGGAATATGCAAACAGAGACGGTATAAGACTGCGTGGCATGTCGGCACGCTGTGTGAGTTTGGCCCGCAAGGGTTCAACGCGGCGCGAAACCCGTACGCAGGTGGCAAAAGATTCCATGCTGAGTTTTGCGGAAGCGTTGCCGATAAGCGCCGTGAGCACATCGGGATCGTCCTGGCGGGCGAGGGCGCCGGTAATGGTTTCACCGATATTGGGGCGATTAGCGATTAAGGCGTGGTGATCGGGGCCGGTCTTTTTTACCAGTTGAATAAGTTCAGCTTCACGCAAAACCGGGCTGGACGCAATGACCGGTGCCGCGATGGGCGGGATATCCTGGGCAATGTTCATGATCAGCGGCAACGACGCCCAAGCGACTTTACACATGCTGCCCGAAAGCGCCTGACGCGCATTCACACCCACTTTTGGGTATAGGATCAGCATAATCTGCCCAACGGCGGCATCGGTCGCTTTGTCTTCTAAGGGGCTGAGGGCACATAGTGACCCAAGGGCTATCAGCAATTGATCCCGGTGCGCGGGATCATTGGATTGCGCCAGCCGCGCTAAGTCCGACATTTTAAATTGCGAGGAAAACCCCATGTTTGAAAGTCCGATTTACCCGTTAAGACCGCATATTTACGCAAACCAATTGATGTGACGTTAACGACAAGAGCAATTGCTGCAATCCTTTGGCATTGTCATAACCGGGCAAACTGGTTAGCCTTTATCGGCTTTTTAAATGAAAATAGAAGGGTGCCGACATGGCCGCTGAACTACAAGAAGAGTCTTCGGTGCGCGAAATGGTGGGTGAGGATGAGTGGAAAGCGCGCTGTGATTTGGCGGCACTCTATCGCTTGGTGCATTTGCACGGGTGGGATGATTTATTTTTCTCCCATATTTCCTTGCGGGTTCCGGGGCCAGAGGAACACTTTCTCATCAACCCATTCGGGTATTTGTTTGAAGATGTGACGGCGTCCAATTTGGTTAAGGTGGATATTGATGGCAATGTTTTACCGCCGATTCAATTCGGCATTAATCCCGCTGGCTTCATCATCCATTCGGCAATTCACCGGGCGCGCAAGGACGTAAGTTGCACCATTCACCTGCACACCGATGCGGGCGTTGCCGTAGCGGCGCAGCAAGAGGGGCTTTTGCCAGTGTCGCAATTGGCAATGAATGTGATGAGTGATGTCGCCTATCATGATTATGAGGGTATTGCGATCGAGGCAGACGAACAAAAGCGCCTGGTTGCCGATTTGGGCGATAAAAATCTGATGATCTTGCGCAATCATGGCACCATGTCGGTTGGATCACATCCTTTCAACGCTTATTTGCGCGTGTATTTACTGGAACGAGCATGCCGCGTTCAGGTAATGGCGCAAAGCGGTGGCGCGGCGCTGATTTCACAAGATAAGATGATGCAGGACCGGGTCTTTGCCCAAGGGCAAGAGGGGGTCATCAACGAGTTCTTTATGGAAATCGCCTGGGCGGCACTACGTTCCAGGGTAGATCGGGAATCGCCAGGATACGCTGTTTAGTAAACCTTTTTCTAACGACCATTATTTGCACTTTGGTGGGAATACAACCTGCTTTAGCCGGCGCATGGCCTATGGAAGCGGGGAAAGGGCAGAGTATTTCGTCCTTCACATGGCAGGGCACAACGCGCGGCTTTGATGGCAAGGGCAAAGCAAATGTTGATCTGAGTTTCCAAAAATACGAAAACTCGATTTATATCGAATACGGGTTGAGTGATAACTGGACCTTGGTTGCCCGCCCCGCTTTTCAAACCGTGCGCTTGCGCACCGGCGATATTGTTGATGAGGCAGACGGGTTGGGCGCTACTGAGTTGTCGATACGGCGCGCCTTGGGCAATGTTGGGGAATGGGTGGTATCGGCACAAACCGGGGCATTTATTCCCGGCAGAGTGGAAAATGGCTTTAATAAGCCCTTGGGGCAGCGCGGCCTTGATTGGGAAATACGAGCCTTGGCTGGTCGCTCGTTCCGTGTTGCTGGCCGCCCTGGATTTGTTGATTTTCAGCTTGGGTTTAGGGAGCGCGCTCAGGGCAGTGGCAATGAAATACGGCTGGATTCTACTTATGGAATGATGGCAACACCAAAACTTCAATTTTTGCTGCAGTCCTTCATCGTCGTCGGCATACCATCATCGCGCAGGGCCATAAAAACCAATGACAGCCTCAAGACGCAGATTGGCGGTGTTTGGCATTTCAACAATGATACTGGCGCGCAGCTTTCTTTGGCACGTACCTTAATAGGGCGTAATGTGGTGCGCGATACCGGAGTGACGTTAAGCTGGTGGAAGCGTTTTTAAACGGTTTCAGGGCTGGGATTGGGTTTGCTGGAGCAAATAGGCAATCAAATCGCGCCGGGCTTTTTCGTCCCGCACTCCGACAAAGGACATGGTGGTTCCCGGCACGGCTTTGCGTGGGTTTTCCAGCCAACGTTCAAGGCTCTGCTGATTCCAAACCAGTTCGGCTTTTTTAAGCGCGGGTGAGTAGCGAAAGCCTTCAGCTTGTGCAGCGGGGCTTTCATAGAAGCCATAAAGATTAGGCCCAACCTTGTGCGCACCACCTTCAGCCAATGTGTGGCAAACCTTACACTTGGCGAATTGTCTTCGACCGTTAGCAAGATCAGAGCCGGTATCACCAGGTTTTTCAACTTTATCAATTGATACGGTTTCAGTTTTTGTAAGCTGCGTTTCCTTGGGCGTACTTTGGGGTGATTGTGCAGAGGTATCTGGCGCAGCATTCGGGCTGCAGGCGGCAAAACTTAGAGAGGTTATAAATCCAAGAAAACCAAGAAGGGGTTTATTCATTGTCTGCTCCACAGTGTTTTCGATCATGAAATTTCGGCAAAGCTATCTCAATACCAGTGTCTATGTCTGCTTTATTTGCAGCCGTTGAGTGCGTCAGACTGGCGCACCAATTTGCCGCTGTTGCTGTCTGGTCACGGTCATCGACAAATATCAAATTTGTCGTGCAAGAGGTTGGAAAATAGTGGTTTTTTTGTTTCCTATTCACCCAAGGTTCAGTAAAAGAAGTCACGAAATGCTGGTTGAAAGAGACGTATGAGTTCAGGACCTGTTGCGCTGTGGCAGATGATTGCCAATGACCTTGCTGCCAAGATCGCATCGGGCGAACTTGCGCCGGGCGTTAGGTTGCCAACAGAGAACGCCCTTGCCAAACATTATGCGGTTAATCGCCATACGGTGCGGCGCTCCATTCAGCGTTTGGTTATGGAAGACCTTGTTCAGGTTACCCAAGGTCGCGGCAGTTTTGTGCGCCGGCCGTTGATCAATATAGATTATTCGTCCGACATTTACGCCCCGTCGGATGTGAATATCGAATTGGCAAAGCGCGGACATGGGCACGAAAACCCGGTTCGAATTGAACCAGCTACTGCACAAATGGCGAAAGCGCTGCAGATCAAAATTTCCGACCCTATGGCGGTAATTGACTTCGTTGTCAGATCTGCGGACGAGGAAGTTTTGGCGTTGATCTCGCGGACAATGCCGTTGAAACGCATGCCGGGGATTTTGGACGCGTTCCGGGAAACGCAGAATTTGCCTAAAGCGCTGGAGCGGATGAATATCAGACAGATTAAACGCAAATGGGTCAGAATGCGGGCGCGGGCTGCCACTGCGGATGAGCGCGCGGCGCTGGCCATTAGTGCGCACACGCCTTTGCTGATTGTCGGGTGTTTGTTTGTGTCTGTGCACGGTGATCCGGTGTTTCATGACTGCTCCTTGTTTGCTTCTGATAAAGTTGAGGTTTATTCTCACGCTCAGTTGGGGTAAGCGCTTTCCCCGGTACAAAAAGGGGCAAGGCGATGAAACCGGGCGTAGTTATTATTGGCGCTGGTCATGCGGCTGGTCAGGCTGCGGCGAGTCTGCGGCAATTAGGGTACCAAGAACCGATAACGCTGATTGGCGATGAAGATTATGCGCCTTATCAACGGCCGCCATTGTCGAAAGACTGGCTGGCCGGCGAAACCGATATCAGCGCCGTATTGTTTAAACCAGAAGCCTTTTGGGATGAACACAATGTGCGTGTCCTCACTAACCACACGGTTGTTGCGCTGGACTGTACGGCAAAGCGTATCGTGTGTGACAACGGCGAATCATTTGAGTTTTCCTATCTTATTCTGGCGACCGGTGGCCGGGCACGGCGGATGAATTGTGCGGGCGAGTCTTTGCCTGGCGTGCACATTTTACGTGGATTAGGCGATGCCATCCGATTGAGCGATGCCCTGCATGCCGGGCGGCATTTAACGGTAATTGGCGGCGGCTATGTTGGGTTGGAAGTTGCGGCAACCGCGCGCAAGCGCGGGCTTGAGGTTAGTGTTCTGGAAGCCGAAGCGCGGGTTTTGGCGCGAGTTGCCGGCCAGGAAATTTCTGATTTTTTTGAACATACGCACCGGGAGCACGGTGTAAAAATTCTTACCAATGTTTTGGCGAACGCTTTTATCGGTGATGATAAATTGACTGCCGTTCGCCTTAATGACGGCACTGAACTGCAGACCGATTTGGCGTTGGTGGGTATTGGTCTTATTCCCAATGTTGAGTTGGCGGATAAAGCGGGTCTTGTTTGCGATAACGGCATTGTCGTCGATGAATTGTGTCGCACCAAGGATCCCCATATTTTGGCGATTGGCGACGTCACCCGTCATCCAAATGCGATTTACGGTCGCGATTTGCGCCTTGAATCGGTTCACAATGCCTTGGAGCAGGGCAAAACCGCCGCTGGCACCATTGTCGGGCGCGAAAAGCCATATAATCAGGTGCCATGGTTTTGGTCTGACCAATATGATCTCAAATTGCAAATCGCCGGCCTGTCCGAGGGGTATGACAAAACCATTGTGCGCGGCGACCCGGATGCCAAAGCTTTTGCGGTTTTCTATTTTCGAGACGGTGCGCTTATTGCCTGCGATGCGGTGAATGCACCGGGCGAATATATGGCTGCCCGGATGATGATTGCCAAAGGGGCTTGCCCTGATCTCAAAAGTCTTGTCGACACTACAATGCCGATGAAAGATATCATGATGCAAGCGCGTTAAAGGATTGTAATCATGCGCCAAATGATCACCCATATTGCTCTTGTGGTCCGCGACTATGACGAGGCCATCGCCTTTTATACGCAAAAATTGTCGTTTAAACTGATTGAGGACACGGCGCAGCCGGAACAGAATAAACGCTGGGTGGTTATCGCGCCGCCGGGTTCGCAGGGGACCAACATATTGTTGGCCAGAGCGGCAAGTCCGGAGCAGGAAAAATTCATTGGCAATCAATCCGGTGGCCGGGTTTTTCTATTCCTCAATAGTGATGATTTTTGGCGTGATTATAATGCAATGCAGGCCAAGGGGATTAACTTTATCCGCGAACCGGTCGAGCAGGATTATGGCACGGTCGCCGTGTTTGAAGATCTGTATGGCAATCAGTGGGATTTGCTGCAATTGCGCAGCGACCATCCTTTGTCTTCATAGGTATCCAGTCTTTTTCTTTTCCCGCCTTTTACCACAACCTTGTAGGTGAGCGGACCGGTATTGCATTTTCATTTTTGACAAATAGATATCAAAGTGATATCATTCTTACATAATCAAAAAATGGAGATGAACCATGATGCAAGAAAAATCAATCAAATCCCTACCGGGTATTCCGACGTTAGTCCTGATCATAATCCTTGGTCTTGGCGGTGTTATCGCCGGTATTTTTCTACTGGTGAACGGCGTTTCTTTGGATGCGAAGGCCATAATACTTAGCGGACTTGCGCTGATGATCGCGACGGTTTTAACCTGTATTTTTCTTCTTAACGGGCTTTATAAGGTCGAGCCAAACCAGTCGGCGGTACTTAGTCTGTTTGGCAAATATGTGGGCACGAACCGTAGTCAGGGCCTACATTTCAACAACCCGTTTTTTTCCAAAAAGAAAATCTCTTTGCGGGTTCGCAATTTTGAAAGCGGGCGGATGAAGGTCAATGATTCTGGCGGTTCACCGATTGAAATTGCCGCGATCGTGGTGTGGGAAGTGGCCGACAGTGCCGAAGCGGTATTTAATGTGGACGAGTATGAAAGCTTTGTACAAATCCAGTCCGAAGCCGCCATTCGCTCTATGGCCACCAGTTATCCGTATGACCCGCAAAAGGAAGGTGACGTTTCTTTGCGCTCTCATGCTGCGGAAATTTCAGAGCGGATGAAATCTGAAATTCAGGACCGCCTTTCCAAAGCCGGTATCACGGTGATTGAATCGCGTATTTCGCATCTGGCTTATTCGCCCGAGATTGCCCAGGCGATGTTGCAACGCCAACAGGCCGGGGCCATCATTGCGGCGCGCAGGCTTATCGTAGAAGGCGCGGTTGGCATGGTCGAATCGGCGCTCGACTCTTTAAAGGAAAGAGGCGTTGTGGAACTTGACGACGAACGCCGGGCCGCCATGGTCAGCAATCTTCTGGTGGTGTTGTGTTCCGACCGGGCCACGCAACCGGTGGTTAATACCGGCTCGATCTATTAGGGGTTGTCATTGTGGCGCGCAAACCAAAAAAATCCTACCCGTTACGCATTCATACCGACATTCTGGACGCGATGAAACGCTGGTCGGATGATGATTTGCGCTCCCTCAATGCACAAGTTGAATATGTATTGCGCGACGCCCTGCGCCGGGCCGGGCGGTTGCGCGAGCTCCCGCCGCCCGTAATTGATGTGGACAAGGAAGAGGACAAATCACCATGAAAACCAAATGGGTCTATAAACTCGAGCGGGTAAGCCCGCCAGCGTTCGCGCGCGCTCAGGCGCTAGACGAACTTATTGAAGAAACGCTCAACCGGCGCGGCCTTGATGGGTGGGAATTGGTCAATGCTTTGGAAACTCCGCTCAGCGGCGCCGTCAGCCTTTATTTTAAACGCCCGTTTTAAGACGGCACATGCGCATCAATGCCTCGATGCGGCGCGGCGCAACGCCTTATTTTACTTGCATTCACGTTTTTAAATAGTCGTGCGCGGCAGCAATAATCTTTCGTACACACCAGCAGTATAGGCGCTGATGCGGCACCGGGGATAAGCCGGAAATGAGTGTATTTATGCAGGGACAATAAGCGTCGATAAGCGCTCTTTTTGCCCGCCATAAGCACCGCATAAGGGACGAATGAGGGACAGTTAAGGGTCGCAGGCTGAGGGTCATTTGATACTGGCGTGACCCTGCCGCCGCTATCCTCGGGATAACACCGCCTCCTTCCTCCTCTCCGTCTCCTTCCTCCTCTCCCATGGGGAGAGGATCGAGGTGAGGGGCAGGAATGTAGAAAGTGGTCGCGCGATCTTCTGATAATCTCCAAACCCTTTACCCCTCATCCCAACCTTCTCCCTCCCCAAAGCAAGGATGGGGGAGAAGGGGTGAAAAAGCGCCACCCTATTTTAGACATTCGCCGGGGTAACATGCCTTCACATACTCCTCGTCGTCCTTCGGCTTGACCGGAGGATCCATCGTATGGGTGCGCGCGTGCGCATGACGTTTGCATGGACCCTCCGGTCAAGCCGAAGGGCGACGAGGTGAGGGAAACCGCAAACATTAAAGCGTCACCCCGGCGCAGGCCGGGGTCCATCTTCGTTTTTACCCTTACGAAAGTGAGGGCCGGTATGACAGTATTGTGGGCCGCTTCCCGCCCCGGTCCCGGCCTTGCGCACGGATCAATCGTGTGCTGACTATGGCCGATGCGTATGAACACAGATTTACAGCATTTACCGGCGCGTAAAAGGCGCGAACTGGACCGCATCAAAGACATTCTCTTTGCCGAGTTTGCCG
>JAJFFO010000003.1 GCA_021776615.1 Robiginitomaculum sp. | reverse complement strand
TGGCTCTGGCTCTGGCTCTGGCTCTGGCTCTGGCTCTGGCTCTGGCTCTGGCTCTGGCTCTGGCTCTGGCTCTGGCTCTGGCTCTGGCTCTGGCGGCAAAACAATTTCCGGTGCAGGCGCGTCAGGGATGTCTTCGTGCTCTGCATCCACGACCAGCACATCAGATGCGGTTGGTTCCACATCTTCTTGCTTGTTTTTCTTTTGCCAGAACCACCGCATCAGACCGGACACCCGCTTAAAGCGTGGCCATCATGGCTCTCAATTTTGACGGATAGAATAGCGCCGGGCCGCGCCGCCAAATCACCCGGTAAGTGCACTGGCGAAAAATCAGCCAACCGACCAAAACTCTGACGCTCGACCAAGATCTCGCCGCTCATGCCCACATGGCGTTGCAAATGCCGTCCCAAAGCCGCCTCGCCCGCAGCCCGCAATCTGGCTGCCCGTTCTTTAATTTTCGCTGGCGCAACCGGCGGCATGCGCTCAGCGGGCGTGCCGTGGCGGGCGCTATAGGGGAAGACATGCAAATAGGATAAATCGCATTCCTCAACCAGCGCCAGACTGTTCTCAAACATGGCAGCGGTCTCGGTGGGAAAACCGGCAATCAAGTCTGCGCCAAAGGCAATGCCAGGGCGTGCATCTTTTAGTGCCTGGCAAAGCGCGATGGCTTCTTCGCGGCTATGGCGGCGTTTCATACGCTTCAAAATCATATTGTCGCCCGCTTGCAAAGACAGATGCAAATATGGCGTCAGGCGCGGCTCGTTGCGAATACAATCCATCAGATCTTGGTCAATCATAATCGCATCAATCGACGAAAGCCGCAGGCGCGGGAGTTGCGGCACGCCTTGCAAAATTGCACGCACCAAAACCCCCAGCGGCGGCGCGCCCGGCAAATCACCGCCCCATGACGTCATATCGACACCGGACAATACCACTTCGCTGACGCCACTTTCGGCCAGCGCGCGCACTTGCGCCACCACTTCAGCCGCCGGAACAGAACGCGACGGGCCACGACCAAAGGGGATAATACAAAACGTGCAACGATGGTCGCAGCCATTTTGCACCTCAACATAGGTACGCGCCCGATGGCTAAATTTTTCAATCTGGTGGGAATTAATTTGTTTGACGGTTTGAATATCGCCCACCTGAACCCGCGGCGTTTGCGCATCCATCTGCCAGCTTTCAGCAAGCATTTTTTCGCCATTGCCCAATACATGGTCCACTTGCGCCATGTCGGCGAACATTTTTGCGTCCACCTGAGCGGCGCAACCGGTAACCACAATTTTGGCGTCCGGATTATCGCGCTTTGCCCGGCGTACCGCACGGCGCGCCCCGCGCACCGCCTCTGCCGTCACCGCGCAGGTGTTGATAATCACCGCATCTTCAAGCCCCGCCGCACGCGCATGAGCGCCCATCACCTCGGATTCGAAGGTGTTGAGACGACAGCCTAAAGTGACGATTTTAGCGTCCTGCGGCTTGAGCTTTGGTGGCGCATTCATGGTGCGCGCAAAATGGGGCGGGCACGGATCAATTGCAAGACTAACCTGCAGGCAGCACGCAGGCCCCATAATCCGAATATAACCAGCTAAATGCCGTCGATCTGCCCCTCAAACTCCAAGGCTATCGGGCCGGTCATCAATACGTGATCATCGTCTTCACGCCACTCAATCACAAGGTCTCCGCCATCCAAAATAAGTTTGGCTTTGCGTTCGACAAGTCCTCGACGATGACAGGCGACCAAAGCCGCGCACGCACCGGTGCCGCAAGCTTTGGTAAGCCCGGCACCGCGCTCCCACACTCGCAGGCGGATCTCATTGGGCGCATTGACCTGCGCAAAACCGATATTGGCGGCCTGCGGAAATAAGGGGTGGTGCTCGAGCATTGGCCCCAAGGTTTCGACGGCAATCTCATCCATATTTTCAACAAAAAATACCGCGTGCGGATTACCCATACTCACTGCCCCCGGCAGGGATAAAACCGGCGCATCAATTGGCCCGACCTTAATATCGATGCCGCGTGTATCCATGCGCTCGGCCAATGGAATATCTTCCCAACCCAGCTTTGGCGGCCCCATATCCACGCAGATTTGTGCCTGCCCGCCGTGCGCCGCCGCGCGACTGGCCACCAGCACGCCGGCTTCCGTGCGAATGCGCACTTCGGCTTGGCCCGTTTCTTCCATAACCAACCAGCCCACGCACCGCGTGGCATTGCCGCACGCGCTTACCTCTTCGCCATCAGCATTCCATATGCGCATGAACACGTTGGCGCTTTCACCCGGCAGCTTTTCCATGGCGATGATTTGGTCACATGCGGCTCCCGATGACGGTGCGGCGATTGCCTGAATTTGCGCCGGGTTCAGATGTAGGGCTTCACCGCGCTCGCGCACGTCGAAAATGGCAAACTCATTGCCGCAGCCATTCATCTTCAAAAACTTCATAGATTAAACTTTAGTCATCTTTGAGTGATTGCACGGATTATCAATTACAGGCATTGTTCGCGCAATTGTCCAGGGGAGAATATATATGCGTCTTTTAACCACCATATCGGCATTGGCATTAACCGTAGGGTTTGCGGCCTGTCAGCCCGCCACGGAGTCTGCGTCCACTATGAAAGAAGAAACCAGCGAAACGAACAGCAATGTCGTATCAGCCCAAGACGCCCCACCCGACCATCCCGACACGCGGTTGTGGCTGGAAGAAGTAGAGGGTGAGCGCGCACTGGAGTGGGTGAAGGCACAAAATAGGCGTGCGCATTCGGTGTTGAATCCAGATCCCAATTTCAAGAAATTTTATGATCAAGCCTTGGCCATCGTAAATGCCACCGACAAAATCGCTTATGGCGCGCACCGCGGTGGCTATGTGTATAACTTTTGGCAGGACGAAGCGAATACTCACGGCTTATGGCGACGCACTTCATTGGAAGATTATGCCAATGGATCGCCGACATGGGACGTGATTTTGGACCTCGACGCCTTGTCCGAGGCCGAGGGTGAAAACTGGGTGTATAAGGGCGTTGATTGCCTCGCCCCCCAATACGAGCGCTGCATAATTTCGCTATCGCGCGGCGGCAAAGACGCGTCGGTGCGGCGCGAGTTTGATATCGCCAGCAAATCTTTTGTTGAAGACGGTTTCATTCTGCCCGAAGCCAAAGGCGGCACCGCTTGGGAAGACGAAAACACCTTATTGGTGGCTACCGATTGGGGTGGCGACACCATGACCGATTCGGGTTATCCGTTTGTCGACAAACGCTGGTCACGTGGCACCGCTTTGGAAAGCGCCACCGAAGTTGTCCGCGGCCAAAAAACCGATGTCGGCGTATGGCCATTTAACGTCGAGATGGGCGAACACACCTATATGTTCGCCTCCGAAGCTGACACGTTTTACGACACCACCTATTGGTGGTTGCCACCAAGCGGCGAGCCGGTGAAAATGCCACTGCCCAGCAAATCCAGCTTTCGTGATGTCTTTAAAGGCCAAGCCATTATCAGCCTGGAAGAAGATTGGACCCCAAAAACTGGCGGACAAAGCTATGCCAAAGGCTCGCTTGTATCGTTCGATCTGGAAGAGTTCATGGCCAGCAAAGCCATGCCAGCGGTACAGCTGGTGGTTGCGCCCGATGATCGCTCGGCCATTGGCAGTGTCGGTGCGGCGCAATCCGCCTTGGTGGTTAACATGCTGCAAAACGTGTCCAGCGTGGTTTACGCCCATGATTTTAACGGCGAAAAATGGAGCGCACGCAAGCTTGAGTTGCCGGAAAATGGCGCTATCTCCATAACTTCACTCAATGCGCATTCCGATATTTTATTTGCTAATGTAGAGGGCTTTTTGCGGCCAGACACTTTATTGCAATACAATCTTGCTGATGACACGGCCACACAAATGTACGCCCTGCCGGATCGCTTTGACACTGCGGACCTGAAGGTCGAGCAACGCGAGGCCACCTCAAAAGACGGCACTAAAGTGCCGTATTTTATCATTCATCACAAAGACATGCCTCATGATGGCACCACACCAACCTTGCTTTATGGGTATGGCGGCTTTGAAATTTCCATGCGCCCGTCTTATTCAGGCCCATTGGGTAAATTATGGCTGGAAAATGGTGGTGCTTATGTGCTGGCCAACATCCGGGGTGGCGGTGAGTTTGGCCCTAAATGGCATCAAGCCGGCCTCAAAATGGATCGCCAACGCATTTATGACGACTTCATCGCGGTGGCGGAAAACCTCATCGAACACAAGGTCACCAGCCCCAAGCATTTGGGTATTCGCGGCGGCTCCAACGGTGGCTTGCTGATGGGCGTTATGTACACCCAACGCCCGGACCTGTTTAATGCGGTGCTGTGCCAAGTGCCCCTGCTCGACATGTTGCGCTTTAACCAGCTTCTCGCCGGGGCCAGCTGGATGGGTGAATATGGCGACCCTTCCGATCCGGATGAGGGCGCATTTTTACGCACCATTTCGCCCTACCACAATGTCGATGCGGCGACGGAATACCCGCAAATTTTCCTGATGACTTCGACCAAGGATGATCGGGTGCACCCCGGCCATGCCCGCAAATTTGGTAAACTTCTGGAAGATTTGGACAAGGATTTTCTCTATTATGAGAATATCGATGGTGGTCATAGTGCGGCGGCAAACCTTAAGGAAACTGCGCGGCGTGAAGCGTTGGGGTACACTTACCTGATGAGCAGATTGAAGGACTAATTTCAATGCTTCGTATTAAATTTGGTTTTATCGCGGCAGTGTTGGTGGCTTTGATCACCACACTGCCAGCCGTCGCCCACGACAACCACGCCACTTATTTGGGTAATGAGGGCGTAATGGTGCAAAGGGGGGAAGCTAAAATCCTCTTTGATCCACTATACAACCAAAATTTCGGTGCCTATTTGCTGGTCCCGCAGGACATTCGCGATGCCCTGATGGCGGGCAAAGCGCCTTATGACAATATCGACATTGTCTTTATTTCTCACGCCCATGGCGACCATTTTGCCCCCGCGCCCATGTTGGCCTTTATGCACGCCCACGAAAACACGCGGCTTGTCGCCAGCCAGCAGGCCGTTGACGCTCTAAAAGCCATTGCTGGCGATGAGGATGCGAGCTTATTTGCCCGCATAACACCACTGACACTTAACCCAAAGGATGCCCCGATCAGCTTTAACATTGGAGGCGTGGCCATAGAGGCGGTGCGCATCCCCCATGCAGGCGGCCCGAGGCAAGGCAATATACAAAACTATGTCTATCGGGTGGCTTTGGATGACCAAACCCGGGTGATGCATTTTGGTGATGCCGATCCAGCGGAAAAGTTTTTTGGACCTTTACATAGTTTTTGGCAAACAAAACGAACCCGGTTGGCTATGCTGCCTTATTGGTTCTTTGACTCTGAAGAAGGCCACAAAATCATGGATGAGCATTTGAATGCAGATCATTATATAGGTGTGCACGTCCCCACCGATTCCAAAGCGTTTCAACAAAAGCACCCGGAAGCTGACCTGTTTACCAATCCCGGTGAGACACGCCCGCTGGATTAGGTCTTGTTGCCCCCGCCTACCCTGCCACCGGGCAGCGAGCCGCTCAACGACACCAAAAACGGCACCACGAAGGTAAGCGCAACTTTCCACCATACCGGATCAAAAGGCCAAAGCCGCTCCCATTGATTAATCACGGTCAGCAGCGGACCGACCATCAACATGGTCACAATGGCGCGGTGCACACACCAACGAACGTGCGGCGTAAACATTGATTTTACATCATTTGGCATAAGTACATCCGATATTGATGATAAGCACCGGCGCACTTTCGCTGATACGTGGCATAAATTCCATTGTTTTTTCTTTTCCACACAGGCCGGTGCTATTAGTCTTATCTTCTAGAAAGAGGAATCCCCCATGACCTATACCCCACCAACCAGAGAATTACGCTTTATCTTGGAAGATGTGGTGGCCATGGATGGCCTCAAAACCACCGGCGCTTATCCGGAATTATCGTCCGACCTGACGGCGGCCATCTTGGAAGAAGGCGGCAAGTTCTGCGCTGGCGTGTTGGCCCCGCTTAATCACAGTGCCGACAGTTATGGTGCAAAATTCAAAGATGGCGAAGTCACCACCGCCCCCGGCTTTAAAGAAGCCTATGGGCAATTTGTCGAAGGCGGCTGGCAAGGCCTGTCCTTTGATGAAAAAGACGGTGGCATGGGTCTGCCCGGTGCCCTTGGTGTAGCTTTTCAGGAAATGCTGCAATCTGCCAATATGGCATTTGGCCTCGGCCCCATGTTGACCATGGGCGCGCTCGAAGTGCTCACCCACGCTGGCACAGACGAACAAAGAAAGCTATATTTGCCAAGGCTGATGAGCGGGGAATGGTCGGCCAGCATGAATTTAACTGAACCATCGGCCGGGTCGGACGTGGGCGCACTGCGCACGATGGCCAAGCCTGCAGGCGACGGGTCATGGTTGATTGAAGGGCAAAAAATCTTCATCACCTGGGGCGAGCATGATTGCGCGCCCAACATCGTACATTTGGTATTAGCCCGCACGCCGGACGCCCCGGCGGGCACTAAGGGCCTGTCGTTATTTTTAGCGCCAAAGTTTTTACTCGATGAAAATGGTGAACCGGGCACGCGCAATGATGCACGCGCTATCGGCGTGGAGCACAAATTGGGCATTCATGCCAGCCCCACTTGCGTTATGGAATATGGAGGCAATGGCGGCGCCAAAGGCTGGCTCATCGGCGCTGAAGGCCAGGGCATGGCGATGATGTTCATCATGATGAATTCTGCGCGCCTCAATGTCGGAGCACAGGGCGTGGGCATTGCCGAACGCGCCTATCAGCAAGCGTTAACCTATGCCCGTGAGCGCACTCAAGGCCGCGCCGTGGGTGTTGAAGACTATCCGGCAGCGATTATCCACCACCCGGATGTGCGCCGTAGCTTGATGACCATGAAAGCCAAAATCGCCGCCGCGCGCTCAATCTGTCTGGCCTGCGCCGTGGCCGCTGATTATGCGGTTCACCTCGACGATGAGGACGAGCGCAAAAAGGCCAAAGCGCGCGAAGAACTGCTCACGCCTTTGGCTAAAACCTATGGCTCGGAAATTGGTGTTGAGGTCAGCTCATTGGCGCTGCAAGTGCATGGCGGCATGGGTTATATCGAAGAAACCGGCGCGGCTCAGCATTTTCGTGATGCCCGTATCACCCCGATTTATGAAGGCACAAATGGCATTCAGGCGATTGATTTGGTCGGCCGCAAGCTAAACATGATGGGCGGTTATCCGATATCCAGATTGATTGAGGAAATGCGCCTAACCGTGGACGATTGTGCGGCTTCGGCGAAAAAAGATTTGCACGCCATTGGTGCGCATTTGGCCAATGCCGTTGATACGCTGGAAGTAGCTACCAATTGGCTGCGCGATCCACAGCGCGAACACGCCGATGTTTTAAGCGCGGCCACGCCTTATCAAACAATCGCCTGCGAAACCGTAGGCGGGTATTTTCTGGCAATTGGCGCGGTCGCCGCACGGCGATTGATCAAGGATGGGCAGGAAGTAGCATTCGCCAAAGACCGTATCGCATTGGCGCGCTATTATGCGCAAAGCATATTAAGCACTATCCCGGGCAAATTGGGGGATGTTCAACTCAAAGCCGATCTGGTGTTCAAACTCTCCAATGATGGCTTGGGTTAACTCTTAGGCGCGAATTCACAACCGCCCGCGACGCCAACATTCCCCTTTTACTCATTGTCCCAATATGAAATTCGCCTCTGGCGCGATTATTGCTTTTAAAACCTCGTCTATGTAATTTTAAGCCAAGTCGGGATTTTCATATGTTGCAATCAGTCACCATATACCACCCTAGCAAGCTACCTGCTGATATTATGACGCGGTGGCAAGCGGCATTGTGCACGCAAGCAAGTTGGGCCAACCCATTCCTGACGCCTGAATTCGCCCTCGCCGTAGGTAAGCAACGCCGCGATGCCCGCATCATCGTCGCTCATGACGAAAATGCACGCATCGGCATTTTGGGCATTCACAAATGCAAGGGTGGTTATGCGCGTCCATTGGGGGCACCTTTATCAGATCATCAGGCCTTTATCACCGAGCCGGGGTTTAATGCCGACATGAAGGCGATCATGGCCGATGCCGGTCTAAGCGTGTTTGCATTCACCGCGTTAAACGACCCCAAAACCAAATTACAAACCGCGACGCAAAAGCAGGACATCGCCCATATTGCAAATTTGAGCGGCGGCATTGACGAATTTTTTACCGCCCAAGAAAGCGCCCACCGCAAGCATTTTAAGAAGATGCGCCAGCGTACTCGCAATGCCATACGCGATCATGGCAAAGTGGATTTTCAACTCGATTCCCGTGATAGCAATGTTTTTGAACTGCTCATGCAATGGAAGCATGATCAGTTTCGGCGCACCCGCAAATGCGATATTTTAGCGTCAAACTGGATCAGCACATTACTGCACCGCCTGTGGTCAGAACGCGGCCCGGTGCGCGCCGTGCTGAATGTGATCTATTTTGGCGACAAGCCTGCGGCGGCCGAAATTGGCCTGGTAAGTGCAGGCATTTATCATTCATGGATTGTCGCCTATGATCCGGCTTTTGCTCGCTACTCGCCGGGGCTTTTACTGCTTGAAGGCATTATGCGCCGTGCCGACACCATGGGTATTGAACAGGTAGACCTCGGGGTCGGCCACGACCATTACAAAAAATACTATGCCAATGATGGCGTGCCACTGGGTGCCGGCAAAGTGCTTGGCGATGGCTTCGCCGCCCGGCGTCATCAATTCATCGATACCTATGGCAAGAAATTTTTTGCCGATATTCCCGGCCGCCTCATGGCTTCGCATGATTTCATGGCCGCCTGCCACCCGCATTGGCGCACGCGCATGGACGGATTTGCGCAACGCCTGAAACACATTTTTCCCTAAGGCCTAAAACCAAGCCCCAAAACCTGGCCCCCCAAACCTAGCCAACGATCAGCGCCTATTGTCGCTTTGCCATTGCCGTGTCTGTCTGGTTAGAAAGTCGGAAAAAGCGGTCACCCGTTTGGAACGGCGCAGTTCTTCCGGATAGACAAAGTAAATATCGAACTCAGGGCCGCAAACTTCGGGTAAAATGCGTACAAGTTGCGGATTATCACTGGCAACATAATTGGGCAGACTGGCAATACCAGCACCCGATTGCACCGCTTTCATCACCCCATAAATATTATCAAGAATAAGGGCCGGTTTGCGCGGATCATTTTCGTCGCGCTCATAAGCTGCCAACCAGTCCACATTGCGCAATGCCCCGGTGGCCCCATAGAGAATGATCGGGTGATCATCCAATTCATCAACACTGCGTGGCACTCCACACGTGCTCAAATAATCGCGCGACGCATAAAGGCTTTGGCCCACGGTAAATAGTTTGCGTTGGATAAGGTCCACCTGGGTCGGTCGCCATAAGCGGATGGCACAATCAGCCTCCAATTTTCCCAAATCCAGCGACTTATCGGTGAGCATAAGATTAGGCACAATATCGGGGTAATCGCGGATAAACTTCACTAGCCGCGGGGTCAGCCAAATAGACCCCATCGCCACGGTGCTGGTAATCCGCAAAGGTCCAAAAGGTTTCTCACGGCTATCGCGCAATCGCGACTGCGCCAATTCCACACGTTCGGAAATACCCGCGGTCGTACTTTGCAAAATCTGTCCCTGCTCGGTAAGCAAAAGCCCGCGCGCATGGCGATGAAACAAGGGCATGCCCAGATCTTCTTCCAATGCCGCAATTTGGCGCGACACCGCAGATTGCGACAATGCCAAACGCTCTGCCGCAGCCGTTAAAGAACCGCTATCAGCGGCAATTTGAAAGGTTTTAAGTTTATCCCAATCCATGGTCAGACACTCGACCCCACCGATTCAAACGTCAAGACACAAGCCGGCAACCAGACGCAAATTATGGCGCGGACTGGCCCTCAACTTCCGGCACTGGCCGACGCAATTGTAATTCGGGCGGCGCGTTATCGGTAATCGCCAAACGCGGCAACAGGCAGGTAACTTTGGTACCCTTACCGACTTCAGATTCCAAACTGACCAACCCGCCATGTAAATCAATCAAGGAGCGCACCAACGCCAAACCAAGTCCGGCACCGCCGCGACTGCCGCTTTCAAATTCCTCAAACACCTGGGCGCGCTTTTCCTCGTCAATACCGATGCCGTCATCAGCCACCCAAAAACGCACCAGCGAATCCTCCTCTGCCGCGCCAACATGGATGGTGCCACCAGCCTCGGTATAGGTCAGCGCATTGCGCATCAAATTATAAAGTACCTGCTTCAGGCGCGGCCCATCAGCGCGCAATTTGCCAATATCGTCCGGGCAATCGACCTTAATATGCACGCGGGTTTGTTCTGCCCGGGTTTGCACCAAGGCAACCATACCCTCAATAATGGCGTGCGGGTCCACATCCTTAAGGTCAAGCGCCAACGTGCCTGCCTCGACCGCCGCCACATCCAGAATATTCTCTAACATGGTCGCCAATTGTTCCGCCGCCGCTTGGATGGCATCCACCGGGCCTTTGACCTTGTCATTCAATGGTCCGGCATAGCCGCCTTCAAGCAAGTCCGCATAGCCGCTTATCGTGGTCAAGGGAGCGCGCACCTGGTATGAAACATGTTCGACAAAATGCGATTTAACATCAGCGGCGGCCTGAATGGCTTCGGCGCGGTCTTTGAGTGATTTTTCGACTTGCTTGCTATCGGTAACGTCCGACCATGCCACCACACTGGCCCCATCGGGTAGCGGGTGCGACAGCCAGGTCAGTACTTTGTCATCAACACGTTTTATTTCGCCGGTTCGATGGCGGCGAACTTCCGGGTCCGGGTCGGTAATTCGTGCTTTCATAGCCGCCCAATAGGTCGCATCACTTTGCAGGCCAGCGCATTTTTTGGCAATAATATCAAATGGTTCACCTTCCAGCAAATCCTTGGACGATAATTGCCAAAACGTCTCGAACGCGGCGTTGTGCAGACGCAGGCGACCATCGGCCCCAAACACCGCCACCGCCTCGGTCAATTTGTTCAACGTGGCTTTTTGCACGTCAATCAAGGTGGTGAATTGCGCCTTCAAATTTACCTGAACCGTCATGTCTTCAAAAATAAACAGCAAGCCGCCCAAGGGCCGGTGCAGGCGCGTTACCCGCAATATCCGCCCATCAGGCAATGGCCACATTTCGTCCGGGGTTTCGGTATCCGCGCCTTCCAGATAATGGGCCAATTCCGCTTGCTTCCATTCGTGAAATTTTGCCTGTTCCGGAATACGCCGCCGTTCGCGCAAAAAATCCAGCCAATCACCATGGTCGGGCTTGGTTTGCAGCCAATTTTCGTCCAACCCAAATAAGTGGACAAAGGCGGTATTGTAAAAACCCAGTTTTTTCTCTGGTGAGAAAACCGCCACCGCATCAGCCAAATGATTGAGGGTTTCGTCGTGAGCGCGCGCTTGCAATTGCAGGTTTTCGCGCATGGCTTCGCCCGTTGAGATATCGTTAGCAATCAAGGCAACGCCGCCAGAGACCGCAAAGCAAGACAGGGCGTAATGACGGTTTTTGCCGCCAACCACCAGGGTCTGCACGCTCTCATGCATATCCCCGCTTTCCACTACGGCCTTAGCCAGGGTTTTAATACCGGGGTCCAGCACCAATTGCCGGTCCAGCGCGTCGTCCAGGCTTTGCGCTTCCACCGCCTGCAAATAGGCATTATTCGCCCATTCCAATTTCAGCCCGGCGGACAATCGCCATACCGGCTGCGGCGCTTTGGACAACATGTCGATAAAGGCGACCGGGTCTTTGGCAATGGCGTGACGCAATTCTTCCAGCCGCCCGCGCGCACCGGATTCTTCCAAACCTTTAATGGTGGAATCGGTCAACCACAGCACAATCTGCGGCCCGGCAGCACGGCCATCGGCCTCCAAAAACCGCCCATTAGGGCCAATGACCGTCAGCGAAAACGGTTCGCCCCGGCTGTGCAGCGCTTTAAGACGTTGGTGCAAAGTGGTTTCTGCCCCGCCAGAATCGCGCGCCTCATAATTTGCCAAGCCTTCCAATATGCCATTTGCCGGATCTACCGCCGCCGTGGTCTGGGCAAATTTAAGCATGCTACCCAACGCCACCTGACTGCCATAAATGCGCGGTGCCCCCCACGCGCCTTCTTTGGCCCCGGCGGCATCTGCCCAGACCATCACCAGACCAGGGTGAGCAGCAAACACCGAATCCGCATGGCTGATTTTACTTTCCAGATTTTCGGCGCGGCGGCGCCAGCGCAAATTTGCCTCGCGCACGCTGCGCGTCAGCCGTACCGCCCACAATGTCACTGCAATAGCGAAAAAAACCGCGCCAAGCGTTACAATAATGGATACCGATTGTGCACTCATATTTTTACCGTCGCCGGAATAATTTGCGGGTCTATACAAGGCAATTACTGCGACGCGCTATACCGAATCAACATCATAGCGCCTGGGCACTGGCACGGCGAGAGGCTTTGCCGAATTACAAAACCGACCCTCAACCCCTATGGCGTCCTGCCCACAGCGCGCTATAAGGCGTTATGGAACTTCATCTCGCCCTCGACATGACCGCAAAGCTGGCTTTGATTGTTGGTGCCGGTATTGGTGCCCAATGGCTGGGCTGGCGCTTGCAATGGCCAGCTATTGTGCTGATGAGCATTGCCGGCTTAATGCTAGGCCCACTATCGGCCCTGGTATTGGGCGAGCCATTGATTGCGCCAGCGCGCGATTTTGGCGAGGTTTTGCGCCCGGCCATTGCCCTTGCCGTGGCGGTGATTTTGTTTGAAGGCGGCTTGGGCCTACATTTTGCCGAAATCCGCGCCACTTCCGGCGCGGTAATAAGGCTGGTTATATTTGGTGCGCCCCTAGGCTGGTTGTTGGGCACTGGCACTGCCTATTATGTGGCGGGCCTGCCTTGGGATTTATCGGCGCTTTTGGGCGGCCTTTTGGTGGTCACCGGGCCGACGGTTATTATTCCGCTGCTGCGTCAGGCGCGGCTTAGCGCCCGCCCCGCCTCGGTGCTAAAATGGGAAGGCATTATTAACGACCCGCTGGGCGCTGTTTTTGCCGTGCTAATCTTTGAATTTATAACCCTTGGCGGCCAAATTGCCGGCGGCCATGATGGCGGACGCACAGGCGCGGCGATCGTGCTGGTATTGGCGGTTGCCGCTGGTGTCGCAGTAGGTATCGCTGCTGGTTTTGCCCTTGCCGCTTCGTTTCGCCGTGGCTGGGTGCCGGAATATCTCAAAGCTCCGCTTATGCTGGTAACAGTTATGGGGGTTTATGTCTTTGCCGAACAAATCGCCCATGAAACCGGCCTGGTCGCCGTAACGGCGCTGGGGGTAACTTTGGCCAATATCCGTTTTGCCGCCATTGAAGAATTACGCCGCTTTAAAGAAGGCATTGCCATCTTGCTGGTGTCCGGCCTGTTCGTAACCCTGACTGCCGGGTTACAACCCGCAGAATTTGCTGCCTTTGATTGGCGGGTATTAGCTTTTGTCGGGGCGATGTTGTTCGTGGTGCGGCCACTGGTCGTGTGGATTTCCACCTTCGGCTCAGAGCTAAATTGGCGCGAAACCCTTCTCATTGGCTGGATTGCGCCGCGCGGTATCGTCGCCGTCGCGGTTGCTGGTTATTTTGCCACCCAATTGGCGGCGCAAGGCCGTGCCGATGCCTCGGCTTTGACTACTTTAGTGTTTGCCATGGTGTTCGCCACTGTGGTTTTGCACGGGTTTTCCATCACCCCTTTATCGCGGCTGTTGGGTCTGTCTCGCGCCGGTCCTGAAGGTTTATTGCTGGTCGGGGCTAATCCGTGGACCATTGCCTTGGCCAAAGCACTGGGCGAGGCCGAGGTGCCGGTTATATTGGCCGACCAGTCTTGGCAAAGCCTACGCCCGGCGCGCTTGGCTGGGATTACCGTATTCCACGGTGAAATTTTGTCGGAAAGCGCCGAGGAAAAACTGGATCATGCGCAGATTAGCAGCCTTCTCGCCGCCTCGTCCAACGAAGCCTATAATGCCCTTGTTTGCGTTGAATTTGCTCCGGAATTAGGCCGCCATAGGGTGTTCCAGCTCAGCGCCTACACTGAAAATGAGGACAATGAAAAGGGCATTGCCTTCACCGCGCGTGGGCGAACGGCGATAGAGCGTGGCCGGGCGTGGAACTCGCTTATTCAAAATTATTGGCAAGGCTGGCGGTTTCATAATGTCACGCTGAGTGAAACTCTGAACCTTGACACCATGCGCGTGGCTTTGCCCGAGGGCAGCAATTTGGTAGCCGAACGCGGACCCAATGGCGCGCTCTCGCTTTTGGGACCATCCAAGCCAGCCAAAGGCGGCGTTGGCGCGCAGATTATCGTTTTTGCCCCCGGTGAAAAGCTGGATTTGCCGCAAAGTGAGCCCGAATCAGACGCAGAATCAGCGGGGCCAGACGCGCTTCAATCGGTTTCTGATTCGGCCACAAAATCATAATCGAGAATATCGCCGGGCTTACACTCTAGCGCCGCACAGATTTTCTCCAGTGTCGAAAACCTTACCCCTTTGACCTTGCCTGTGCGCAAAAGCGACAAATTCTGCTCGGTTATACCGACCTGTGCCGCCAAATCACGGGCTTTCATTTTACGCCGCGCCAGCATGATGTCCAAGGTGATTACGATTGCCATACTGCATAGTGTAGAAAACTTAACGTAAAACAGCAAGTGAGTACCACATTCACCCATAGATTCACCTTGCCTTAACAAGGCTTGGGCGAAAATCCACGCCTCTTCGACCATAGCCAGCGCCTTAAGGGGTCAAGCATGCCACGACGCGCGAACAATCGCCCAAAAACGCCGTTAAAGCGCGCGCGCCCCGGCATTTCCACGCGCAAAAACCCGGCTCCAACCAAAAAGGCCGCCCCAAGCAAAAGAACGGGGCAGCCAGCGCGCCGCCGAAAACCCGCCGCAAGAAAACGCAAAGCCAATCCTGGCAATTGGCGGCGCATTTTTGGGCGTATGGTATATTGGGGCATGGTTGCTGGCCTGTGGCTTGGCCTCATTGGTGGTGGTAGCTTATTTTTCCTGGCTTCTGACCTGCCCGACACCTCAACACTTTGGGAAGTGGAACGCCAACCCAGTGTCACCTATGTCGACGCCAATGGCCGCCAAATCGCCGTGCGCGGGGCAGCCTATGCGCCCCCGATTTATGTGGATGAAGTACCGCAGCACCTGATTGACGCGGTGTTGGCGATTGAGGACCGGCGGTTTTATTACCATTTTGGTATTGACCCTATCGGCCTGTTCCGCGCGGCGATAAAGAACGCGCGTCAGGGCGGGGTGGTGCAAGGCGGATCTACGTTGACGCAGCAATTGGCCAAGAACCTGTTTTTAACGTCGGAACGCACGTATAAGCGCAAAGCGCAAGAAGTGCTGTTGGCGTTTTGGCTGGAAAGCCGCTTCACCAAAAAAGAAATTCTCGCCCTCTATCTCAACCGGGTCTATTTTGGCCGCGGCGCATGGGGGGTTGAAGCGGCGGCACAGCGCTATTTTGCCAAACCCGCCCGCGAATTGTCCTTGGCCGAGTCAGCAATGATTGCCGGCCTTCTCAAAGCCCCCAATCGCTATAGCCCCACCGCAGACATTGCCCGCGCTGAACGCCGCGCCACTATTGTGCTCGATGTGATGGTTCGTACCAAGCGCATTAGCGGCGCCGAACGCGATGCCGCCTTTGCCCAGCCCGTGCATGTGCGCCGGTCGCAAGCCAGCCCTGCAGCCTCCTACTTCGTTGACTGGCTGGCACCAAAAGTGCGCGAACTCACCGGTGATGTGGACGCTGATTTACTGATTGAGACCACTCTGGACCTTGGCGAGCAACGGGCCGCCGAAAATGCCCTGACCAGTGTGCTGGACGACAAAGCCCGCGCACGCGGTGCCAATCAAGGCGCGTTGGTGGCGTTAAACCGCGATGGGGCGGTGCGCGCTATGGCCGGGGGGCTTGTTTATGCGGACAGCCAGTTCAATCGCGCCACCCAGGCCAATCGGCAACCGGGATCAGCGTTCAAACCCTTTGTCTATCTGGCAGCGATTGAAGCCGGGCTGTCACCATGGACGGTGCGCGAAGACGCGCCCATCACCCTTGGTGATTGGCAGCCGCAAAACTATTCCGGCAAATATGCTGGTGATATGGCGCTGATTACCGCCTTGGCA
This sequence comes from Robiginitomaculum sp., assembly GCA_021776615.1. Taxonomy (GTDB): domain Bacteria; phylum Pseudomonadota; class Alphaproteobacteria; order Caulobacterales; family Maricaulaceae; genus Robiginitomaculum_B. Next base: position 14,357 of record JAJFFO010000003.1, on the reverse strand, counting down.
AAATCTACCAATACGGTGGCGGTGCGCGTCGCCAATGAAGTCGGGCGCGCAAAAATCGCTCAGGCCGCACACCGGCTTGGCATTGTCTCACCCATCGGCCTTACCCGTTCCATGCCATTGGGGTCTAACGGCACCAGTTTAATCGAATTGACCTCCGCCTATGCGCCATTTGCCAATGGTGGCTATCTGGCCAAGCCTTATGGATTATTGCGCATCTCTACCCGCGAAGGTGATGTTTTGTGGGAACGCCAAGTGCCCCCATTAACCCAGGTATTAACCCCGCGCGCCCATGATTTGATGAACCTCATGCTGCAACGGGTGATGAAGGATGGCACCGGGCGCAGTGCAAGTCTTGGCAATCGGGTTAGCGCCGGGAAAACTGGTACGACGAATAACTTTCGCGATGCCTGGTTTGCCGGCTATGCCAGCGGTCATATTGCCGGGGTCTGGGTCGGTGATGACAAAAACCGCGCCATGCAAAAAATCACCGGCGGCACTCTGCCCGCACAAATTTGGAAAAGCTATATGAAGGAAGCGCTTAAAAATGCGCCGCCGGATTTGCCGGCTTTTCCGCAGGCTGAAATCATGATTGCCAGCGCCCCCAACCCGGCACAAAGCATTGCGATGGCCGACGCTAATTCACCCACACCACCAAAACCCGCCCCGCCACAGCCCCCATCGGCAAAAAGTGACGATCCGCTGGGCGATTTACTGGGCAGTTTGGGCGATTAGCCACGATAAAATAATTTAATGCGGGGCGCGCTTGGCCAAAATCCGTTGCAAGGTTCGCCGGTGCATATTCAGTCGCCGCGCAGTTTCCGAGACATTGTGATTGCACAATTCATAAACCCGTTGAATATGTTCCCATCGCACGCGGTCAGCGGACATGGGGTTTTCCGGCGGCTCTGGTACCGCCCCCGGCAAAGCCAGCAACGCCTTCACCACATCATCCGCATCCGCAGGCTTGGCCAAATAATCAACCGCGCCAGCTTTCACTGCCGATACTGCGGTGGCGATATTACCATAGCCAGTCAACATAATGACCCGGCAATCCGGGCGTCGCCGGTGTAAATCCTCGACCACATCAAGGCCATTGCCATCATCAAGCCGCATATCAAGAACCGCGAATGCCGGCGGGTTAAGCCGCGATATGTCCAACGCCTCGCGCACACTACCAACCGCACTGACCACAAAGCCTCTGGCCGTCAGGGCGCGGCCCAAGCGCGTACGAAAAGCACCGTCATCGTCCAAAATCATCAAAGTATGGTCGTCTGGCAGGTCCAGTTTGGTTGGCCTGGTATCCATATCATTGCCCCTGATTTTTAATTTCCACGACGCCGCGCGGCCAGCTAGCCTGCACTTTCGCGCCGCCCAACTTGCTGCTTTTACCAAAAACTATAGCACCATCGGTCCGTTCGATAAGCGTTTTACCGATAAAAACCCCCAGTCCCATGCCGCCATGCCCACGCACATCACCGCCCGCACGCGTAGTAACATAGGGTTCGCCAAGCTTTTTCAATACGCCCTCGGGAAACCCCGGCCCATCGTCGCGAATGGTAATTTCTACCCTGTCCTTATCCCACGCGCCGCATAATTCAACCCGGCTTTGCGCAAAGTCAGCGGCATTATCGGCGAAAGCTCTGAGGGCGTAGATAATCTCCGGTTGGCGACGCATAATCGGCATAATGGCATTGCCGCTTTTTTCAGGTGTAAGTTGGGCAGTGCATGTATGGATAGAGGCCCCGGCTTTGCGCAAGGGGGCGGCGATTTCTTCCAAAATATCAGCCAATCTAATCTGCGCATATATCGGGTCATTCTCGGCGCCCTGCGTGGACAGTCTGGAGAGAATTTCGCGGCTGCGCTGCGCCTGTTCGACAAGCAATTGCGCGTCTTCTGCCAATTCGCCGCCCACCGGCAAAGCGTGACTCATCTCCTTGGCGACCAGAGCAATCGTCCCCAGCGGCGTGCCCAATTCATGCGCCGCGGCCGCCGCCAACCCGCCCAAGGCCGACAGACGCGTTTCATTAGCCAACACCGCTTCCGTAGCGGTCAAAGCCGCCTGTATGCGCCGTCCATCCGCGGTAACCTGCCAGACAAACATCACAATAAAAGTAATCGCCGTGAGAAAGGCGATAATCTGGCCACAGATAAACAAAGCTGGGATATTGGCCATTTGCCCCGCCGCCCATGGCAAAGGCAGGGCAAAGGCCTGAAGCAAAATGGTGGCTGCTATAGTCAACAAACCAAGCGCAATAGCCGTGCGGCGCGGTAAAGCAGTAATGGCCACCACCACCGGCACCCCCAGAAGCAGGATAAAGGGGTTGGTTAAGCCGCCGGTAAGTCCCAATAAAACGGCCATTTGCAACAGGTCGAAAACCAGCTGGTTGAGGGTAAAATATTGCCCGGTAAACCGGGCTTTGGCATAGGGGGTGCCGAGAAATAGGTTGAGACCTGCACTGAGACCAATAACCCCCATGCACGCCGCCAACGGCAAGCCAAACTGCAAAATGAAGGCCACAAACAAGACCGTTGCCGTTTGCCCGGCAACCGCAACCCAGCGCAACAGAATCAGGGTTTGCGAGCGAATGCCAAAACTGTTTTTTGGCGTCCCCATCAGGGCCGAATCATAAGTTTTGCGCACGTTAGCGATAACTCCAGCAATGAATGTCACTCATTTTAACCCAATAACGGGACAATAATGCTTTTATGGGAGATGCGCACTGAAAAACAACTGGCCCAGCGCCGCAACCACACTATGGTGCCCCTATGAACAATTCCCCCTTCTCGCAGACGCTTCGGACCATAAGATGGGTGGCGGTTGCCGCAATTTTGGTCATTGCCATTGGCTTTGCCGCGCAAATGTTAATGCAAAAGCCACCACAAACGGCACAACAAAAGACCGGGCAGGCAAATGTTGGCGGCCCGTTCACCCTCGTCAACACCGCTGGCGAAACGGTGACCGAGGCCGACTTTTTGGGCAAACCGTTGCTGATTTATTTCGGTTATACGTTTTGCCCGGACATATGCCCCTATTCCTTGCAAGTCATGGCCACGGCACTGGATAGTCTGGGCGCGGACAAAACCAAATTCACGCCGATTTTTATTACCGTCGATCCGGAACGCGACACGGTCGCCAGCCTGGCGGCTTATGTAGCATCGCCTAGCTTCCCGGACGGTCTGGTCGGGCTGACCGGCACCGCAGAACAAATTACGGCGGCAGCGGCAGCTTACGCCGTTTATGCCAAAAAGGCCGGCGAGGGGGATGATTATTTGATGGATCATACCAGCGCTATTTTTCTTATGGATGAAGGCGGCGACTATGCGGCGGTTTTCACCCATTTAAGCAGCGCCGACGACATCGCCAAATGTCTGCGCCGCCATTTGAACAAAAAGAGGTGTTGAATGCTGTATAGCGCTTATGAAATGACCCATGCGGCCTTGGGGCCGTGGCGGAAAATTGCGGAAAATTCGCACCAATTAGTATCCTCGCCGTTTAACCCGTTCGCGGGCACGTTGGCCGGGCGCTCCATGGCCGCCAGCGCCGATGTGTTCGAACGGGCGACACGGCGCTATGGCCGCCCCGCCTGGGACCTGCCAACCACCATTATTGATGGCCGGAAGGTTACCGTCACGCCGACCATTGCCAAAGCCTGGACATGGATGACGCTGACCCATTTTGCCCGCGACCTGCCGAAGACCGGCAAAAGCAGCCGCAACGACCCCAAAGTGCTTATGATTTCGCCCTTGTCTGGCCATCATGCGACGCTATTGCGCGGCACGGTAGAGGCGTTTTTGCCGGAACATGAAGTGTACATCACCGAATGGACGGATGCGCGCAACGTGCCGGTCATTGAAGGGCGTTTTGATCTCAACGATTTTGTCAATCATGTGCGCGATGCCTTGCGCCATATCGGCCCCAATACCCACGTCATCGCCGTATGCCAACCGGGGCCATTGGCCTTGGCGGCAGCGGCAATTATGGCTCAGGATGACGAACCCGCCCGGCCCGCCAGCCTGACGTTGATGGGTTCACCGATTGACACCCGCCTGTCGCCAACCGTGCCCAATGATCTGGCCAAATCCAAGCCGCTTGACTGGTTTGAAAACAACGTCATTAAAACCGTGCCCTTTCCCAATTCGGGCACACTGCGCCGGGTCTATCCGGGCTTTATTCAGCTGTCCGGCTTTATGCAGATGAATTGGGATAAGCATGTGGATTCGTATAAGAAATTCTTCGACCATCTGGTCGCCGGGGATGGCGAAAGCGCTGAACGCCACCGCGATTTTTATGATGAATATCTGTCGGTGATGGACCTTACGGAAGAATTCTATTTGCAAACCATCAAGGACGTTTTTCAGGATCATCTTCTGGCCCGCGGCAAGATGATGCACGAGGGTCGTCTGGTCGACCCCGGCGCACTGCACGACACGGCGCTGATGACCGTCGAGGGCGAAAACGACGATATTTCCGGCATTGGCCAAACCCAGGCCGCCCATGATCTATGCGTCAATATCCCGGCAAAAATGCGCATGGACCATGTGCAGGAAGGCGTTGGTCATTATGGCGTGTTTTCTGGTCGGCGCTTTCGGACTGATATTCAGCCGCGCATTGCCAAATTCATGCGCCAACACGACAACTCCTAAATGCCAGTGCCGGTTCGTTATGTGGTCCGGCCACGTTCACGCCAAATAAGCCTGCGAATGGATTCTGCCCGGCGTGAAGCGGTGGCCGTATTGCCGCGCGCCCGTGACCGCAAACGCGCCGATGCCCTGATTGCCGATAAACAAAGCTGGCTTGACCAGCATTGGCAAAAACTGCCACCGCCAATGCCGTTCGTGCCAAATGGCCGCATTATGCTGCGCGGCCGGGACATAGAGCTCAGGCACGAGGCCGGGCGCGGCACGGCGCGCGAAGCGGATAATGCCTTCATCGTCCCGTGCCCGGATATTGCCAATTTTGCCGGGCGCACCCACCGGGCGTTGATTGCCGTGGCGCGCCAAACCATTACCGCACGAGCGCAGCACCATGCCGCCGCTTTGGACACCACATTCAGCGCCATCACCGTGCGCGATACGGCCAGCCGCTGGGGCTCGTGTTCCATCAATGGGCGGTTAAATTTTTCATGGCGGCTGATTTGCGCGCCAGACTTTGTGCTGAATTATGTCTGTGCCCACGAAGTCGCGCATTTATTGGAGCACAATCATAGCCCGCGGTTTTGGGCGCAGGTCGCTAAACGAGTCGATGATGTGAAAACGCCAAAGCACTGGTTACGCGATAATTCACCAACACTCTTCGCCATTGGTGCCGAACATTAGCCGCTAATTTCCAACTGCCAGAGGCCCCGTGCGTTTGCGTAATGGTGTGTTATGTTCATGCTTCGTTTTCGATTCTGCTTTTATGGATAAATCTTGGCTGACATTCAAAAAATCTCTGAAATGGCCCGGCCAAAACCGCCAATCGGGCCAGCGCCGTATCTGCAAGGACTGAACCCCGAACAATGCGAAGCGGTTGAAGCGCTGGACGGCCCGGTTTTGGTGTTGGCGGGTGCGGGCACCGGCAAAACCCGGGTGCTAACCACCCGGCTTGCGCATATTCTGAATCAGGGCCGCGCGCAGCCATGGGAAATTTTGTGCGTTACCTTCACCAATAAGGCCGCGCGCGAAATGCGCAATCGCGTTGGCAGCATTATTGGCGATACGGTAGAGCGCCTGCAATGGCTAGGCACGTTTCACTCCATCTCCGCGCAAATATTGCGCCGTCACGCGGAATTAGTGGGGCTGAAATCCGCGTTCACGATTTTGGACACTGATGACCAATTGCGCCTGCTAAAACAGGTGATTGCCGCTGAAAATATTGATGAAAAACGCTGGACCGCCCGGCATTTGGCGAACTTGATTGATAATTGGAAAAACCGCGGCCTCGGCCCGGATAAGGTCACCGAGCAAGACGGCTGGAGTTTTGCCAATGGCAAGGGTGCCAAACTTTATGGCGTTTATCAGGAACGCCTGAAGGCGCTCAATGCCTGCGACTTTGGCGATTTATTGCTGCACACTTTGGCGATTTTCCTAAAACATGAAGACGTTCTGAGCGAATATCACCGGCGCTTTCGCTATTTGCTGGTCGACGAATATCAGGACACCAATGTAGCCCAGTATTTGTGGTTGCGCTTGCTGGCCCGCGGGTCGGCCAATCTGTGTGTGGTTGGCGATGATGACCAGTCCATCTATGGCTGGCGCGGGGCCGAAGTGGATAATATTTTGCGCTTTGAGAAGGATTTTCCGGGCGCAAAAGTAGTACGGTTGGAACGCAATTACCGCTCTACCGAGCATATATTGGGGGCGGCATCGGGGTTGATCGCGGCGAATACCAGCCGCCTTGGCAAGACCTTGTGGACCGGCGATTCAGGCGGCGAAAAAGTGCAGGTGCGCGGCGTTTGGGACGGCGAGGCGGAAGCCCGCGCCGCCTGCGAAGAAATAGAAAACTGGCATTCCAAGGACAATGCCTATGCCGATTGCTCGGTTTTGGTGCGGGCCTCATGGCAAATGCGTGCTTTTGAAGAACGGTTTATCGCCCTTGGCCTGCCGTATCGCGTTGTTGGCGGCCCGCGCTTTTTTGAACGCGCTGAAATTCGCGATGCCCATGCTTATTTGCGTGCGGTGCGCTCAAACGCCGACGATTTGGCCTTTGAGCGTATTATCAATGTGCCCAAGCGCGGCATTGGCGCCACCAGCGTGCAAAAATTGCAAACCGCAGCACGGAACATGAATGTGCCGTTGGCCGAAGCGGTGCGGCATATTTTGGCCACTGATGAGATTGGCGGCAAAGCGCGCACCGGCCTGCGGACTTTAGTTGGCGACATCGACCGCTGGCGCGAAATCGCCAAAAGCCTGCCCCATGGCGAATTAGCCGAGATTATACTCGACGAAAGTGGCTATACCGCCATGTGGCGCGATGACAAAAATCCACAGGCTCAGGGCCGGTTGGACAATCTTAAAGAACTGATTCAGGCCATGGGCGCATTTGATACGCTGGAAGGCTATCTGGAACACGTATCTTTGGTGTCCGAATTGGACGTAGAACGCCGTGATGATGACCAGATTAGCCTGATGACCTTGCACGCAGCCAAGGGGCTTGAATTTCCCATGGTGATATTGCCCGGTTGGGAAGAGAGCGTATTTCCATCCCAACGATCACTAGACGAAGGCGGCAAAGCCTCGCTGGAGGAAGAACGCCGTTTGGCCTATGTCGGCCTTACCCGCGCGCGCCAACAAGCCATTATTTATTTCGCCGCCAATCGCCAGATTTATGGACGCTGGCAGGCGGTCCTGCCCTCGCGGTTTGTCGATGAATTGCCGCCCGACCACGTGGAGGCCCGTGCCGACACCGGCTATTACAATCAAGCTGGTCAGCATGGCCAAAGCGGGGCTGCTGGTAATAGCGTGGAGGAAACGGTTAGCCAGTTTGACGATGGCCGCTCCACCTATGCCAGCCCCGGCTGGAAGCGTTTTCAGGCAAAAAAGGCAGCCGTTAAGACCATTGAGGGTACGGCGCGCCGGGTTTCCGCCAATAAGGAAAGTTCAAACGGGCTTAAACACGGCATGCGCATCTTTCATCAAAAATTTGGGTATGGGCGCATCGAAATACTTGACGGCGACAAACTTACCGTGGCCTTTGAAAAGGCAGGAAATAAGAAAGTTATGGCAGGGTTTGTTGAAAAGGCCTGAGTGCGCAATTTTAAAAACGGGAAAATAAAATGATTATAGTTGGCGGATATATCGACTTTGAAACCGAAGCAGAGGTCGCGCCCATGATCGATGCGGTTAATACCATGGTCAGCGCGACGCTAAAGGAAAGCGGCTGTGTTGATTATTGCTTCTCAGTCGACATTGGCGACCCCAAGCGGGTGCGCTTGTTTGAGGTGTGGATTGACCAGACCGCCTTGGATGCACACATGCAAACCCCGCATATGGCAGCCTTTATGGAAGCGGCAATGGCCGCCAAACCAGCAGGCATTAGCATTAGCGCTTATGAAGCCGGCAGTGCCACCAAAATGATGTGAGTGAGATTACCCGTGGCTAATCGGGGGTGTTGCGCATTTCTTCTCGCGCACGCCCTATGATTTGCACAGAGGCATTCAAAAATAGCGCGCTCATCATCAGCGCCACCAGCAGGTCTGGCCAGTGAGAATGCAACAAGGCCACCAACAGTGCCGCGACCATAACCGCGACATTGCCAATGGCGTCATTGCGCGAACACAGCCACACGGACCGCACATTGGAATCGCCATCGCGAAAGCGCAACAGGATGACCACGCTGGCCAGATTGGCCAGCAAAGCCAAAAACCCGATACCACCCATGAGCGGCGCTTCCGGCACGCTTTGGGTGAACATCTGCCAAAGCGCGCTGCCAGCGACAAACAACCCCAGCAATAACAAGCTAAGACCTTTTAGCAGCGCCACTTTCGCACGGGTTTGCAGGGCATGGCCAATGACCACCAAGGACAATGTATAGGTGATAGTATCGCCAAAAAAATCGAGGGCATCAGCACGCAAAGCGATGGATTGCGCCGCATAACCGGCCACCATTTCCACCACAAACATGGTGGCATTAATAGCAATGACCGCCCAAAGCGCCCGCCGATAGGCTGTGCTTGCCCCATCAAAATTTTCACCATCATTGCCACACGAAGCACCCATTTTATAACTTCCCTTAAGCAACCATACCATTTCACTAATGGTGCAGATGCTTGGCGACACCACCTATCGCCAACCTCAATACGCGGCTAGCCTGCACCATGATAGCAAATACAGTTTCGTTTCGCAGGCCCGCCCGATGAGGACGGCAGTGCCAGATTTGTGGCAAGTAAATGTCACCGGGCCTTTTGAAACCCTCAAGCAATGGGCGGATGCGCAGCAGTCGGGCGATGAGCCATTATGGCTGGCGCTTTCGGTATTTGAAGAGGTTTTGCCAGATGGCCGCTTACAGGCCTTGTTTGCCGAGGAAGACGAGGCGCGCGCTTTCGCTAGCACCTGCAAATTCGGTGATGGCTACGCGCTGCTATGCACCCCTTTGCAACAAGAAAACTGGATTGCTAAATCCCTCGAAGGCTTGCCGGTGGTCCATGCGGGGCGTTTCTTCGTTCATGGTGCCCATCACCACATACCGGACGATGCGGCGCTGATTTCCATCCTGATTGAGGCTGGCGAGGCCTTTGGCACTGGCCACCACGGTACCACCAAAGGCTGTTTATTGGCGTTTGATGATATGCTGGCAAACACCGTTCCGACCAGCGTGTTGGACATTGGCACCGGCGCTGGCACGCTGGCTATTGCGGCAGCCAAAGTCTTGCCACAGGCTGAGGTTTTGGCGACCGATATCGACCCCATTGCCATAGCGGTGACTAGAGAAAATGCCATTATCAATGGCCTTGGTGACCGCGTAGAGATGGTTGTCGCCGACGGATTTTCCCATGCATGTTTGGCGGACCGGCAGTTCGCCCTTGTTTTTGCCAATATCTTAGCCCTGCCCTTGATTGCTATGGCTGGCGGTATTAGCGCCGCTGTGAGCCCGGACGGCACCCTTATCCTGTCTGGAATTTTGGACAGCCAAAGCCACAGTGTGCGCGCCGCTTATGAGGAACAAGGGCTGGTATTTTCGCGTGATTATAAATTGGACGAATGGCGGGTTCTGGTCCTGCAAAAACCCACTTAAAGACAGCTATATAGCGCCGCGATAAGCCGCATGGCCCGCTCATCACGGACCAATTCTGCGTCCTGCATGGCGGTGGCATAACCAAAGCTCAGACGATGGTCCGGATCGGCAAACAGGCATGACCCACCGAAGCCGGTATGGCCGACGGTGTTCAACCCGGGTCCGTACACTTTTCGCTCCGCAGTGTTGCGGATAAGCCCGGCACCAAAGCTTAAATTATGCGGTAACACCCGGTCCTGGCCGCTAACCCGTTCCGACATAGCCTCGCTTAGGGTCTGGGCGTCAATAATTTGCTGACCGCCAAATTTTCCGCCACGCGCAAATATACTGATGAGTTCAGCCATGGCACGGGCGGTGCCGTGGCCATTTGCCGAAGGGATTTCCATACGCCGCCACGCCGCGCCGCCGCGCCGCCCGGGCGATGACCATGCCGTTAAAAATGCCAGTTTTTGAAATTCGTTCAACTCCCCAAAATCAGGAATGCGCTTGGGTTTGGAAATTTCGGCAATGCGTTCATGTTCGGCGTCCGGCAGGCCAATCCAGAAATCCACATTGGCCGGTGCGCACAAATCTTCGCGCAAAATGGTGCCAATGGTGCGCCCGGTGGCGCGCCGGACAATCTCGCCGGCAATATAACCCCAACTCACCGGGTGATAGCCGGACCCTTCGCCCAGCGGCCACAAGGGCTCCATACTGGCAAGCCGCGCGCAGGTTTTATCCCAATCAAACCAGTCCTGCGGTTCCCAATCATCGGGGATAGCGCAAAGACCCGCTTGGTGCGAAAGCGCTTCGCCAATACGCACCCTTTCCTTGCCTGCAGCGCCAAATTCGGGCCACACAGAGGCCACCGTCTGCTCATAGCTAAATGCCCGCTCGCTAACCACTTTAGCAATCACCAGTGCGGATATCGCCTTGGAACAGGAAAACACCGGGATTAAGGTATTGGCGGCCATCGCCTGAGTTTTTTTGGTGTCGCGCCAGCCGCCGCATAAATCCACCATCACCTTGCCATCCAGCAAAACCGCCAGACTGGCACCGCGGTCGACGCCTTGTGCAAAAATTTCGGCGAAGGTGTCGCGAACCGGCTCAAAGCCTTGCGCGCAGACGCCAGATAGAGGCAAGCTTTCCATTCGGCCTTAGTGCAGATAAAACAAGTCGTGCGCAAGTATGCGCGGCGTCCAATTTCACCGCACCAACAGGAGAAAATTCATGGCTAACCGGAACATTGTGGCAGCTATTGCCACGTCTTTTCTGCTGGTATTCGCAAACAGTGCGAATGCGAAAGATAAAGCCCCGACGGCGCAACAGGCGCTGAGTGCGTTGATAGAAGATTTACGCAGCTTTGATTTACGCGAAAACCCTGGCCTTGCTGGCCGGGAGGGCGATGTGGAGGCCTTGGCGAAATGGGGCGACGCCAGTCCGGCGGCACAAAAGCGGCGTAATACTGCCAATGCCGATTTTGCCAAACGCCTTGCCGCCATTGACCAAAGCGTTTTGGCCGCAGACGCCAAAGTCAATGCTGGGCTTTTAAATCACATTTTGAACGACCGGATTATGCGCAGCCGGTTCGATGAAGCCGCTTTGCCATTCACCAATGATTCCGGCTTTCACACGGCACCCGGTTTTTCCGCCCGCTCCACCCGCGCCGAGAATACCGCGCAGGCCAAAGCGTGGATAGATAAACTAAACGCCCTGCCCGGTTTTTTTGACCAACACAGCGCCAATTTGCGCGCCGGATTGAAAAGCGGCATTACCCAACCGCACCGGGTGGTCGATGCGGTTATCGCTACGGTGAAATCCACAATTGCTGATGAAGGTTTTGCCGCCGACTTTAACGCACCCCTGGCGGCCCTGCCCAATTCCATGCCACCAGCAGAACGCGACGCTTTGCACGCCGAACTTGGCAAGGTGGTGGAAACTCAAGTCCGCCCGGCCTATGAAAAGCTGTTGGCCTTTCTGGAAGACGAATACCGCCCCGCCACCCGCGAAAGTCTGGGCATTTCGTCGGTGCCCGGCGGTGCCGCGCACTATGAACATCTGGTCCATGCCTTCACCACCACGCCCATGAGTGCGCAAGACGTACACGATGTTGGCACCAAAGAAGTGGCCCGCATCCGCGCTGAGATGGAGGCAATTATTGCGCAAACCGGCTTCGAAGGGGATTTCGCTGCATTTTTAAACTTTCTGCGCACAGACCCGCAATTTTACGCAAAATCTGAACAAGAATTGTTGAACGCCGCCGCCTGGCTGGCCAAAAAAGCCGACGACCAAATGCCTTCCATGTTTGGCCATTTACCGCGCCTGCCTTATGGCGTGCGTCCGGTCCCGGCGGCCATTGCCCCGCATTACACCACGGCGCGCTATTGGCCCGGCGATGCCCGCGCGCACCGCGCTGGCGGCTATATGGTCAACACCTATGCGCTGGACCAACGCCCGCTTTACGAACTGCCAGCCTTGACCCTGCACGAGGCGGTGCCCGGCCATCATCACCAGATTGCCATAGCGCAAGAACTCGAAAACGTGCCCGAATTTCGCAAAAACCTTTATTTTACCGCCTTTGGTGAAGGCTGGGGGCTGTATGCCGAGAAACTTGGTCTGGAAATGGGTATGTACCAGACACCCTATGACCAGTTTGGCCGCCTGACCTATGAAATGTGGCGCGCTTGCCGTCTGGTCATGGATACCGGCATTCACGCTTTTGGCTGGAGCCGCGAAAAAGCCATGGCCTGCCTGCAGGATAATTCGGCACTGGCCTTGCACAATATCGAAACTGAGACCGATCGCTACATCTCCTGGCCCGGACAGGCGCTGGGGTATAAAATTGGCGAATTGACCATTGTCCGCTTACGCAAAAACGCCGAACGCGCCCTTGGCGAAAAATTTGATGTGCGTGCGTTTCATGACGAAGTGTTGCGCGATGGCGCGGTGACCATGGCTATGCTGGAAGCCAAGATTGACCGCTGGATTGACGCCCGTCAGGAATAACTGCACGGCACTTTTAATATCCAAATTGCGCCAGTTTACCATGGCCAAAACTGGTGGGGATAAGGGTCGTCCAACGGTAAAATTGCGGGGGTCAATATGGGGCAATATGACCAATTTTAGTGGTAAATATGGGGCACTTTTTGGTGCATAAGCCGTGCATGAAGGGCATTTAAGGGACAGCTAAGGGACACTTGGGTATGCACACTGCCCCTCATTTGGTTCTGGACCTAGCTGATTGCCCTTATCCACGGCAGAACCGCGCCGGTTTTGGTGTGCGCGACCAAAACTTGTACGGATCGGCGGCATTTATCCAACCATGGCAAAAATCAGCGATAATATATAAATGCGCGTGCTGGGCCGCCGTATAAATTTTGCCATTTGCACCAACAGCAATAACCAACCAAATGCGAATCATGCAAAACAAAAAATTAAGTTTTTCGGCAGGGGTTGTATTTTATTTTTCCAAGGTCATCTTTTTGTATCGCCATGTATTTGACAACAGGGCTGGGGATATGCCTCGTTTTTGGTAAATGCGCAATAAATTGAGGGGAAAAGCGTGAGAAAAAACCCATTCTGGCCAGTATGGATGAAGGCCATTACCTTGGCCTTGTTTACTATTTTCTCGCTAACAGCCGCCCATGCTCAAAACACTATCACCACCGAAAGCACCGAAAATGCTCTCACCATTATGGACGACAAAATCGAAGAGGCCAGAATTGCCATATTCAATGAGCATCCCGATGCCCTGAGCGGTGCCGAAGAGGCAGAAGCTTATGCCAGAACCTTGCCGCCATCAGAACTCCAGATTGAAAAACTGGTTACCAGCATAAGATTACAAGCATTGGTTTTGGTCAACTTGGAACGGTATGGTGAAGCATCCGCCCGTCTCGACCACGCACAAACCTACCCGCTGGCGCCCGCCTCGATTGAACGCGGCGGTCTGCATCATGCCCATGGAAGCCTTGCCCGCGCCCGTGGGGAACTCGGCGAAGCATTAATCCATTATCGCGCCGCTTATGACGTGTATGTGGCCGCTGGCGATGAAGAAAGGCAGGCAATTACATTGTCGGTAATTGGCAGTGTTTATCTGGATGCCGAGCAATATGAACGTGCCGCAGAGCATCTCACACGCGCGCTCGCTTTTTCTTCCCTCACGCCACAATCCATAATGACGAGACACGCAAACCTGGCGATAGCCTTGCGACACATGGAGCAATATGAAAACGCCATAGCAGAATATCAAACAGCAATTACCGGCGCGCGCGCCATCGGGGCGCGAAATGCTGAACAATTGATTTTGGGCAATCTGGCCCACCTCGAAATTGCCCGCAAAAACTATGACGCCGCGCAAAACTGGATAGACGAGGCGATGGCCATTGCGCGCGTAGACGGTATCGACGCCAATGTTGAAAACGCGCTGAATGCACGTGCGGAGCTAGAAAGACAGACCGGCCGCCTCGAAGATGCGCAAACAACCATAGAACAGCTTTTTGCCAATGAGGACGTCGCGACCAAGGCGGTGGAAGACATTCACGTGCATGAAACGGCGTACAAAATCTATCAAGCACAAGGCGATTTCGAAAAGGCTCTTATTCATCTGATGACGTTTAAGCGTCTTCATGATCAGGCAAAAGCGTTGGCATTGGATGCCAACAACTCG